>NZ_NHON01000038.1 GCF_002195995.1 Inquilinus limosus
CTAGAGCGTTAGCCACCTAGGTTGGCGCGAGATATCCGGAATTGAGGATGTAGTTCTGGCACTAGAGCGTTAGCCACCTAGGTTGGCGCGAGATATCCGGAATTGAGGATGTAGTTCTGGCATTCGAGCGGTGGGAAACGGTCGAGCAGTGAGCCGATGCGGTTCCACAAGGCGTGTCGGTTGCGGGGTGCGGCCCGTCGTATCAGGGTCTTGAGTTTGGCGAAGACCTGCTCGATTGGGTTGAGGTCGGGCGAATAGGGCGGCAAGAAGCGCAACTCGCCACCGACTTGCTCGATGGCGGTGCGGGCGGCCTTGCTCTTGTGGCTGCCGAGATTGTCGAGCACCACGATGTCGCCAGGCCTGAGGCTGGGCGCCAGGATCTGCTCGACATAGGCGGTGAAGCTGAGGCCGTTGATGGGGCCATCGAAGACCGCCGGTGCACTCATCCCGTCCCAACGCAGTGCAGCCAGGAAGGTCGAGGTCTTCCAGTGGCCGAAGGGGACGCGGGCGATCAATCGCTGACCGCGCTGGCAACGGCCATGCGTAGGCGTCATGTTGGTCTTGACCCAGGTCTCGTCGATGAAGACCAGGCGGCGCGGGTCAAGGCCGATCCGCTCCTCGATCCAGGCCGCACGCCGCGCCTGGACATCCGGCCGATCGAGCTCGGTCGCCGTCAGCGTCTTTTTTTGCGCGTGATCTTCTCGCGCTGAAAGAACCGCCGGATCGAGCCATAGCCCACCACGATGCCGCGCTCGGCCAGATCGTGCCGCAGGCTCTCGATCGAACAATCGGGCTGCGCCTCCAACAGCGCCAGAACCGCGGCCTTGTGCGCTGTCAACTTGGGCGGGCTCGGATTGCCCATCTTCTGCGGTGCCACGCTCCCGCTGCTGCGGTAGTCGCTCACCCAACGCACCGCCGTTCGGATCGCCACACCAAATCGAGCCGCCGCTGCCCGACGGCTCATGCCTTCCTCTTCAACCGCCCGAACAACACGCAGCCGAAGATCCTGCGACAAGGGTCCTGCCATTCATGCCGGCCTCCGATCCAGCACAAAGCTTGAATCACAGTTCACCCAAAATGGGAACTCCTCTCGAATCAGCCTTAGCGGCTAACGCTCTAGCCTTCAACCGCCCGAACAACACGCAGCCGAAGATCCTGCGACAAGGGTCCTGCCATTCATGCCGGCCTCCGATCCAGCACAAAGCTTGAATCACAGTTCACCCAAAATGGGAACTCCTCTCGAATCAGCCTTAGCGGCTAACGCTCTAGTCCACCGCGATCTGGTCAGGCTCGCTTCGCGCCAGCCGGGCCAGGGTCTCCACCGCCTCGCGCAGCACGTCCGGCGCCGGCGAGGCCAGGGCCAGCCGCACCCCGGCCGGCGCATGGCCGGGGCCGACGGCATAGGCCGGGCCGGGGGTCAGGGCGATGCCCTTGCGCGCGGCCGCGGCCGCGAAGGCCTCGGCCCGCCAGCCTTCCGGCAGGTCGAGCCAGAGGTGATAGGCGCGCGGATCGCCCCGGGTCTCAAGCCCGTCCAGCGCGGCGCGGGCGATCGCCTGGCGCGTGCGGGCATCCTCCCGCTTCTCCGCCACCAGCGCCGCCACCGTGCCGTCGGCCATCCAGCGCGACGCCGCCTCCAGCGCCAGACCCCCGGGGCTCCAGGGGCCGGAGCGGATCACCCCCACCATGCGCTCGACCAGCGCGCGCGGCGGCACCGCGAAGCCCAGGGTCAGCCCGGGCGCCAGGCGCTTGGACAGGCTGTCGACGACGACGGCATGGTCCGGCACCAGCGCCGCCAGCGGCGCCTCGTCGGCCAGGAAGCTGAACACCCGGTCCTCGATCGCGACCAGGTCGAGCCGCTGCAGGGTTGCAGCCAGATCCGCCCGCCGGCCCGACGGCATCGACAGGCCGAGCGGGTTGTGCAGCACCGGCTGCAGATAGACGCCGCGCAGCGGGGCGGCGTGGTGCGCCGCCTCCAGCGCGTCGGGCCGCAGCCCTTCGGCATCCATCGCGATCGGCACCAGGGCGATGCCCAACCGGATGGCGATGCCCTTGATCACCGGATAGGTCAGCGCCTCGACCCCGACCCGGCCGCCGACCGGCGCCAGCGCCGACAGCGCCGCCGCGATCGCCTGCCGGCCATTGCCGGTGAACAGCACCCGCGCCGGCTCCGGCGCCCATCCGGCCTGCGCCAGGAAGGACGACGCCACCGCCCGCGCCGCCTGGGTGCCCGCCGCCGGCACTGCCCGCAAGGCCAGGCCCAGCGCGTCCGGCCGCATCAGCGCCTGCAGCCCCTGCGCCAGGGCGGCCGGCTGGCCGGGCAGGATCGGGAAGCTGGATTCGAGGTTGATCGGCGCCTGCCACGGCTCGGCCAGCACCGAGGCCGGCACGGTCGCCGCGGCGCGGACGAAGGTGCCGCGCCCGACCTCGCCCGACACCAGGCCGCGCCGGGTCAGCTCGGCATAGACCCGGGCGGCGGTGGAGGCGGCGATGCCGCGGCGATAGGCGAAGTCGCGCTGCGGCGGCAGCCGGTCGCCCGGCCGCAATTGCCCCGAGGCGATCTCACCGGCGACGGCATCGGCAATGGCGCGGAAATCGTCCAGCATGCTAAATTGCTCCGAGTGCAATACTCTGATTGCACCGACATCATGCTCGGATCAATCTCCGACTGCAATCCCGCAATTGCCGCTCCGGGGCGCAGTGCCCCGCCGGCCGCGGGCCATCAGGAGACCTCCCATGTCGACGCGCGTTGTCGAGCGCCGCGTTTCCCGCTCTGCCCTGTCCCGCCCCGTGGCCTTCGCCGGCTGGCGCCAGGTCTTCGGCCTGTGGCTGCGGCGCGCGCGAACCCGACGCCAGCTCGACGCGCTGAGCGACCACGAGCTGCGCGACCTCGGCCTCCACCGCGGCGACGCCCTGCGCGAGGCGGCAAAGCCGTTCTGGCGGGGCTGAGCCTCGCCCAGGTGCGGAACACGGCCCGGCAGGGTATGGTGGGCCGTAAGCCCCCTGCCCTGCCGGAGCCATGACGGACATCTCGGCCGATACCCTGCTGCAGACGGAGACCGTCGCGATCCGCGATGTCGCCTGCGGCGGTGCGTGCCGGCACCGCAGCGCCGAGGAATGCGCGGCGGCCACCCATCTGGTCTTCCCCTATCGCGGCGTGTTCGTCCGCCATCTCGGCAGCGACGATGCGGTGGGCGAGGCCAACCAGGTGCTGTTCTTCAACCCGGATGAGGGCTACCGGACCAGCCACCCGGTCGAGGGCGGCGATGCCTGCCTGGACGTGGTGGTCGACGACGCGCTGCTGCGCGAGCTGGCGCCGCCGGAGCTGCTGCGGCACGGCCCGGCGGCGGCGTTCCGCCCGCACCGGCTGCGGATCGACGCCCGCAGCCAGGCGCTGGTGGCGCTGCTGCGGCACAGCCTGAGGCGCGAGGCCGCCGAGACGCTGGAGGCCGAGACCCTGGCCCTGACCCTGGTGCGGCGCGCGATCGGCGAGCGCACCTCGCACCAGGCCGGAGCCAGCCGCGGCCTGCAGAAGCTGGTCGACCGGGCCAAGCTGGCGCTGTCCGGGGATTTGGCGCGGCGGTGGACCCTGGCCGAGATCGCGGCCGAGGTCGGCGTCTCCCCGGTCTACCTGACCCAGGTGTTCCGGCAGGTCGAGGGCCTGCCGCTGTATCGCTACCAGCTGCGGCTGCGGCTGGCGCGGGCGCTGGACCTGCTGGGCCGCTACGACGACCTGACCGCCCTCGGCCTCGACCTCGGTTTCTCCAGCCACAGCCATTTCAGCGCCGCCTTCCGCCAGGCCTATGGCCGCACCCCGGCGGAGTTCCAGCGCTCGGTCCATCTGCGCTGAGTGGTTCTTGTTCAATACCGGCGGCCTTTGAGAGCGACTCGCTTTTTTCGTCATGGCGAGGAGCGAAGCGACGTGGCCATCCAGGGGCCGGTGCGAGCCGCCCTGGATGGCCACGCCCCTCCGGGGCTCGCCATGACGGATCTGTGGTCCGGGCCGTCGCTGCAAGTCCCTAAAGAATCCGACAGCGGGCCGGCCGCCCGAAATGGTCCCCTTCCCTGGCCCGGATGCCGGGCGGAGAAGGAGAGCCCCCATGAGCGAGAGAACCTGCGCGGCCTGCGACTGCGAGCTGGACGCCGAGACCATCAAGGTGACGATCGGCGGCCAGACGGTGGAGGTGTGCTGCGAGGATTGCGCCCGGGCGCTGCGCGAGGCCGACGCCTCGACCGCAGGCGGGGAGTGACCGATGCAGCCCCTGTCGCTGACCGCGGCGAAGCCGCAAAGAGGCTCCGGCCTCGTCCCGCTTATGACGCGCCTGGCCGGGCTGTGGCTGCGCCGGTCCCGCACCCGCCCGCGTCTGTGGACGTTGAGCGACCACGAGCTGCGCGACCTCGGCCTGGAACGCTGCGCCGCCGACCGCGAGTCGCTGAAGCCGTTCTGGCGGGGGTGAGAAGGATCGCGCAGAAGCAAAAGAGTCCCCCCTCCCGCAAGGGGAGGGAGGACTAGATAAGAAAGCTCCCCGCTCACTCCGTCGGGGCCTGCGCGGCCGCCGCCGGCCTCATCGCCTCGGCCGGCAGCACCACGACCGGCGCCGCGCCCGGGCCGCCCGCCCCGCCGGCGAGCTGGACGCCGGGGACCGCGCCGGTCCAGTTCTTGGTCGCCTCGGCCCGCAGGATCTCGGCATAGGCCTGGGCCGAGCCGGCCGCCTTGGCCTTGGTCGAGATCACCTCGGCCTCGGCCGCGCCGACCTCGCGCTTGGCGCCTGCCTCGGCCTCGGCGCGCTTGGAGACGTCGTAGGCCGCGGCGTCGGCCGCCAGGCGCACCGACTGGGCCTGCGCCTCGGCCTGGGCGATGGCGACGCGCTTCTGGCCGTCCGCGGTCGCCGCGGCGGCGTCGGCCTCGCCCTTGGCGACGGCGACGGCCTGCTCGGCCTCCGTCTGCTTCACCTTGAGGATGTTGATCGCCGCGAGCTGCTGGTTGCGGGTCTGCACCGTGACCTGGATGTTCCGCTCGAAATTCTCGTCATACTTGATCTGGGTGATCTGGATGTCCTCGACCTTGACGCCGAACATGTCGGCGGCCTGGGCCTGGATGGCGGTCAGGATCGAGTTCTCCAGCCCCTTCTTCTTGTCGGCGATCTCCAGCGCGTTGACCTGGCCGAACACGTCGAGCGTGCGGCTCTGCACGAAGGGGATCACCTTCTCGCTGACCGTGCCGCCGCCCATGTCGCCGACCTGGAACAGCGCCTTGAGCGGGTCGGAGAAATGGTAGGTCAGGCTCATGTCGATCGACACGAACTGGTTGTCGATCGTCTTCACATGGATTTCCGGGATCGGGATCTTCTCGATCGAGGTGCGGATGGTGTGGACCGAGTCGACGACCGGCAGCTTGAAGTGCAGGCCCGGCTGTACCGGCTGGTCGCTGACCAGCCGGCCGAAGCGCAGCACCGCGCCGACCTCGTTCTGGTTGACCGTGAAATAGGACGACATCACCAGGATGACCGCGACCGCCAGCACGACGACCAGGGTGACGTTCGACCTGAGTTTCGCGAGCAGGGGATTCATGGCAGCTCCGGTGTCCGGACGCCGCCGCTCCGGCCCGTTGCGGTCGGATGCCGCAGCGGCGCCCGGCCGGGAGACTAGGAGCCGCACTGGGACAAAATCATGGCGGCCGCATGAATTCCCATGTCGGCCCCGGTGCGGGATCGGGGCGGACACGAAAAGGGCCCCGCCTCAGCCCGAGGCGGGGCCCGATCGGCGACGGGCGGTCAGCGTTCGACCGTCAGCCAGCGGCTGAGATGGTTGTCCAGGATGTTGTCCTGCCACCCCTTCACCGCCGGCGAGAGCATGCGCTTGCTGGTGTAGACATAGATCGGGATGATCGGCTGGTCGGCCAGGAACATCTGCTCGCCCTTGGCCAGGATCTGGCCGCGCTTGCCGAGATCGGCCTCCGCCGCCGCATCGTCCATCAGCTTGTCGTAGCCAGGCTCGGCATAGCCCGGATAGTTCTGCTCACCGGCCGTGCTGCGGAACAGGTCGAGGAAGTTGCTGGGGTCGTCGAAATCGCCGATCCAGGAGGTGCGGCTGAAGTCCTTGTACTCCTTCTTCCGCAGCGAGCTCTGCAGCGTGCCCCATTCGACGTTGGTCTGCGTGACCTCGACCCCGAGCTTCTGCTTCCACATGGCGCCGATGGCGACGGCGATCTTCTTGTGGCTTTCCGAGGTGTTGTAGGTGATGTCGACCGCCAGCGGCTTGTCCGGGCCGTAGCCGGCCTTGGCGAACAGCTCCTTGGCCTCGGCGTCGCGCTGGGCCTGGGTCTCCCCCGCCTCCTTCGGCGTCCAGGCCGCGAAGTTGCTCATCCCCGGCGGCACGAAGGTGTAGGCCGGCAGCTCCCCGCCCTGGGTGATCTTGTTCACCAGCACGTCGCGGTCGATCGCCAGCGACAGGGCGCGGCGCAGCTCCGGATGGCTCTTCCAGGGCTCGTGCGTCAGGTTGATCGCATAGTAGTAGGTGCCGACATAGGGCGCGATCCGCACCTGGTCCGGCACGGTCTGCTTCAGCTCGGGGATCTGCTGGCCCGGGATGGTGTAGGTGTAGTCCAGCTCGCCCGCCTTGAAGCGCTGCAGCTCGGCGTCGACATCCTCGGTCACGAAGTAGCGGACGGTGTCGATCTTGACGTTCGGGGCATCGTGGAAGCTGGGGTTCTTCACCAGCTTCACATGCGACTGCGGCACCGCCTCGGCCAGCATGTAGGCGCCGTTCGACACCAGATTGCCCGGCTTGAGGTAGTCGTCGCCGAACTTCTCGACATTGGCGCGGCTGAGCGGGAAGGTCGAATGGTGGGTCAGGGTCGACAGGAAATACGGCGTCGGCCCGACCAGCGAGACCTCGAAGGTGCGGTCGTCGACCGCCTTGACCCCGAGCGTGTCGGCCGGCTTCTGGCCCAGGCGGATCTCCCTGGCGTTGACCACCCGGTCGATGAAATAGCCGTAGGGGCTGGCGGTCTTGGGGTCCAGCAGACGCTTCCAGGCGAAGACGAAGTCGCCCGCCGTGACCGGCGTGCCGTCGGACCATTTGCCGTCGGCGCGAAGCTTGAAGGTGTAGGTCTTGCCGTCGTCGGAGACGGTCCAGCTTTCCGCCGCGCCCGGCACCGGCTGCGCCTTGGCGTCCTGGGTCAGCAGGCCCTCGAACAGGTCGTTCTGGATGTTCGCCTCGGCGACGCCGGACGATTTCTGGATGTCGAGCGTCTCCGGCTCCGAGCTGTTGCCGACATTCAGCACCATCTCGGCCAGCGCGGCCGACGCCGTCCCGCCCAGCAGCGCCGCCGCCAGCAGGCTGCGGACGAGAACCCTGGAGAAGCCTTGCATCATCGTTTATGTCCCCTGTTGGACCGACGCCTTTTTCGGGCGCCAAGGCTATGGCCTAGACCACTCCCTCGTCCCTGCCAAAAAGAAAGAAGGTCTTAACCTGGGGTCATGATCCGCCCGCCCGCGCGGGGCGCCGATTGCGGCCCCGCCCCGCCTGGGCTAACCAGGGCGGACCAAGGAGGAAGGTTCAAAAGACATGACCGACAGCCCCGCCGGCGCCCTGGCCGGCCTCAAGGTGCTCGACCTGACCCGCGTGCTGGCCGGCCCCAGCGCCACCCAGATCCTGGGCGACCTCGGCGCCGACGTGGTCAAGGTGGAGCGGCCGGGCGTCGGCGACGACACGCGGAAATGGGGCCCGCCCTTCCTCAAGGACGCCGACGGCGCCGATACGACCGAGAGCGCCTACTATCTCAGCGCCAACCGCAACAAGCGGTCGATCGCCATCGACTTCACCCAGGAAGATGGCCGCGTGCTGCTGCGCCGGCTGGTGGCGCAGGCCGATGTGCTGGTCGAGAACTACAAGCTGGGCGACCTCGCCCGCTACGGCTTCGGCTATGACGACCTGAAGGACGAGTTCCCGGGGCTGATCTACTGCTCGATCACCGGCTTCGGCCAGACCGGGCCCTACGCCCCGCGCGCCGGCTACGACTACCTAGTCCAGGCCATGGGCGGGATCATGAGCCTGACCGGCCCGATCGACGGCGAGCCGATGAAGGTCGGCGTCGCCATCGCCGACCTGATGACCGGCACCTACGCCACGGTCGGCATCCTCGCCGCCCTCGACCACCGCCGCCGCACCGGGCGCGGTCAGATGGTCGACATGGCGCTGCTGGACACCCAGGTGGCCTGGCTGTCCAACGCCGGCCAGTACTACCTGACCTCCGGCGTGCCGACGCCGCGCACCGGCAACGGCCACCCGACCATCGTGCCCTACCAGGCGTTCCGCGCGTCGGACGAGTACCTGATCCTGGCGGTCGGCAACGATTCCCAGTTCGCCAAGTTCTGCGAGGTCGCCGGCCGGCCCGACCTGCCGGCCGACCCGCGCTTCGCCACCAACCAGGCCCGGGTGCGCAACCGCGAGGTGCTGGTGCCGATCATCGCCGGGCTGATTGCCGAGAAGCCGCGCGGCCACTGGCTCGAGGCGCTGGAGGCCCGGCAGGTGCCCTGCGGCCCGATCAACACCATCGACCAGGTCTTCACCGACCCGCAGGTCGTGGCCCGCGGCATGCGGATCGAGATGGCGCATCCGCTGGCGCCGGACCCGGTCGCCCTCATCGGCAGCCCGATCCGGCTGTCGGAGACGCCGGTCACCTATCGCCATGCCCCGCCGGTGTGCGGCGCCGATGGCGACGCGGTGCTGCGCGACTGGCTCGGCGAACCGGAATCCGGTTTCGGGCGTTAATAAGGGGAACTGAGCCTGGCGTCACCGCCGGCGAGGTGCACGCACCCGCGATCGGGACGCGTCGCGCCAATGGTCCTGCCGTGGCTGGCGCCGACAGAACGGAGCAGAGACATGGTCAAGACTGTCCATGCGGCGTCCGCCGCCACCCTGGCTGCGTTGCTGGTCGCAGCGCCGGCCATGGCCCAGACCGTCATCGTGCCGTCCCCGGCCCCGACGGTGGTCACGCCCGCGCCGGCGCCCACCGTCGTGCAACCGGCACCGGTGGTCGTCGCCCCGCGGCCGGCGCCCGTGATCGCCGAGCCGACGACGGCCTATCCGATCGACCCGAACACCCGGGTGCAGCAGCCCTATGTCTTGCGGGGCGGGGTGCAGCCCTACAATCCGCCGGTGACGGCGATGCCGGGCGGGCCGGCCCCGGCCGATCCGCGCGAATACGCCACCGACACGCCGATCACCGTGACCGGCCATGTCGACGGCGTCACCCGTCTGGGCGGCATCACCTCGTTCCGGCTGCAGACCCCGACCGAGGCCTGGACCGTGGTGGTGCCGTCCGGCGAGACCGGCGCCATCGGCCGCTCGGCGACCGTGACCGGCTATCCGCATGTCGAGGTGCGGAACCAACTGCTGGCGCAGAGCGTCTCGACCCGCTGAGGCGGGGCGCCCGGCCCGGGAAACGGACAAAAAGAACCCCGGCGTCGAGGCCCGACGCCGGGGTTTCATGAACGATCGCTGGAAGGGGGAGAGAAGCGATCAGTTCACGGGGTTGGACGACGGCGCGGCCGTCGTCGAGCTCTTCCGGTGGGCATGCTTCTTGGCATGCTTCGCGGTATGCGCACGATGGTGCGCAGTGTGATGGGTCGCCTTGTGGGCGGTCGCCGCCGGCGCGGCGGTGGTGGTGTCCGCCGTGCCCGAGGTCTGGGCGAAAGCCGCGACGGGCAAGGCCAGGGTCATGATGCCGGCGAGAAGAAGTTTACGCATAGTCGAGCGCTCCCGGGAGCCGTGTCTTAACGGCACATCCGACAGTGCCGCACGGCCAAAGAAGGCCATGAATCGGGGTGCCGCGGCATCTTAACTCTTGGTAAGGCGCCTGAACTCTTCGTAAACTTGCAGCCTCGGCTGCATTGCCTCGGCCCGACCTTGCGATGCCGGTTGCGGCGTCGCCGCGGTCGACAGGCCGCCCGTCCCTTCCCTATCGTCCGCAGGCGGGCCGCAGCGCCGCTCCGGCCGCCGCCGCCGACCACGAAGGGGCCGATCATGACCAGCTTCGATTCCGACATTCTGAGCCTGCATCACGCCGCCGACCTGACCCGGCGCGGCTTCGCCATGACCTCGCTGATCGCCGGCTTCGCGCTGGCCACCCGGCCGGTCTCGGCCGCGGCCATCACCACCGACACCGAGGGGCTGGAGGCCGGCGAGGTGCAGGTGCCGGTCAAGGACGGCACGGTTCCGGCCTATCGCGCCAGGCCGAAGGCCGGCGGCCCGGCGCCGGTAATCCTGGTGGTGCAGGAGATCTTCGGCGTGCACGAGCACATCAAGGACATCTGCCGCCGCCTGGCCAAGATCGGCTATTACGCGATCGCGACCGAGCTCTATGCCCGGCAGGGCGACGCCAGCAAGATCAGCGACATCAACCAGCTGATCTCGACCATCGTCTCGAAGGTGCCGGACGCGCAGGTCATGTCCGACCTCGACGCCACCGCCGCCTTCGCCGCCGCCGACGGGGGCGACGCCGCCCGGCTGGGCATCACCGGCTTCTGCTGGGGCGGCCGCATCGTCTGGCTGTATGCCGAGCACAACCCGAAGCTGAAGGCCGGCGTCGCCTGGTACGGCAAGCTGGTGGGCGACCCGACGCCGCTGCAGCCGAGGAACCCGATCGACCTGGTGGCCGACCTGCACGCCCCGGTGCTGGGCCTGTATGGCGGCGCCGACACCGGCATCCCGGTCGAGACCGTCCGCCGCATGGAAAGCGTAGCCAAGGCGGCGGGCAAGACGGTGGAGATGGTGGTCTATCCGGACACGCCGCACGCCTTCAACGCCGACTACCGGCCGAGCTATCGCCAGGGCCCGGCCGAGGATGGCTGGAAGCGGCTGCAGGCCTGGTTCCGCGCGCATGGGCTCTGACCCGTCCGCACGGGTGCGACGGCTCGGCGACCGCCGGGCCTTCGCATATTCCTTTATCGAAATTCGATAAACACTTATTGACCATCGATAAGAGTCGACGCATAGTGGCTTGGTGATTCGACTGGGGTGAGTCCTGTCCATGAACCGCGTCGCGCGCCTCAGCAGCGTGCTCCGTCTGACTGTCACGGCCCTGGCCTGGCTCATCCTGCTGGCGACGATCCCGTTCCTGATCTGGGTCGTCCTGTACGGCAAGGCCGACCTGTCGGACGGTGTCAACGCCCCGGTATCGTCGCTGCCGCTGCTGCCGGTGGTGCTGTTCGTGGCGCTGTACGCGCTGCGGTCGCTGCTGATGGTGGTGGCGCTGTTCTCGCTGCGCCGGATCCTGATCCATTTCGGGCACGGCCAGTTCTTCACCCGGAATTGCGTCATCGTTTTCCGGCAGATCGGCCTGCAGCTGGTCATGCTGGCGACGGTCGACGTGCTGACCCCGGTCATCACCGCCCTGGCGCTGTGGCTCACCGAGCCGCGCTTCGACGCGTCGGATATCTGGATCCTGTTGACCGATCTCCCTTTCATGCCGTTGGTGGGAGGCCTGTTCGCCCTGATCATGGCCCATGTCCTCGGACAGGCCGCCGATCTGGCCGAAGATGCAGCCCTGACGGTATAGCCGGATGCCCATCATCGTGCGCCTCGACGTCGTTCTGGCACAGCGGAAGATGAGCTTGACGGACCTGTCCAACGCGGTCGGTGTCAGCATCCCCAACCTGTCGATCCTGAAGACCGGCAAGGCGCGCGCGATCCGGTTTTCCACCCTGATGGCGCTGTGCCGGCATCTGGAGTGCCAGCCCGGCGACCTGCTGGAATATGTGCCGGGCCCGGGGGATGACGCCCCCGAGCCGCCCGACTAGAACCGCCCCGCCCGCGGGCGGATTTTCCGACACCTACCCGACGATCGACCGAGCGAGGATCCGATGATTTCCCGCAGCGCCTGTGCCTTGCCTGCCGCCGCCCTTCTCGCCTTCGGGCTGCCGCACGGCTCCGCCGGCGCCGAGCCCGGCACCGGCCTCGCCGGCTCCAGCTTCATCGTCGGCCTCGGCGCTGGCGCCGGCTTCGCCCCGACCTATGAGGGATCGAAGCGCTATGAGTTCGTGCCGGTGCCCGCGGTCAGCCTGTCCTGGAACGACACGCTGGTGATCGACAACACCACCGCCCGGCTGACGGTGATCCGCACGCCCTGGCTGCAGGCCGGCCCGCTGGCCGCCTGGCGCCCGGGACGCCAGCAGGACGACGACCACCGGCTGAAGGGCCTGGGCGATGTCGACGACGCCTTCGACCTCGGCGGCTTCGCCCGGATCGGCTTCGGCGGCTGGTCGGCCTCGGTTTCGGCCCGGCAGGACGTGATCGACAGCGGCGGCGCGCTGGTCAATCTCGAGACCGGATACCAGCTGCCGCTGTCCGAGGCCCTCAGCCTGTCCGTCGGCGCCGACGCGACCTGGGCCAGCGACGACTACATGTCGGCCAATTTCGGCGTCACCCGCCAGCAGGCCCGGCGCAGCAAGTACGACGCGTTCGACGCCGGGGCCGGCTTCAAGAATGCCGGCCTGTCGCTGGGCGCCAGCTACGCCCTGAACGAGCGCTGGTCGCTGAACGCCGTCACCGGCTACGAGCGCCTGCTGGGCGACGCCGCACGCAGCCCGATCGTGAAGCAGGGCGGCACGGCGGACCAGGCCTACGGCTTCGTCACCGTCACCTATCGCTTCGGCCTGTAGCGCCGAGGCTCAGCAAGGGAGTCCGGATGCGATGATCCTTCGAGCCTGCCTTGTCCTCCTGCACCGCCTGGCCCGGCTGACCGGCCGCGACCGGCGCCAGGTCCGGATCGTGCGCCTGCTGCCGCACGGCGCCCCGCCGCGCCGCCGGCCCGCGCCACTGCGGGTGGCCCATGATTCGCGGCGTTCCGGCGCGTCCGGATGGGCCGGGCGAGGCCCGAAATGACAGCCGCCATGCTCTGGCTCGGCGGCGTCCTGCTGTTCGCCGAACCCTATCTCTGGGTCGGCACCGTGCTCTGGCTCGGCGGCATCCTGCTGTTCGCCGCGCCCTATCTCTGGGCCTGGGCGCTGTGCCTGGTCGCCCGCGACCCGCCCGGTGCGACCGAGCGGCCGGGCCCGCCGCCGCGACAGAAATGATACGATGGGCGCATCGACGCCGTTTGCCTTGAAGCAGATGAAGGACAGGACATGGTAATCCGCGCTCGCCGCCGACCGGCCCGCTGGCTGGTCCTGGCCGCGGCCGTCACCCTCGCCGGCTGCGGCGTCGTCGCCGCGCCGTTCCGCGTCACCGGCGCCGTGGTCAAGGCCGTGCCGGTGGTCGGCCACCCGGTCGCCGCCCCGCTGGACGCCACCGGCGACGCCATCGACTGACGGCATGGCCGGACGGATCGCCGGGCAGCCATCCCGGCGATCCGGGTTCCGCCGGTCGTCCCGACCCGCTATGGTCGGCGCCCCTCTCTGCAGCGCCGCCGATGACCGACGACGACCCTTCGACCGCCGCGTCCGGAAGCATCTTCCGCCACCGCGGCTTCGCCTATTACTGGACCGCCCGGCTGATCGCGACCTTCGCGGTGCAGTTCATCAGCGTCGCGGTCGGCTGGCAGGTCTATGACCTGACCCGCGACCCGTTCGACCTCGGCCTGGTCGGTCTGGTGCAGTTCCTGCCCTCGCTGGCGCTGGTGCTGGTCACCGGCGCCGCGGCCGACCGCTACAACCGGCGCCGCATCATGGCGGTCTGCATCGGCGCAGAGATCGTGTGCGCCCTCGGGCTGCTGGCCCTGACCGTCGGCGGCGACCACCGGGTCTGGCCGATCTTCGTGGTCCTGGCCGGCTTCGGCATCGCCCGTGCCTTCCTCGGCCCCGCGGTGCAGTCGCTGCTGCCCAACCTGGTGCCGCCGGAGGAGCTGTCGACCGCGATCGCCTGGAACTCCTCCTCCTGGCAGATCGCCACCATCAGCGGCCCGGTGATCGGCGGCCTGCTGTACGGCCTGGCGGCTGAGGTGCCCTATGCCCTGGCCGCGGCGCTGATGGCGGCCTCGATCGGCCTCGTGGCGCTGATCCCGAAGCCGGCGCAGAAGACGGTGCCGGAGCCGGCGAGCTGGGAGAGCCTGGGCGCCGGCTTCCGCTATATCTGGGGCGAGAAGGTGGTGCTGGGCGCGATCTCGCTCGACCTCTTCGCCGTGCTGCTGGGCGGCGCCACGGCGCTCTTGCCGGCCTATGCCCGCGACATCCTCGATGTCGGGCCCTGGGGCCTGGGTCTGCTGCGGGCCGGCCCCGGCATCGGCGCGCTGGTGGTGGCGATCTGGCTGGCCCGCCGGCCGATCGAGGACCAGGCCGGGCTGATCATGTTCGCCTGCGTCGCCGGCTTCGGCGCCTTCACCTGCGTCTTCGGCGCCTCCACCCTGCCCTGGCTGTCGATCGTGGCGCTGGCCCTGATGGGCGCCTTCGACATGGTCAGCGTCTATATCCGCGAGACCTTGATCCAGCTGTGGACGCCGGATTCGCTGCGCGGCCGGGTGAACGCGGTGAACATGGTCTTCGTCGGCGCCTCGAACGAGCTCGGCGAGTTCCGCTCCGGCATCTCGGCCTCGCTGATCGGCGTGGTGCCGGCGGTGGTGGTCGGCGGCCTGGGCACCGTGGCGGTGGCCGGGCTGTGGTCGGCCTGGTTCCCACAGCTGCGCCGCATCCGCCACCTGAACCACGCCGCCTGACGCCGACATCACCGTTCCCCCGGCCGGGAAAATCGCCATGATGGAGCCGGCGCAGGAACGGATTCGCTCATGTCCTCATTCGACCCGACCTCGATCTGGGCGGTCGCCGCCGCGGCGGTGCTGGGCTATCTGCTCGGCTCGATCCCGTTCGGCCTGGTGCTGACCAGGGCCGCCGGGCTGGGCGACATCCGCAGCATCGGCTCCGGCAACATCGGCGCCACCAATGTGCTGCGCACCGGCCATAAGGGCCTGGCCCTGGCGACACTGCTGCTGGATGGCGGCAAGGGCGCGATCGCGGTGCTGGTCGCCGGCCTGTTCGACCCGATGCTGGCCGTGATCGCCGGCGGCGGCGCCATGCTGGGCCACATCTTCCCGGTCTGGCTCGGCTTCAAGGGCGGCAAGGGCGTGGCCACGGCGCTGGGCACGCTGCTGGCGATCATGTGGCCGGTCGGCGTGCTGTGCTGCCTGGTCTGGCTCGCGATGGCCGCCCTGTTCCGCTATTCCTCCCTCGCCGCGCTGGCGGCGATCGCCGCGGCGCCGGTGCTGGCCTGGGCCCTGTCGGGCACGACCATCCTCGGCGCGGTCTGGACCGACCTGCCGCGCGCGGCCCTGGCCCTGTTCATCGCCGTGCTGGTGTTCCTCCGCCATGACGGCAACATCCGCCGCCTGCTGCGCGGCGAGGAGCCGAAGATCGGCCAGAAGAAGGCCGCGGCGGGCTGAGATCCTCACCCGGACGCCTCCTTTCCTGTCATTGCCGGGCTTGACCCGGCAATCCAGGGACACGCGGAGCGGCTCTTGAAAGCCCTGGATCCTCGGGTCAAGCCCGAGGATGACAGTTTTAGAGAGGCGTGTTCGCTGCGGGCCCAAATGCCGATTGACCCGGCCGCCACCCTGCCCCGAAGCTGGCAGGATGACGACGTCCCGGCGCCCCTTGAGCGAAGCCGAACGGCTGGACTGGCTTCGCCTGGCCCGGACCGACGCCGTCGGGCCGATCACCTTCCATGACCTGATCGCCCGCTACGGCACCGCCGGCGCCGCGATCGCGGCGCTGCCCGAGCTGTCGCGCCGGGGCGGAAGGCGGGTCGAGCTGAAGCCGCCTTCCGTCGCCGAGGCGAAGCGCGAGCTGGACGCGCTGGCCCGGATCGGCGGCCGCCTCGTCGCCGCCTGCGAGCCGGACTATCCCGGCCTCCTGGCGATGATCGAGGACGCGCCGCCGGTGCTGTCGCTGCTGGGCCGCGGCGACCTCGCGGCCCGGCCGATGGTCGGCATCGTCGGCGCCCGCAACGCCTCGCTGAACGGCCGCCGCTTCGCCCATGGCATGGCGCGGCAGCTGGGCGAGGCCGGCTTCACCGTCGTCTCCGGCTTCGCCCGCGGCATCGACACCGCGGCGCATGAGGGGGCCTTCGCCACCGGCACGCTGGCGGTGCTGGCCGGCGGCATCGACATCGTCTACCCGCCGGAGAATGCCGGGCTGTACGACCGCCTGGCCGAATCCGGGCTGGTAGTGGCGGAATGCGCGCTCGGCACCCAGCCGACCGCCCGCCACTTCCCGCGCCGCAACCGCCTGATCTCCGGTCTGTCGCTGGGCGTGGTGGTGGTCGAGGCGGCGCTGCGCTCCGGCTCGCTGATCACCGCCCGCATGGCCGCCGAGCAGGGCCGGCAGGTGCTGGCGGTGCCGGGATCGCCGCTCGACCCCCGCGCCCAGGGCTGCAACCGGCTGATCCGCGGCGGCGCCACCCTGGTCGAATCGGCCGAGCATGTGATCGAGGCGCTGGCGCCGCAGATCTCCAGCCCGCTGCTGCGCGAGCCGCCGGCGCCGGCGCCGCGCCCCTCCTCCATCCTCGTGCCGGAGGGCGCCGACGGGGCCGGAACCGACCGCGCCCAGGCCACGGCCCGGGTGCTGGAGCTGCTGTCGCCGACACCGACGGCGGTTGACGAACTGTTGCGCGATTGCCAATTGTCTCCGCCGGTGGTGCTGACCGTGCTGCTGGAGCTCGAACTCGCCGGCCGGATCGAGCGCCAGCCCGGCAATCGGATCAGCCTGCTCTGACTTGCCGTTATGGGTGAGTCCGTTTCCTGGCGCCGCCACCCGGCGACGCCGCTGTCGTGAATTGAGTGTGGCGCTTTGGCAGACCAGACCCTCGTCATCGTCGAGTCGCCCGCGAAGGCCAAGACGATCAACAAGTATCTCGGCCGCGACTATACGGTGCTGGCCAGCTTCGGCCATGTCCGCGACCTGCCGGCCAAGGACGGCTCGGTCCGGCCCGAGGAAGACTTCGCCATGGACTGGGAGCTGGCCGATCGCGGCAAGTCCCGCATGGACGAGATCGCCCGCGCCGCCAAGGACGCCAACCGCGTGCTGCTGGCCACCGACCCGGATCGCGAGGGCGAGGCCATCTCCTGGCATGTGCAGCAGCTGCTGCGCGACCGCCGCGGACTGAAGGACCTGGAGATCCGCCGGGTCACCTTCAACGAGATCACCAAATCGGCCATCCTCGACGCCGTCGCCAACCCGCGCGACCTGGACCGCGAGCTGATCGAGGCCTACCTGGCCCGCCGCGCGCTGGACTATCTGGTGGGATTCACCCTGTCGCCGGTCTTGTGGCGCAAGCTGCCGGGCTCCCGCTCCGCCGGCCGCGTCCAGTCGGTGGCGCTGCGGCTGGTCTGCGAGCGCGAGCTGGAGATCGAGCGGTTCCGGCCGCGCGAGTTCTGGAGCATCGAGGCGGTGTTCCGCACGCCGAAGGGCGACGAGTTCACCGCCCGGCTGACCCATCTCAACGGCCGCAAGCTCGACAAGTTCGACCTGCCGGACGAGGCCTCGGCCCGGGCCGCGGTGGCGGCGATCGACCCGCTGGCCTTCGCCGTCGTCTCGGTCGAGACCAAGCAGGTGCGGCGCCACCCGGCCCCGCCCTTCACCACCTCGACCCTGCAGCAGGAGGCGTCGCGCAAGCTGGGCATGAGCGCGACCCAGACCATGCGCACCGCCCAGCGCCTGTACGAAGGCGTCGACATCGGCGGCGAGACGGTCGGCCTGATCACCTATATGCGGACCGACGGCCTGACCCTGGCCGGCGAGGCCATCGCCCAGGCCCGCCAGGCGATCGGCAATCTCTACGGCCCGAATTACGTCCCGTCCGCGCCGCGGGTCTACAAATCGACCGCCAAGAACGCGCAGGAAGCGCATGAGGCGATCCGCCCGACCGACCTGCGCCGCCGGCCGGAGGACGTGTCCCGCTTCCTGTCGCGCGAGGAGCTGCGGCTGTACGAGCTGGTGTGGAAGCGCACCATGGCCTGCCAGATGGAATCGGCGGTGCTGGACCAGGCCATCGTCGACGTCACCGATGCCCGCCAGACCGCGGTGTTCCGCGCCGTCGGCACGGTCATCCGCTTCGACGGCTTCCTCAAGGTCTACCAGGAGGACCGCGACGACCCCGCCGCCCCGGGCGAGGATGCGGATGAGAGCCAGCGCCGCCTGCCGGCCATGGCCAAGGGCGACGCGGTCGAGCGCCGCAAGACGGTGCCCGAGCAGCACTTCACCCAGCCGCCGCCGCGCTTCACCGAGGCCAGCCTGGTGAAGCGGATGGAGGAGCTGGGCATCGGCCGCCCCTCCACCTATGCCTCGATCCTGCAGGTGCTGCAGGACCGGGAATATGTGCGGCTGGAGAAGAAGCGCTTCATCCCGGAGGACCGCGGCCGCATCGTCACCGCCTTCCTGGAGAACTTCTTCAAGCGCTACGTCGAGTACGACTTCACCGCCAAGCTGGAGGAGCAGCTCGACGACATCTCGGGCGGCAAGCTCGACTGGAAGCAGGTGCTGCGGGACTTCTGGGCCGCGTTCCACGCCGCGGTGGACGAGACCAAGGACCTCAAGATCGGCGACGTGATCTCGGCCCTGGACGAGGCGCTGTCCGACCACCTGTTCCCGCCGAAGGGCGACGGCACCGACCCGCGGCTGTGCCCGTCCTGCGCCAAGGGCCGGCTGGGGCTGAAGCTGGGCCGCACCGGCGCCTTCGTCGGCTGCTCGAACTATCCGGAATGCCGCTACACCCGGCCGCTGGGCGCGCCCGGCGAGGAGGGCAATGGCGAGGACTCGGCCCTGCCGCGTCTCCTGGGCGACGACCTGGAGACCGGCCTGCCGGTGTCGATCCGCAAGGGCCCCTACGGCATCTACGCCCAGCTCGGGCCCAAGGACGAGGCGGCGAAGGGCGAGAAGCCGAAGCGCGCCTCGCTGACCAAGTCGCAGGACCCGATGGCGATGACGCTGCAGGAGGCGCTGGCCCTGCTGTCGCTGCCGCGCGAGATCGGCCGCCACCCCGAATCGGGCGAGCCGATCCTGGCCGGCATCGGCCGCTTCGGGCCCTATCTGAAGCATGGCGAGCGCTACAAGAACCTGCCGCCGGACGAGGACGTGCTGAAGATCGGCATGAACCGCGCCGTCGATCTGCTGGCGGCCGACGCCGCCAAGGCCCGGCCCAGCGCCGAGCCGCTGCGCGAGGTCGGGGCGCATCCGGATGGCGGCGAGCCGATCAAGGTCTTCGCCGGCCGCTACGGCCCCTATGTCCGCCACGGCAAGGTCATGGCCTCGCTGCCCCGCGGCGTCGAGCCTGAGGCGGTGACGGTGGAGAAGGCGGTCGAATGGCTGGCCGCCAAGGCGGCGAAGGGCCCGGCCAAGGGTGGGCGCGGCCGCTCGGCGGCCAAGGCGGCGCCGAAGGCCGCCGCCAAGAAGGCCCCGGCGAAAAAGGCGACGGCGCGCAAAGGCAAGGCAGCCGAGTGAACGTATCCCCGCTCTCCCATGCCCATCCGAGTCCCCCCTCCCCTCGCGGGAGGGGGGTAGGGGGAGGGGGTTCGTGCCGCTCGAGCCGGCCTGAGTTCCGGCGATCCCGCCTGGACCGCGAGATCGGTCTCCGCCCATTCGCGCGCGGACGCGCGCAGACCCCTCCCCCTGCCCCCCTCTCGCAAGGGGAGGGGGGACTTGTTTGCTTTGACGGCCTGGTTGGAGTGCCCTCCACAGTGCCAGCGGTCCCCGCGCCATGACCGAACCGCCCACCCGGAAGCCCCCGGCCCGCAGGCCGATCAAGCGGAAGAAGGTCGTCAAGACCGTCGTCCCGGCCAAGACGCCGCTGGGCAAGGGCAAGAAGGCGGCCAAGCCGTTCCCGACGCGCGAGCAGATCGTCGAGTTCCTGAAGTCGCGCGACGACACGGTCGGCAAGCGCGAGATCGCCCGCGCCTTCCACATCACCGGCGACGACCGGGTGCGGCTGAAGGAGCTGCTGCAGGAGATGGCCGAGGACGGCCAGCTGGAGAAGCGCCGCGGCCGCCGCATGCGGGCGCCGGGCGCCGTCCTGCCGAATGTCGCCGTGCTGCGCATCGTCGCCATCGACTCGGATGGCGAGGCCCTGGCCCAGCCGACGCGCTGGGAGGAAGAGGAGCCGCCGCCGCGCATCGCCATGGTGGCCGAGGGCCGCGGCAAGGGCGCGCTGGCGGTCGGCGACCGGGTGCTGGCCCGGCTGCAGCAGGAAGAGGACGGCAGTTGGACCGGCCGCACCATGCGCCGGCTGGAGAACCAGGCCGACATCCGCGTGGTCGGCGTGTTCCGCCGCGGCCGCGACGGCCAAGGCCGGATCGTGCCGGCCGACAAGCGGGCGCGGGACACCTGGCCGGTGCGCGAGGGCGACACCGGCGGCGCCAAGGACGGCGAGCTGGTGGAGGCGCTGGTCGAGGCGTCCGACCGCCTCGGGCCGCGCCGCACTGTCATCTCCGCCCGCTATGGCGACGCCGAGGATCCGCGGTCGATCAGCCTGATCGCCATTCATGCCGCCGGCATCCCGACCGAGTTCCGGCCCAAGGCCCTGGCCCAGGCCGAGGCGGCAGAGCCCGCCGGGCTGGAGGGCCGGGTCGACCTGCGCCAGGTGCCGCTGGTCACCATCGACGGCGCCGATGCCCGCGACTTCGACGACGCGGTCTTCGCCGAGCCCGACCCCGACCATCCCGGCGGCTGGCACCTGATCGTGGCCATCGCCGACGTCGCCCATTATGTGCCGCCGGGGTCGCCCTTGGACCGCGACGCCTTCGAGCGCGGCAATTCCTGCTATTTCCCCGACCGCGTCGTGCCGATGCTGCCGGAGGCGCTGTCGAACGGGCTGTGCTCGCTGCGCCCCAACGAGGACCGCGCCTGCCTGGCCGCCGACCTGTGGATCGACGCCCAGGGCCGGCTGGTGCGCCACCGCTTCCGCCGCGGGCTGATGCGCTCCGCCGCCCGGCTGACCTATGAGCAAGTGCAGGCCGCCCGCAACGGCCAGCCGGACGAGCTGACCGGCCCGCTGCTGGAGCCGGTGATCGCCCCGCTCTACGGCGCCTATGAGGCCCTGCTGGCGGCGCGGGAGAAGCGCGGCACGCTGGAGCTGGACCTGCCGGAGCGCAAGGTCCAGCTGGACGAGGACGGGCGCGTCGCCTCGATCGGCGTCCGCGCGCGGCTCGACAGCCACAAGCTGATCGAGGAGTTCATGATCGCCGCCAATGTCGCGGCGGCCGAGACGCTGAGCGACCGGAACCTGCCGGCGCTGTACCGGGTGCACGACCAGCCGGACCGCGCCCGGGTCGCGGCGCTGAAGGAGTTCCTGGAGCCGCTGGGCTATTCCCTGTCGCTGGGCCAGGTGATGCGGCCGCGGGTGTTCGGCCAAATTCTGGAGCGCGCCGTCGGCCGGCCCGAGGAGCCGATGGTCAACGAGATGGTGCTGCGGTCGCAGGCCCAGGCCGTCTACAGCCCGGACAATCTCGGCCATTTCGGCCTGGCCCTGCCGCGCTACGCCCATTTCACCTCGCCGATCCGCCGCTATGCCGACCTGACCGTGCATCGCGGGTTGGTGCGGCTGCTGCATCTCGGCAACGACGGCGCCCCCGACGACGAGCTGGCACGGCTGGACGAGATCGGCGAGCACATCTCGGTCACCGAGCGCCGCGCCGCCCAGGCCGAGCGCGACGCGGTCGACCGCTACATGGCGAGCTGGCTGGCCGACCGGATCGGCGCCATCCTGCCCGGCCGAATCGGCGGCGTCGCCAAGTTCGGCCTGTTCGTGAAGCTGGACGAGTCGGGCGCCGACGGGCTGGTGCCGATCTCGACCCTGCCCGACGACTATTACGACCATGACGAGGCGGCGCATGCCCTGGTCGGCCGGCGCTGGAACCGCGTGTTCCGGCTGGGCGCCCGCGTGCGGGTGCGGGTCACCGAGGCCGATGCCCTGACCGGCAGCACCGTCTTCGCCCTGGTCGACGCCGCCCAGGGCGCCGAGGTCGAGGGCCTGCCGCCGCTGGCGGGACCGGACCGCCGGGCCCCCTCCCGCGGGCGGCCGCGATTCGGCTCCGGACCCGGCCGGAAGCCAGGGCCCGGGCCGCGCCGCGGCTCTCGGCGTTGAACGCAGCCCTGCTGCGCTGCAATACCGCCTTTCTCCTGTCAAGCTCCTGGCCTAGAGTGACTGCGAGAAGATCCGGGCCGGAGTTCCATTAAGTGTTGTGTCAGAAGCGGTTGGCGGCGGTTGTTGCAGCGCTGCTGGTGCTTTCGGGCTGCCTTGCCTCCGCCCCGGACTCCCCGATCCCGCAGACCGAGGCGCAGGCCCGCGAGGCCGGCCATTTCGCCGACCCGTCGGTGTTCACCGTCGGCTTCGACCGCATCCAGGAAGTCTATCTGGTCAAGGAGGATTTCGGGAAGCTGGCGCTGGACGGGCTGAACGGCCTGTCCAAGCTCGATGACACGCTCAGCGTCCGCCGCGACGGCGGCCGGGTGCAGCTGATCCGCGCCGGCCACGTGGTCGGGGATTTCGATTCGCCCGCGCCCGATGCCTCCTATGACTGGGGCACGCTGGTCGCCTCCACCCTCGACTCGGCCTCGCTGGCCTCGGCGAAGGTCGCCACCGCCGGCAACGAGGCCGCGTACCAGGCGGTCTACGAGGCGCTGCTGTCGGACCTCGACCCCTATTCCCGCTACGTCAACCCGGACCGCGCCCGCGACGACCGCGCCCAGCGCGACGGCTATACCGGCGTCGGCATCGCGCTCAGCCAGGACGACAAGGGCCGGCCGGTGATCGGCGACGTGTTCCCGGACACGCCGGCCGCCCGCGCCAACCTGCTGAAGGGATCGCTGATCGTCGCCGTCGACGGGGTGTCGGTGGAGGACGCCAAGGTCGACGAGATCGCCGACCTGATGCGCGGCCCGGTCGGCACCAAGGTCGACCTGACCGTGCGCGAGCCCAAGGGCAACAGCCGCACCGCCACGATGACGCGCGAGAAGGTCATCGAGAACATGGTCCGCAGCGAGGTGCGCGACAGCGTCATCGTCGTCAAGCTGCTGCGCTACAACACCACCGCCGCCGCCGCCGTGCGCAACGCGGTGACCGGCCTGCTGCGCGGCCTGAACGGCAAGGCCCGCGGCGTCGTCCTCGACCTGCGCGGCAATCCGGGCGGCCTGCTGGACCAGTCGGTGGCGCTGGCCGACATGTTCATGGATCACGGCCCGATCGTGTCGACCCGCGGCCGCAACCCGGACAGCGACCAGAGCTTCTCGGCCCGCAACGGCGACATCTCCGGCCACCTGCCGCTCGCTGTGCTGGTCGACGGCCATTCCGCCTCGGCCGCCGAGATCACCGCCGCGGCGCTGCAGGACGCGGACCGGGCGATCCTGGTCGGCTCCACCTCCTTCGGCAAGGGCAGCGTCCAGACCGTGACCCGGCTGCCGAATGACGGCGAGCTGTTCCTGACCTGGAGCCGGATCTACGCGCCCTCCGGCTACACCTGGCATCGCCAGGGCATCCTGCCGACCGTCTGCACCAGCGGCAGCGGCACCGACGCCAAGGCGATGATCGACGCCTTCCGCGCCGGCCAGGCGCCGAGCATGAGCGATGCGATGGCGGAGCGCTTCCGCGCCCCGGACGACGAGACGGCGCTGCGCCGCGTGCGCTCCGCCTGCCCCTGGCAGGTGCATGACGCCGATCTCGACCTCCAGGTCGCGGTCGGACTGATCAGCGACCCTGCCCTCTACGCCCAGGCGCTGGGGTCGCAGGACCGCGGCACCGTCGCCGCCCGCGCGCAGTAGCGTCCTTCGGCGCGGCGCCGTGTCGGATCGCGCCGGTCCCGTTCGTCCTCCGGTGAGCCCAGGAGGTGAGCCATGGATGAACCGCCGGTGATCAAGACGCGGCGCAAGGGCCGGAGCGCGACCCAGAGCATGCTGATCCCCAGCGAGGCCATGGTGGCCGAGGCGCTGCGGGCCGCGCCGCCCGGCCGGCTGTCGGAGCTGGGGGCGCTGCGGCGGGCGCTGGCGGCGGCACATGGCGCCGATGCCTGCTGCCCGGTGACGGTGCAGCGGCACTTGGTGCGCCTCAGCCAGGACGGCAGCACCCCGGTCTGGCGCGTCGTCGACCCCGACCGGCCCTTCGCCCGGCGGATGGCCGGCGGGCCGGAGCGCATCCGCGACCGGCTGGCCGGCGAGCGCTGACCCGCCGCGCGCGGCGCCGGAAGATCGCCGCCCCGACCACGCCGCGCTTGACTCGGGCGGCGCGGACGCTATGGTGCGCGCTTCCCGGCCCGTGATGCGGCGCCGAGCAGAGTCATATTGGGACCAGCATCATGGCCAAGCCGAGCACCATCAAGATCCGCCTGAACAGCACCGCGGACACCGGTTTCTTCTACGTTACCAAGAAGAACCCGAAGACCAAGACCGAGAAGCTGACGCTGAAGAAGTACGACCCGGTCGTGCGCAAGCACGTCGAGTTCAAGGAAGGCAAGATCAAGTAAGCAGCGTCGTCCGGTCGGCCGACCGGGCGCTGCTTCTCTGCGTTCCTGACGGAGCCCCGCCGGTGGCGGGGCTTTTTGCATGGCTGCGGCTCGGCCTGCCACTGCTCCTTGAGAACGCGTCATTGCGAGCGCAGCGAAGCAATCCAGGGCTGTTTGGCGTGGCCCCTGGATTGCTTCGTCGGCTTCGCCTCCTCGCAATGACGGTCTTGCCAGGCGCCGCCCCCTAATCCAGGTGCCGGCGCACCGTGGCGATGAACCCCGCCACGCTGATCGGCTTCGAGATGTAGTCGTCGCAGCCGCCGGCGCGCACCATCGCCTCGTCGCCCTTCATCGCCAGCGCCGTCACCGCGATCACCGGGATCGCGGCCAGCTCCCGGTCGGCCTTCAGCCATTTCGTCACCTCCAGCCCCGAGATCTCGGGCAGCTGGATGTCGAGCAGGATCAGGTCGGGCCGGTGCGCCCGCGCCAGCGCCATCACCTCCGACGCGCTGTCGGTGCCGATCGTGGCGTAGCCGTTGGCCTCGAGCACGTCGACGAACAGCTTCCGGTTGAGCTCGTTGTCCTCGACGATCATCACGGTCTTCGGCATGCGCGGGTTCCCAGTGCCCGGCGCCACGGCCGGGCCAGCCAAGATCAATCCCGCATTGTTCCTTGTAAAGCCGCGATCTGACTTCCCGTGCGCATCCGGTACAAAACGGGTACAATGGCGCCATGTCCGATCCCAATCCGGCATCGCGGCAGGAGCCCGGCCCCCGATGACCCCGAAGCCGGACCGGGCCGGCCTGCTGCCCGGCCTGTGCCGGGACTGCGGCGCGCATCCGCCGCCGGGGGCGCGGCGCTGCGCCCGCTGCGGGTCGCCGCGCCTGATCCGCCATGCCGAGCTGCATCAGCTGAGCATCGCCCATCTCGACTGCGACGCCTTCTACGCCACGGTGGAGAAGCGCGACCGGCCGGAGCTGCAGGACCGGCCGGTGATCGTCGGCGGCGGGGCGCGCGGCGTGGTGTCCGCCGCCTGCTATGTCGCCCGGCTGTACGGCGTGCGCTCGGCCATGCCGATGTTCAAGGCGCTGGAGGCCTGCCCCGACGCCGTGGTGCTGCGCCCCGACATGCAGAAATACGCCGGGGTCAGCCGGCAGATCCGGGCGCTGTTCCTGGCGGCGACGCCGAAGGTCGAGCCGCTGTCGCTGGACGAGGCCTTCCTCGACCTGTCCGGAACCCAGGCGCTGCACGGCCGCAGCCCGGCCGAGACCTGCGCCGCCATCGCCCGCCAGGTCGAGCGCGAGATCGGCGTCACCCTGTCGATCGGCCTTGCGCCGAACAAGATGCTGGCCAAGATCGCGTCGGACCTGGACAAGCCGCGCGGCTTCGCCGTGATCGGCCGGGGCGACGCCATGGCCTTCCTGGCCGACAAGCCGGCCGGCATCATTCCCGGCGTCGGCAAGGTGATGCGCGAGAAGCTGTTCAGCGACGGCATCCGCACCGTGGGCGACTTGCGGCGGCTGGACGAGAGCGCGCTGGTCCGCCGCTTCGGCGTGTTCGGCCGGCGCCTGTACCGCTATGCCCGCGGCGAGGACCAGCGACCGGTCGACCCGGACGGCGAGACCAAGAGCATCTCGGCCGAGACCACCTTCACCGTCGACATCCAGAACCCGCAGGCGCTGCAGCGCGAATTGTGGCCGCTGTGCGAGACCGTGTCGGCCCGGCTGAAGAAGCAGGACCTGGCCGGCGGCACGGTGGTGCTGAAGCTGAAGACGGCGAGCTTCCGGCAGCTGACCCGCAGCCACCGCCTGGCCGACCCGACCCAGCTGGCGGAGACGATCTGGCGCATTGCCGCGCCGCTGGTCGAGCAGGCGGCGAATGGCGAGGCCTTCCGGCTGATCGGTGTCGGCTGCACCGACCTGGTCGAGGGCCGGCTGGCCGACCCGCCGGACCTGCTGGACCCCGCCCCGGCCAAGCGACGCGCGGTCGAGGAGGCGATGGACGAGATGCGCCGCAAGCTGGGGCCCGACGCCATCGCCAAGGGCCGCTCCGGCCTGCCGCGCGGCCCCGGATAGGCGCCCCGCAGCGTCTTTCAGTCGCGTGTCGCCGATCCCACTGGGCGGCAGGCCCTGGTCAAGGAGAGACTGCGCCCCACCTGCTTTCACGCCATCCGCCGGCGCGGCCGGCGCCCAACCGAGGAAGCCTGCGATGAACCGACGTGATGCCCTGACGCTGGGCGGCGCCGCCGCCCTCGCCGCCACCGCCGCCCGGATCGGCGCCCCGGCCCTGGCCCAGACGGCCGCGGCGCCGGCGGGCCCGTTCAAGCAGCCGCCGCTGCCGTTCAAGGAGGACGCGCTGGCGCCGACGATCGGGGCGGAGACCGTGGGCCTGCATTACGGCAAGCACCACAAGGCCTATTTCGACGCGCTCAACAAGCTCGCCGCCGGCACGCCCTACGAGTCGATGACCCTGGCCGAGGTGGTGGTGAAATCGGCCACGGCCAAGGACCAGGCGGTGTTCAACCAGGCCGGCCAGGCCTGGAACCACAATCTGTACTGGGAGCAGTTCACCCCCGGCGGGCCGAAGGCGCCGCAGGGCCGGCTGGCCGACGCCATCAGCGAGTCCTTCGGCGACCAGGCCGCGCTGGTCAAGGCCACCACCGACGCCGCCGGCAAGGTGTTCGGCAGCGGCTGGGTCTGGCTCGTCGCCGATGCCGGCAAGCTGACCCTGGTCGGCACATCGAACGCGGATTCGCCTTTCGCCCATGGCGGCCAGCCGCTGTTCGGCATCGATGTCTGGGAGCACGCCTACTATCTCGACTACCAGAACCGCCGCGCCGACCACGTCAAGGCGGTGATGGAAAGCCTGGTCAACTGGTCCGTCGTCTCCGACCGCCTCGGCGCCTGAGTCCGGAAGCCCCCTCACCCTCCCGCCGCCAACGCGGCGGGCCCCTCCCTCTCCCCAAGGAGAGGGCTTAAAGCGCATGCCGCGTTACACCTCTCCTTGGGGAGAGGTCGAAATCGCGCAGCGATTTCGGGTGAGGGGGCGGCTCCGCCGCCTCAATCGCAGCGCGGCGCGTCGACCGGCTCCAGCGTGTCCAGCTTCGCCGCCATGGCGAAGTCGCCATAGTCGATGACGATGCGGTCGGCGATGCCATTCTCGAACAGGCGCTGGCGCAGCTCGTATTCCGGCAGCTCCACGCCGGCGCCGTCCTTGTCGGGCTTGCCGACCGTGTAGAAGGCCATGCTGATCGGGTGCGACGGCCCCCGCAGCAGCGGGTTGGCCGAGGCCTCGCCCGGCTGGGTGCGGCCGATCCCGACGCTGACATATTGCGGCCCGTCGGCGGAGCTGCCGTCGAAGAAGCCGGCGGTGAAGACCGGCTGCCCCTGCCGCATCGCCTCGACCAGCCGCTCCATATGCGTGGTCGGGAACAGGCTGCCGGCCGGCAGCGCCTGCTTCAGGTCGGCCGGCGTCTTGAACACGGCGTCGCCGCCCGCCGCGCCGTCGAGATGCGCCGTGCCGCGGATATCCTCCTTGTCCTCGCCATTGGTGGAGGAGCTGAGCTTGTAGGTCAGCTCGCGCCCGTCGGCGGATTCCCAGCCGGCGTAGCGGGTCTTGCGGGTCAGCGTGTCGCCCGAGGCGTAGACCATCGCCACCTGGTAGTTCTGCTCGAAGCTGGAGCCGTCGCAGGCCGCGGCCCAGCGATACTCCATCTGCCCCTCGATCGAGATCACGCTGCGCTGCCCGCGCGTCATGTCGAGGCTGAGGGTGTAGACCGCCCGATGCGGCTGCAGCGCCACCGTCGGGGCGGCCTGGGCCGCGCCGGACAGGAGCAGGAGGGCGAAGGCGGCGGACGGAGCGATGCGGATCATGGCGCATCTCAGCCCGAAGCCTTCGGCGGATGCAAGCGCGACGGCGCCGCGCCCTCAGCCCGCGGGTTCGATCTTCACCCCCTGCAGCCGCATCAGCCCGTCCGGATAGGGCGTGAAGCCCTGCACCGCGCGGCGCATGCCCCAGACCGAGCGGTAATGGTACAGCACGATCTGCGGCAGGTCGGCCAGGAACAGCCCGGCGGCCTGGCGGTATAGCGCCACCCGCGCGGCCTGGTCGGTCGTGGCGCGCGCCTGCGCCAGCACCGCGTCGAGGTCCCCGCTGCAGTAGCGGCCCCAGTTCTGGAAGGCGTCGCAGCCGGCCCAGGCGGCGATGTTGGCGTCCGGGTCCAGCCGGCCGCTCCAGATCGCGATCGCCGCCTGGAAGTCGCCGGCATCGGCGCTGGCCGCCAGGGTCGCCGCCTCCAGCGCCTGCAGCTTGATGTCGAAGCCGGCCTCGCCCGCCATCGCCTGGATCATCTGCCCGACCTGCTGGGTGACCGGGCTGTTGGTGACCAGGAGGGTGAAGGACGGGTTCGGCACCCCGGCTTCGGCCAGCAGGGCCTTGGCCTTGTCGACGTCGCGCGCCGGCATCGGGTGGCCGGGATCCTCGAAGGTCGTGCCCGGCACCTCCGGCTGGTTGCCGGGAATGAACATGCCCTCATAGGCCGCGGCGTTGATGGCGTCGCGGTCCAGCGACAGCTCCAGCGCCCGGCGCACCCGGGCGTCCTGGCCGATCGGCGACTTGGCCTTGTCGCCATGGCCGACATTGAAGGTGATCAGGTCATAGGCGATCGACGGGGCGTCGACCACGGTCACGGCCGGGTCGTCGCGCAGCCCCGCGGCCTCGACCGTCGGCACATGCTCGATCAGGTCGAGATCGCCGGAGCGCAGGTTGAGCAGCCGCACCGTCTCGTCCGGCATCGGCCGGTAGGTGACGGTGTCGAGGAAGACCGCATCCCTGTTCCAGTACCGGTCGAAGCGCTTCAGCAGGATGTGGTCGCCCTGCTGCCGCTCGACGAACTCGAACGGCCCGGCGCAGACCGGGTGCGAGCCGATGCCGTCGCCGGCCCGGGCCAGCGCCTTGGGCGACAGCATCATGCCGGCGCGGTCGGACAGCACCGCCACCAGCGGCGCATAGGGCTGGGACAGCGTGATCCGCACCGTCAGCCGGTCGACCGGCGTGACATCGGCGACCGGCTTCAGCTCCGACTTGCGGCGCGAGATCGGGGCGCTGCGATAGCGGTCGAGATTGACCTTCACCGCCGCCGCGTCGAACGGCTCGCCGTCCTGGAACACCACGCCGTCGCGCAGCGTCAGGGTCAGCGCCTTGCCGTCGCCGGACCAGTCCCACTTCGTCGCGAGCTCGGGCTGGAAGCCGCCGCCCGGGGCGACGCCGACCAGCTTGTCGCACATCGCGGCGAAAACCTGGCGGCCGGAGACCGACCCGCCCTGGGCGGGGTCCAGTACGTCCGGGTCGGCGTCGAGGCCGATCCGGATCCCGGCGGCCAGGGCCGGCGAGGCGACAACGAGACTCAGCAGCACCGCGGCAAGCGCGGCTGTCCGTCCAGACCGTCCGATCATCGGCAGCATCCCTGCGAATTCTGTTCTGATCGCAGGGTCGAGGCGCGCCCTGCCGGACCGCCGAACGGCGGTGCATCGGCAGGGTAGCGCGAGTACCCGGCCGCGACGACGCCGAAATGTCGGATCTAGAGCGGGATGATTGAGGAGGATCTCGAGCGTCTGCACGTGTTGCCTCTCCCGCGTGGCGGGAGAGGTCGGGCTCGCGCAGCGAGACCGGGTGAGGGCTGGTCCCGGCCTCGACAAATCCCCTCACCCGGAGCCGCTTCGCGTCTCCGGCCTCTCCCGCGAGCGGGAGAGGCAAAAGCTCACTGCCCCTGGGGATGACTCGATCGGGATTGAGCCCATCCCGCTCTGATGAGGAGCCGCCCGCGACCGGAGCCGCGGGCGAAACGCTCAGCCCGCCTTCTTGGGCAGGTCCAGCTTGATCGACAACTCCTTCAGCCGGGCCGGGTCGACCTCGGCCGGGGCGCCCATCAGCAGGTCCTCGGCGCGCTGGTTCATCGGGAAGGCGATGACCTCGCGGATGTTCGGCTCATCCGCCAGCAGCATGACGATGCGGTCGATGCCGGGGGCCGAGCCGCCATGCGGCGGGGCGCCGAAGCGGAAGGCCGACAGCATGCCGCCGAACTTCGCCTCCAGCACGTCCTGGCTGTAGCCGGCGATCGCGAACGCCTTGATCATGATCTCCGGCTTGTGGTTCCGGATCGCGCCCGAGGACAGCTCGACGCCGTTGCAGACGATGTCGTACTGGAACGCCTTGATGGTCAGCGGGTCCTGCGTCTCCAGCGCCTCGAGCCCGCCCTGCGGCATCGAGAACGGGTTGTGGCTGAAGTCGATCTGCCCGGTCTCCTCGTTCAGCTCGTACATCGGGAAGTCGACGATCCAGCACAGCTCGTAGCGGTCCGGGTCGATCAGCTCGAGCTCCTGCCCGATCTTGGTGCGGGCGTAGCCGGCCAGCTTGCAGGCCGCGGCCTCCAGGTCGGCGACGAAGAACACCGCGTCGCCATCCTCGGCGCCGGTGGCCTCGCGCAGCGCGTCCTGGGCGCCCGCCTCGAGGAACTTGGCGATCGGGCCCTTGCCGGCGCCGGCCTCGAACACGACGTAGCCGAGGCCCGGGGCCCCCAGCTCCTGCGCCCAGCCATTCAGCTTGTCGAAGAAGCTGCGCGGCTTGTCGGCCACCTTCGGCGCGCGGATGGCGCGCACCACGCCGCCCTTCTCGATCACGCCCTTGAAGGCGCGGAAAGTCACATCCTCGCGGGCGAAGATTGCGGTGACGTCGGCGATCACCAGCGGGTTGCGCAGGTCCGGCTTGTCGTTGCCGTATTTCAGCATCGACTCGGCATAGGGGATGCGCGGGAAGGCGCCGGCGGTGACCGCGCGCTTGGTCCCGCTGAAGTCCGAGAACTCCTCGAACACGCCGCGCAGCACCGGCTCGATCGCCTGGAACACGTCCTCCTGGGTGACGTAGCTCATCTCGAAATCGAGCTGGTAGAACTCGCCCGGGCTGCGGTCGGCGCGGCTGTCCTCGTCGCGGAAGCAGGGCGCGATCTGGAAGTAGCGGTCGAAGCCGGCCACCATCAGCAGCTGCTTGAACTGCTGCGGCGCCTGCGGCAGGGCGTAGAATTTGCCGGGGTGCTGGCGGGCCGGCACCAGGAAGTCGCGCGCGCCCTCGGGGCTCGACGCCGTCAGGATCGGCGTCTGGAACTCGCGGAAGCCCTGGTCGATCATGCGGCGGCGGATCGAGGAGATGACCTCGCTGCGCAGCACGATGTTGCGCTGCATCTTCTGCCGGCGCAGGTCGAGGAAGCGGTTGCGCAGGCGGATATCCTCGCCGGCGTCCTCGTCCGACGCCACCTGCAGCGGGATCACCTGGGCGGCCGACTGCAGCACGAAATCGTCGATCCGCACCTCGATGCCGCCGGTCGGCAGCTTGTCGTTGGCGGTCTCGGCGCTGCGCTTGACCACGGTGCCGGTGACGGTGACGACGCTCTCGACGCGCACCGCCTCGGCCGCCTTGAAATGCGGGCTGTCGGTGTCGACCACGCATTGCGTCAGGCCATAATGGTCGCGCAGGTCGAGGAACAGCAGATTGCCATGGTCGCGCTTGCGATGGACCCAGCCGGACAGGCGGACGGTCTCGCCGGCCTGTTCGGGACGGAGCTGGCCGCAGGTGTGGGTGCGGTAGGCGTGCATGGGATCGCTCTCGGACCTTGGCGTGAAACGGTGGTCACTGACACCGCCCGCGCCGGCCTGTCAAGCCGCGGCTCGACGCCCCTGCCCTGCCTCCGGCAGAATGGCCGCCGCTTCGCCTCGTTCCGGACCGCCGACCGCATGCGCTGGATCCTCGCCCTCGCCCTTTTCCTCGCCGCCGGATCCGCCGCGGCGGAGGAGCGCCGGCCGCCGTTCTTCACCGCCGATGACTGCCCGGCCGGCCTGGTCCTGCCGGAGGACGTCGCCGTGGACTGCGGCACCGTCACGGTGCTGGAGGACCGCGCCCGGCCGGACGGCCCGCGCATCCGCCTGCGGGTGGTGACCCTGTGGCGGACGGATCGCGCGCTGCAGCCGGACCCAGTGCTCTACATCGGCGGCGGGCCCGGCTACGCGACCGGCCTTGACGCGGAGTGGCTGCCCGGCTGGACCATGGTGCCGAAGACATCGGATTGGCTGGGCACACGCCGGCTGGTCCTGTTCGACCAGCGGGGCGTCGGGGAATCGAGGCTGCTGCCGTCCCCCTGCGGCCCGCTCGATCCGTATGAGCGGCAGTTCGTCCTGGATCACAACCAGCCCTCCAGCGCGATCGTGGCGGCCGCCCTGCGCGAGAAGGCGAAGGGATGTTGGGCCAGGTTCCGGGAGGCGGGACACGATCCCGGCCAGATCACCACCGCGACGATCGCCGCCGATGTCGCCGATCTGCGCCAGGCCCTGGGCTACCCGGCCTGGAACCTCTGGGGGGCCTCCTTCGGCTCCCGCGTCGCGATGATCGTGATGCGCGACCATCCGGAGGGCATCCGCTCCGCCATCCTCGAGGGCGTGTGGCCGCCCGAGGCCAATTTCTACGATTCCGCGGCCAATGCCGGAGAGGCGTTCGATGCCCTGCTTGCGGCCTGCAATGCCGATCCGGGCTGCGCCGAGGGATACCCCGATCTCGAGCGGCGATTCCTAACCCTGGCCGAGCGGTTCGACCACGCGCCCTTGACGATTCCGATCTCCGGCGGCGAGACCGCGCGGATCGACGGCTGGATGTTTCGCGACGTCGTCAACGGGATGCTGGAGTCCAGCGACCGCGCGCGCTTCATCCCGCGCATGATCGAGGAGTTGGAGGGCGGGAATCCGCGGCTGCTCGCCAGCAGCAAGAGGATAGACCTGCTCGACCTGGAGATCAGGGAGCTGGCCTGGGACCAGTCTCTCTATATGTCGGTCGCCTGCGCTGATCTGTTTCCCGCCGATCCCACCTGGATGGACAAGGCGCGGTCCCGGGATCGGCGCTTCGCCGACCAGGTCTGGGATCAGGCCGCCGACGGGTATTGCGCCGCATGGCCTGTGCCGCATAGCCCGGAGCGCGATGCTGCGCCGGTGACCAGCGACATCCCGGCGCTGCTGATCTCCGGAGCTTTCGATCCGCGCACCCCGCCCTCCTGGGCGGCGGCGGCGGTGAAGCGGCTGGCCCATGGCACCAGCCTCGTCTTTCCCGGCCAGGGCCATGGCGTGCTGAATCCCTGCGCCAAGCGGATCATCGGCCGGTTCCTCGATGACCCGGCCCGGCGGCCGGACCATGAGTGTTTCGCCAGGCTGGTGCCGATGATCTTCGAGCCGCCGGCGGACTGGCAGGCCCGGCGACCGTGAGTCGTCATCCGGGCGACGCCCGCCCATGCTATCCTGGCCGCATGCGAGTCGAGGCTTCCGATCCACGATGGCCGGCGTGACGGCCAGGGCGCAGCGGGCGCCGCAATCCCCTCAGAGCCGGGCCGCCCAGGACCGGGTGACGGTCGACCTGTCGGCCGTGGTCGTGGCGGTGGCGGGCGAGACGCCGCGCGTGCTGGCGCTGCGCGGGCCCGACGGCGCCGACGCCCTGCCCGCCGGCCCGCTGGAGCCGCAGCACCGGACGCTGGAGCTGGGGCTGCGCGCCTGGGTCGAGGCGCAAACCGGACAGCCGCTGGGCTATGTCGAGCAGCTCTACACCTTCGGCGACCGCGACCGGCAGCTGGCCGGGCCCGGCCGGGTGCTGTCGGTCGGCTATCTGGCGCTGCTGCGCGAGGCGGCCGGCGCCGGCGACAGCCTGTGGAGCGACTGGTACCGCCACTTCCCCTGGGAGGACCGGCGCGCCGGCCGGCCCGAGCTGCTGGACCGGATCGAGGCGGCGCTGGCCGGCTGGGCCGGGGCCGCCACGGCCGAGCCGGAACGCCGTCGGCGCGAGGCCCGGCTGCGCCTGGCCTTCGGCCTGGGCGGCCTGCCCTGGGGCGAGGAGCGCGTGCTGGAGCGCTACGAGCTGATGTACGAGGCCGGGCTGGCCGCCGAGGCGCATCGTGACGCCCCGGGCGACGGCCCCGGCCGGGTCTGCCCGGCCCTGGCCGAGGGCGCGCCGATGGCGGCCGACCACCGCCGCATCCTGGCCACCGGCATCGGCCGGCTGCGCGGCAAGATCAAGTACCGGCCGGTGGTGTTCGAGCTGATGCCGCCGACCTTCACCCTGTCGCAGCTGCAGCGCACGGTCGAGGCGCTGGCGGGCCTGCGCCTGCACGCCCCGAACTTCCGCCGCCTGGTCGACAGCCAGGGGCTGGTCGAGGAGACCGGCGAGGTCGCCGGCGGCACCGGCGGCCGCCCGGCGCGGCTGGTGCGCTTCCGCCGCGAGGTGCTGCAGGAGCAGCCCGAGCCCGGCGTCCGCCTGCCCGTGTCGCGCCGGCCGGCATGACCGTCGCGCTGCGCCCACTGGCGCCGGCCGACCATGACCGGCTGCTGGCCATGGCGATCGCCTTCAACGACGAGGACAACCACCCGCTGACCCCGGGCGGCCGCCGGGCGCTGGCGGAGATCGTCGCCGGCACCCGCTTCGCCGCCGGCTGGATGATCGAAGCCGGCGGCGAAGCGGTCGGCTACCTGGTGGTGACCTGGTCCTGGAGCATCGAGTTCGGCGGCCGCGACGCCTTCATCGACGAGTTCTACATCGAGCCCGCCCATCGCGGCCGCGGCCACGGCTCGGCCGTGCTGGAGGCGCTGGTGCGGCTGCTCCAGGCCGAGGGCGTGCACGCCGTGCATCTGGAGGTCGAGGCCGGGAACCCGGACGCCGCCCGCCTGTACCGCCGCCACGGCTTCGCCGGCACCGACCGCGCGATCCTGTCGCGCCGGCTGTGACCGGGCGCCTGCCGGAGCCGGACGCACGATCGCAGTAGCCTTAACTGCGACTTTCGTTCATGATACGTTCTATGGATGAGGTGCAGCCCGAACCGATCAAGCCGAGCGACACCGACCTGCGCTGGACGGAGTGGGCGCTGAACCGGCTGCGCGAGGTGGTCGACCTCGACATCCGCACCATGCGGGCCACCGTGCGTGAGCACGAGCGGATCCTGCACGACGCGGAGATGCCGAACTATCCGCTGATGCAGTCGCGGCTGGCGCGCTCGGTGCGGCTGTCGATCGCGATGACCGAACGGATCCGGGCCAACTACCTGCTGCGCAAGCAGGAGCGGATCGCGTCCGGCGAGCAGGAGCGGCGGCGCCAGAAGCGGGAGCAGGCGGCCGAGGCCGCGGTCAAGGCGATCGCCCGGCCCGCCGAGCCCGGGGATGTCGAGCGCGTCCGGTCGCTGGTGTGGGAGAGGTTGACCGAGGACGAGGTCCTCGACGTGCAGCTGGACCTGCTGTCACCCGAAGACTTCGTGCGCGCGGTGAGCCGGAAGATCGGCCTGCCGCCGGATCCGTCCTGGCTGCCGCCGGGATGGGCGGATGAGGCGGTGACCGTCGACGCGGTGGCGGAGCCTGCCGAACGAGCCCCGGCGGAGGCTTGGCCTCGCCCGATGGACGAGCCCGACGCCGGCCGGCTCATGCCGGCACCATTGAAGCCGGACAGCAGCTGAGGGCCTGCGCCAGGCATTCCCACCTCGTCATTGCGAGGAGGCGAAGCCGACGAAGCAATCCATCGATCCGCCCATGCTGCTGCATGGATTGCTTCCCCCGGCTCAAGGCCGGGGCCGCAATGACAGTATGGCTGCGGAACCAGTGATCAAAACCGATGATTTTGCCTCTCCCGTTTACGGGAGAGGTCGGAGGCGTTTACGCCTCCGGGTGAGGGGGCTTAGTCGAGGCCGGGACCAGCCCTCACCCGGTCTCGCTGCGCGAGCCCGACCTCTCCCGCCACGCGGGAGAGGCAATGCGATGGTTCAGGCCCTCACGCCCGCCAGCCTTCGCCGCCTCCTACCGCCCCGCCTCGTCCAGCAGCCTGATCTCCTCGGCGGTCAGGGTCAGGCGGGTGGCGGCGATCTGGTCCTCCAGCTGCTCCGGGCTGGTGGCGCTGGCGATCGGGGCGGTCAGGCCAGGCCGGGCGATCAGCCAGGCCAGCGCCACCGTGGCCGGGCGCACGCCATGCGCCTCCGCCACCGTGTCGAGGGCGCCGAGGATGCGCAGGCCGCGCGCGTTCAGCCGGTCCTTCATGCCGCCGCCGCGGGCACTCTGCGACAGGTCGGCCTCGCTGCGGTACTTGCCGGTCAGGAAGCCGGCCGCCAGCGAGAAATAGCTGATCACGCCGATGCCCTCGCGCCGGCACAGATCCTCCAGCGGCCCCTCGTAATGCGAGCGCTCATAGAGGTTGAAATGCGGCTGCATCGTCTCGTAGCGCGGCAGGCCCTGCTCGCTGAGCTTCAGGGCGGAGGCGAAGCGCTCGGCGGAAAAATTCGAGGCGCCGATCGCCCGCACCTTGCCGGCGCGGATCAGCTCGGCATGCGCCGCCAGCGTCTCCTCTTGCGGCGTCTCCAGATCGTCGTGATGCGACTGGTACAGGTCGATGACGTCGACCTGCAGCCGGCGCAGCGAATTCTCGACCTCCTCGCGGATCCAGGCGGCCGACAGGTCCTTGCGCTGCGGCCGGCCCGGCATCTCCCAGCCGACCTTGGTGGCGATCACCACCCGGTCGCGCTTGCCGCTGCGCTTCAGCCAGCGGCCGATGATCGTCTCCGACTCGCCGCCCTTGTTGCCGGGCGCCCAGGAGGAATAGCAGTCGGCGGTGTCGATCAGGTTCAGCCCGGCATCGACGAAGGCGTCGAGCACCCGGAACGAGGCCGCCTCGTCCGCGGTCCAGCCGAACACGTTGCCGCCCAGGGCCAGCGGCCCGACCCGGATGCCGGACCGGCCGAGATTGCGCTGCTCCACGATGTCTCTCCTTGGCTTCGGCCGGGCGCCGCTGCGCCTGGCCGCGGGGTTGGTCTTGCAGGGGACCGGCGGCGACTCCTGCCCCCTCCAATGTAGCCCCGCGGCCGCCGCTGCCAATGCGGTCGCTGCGCCGCCACTTGATTTTCTTATTCTGAGAATTAGAGTAACCAAAGCGACACCGATTCGGGCCGCCCCTGTCCTCGTAATTCTCGAAGTGAGCAGAACCCGATGTCAGCCCATGCCGAATACACCCCCGCCGTCGCCGCGCGCATGGCGCCGCTGTACGGCCGCCTGTCCCGCGTCATCCCGGCCTTCGACTGGCCCGGCTTCGCCCCCGACATCGACGCCATCCTGCGGCTGAAGCGGGAGCGCGACGCGGTGATCCTGGCGCACAACTACCAGACGCCGGAGATCTTCCACGGCATCGCCGACATCACCGGCGACAGCCTGGCCCTGGCGCGCGAGGCGGCGCGGGTCGAGGCGTCGGTGATCGTGCTGTGCGGCGTGCACTTCATGGCCGAGACCGCGAAGCTGCTGAACCCGGCCAAGACGGTGCTGATCCCCGACACCCGGGCCGGCTGCTCGCTGGCCGACTCGATCACGCCGGAGGATGTGCGCCTGCTGCGCCGCCGCTATCCGGGCGTGCCGGTGGTGACCTATGTCAACACCTCGGCCGCGGTGAAGGCGGAGAGCGACATCTGCTGCACCTCCGGCAACGCCGTGAAGGTGGTGGAGAGCCTGGGCGTGCCGCGGGTCATCTTCATCCCCGACCGCTACCTGGCGGCCAATGTCGCGGCCGAGACGAAGGTCGAGATCATCGCTTGGCAGGGCGCCTGCGAGGTGCATGAGCGCTTCGGCCCGGACGACATCCGGGGCTTGCGCGACCGCCATCCCGGCGTGACCGTGCTGGCCCACCCGGAATGCCCGCCCGAGGTGGTGGCCGAGGCCGATTTCGCCGGTTCCACCGCGGCGATGAGCGACTATGTGGCGAAGCAACGGCCCGGCCGGGTGGTGCTGGTGACCGAATGCTCGATGAGCGACAACGTCGCCGTGCAGTTCCCGGAGATCGACTTCATCCGGCCCTGCAACCTGTGCCCGCACATGAAGCGGATCACCCTGCCCGGGATCCGGCACGCGCTGGAGACGATGACCGAGGCGGTGACGCTGGCCCCCGCCGTGGCCGGCCGCGCCCGCGCCGCGGTCGAACGCATGCTGGAGGTGCGCTGATGGACGCGATGTCTTTCCGCCCGCAGGCCAATGCTCGTGATCGTGTCGTGGTGATCGGCGCCGGCATCGCCGGGCTGGCCGCGGCGCTGCGGCTGGCGCCGCTGCCGGTGCTGCTGCTGTCGGCCGCGCCGGTCGGCACCGAGGCCGCCACCGGCTGGGCCCAGGGCGGCATCGCCGCGGCGCTGGGCCCCGACGACGACCCGGCCCTGCACGCCGCCGACACGCTGGCGGCCGCCGCCGGCCTCGGCGACCCGGAGGTGGCGCGGCGCGTCACCGAAGCCGCCCCCGGCGCCATCGCCTGGCTGGCCGGGCTGGGCGCGCCCTTCGACCGGACCGACAGCGGCGGCTTCGCCCTCGGCCTGGAGGCCGCGCATTCCCGCCGCCGCATCGTCCATGCCGGCGGCGACGGCACCGGCGCCGCGGTGCTGCGCACCCTGGCCCGGGCCGCCGGGGCCGATCTCCGCATCGCCATCCGCCACGCCCGCGCCACCGCCCTGCTGCGCGACGAGGCCGGGGTGTGCGGCGTGCTGGCCCGGGAGGACGGGGAGCCGGTGGCGATCCCGGCCCGGGCCGTGGTGCTGGCGACCGGCGGGGTCGGCGGCCTCTACGCCCACACCACCAACCCCCTCGGCGCGGCCGGCACCGGGCTGGCGCTGGCGGCGCGCGCCGGCGCGGTGCTGCGCGACCTGGAGTTCGTGCAGTTCCACCCGACCGCCATGGCCGTCGGCCGCGATCCGATGCCCTTGGCCACCGAGGCGCTGCGCGGCGAGGGCGCCGTGCTGGTGACGGCGGCGGGCGAACGGGTGATGGCCGACCATCCGCAGGGTGACCTGGCCCCGCGCGACGTCATCGCCCGCGCCGTGTTCCGCCGGGTCATGGCCGGCGAGCCGGTGTTCCTGGATGCCCGGCCGCTGGGTGCCAAGCTGGAGCGCTTTGCCAAGGTCGGCGCGCTGTGCCGCGAGGCCGGGCTGGACCCGCTCCGGCAGCCGATCCCGATCCGCCCGGCCGCTCACTACCATATGGGCGGGGTGGCGGTGGACGGGCGCGGCCGCAGCTCCGTCCCCGGCCTCTGGGCCGCGGGCGAGGTGGCAGCGACCGGGCTGCACGGCGCCAACCGCCTGGCCAGCAACTCGCTGCTCGAGGCGCTGGCCGCTGCGGAGTGGATCGCCGAGGACATCCGCGGCGGCGAGGCTCGGCCGCCGCTGCGCCCGCTGCCGCTCGGCGCCGGCCACCGCCCCGCCGCGGATGCCGGCATCGTCGCCGCGCTGCGCGGGGTGATGGAGCGCCATGTCGGCGTGGTCCGCGACGGAGCCGGGCTGCTGGCCGCGATCACCGCCCTGCGCCCGCTGGCCGATGCCGCGCCCTCGCCCCTGGCCGACCGCGCTTTGGCCGGCCTTATGATCGCCACCGCCGCGCTGCGCCGACGCGAGAGCCGCGGCGCCCAGTGCCGCAGCGACCGGCCCGAGGCCGACCCTGCCTCCGCCCCCTCCTTCCTCACCCTCGCCGATGTGCTGGAGAGCGGCGGGCCGGTACAGTGCCGGGGCGCCGAGGATGCCCCGACCGTCGCCGGGCATGCCTGACCGGAGGATCACCCCATGCCGCTTTCGACCTTCACGGATTTCGGGGCCTGGACGGCGGGCATCCCCTGCCCGCCCTGGATGCCGGTCTATGATTTCCGCGCCTTCACCGACCGGACCTATGCCGAGTGCGGCTACAGCTCCGCACCGATGGAGGCCTCGTATTTCCAGGCGATGCATCTGCGCGAGCTGCAGGCCCTGATCGAGATCTGCCGGGCCTGCGAGATGGTCGATGGCGGGCCCTATCGCCTGCAGGGGGCCAGCGCCGACATCGACCGCGTCCTGGCCCGCAACGCGCAGGACGGCGCCCCGACCTACACCCGGCTTCTCGAGCTGCTGGTCCAGGACGGCCTCCTGGCCCCCGCCGAACGCAAGGACTGATCCCGATGGATCTCTCTCCCCTCCCCGCTTTGCTGGTCGAGCCGATCGTCCGCGCCGCCCTGGCCGAGGATCTCGGCCGCGCCGGCGACATCACCAGCGCCGCGGTGATCCCGGCCGAGGCACGGATGAGCGGCGCCATCGCCGCCCGCCAGCCCGGCACCGTGGCCGGCACCGACGCCGCCGCCCTGGCCTTCCGCCTGCTCGACCCCGCCATCGCCGTCGCCATCCTGCTGCCGGATGGCAGCCGGGTGGCGCCGGGCGACGCGGTGATCCGCATCGACGGCCCGGCCCGGCCGATCCTGGCGGCGGAGCGCGTGGCGCTGAACCTGCTGTGCCGCCTGTCCGGCGTCGCCACCGCCACCGCCGCGCTGGCCGCGGCCGCCCGGCCGCACAAGGCGCGCATCGCCTGCACCCGCAAGACCACGCCGGGCCTGCGGGCGCTGGAGAAGCACGCGGTGCGCGCCGGCGGCGGCGTCAACCACCGCTTCGGCCTCGACGACGCGGTGCTGATCAAGGACAACCACGTCGCTGTGGCCGGCGGGGTGCGGCCGGCGATCGCCCGGGCCCGCGCTGCGATCGGCCATCTGGTGAAGATCGAGGTGGAGGTCGACACGCTCGCCCAGCTCGACGAGGCGCTGGCCGAAGGCGTCGATGCCGTGGTGCTGGACAACATGACCCCCGACCAGCTGCGCGAGGCGGTGCGCCGGGTCGACGGAGAGGTGGTGACCGAGGCCTCCGGCCGGGTGACGGCGGAGACGGTGCCGGCGATCGCCGCCACCGGCGTCGACCTGATCTCCGCCGGCTGGATCACCCATTCGGCGCCGATCCTCGACCTCGGCCTGGACTGGGAGGGGTAGGACGATGCGGATCGTCGACATCCGGGAGCGGCCGGTCGCGATCTCGCGCTATGCCGATCCCGCCATCCCGTCCGGCGGCCTGACCACCAGCATCGTCGCGCTGGTCACCGACGTGGTGCGCGACGGCCGGCCGGTGGTCGGCTACGGCTTCGGGTCGATCGGCCGGTTCGCGCAGGGCGGGCTGATCCGCGAGCGCTTCGCGCCCCGGCTGCTGGCAGCGGCCGACGGCGCCCTGGCGGATGCGGCCGGCACCAATCTCGACCCGTTTCGCGCCTGGGCCGCGATGATGGCCGGGGAGAAGCCGGGCGGCCATGGCGAGCGCTGCGTCGCGATCGGCACCCTCGACATGGCGCTGTGGGACGCCGCCGCGAAGATCGCCGGCCTGCCGCTGCACCGGTTCCTGGCGGACCGTCTCGGGCGGCCGGTGCTGGAGCGTGTGCCGGTCTATGCCGGCGGCGGCTATCCATACCCGGCCGACGATCTCGCCCGGCTGGGGGACGAGATGCGCCGGCTGGGCGATCTCGGCTACACCCGCGCCAAGATCAAGATCGGCGCGGCCGGGCTGGCGCAGGATCTCCGCCGGATCGAGGCCGCATCAGCGGCACTGGGTGGGCCCTGGAACCTCGCCGTCGACGCCATGAACGCCTATGACGGCCCCGCCGCGCTGGCAGCGGCCGCCGCCCTGGCTGTGGTGGTTCGAGGATGTCTGCGACCCGCACGACTTCCCGACCCAGGCGGCGGTGACCGCCGCCTATCCGGGACCGGTCGCGGCCGGGGAGGCGCTGTTCTCCGCCGCCGAGGCCAGGCTGCTGGCGCGGCATGGCGGGCTGCGGCCCGACCGCGACATCCTGCTGTTCGACCCGGTGCATGGCTATGGCCTGCCTGGCTTTCTGCAGATCATCGACGCCATGACCGCCGCCGGCTGGCCGCGCCGGGCCTTCTGGCCGCATGGCGGGCACCTGTTCACCCTGCATGCCGTCGCCGCGCTCGGGCTGGGCGGCGCCGAGGTCAACCCGCTGTGCTTCCATCCCTTCGGCGGGCTCGAAGACGATGCGCTCGTGGCCGCAGGCGTCGCCGGCCTGCCACAGCGCCCCGGCATCGGCTTCGAAGGCCGTGCCGAGCTGCACCGGCTGTTCCGGGCGCTGGGCTGAACCGATGGCCCTTGGGTTCACCCCCGGCCATTTTCTCGCGATGGCGGATCATCGGCTGCACGACCCGATGATCCGGTCGACCGACAGCATCGGCACCGCCGCGGCGCCGCGGCGCTCGAACCGGCCATGAACCAGGAGGCAGCCGCCCGATGCCCAGGCGCGCCAGATCTCGTTACGGGCCTGCTCCAGCAGTTCGGGCCGCGCCGCGATCACCGGCGGCGCGTCCCCCGCATAGGCCGGCGGGACGGTTCCGGCGGCGACGCTCTCGTCATCGACCGGCACCACGCCGCGCCACGGGCAAGGCTGCTTCAGGCAGCGGACGCCGGTGTCGCCGACCCGGAACAGGCCGGGCGGCGCCTCCTCCCGCCCCGCCGCGCCGGCAAAGGGCAGGGTTGCCGCCAGCACGGCCACGGCTGCCGTCAATGCCAGGGATCGTCTCATGCCGCCCTCCTTGCCGCCGTCTCCACGCTCCCGGACCGCCATGGCGAAAGCATGGCTTCGTTCCCACTCCGGCCCTCACCCCGGTTTTCGACCAGCCTAGACGGATTCGGCACCCACGACAGTCGCTTCGGCGTAAAGCACTCGGCAATGGGGGGATTCATCCGCTACAACTCTGGGGATGACTCTGATCACCTCCTCCGCCGAGCTCGCCGCCTTCTGCGACCGCATGGCAGCAGCCGACTACATCGCCATCGACACCGAGTTCATGCGCGAGCACACCTTCTGGCCGAAGCTGTGCCTGGTGCAGATCGCCGGGCTGGACGAGGCGGCGGCGATCGACCCGCTGGCCCCCGGCATCGACCTGGAGCCGCTGTTCACGCTGGTGCACAACCCGAAGGTGCTGAAGGTCTTCCACTCCGCCCGCCAGGACGTGGAGATCTTCGACCACCTGACCGGCCGGGTGCCGACGCCGCTGTTCGACACCCAGGTCGCGGCGATGGTGTGCGGCTTCGGCGAATCGGTCAGCTACGAGAACCTGGTCGGCAAGCTGGCCAATGCGCGGATCGACAAATCCTCGCGCTTCACCGACTGGTCGCACCGGCCGCTGACCGAGCGCCAGATCGACTATGCCCTGGCCGACGTGATCCATCTGCGCCCGGCCTATGAGGCGCTGCGCCGCCAGCTGACCAAGTCGGGCCGCGAGGCGTGGCTGGCCGAGGAGATGGCGATCCTCTGCGACCCCGGCACCTATCGCACCGAGCCGGACCAGGCCTGGCTGCGGCTGAAGCCGCGCAACGCCTCGGCCAAGTTCCTGGCGATCCTGCGCGAGGTGGCGGCCTGGCGCGAGCGCGAGGCGCAGAAGCGCGACATCCCGCGCGGCCGTATCCTGAAGGACGAGGCCCTCCTGGAGATCGCGGCGCACACCCCGCGCGACATCGACGGCATGGCCCGGATCCGCGGCATGAGCCGCAACATGGCCGAGGGCTGGCAGGGCCAGGGGCTGATCGCGGCGGTCGAGCGCGGCCTGGCGACACCGCCCGACCAGGCGCCGAAGCTGGCGCAGCGCCCGCCGACCCCGCCCGGCATCGCGCCGCTGGTCGAGCTGATGCGCGTGCTGCTGAAGATGAAATGCGAGGATGAGGGCGTGGCCCAGAAGCTGGTCGCCGGCAGCGACGACCTGGAGGCCATCGCCATGGACGACGACGCCGAGGTGCCGGCGCTGCACGGCTGGCGCCGCGAGCTGTTCGGCGAGGATGCCCTGGCGCTCAAGCGCGGCGGCATCGCCCTGGCGGTGCAGGGCCGGCGGATCCGGGTGGTCACGCTCTAGCCCCCGAACCGCTGCCCCTCCGCGCGCGACGGCGAGGGAGGCATTGTGTCCGATTGCCCGGGGCGACCGTTCGCGTCATCAAGGAGCAGACGTTCAAGGGGGAAGCGGATGATGCGGAGCGCCCTGATCGGACTCGTCCTTCTCGCCGCGCCCGCGGCCTCCGCGCAGCAGCAGGAGCCGCGCTTCGCCTGGCCCGCCGCCTGCACCCTGGGCCAGGACTGCTTCATCCAGAACTATGTCGACGCCGATCCCAGCCCCGGCCGAGCCGATTTCCACTGCGGCCCGCTCACCTACGACGGGCATGACGGCACCGACATCCGGCTGCCCGATCTGGCGACGATGCAGCGCGGCGTCGAAGTCCTGGCCGCCGCCGACGGCACGGTGCTGCGCGTCCGCGACGGGCAGCCCGACGTCTCGGTGGACGAGCGGGGCAAGACGGCGATCGAGGGGATCGAGGCCGGCAACGGCGTGATCATCGACCATGGCAACGGCTGGCAGACCCTGTACGCCCATATGAAGCGCGGCAGCCTGAAGGTGAAGCCTGGCGAGATGGTGAAGGCGGGCCAGCCGCTGGGCCAGATCGGCCTGTCCGGCGACACCGAGTTCCCGCATGTGCATTTCAGCATCCTCAAGGGCGAGGAACGGATCGATCCCTTCACCGATGAGGCGAAGGGTGCAGGCTGCACGACGGCGGGGCATTCGCTGTGGGCGACCGACGTTCCCTATATCGCCACCGGCCTGCTGATCGCCGGCTTCGCCACGGGTCCAGCCGACACGAATGCCGCCCGGCTCGGCCGCTACGCCGACCTCAAGGGCGACCGTCAGGCGCCGCTGGTGATGTGGGCCGAAAGCTTCGGCGTCCAGGCCGGCGACCTGCAGACCGTCACCATCGCCGCCCCGGATGGCACCTTGGCGTTCCAGGACCAGAAGCCGCTGCCGTCCTCGAAGATCAGCTGGTTCGCCTTCGCCGGCAAGCGGGCGCCGAAGGATGGCGGCTGGAAGCCCGGCACCTATACCGGCCGCTACCGGCTGGAGCGCAACGGCGCCATGCTGATCGACGTCGAGCGCAAGCTGGAGATGCCATGACCGCCACCGCCCCGATCCTCTACGGCGCCCGCTACAGCGTCTATGTCCGCGCCGCCCTGATGGCGCTGCAGGAGAAGGGCGTGGGCTTCGATCTGGTCGAGGTCGACATCTTCGCCGCCGAGGGGCCGCCGCCGGGCTATCTCGGCCGCCACCCCTTCGGCCGTATCCCGGCCTTCGAGCATGACGGCTTCGCGCTGTACGAGACCGCGGCGATCACCCGCTATGTCGACGAGGCGTTTCCCGGGCCGGCGCTGCAGCCCGCCGACGCCCGCGGCCGGGCCCGGATGACGCAGGTCATCGGCGTGCTCGACAGCTACGCCTATCGACCGCTGGTCTGGGACATCTATGTCGAGCGGGTGTCGAAGCCGAAGGCGGGCCGGCCGAGCGACGAGGCGCTGATCGCCGCCGCCCTGCCGCGCGCCGGGCTGTGCCTGGATGTGCTCGAGGGCTTCCTCGGCGACGGCCCGTGGCTCGTGGGTGACGCGCTCAGCCTCGCCGACCTGCACGCGGCCCCGGTCATCGACTATTTCCGGATGGCGCCCGAGGGGCGCGACCTGCTGGCGCGGCACGAGCGGCTGGCCGCCTGGTGGGATCGCATCGCCGCCCGCCCGAGCGCCGGGGTGCTGGGGCGAAGCTAGCGGAAGGTCGGGCGGTCACGGCGGCGCGAGCGCGCCCGGCACGATATCGGTGTTCTGGGCGATCCGGATCCGCCAGCCGCCCGCGGCCTCGGTCAGCACCAGAAGCAGTATGCCTTGCCGCGGTTCGGCCGGCGCGCCGTCCGGCAAACTCAGGCCGGTCAGCGTCCAGGTCACGTGCAAGGCGGCGATCCCCGCCGGCCCCAGGCGGGTGATCTCGGCGATCTCGCCTTCCAGATGGCTCTGCTTGAAGATGGTCTCGTGGGTCGCCGCATGGGCGGCCTCGATTTCCTCCCGGCTCCGCCACCACAGGCCGACGACATTGACGAAGTCCGCGTCCTCCGCGAACAGCGCGGCCAGGGACGCTGCGTCGTGACGGTTCCAGGCCGCGATGAACGCGGCCGGAACGTCCTCCAGCCGAAGCCGCTCCGACACCATCGGATCCTCGCCCGCGAGCAATATCTAATTGAATTTTACCACGAATTTGCACTCGCAGAAATCGGGTCACTCCCAGACATGCGAGCGGCCGGGCGCCAGCAGGACCGAGCGCAGATGGGCGACCATCCGCGCCTCGTTCTCGGCCGAACGGCTGGCCGGCCGTGATGTCGCGCGCGGGCCTTCGTCATCCAGGCCCCGCCGCGCCGCAATCGAACTCTCGTGATCCATGGATCCCCCGTCATATCGTCCCGGCGATTCCAGCGCGCAAACATGGCGTCATCGCGCCGATCCGAGGTCAGGGCCCGCCTTATTTGCGGCACCGGTCGGGCCGGGGGCGAACCGCCCGGGTGTCACCCCGAAGCCGGCGCGGAAGCGGGTGATGAAGGCGCTGACGCTGTCATAGCCGACGGCCAGCGCCGCCTCGGTCACCGAAGCTCCGTCGCCGAGCAGCGCCGCCGCCCGGATCAGCCGGGCGTGGTGCCGCCACTGCACGAAGCTCAGCCCGGTCTCGGCCTTGAAGCGCCGCACCAGGCTGCGCTTCGGCAGGTCCAGCGCCGCCGCCCAGTCGTCGAGCCGGCGCGGATCGGCCGGGTCGGCCGCCAGGGCGGCGGTCATCCGGCGCAGCCGCGGGTCGCGCGGCGTCGGCAGGCGCAGCGGCTCCTCCGGCGCGGCGCGCAGCTCGTCCAGCAGCACCGCCAGCAGCCGGTCCCGGCGGCCGGGATCATCCGCCTCGATCTCGATGATCCGGCCCAGCAGCGCCAGAGCCAGCGGCGGCGCCCGCAGCACCGCCGGCCGCGGCGGCAGGCCGGCGGCGTCGAGATAGAGGCTGGTGCCGGCCACCGGTCCCAGCGTCAGCACGCCATGCGGCACGCCCGCCGGCATCCAGCACAGCCGCCCGGACGGCATGATCCAGTCGCCAGCGCCGCTGCGGATCAGGGCCAGGCCGTGGTCGAGGGCGAAGAGCTGGCCGCGGTCATGGGCGTGGATCGGCCCGTCGAAGCGGCCGTCATGGCGGAAGCGGCGGATCTCTATCGGCACGGGTTGGCCAGAATAAGCAATTCTATGGCTCACTCCCGTTAGCACGCCATCCGGCCTCTGGCTAGGGTCAGGGCCTGATCCTGAACCGAGGCTGCCGATGACGCCCCTGCCCCCCGGCCCGCTGCACCGATCGCTCGCCCGGCTCGAAGGCGCCTGGGAGGGCGAGGAGGAGGTGTTCCCCAACCCCTGGGGGCCGAGCGGCCCGGCCCGCGGCCGCTGGGACTTCCGCCTCGACCGCGCCGGCCTGGCGCTGATCCACGACTTCAGCGAGGAGCGCGCGGGCGGATACCGCTTCGACGCGCATGGCGTGCTGACCGTCGACCCGGCGGCGCAGGAGATCGTCTGGTTCTGGTTCGACAGCTATGGCTGGCCGCCGCTGGCCCCGTCGCGCGGAGCCTGGGACGGCGACCGGCTGATGCTGGAAAAGCGCACCCCGCGCGGCATCGGCCGGTCGGTCTTCACCCTCGGGCCTGACCGCTTCATCCATGAGATCGAGAGCCGCCCGGGCGGGCAGGACGGCTTCATCCCGATCATGCGCGGCGTGTTCCACCGGCGAGGCTGAGGCCGGCCGGCACCGGGTCGGCGAAGACGAAGGGCCGGACCAACAGCCGCCGCTTCCAGTGCAAGAGGCCGAGCCCGCCCTGCTCCAGCGCGCCATAGAGGACGAAGCGCGCGCCCCGCACCCGCGGATCCTCGCGCCGCAGCAGCCAGCGCACGATCTCGACGAACAGCAGCTTCATCGCGCCGGAGGACAGGTGGTCGGCATGGCCGAGGAAGCTGACGATGCGGATGATGTTGCCGATCCGGCGCAGCACGATGGTGCCGACCAGCCGGTCCCGCCCGTTGTCGTCGACGAACACGCCCCAGTCGACCGCCCAATGCTCCGGGCACGGCGCATCGAGCCAGGGATCGCCCTTCACGCCGCTGCCGCGGCCGAAGCGCTGGGCGAAGGCCTGGGGCACCGGCCCGCCGGAGCGGAACAGCTTCGACGCCTCGATGTCGCGCATGTCGTCGCCCTGGCCGAAGCGGTCGAAGACCCGGCAGTGATAGCCGGCCTTCGCCGCCTTCCGCGTCTCGCGCAGGATGTAGCCGAAGGACTGGCCGCGGATCGCCTTCTCATAGGCTTCGGCATCGGTGAAACCATCGAGATCCAGCAGGCAGGGCGTGCCCTGCCATAGCCGGGCCAGCCCGTTCGGCCCGCGCCGCGTGTATTTCGCCAGATAATCGCGATGCGCCGACACCATGTGTCGGCAGAGGACGCCGCCGCTGCAACGCTCGGTCTCCAGCCGCAGCGCCGCTTCCGGCAGGTCGGCGGCGCGCAGCCCCCAGACGCGCAGGCGCTGCTCCTTCCGCAGCCGGAACAGCACCGGCTCGACCCCGCCGAGATAGGCCCGCATCGCGATGCCGGAGATAGAGATCGCCATGGAATCTTACCCCGAATTCTTTCGGCTCGGCGCGATTATGGCGAATCCCGGGATCCTCGATCAATGCGTTCGGCTCGAAACCTTCAAAGAATCGCATCCGATTTTACGACAATTCAGCACAAACTGGATGAATTCTGCGAACCACTCCTTCGGCCGGGCTGTTCCGCTGCCGCCCGATCTCTGGCAGGCTGTGCGGGCCGGGGCGTACCGGCGGAGGTCGGATCATGACGCTCGACGACTACCTTCTCTTCCTGCCCGCCTGCTTCGCGCTGAACATGGCGTTCGGCCCGAACAACCTGCTGTCGCTGTCGAACGGCGCCCGCGACGGCACGCTGCGCGCGGTGGCCGCCGCGTCCGGCCGGCTGGTCGCCTTCGCCATCATGATCGCGATCGCCGGGCTCGGCCTCGGCACGCTGCTCACCGCCTCGGAGATCGCCTTCGCGGTGGTGAAATGGCTGGGCGCCGCCTATCTGATCTGGCTCGGCATCAGACTGCTGCGCGCCGACGCGCCGGCGCCGGAACGGATGGCGGCCACGGAACGGCAGCCGCTCAGCACCCTGATCCGGCAGGAATTCTGGGTCGCGGCGGGCAACCCGAAGGCGATCCTGATCTTCACCGCCTTCTTCCCGCAATTCGTGGTGCTGCAGGACTATGCCGCCAGCTTCACCCTGCTGGGCGCCAGCTTCCTGGCGCTGGAGGGGGTGGCGATCACCCTCTATGCCCTGATCGGCGCCCGCCTCGGCCGCTATTTTCGCACCGCCCGGCCGTTCCGCTGGTTCAACCGGGTCTCCGGCGCGCTGATGATCGGCTTCGGCCTGCTGCTCGCCGCCGCCCGCCGGCCGGCGGCGTAGCGGCCCGTCACCCCAGGAACGCTTCGACCACCGCGGTGAAGGCGTCCGCCTGCTCGAGATTGGCGATATGGGCGGCGTCGAGGGCCAGGAAGCGCGCGCCCGGCACGGCGGCCGCGATCTCCTGCCCCCGCTCCGGCGGGGTGCCCTGGTCCTGGCGGCCCGACAGCACCAGCATCGGCGCCCGGATCCGCCCGATCGTCTCGCGCTGGTCCATGTCGCGGATCGCGGCGCAGGTGGCGGCATAGCCTTCGGGCGACGTCGCCAGCAGCTTGCGGCGGATGCCGTCGACCGTTTCCGGCGCCCGCTCGCGGAAGCCCGGGCTGAACCAGCGCCCGATCACACCGTCGACCAGCCCGGTCATGCCGTCGCGCCGCACCGCCTCGATCCGCGGGTCCCAGACCGGTGCGCCGCCGGCAAAGGCGGTGGTGCAGCCGGGCACCAGCCGGCCGACACGCTCCGGCGCGTGGATGCCCAGCCACAGCGCCACCATCCCGCCCAGCGACAGGCCGACGACATCGGCACGGGCAATGCCCAGCGCGTCGAGCAGGCCGACGGCGTCCTGCCCCAGCCGGTCGAGGGTGTAGGGCCCGGCCGGCGCGTCGCTGCCGCCATGGCCGCGATGGTCGTAGCGCAGCACCCGGAAGCGCCGGGCGAGATGCGGCACCTGCGGCGCCCACATCTCGAGATCGACGCCGAGCGCATGCGACAGCAGCAGCGGCGGCCCGTCCTCGGGCCCGTCCAGCCGATAGTGCAGCCGGCATCCATCGATGGTGGCGGTGGGCATGGTCGGCTCTCCTGGCCGGGGGCGGTCGATCGGTCGGGCGCAGGCCCGACTCATCGCGGCGCGGTGCCGCGCGACCCAGTGTGGCCGGATGGGCTATGGAAGTCGATGGCGCCACGTCGCCGGAGATTCGGGCGAAGCACGAGGGAGAGGATGATGACCGACCATCGCCAGCAGGCACCTTCGGCGGCCCGCAACCGGGATCCGATCCTCGCCGTGCTGCGCGGCGTGATGCCCGCGGCCGGCACGGTGCTGGAGATCGCCAGCGGCTCGGGCGAGCACAGCGTGCATTTCGCGCAGGCGCTGCCGGGACTGGTCTTCCAGCCCTCCGATCCGAATCCGGACGCGCGCCTCAGCATCGCGGCCTGGGCGGCGGATAGCGGCCTGGCCAATCTGCGGCCGCCATTGGCGCTCGACGCGGCCTCGCCCTCCTGGCCGGTGACGGCGGCGGACGCGGTGCTGTGCATCAACATGATCCACATCTCGCCCTGGGCCTCGACCGAAGGGCTGATGCGTGGCGCCGCCTCCATCCTGCCGCCGAGCGCCCCGTTGTATCTCTACGGCCCCTATCGCCGCGCCGGCGTGGCGACCGCGCCGAGCAACGAGGCCTTCGACCGCGACCTGCGGCAGCGCAACCCGGCCTGGGGCCTGCGGGACCTGGAGGCCGTCGCCGCCCTCGCCGCCGCGGCCGGCTTCTCCGGCCCCGAGGTCACCGAGATGCCGGCCAACAATCTGAGCGTCGTGTTCCGCCGGCTCTGAGAGCCCGTTTGGAAATGCTACTGGCGCGGCCGTCTGACGGCGGTTTCTGCGCTTCCGGTGCTCACGGACTTAACGTCCGCTGCGCGCCGGTTCTCGAAACCACCGCCAGCCGACTCACGCCAGCGCATTTCGAAACGGGCTCTGACCGGCACCCCAGCGTCAGGCCTCCACCCGCCAGCCCGGCACGGCCTTGCCGCGGAAGACGTGGACATCGTCGCCGCCCGGCACCGCCAGGCGCTCCGGCAGGTCCTCGGCACCGCGGACCAAGGTGACGGTCTCCTCGTTCACCGGCAGGCGGTAGAAGGCCGGGCCGTTCAGCGAGGCGAAAGCCTCGAACCGGTCCAGCGCCCCCTCCTCCTCGAACGCCTGGGCGTAGCAGGCGACCGCGACCCGGGCGTTGAACACGCCGGCACAGCCGCAGGCCGTCTCCTTCGCATGCACCGGATGCGGCGCGGAATCGGTGCCGAGGAAGAAGCGCGGGTCGCCCGATGTGGCCGCCTTGCGCAACGCCAGGCGATGGTGCTCGCGCTTCACCACCGGCAGGCAGTAGTAATGCGGCCGCACCCCGCCCACGAGCAGGTCGTTGCGGTTCAGCACCAGGTGCTGCGGCGTGATCGTCGCCCCGACCATGCCGTCGCCCTGGTCGAGCACGAAATCGACGCCGTCCTGGGTGGTGACGTGTTCCATGACGATCCGCAACTCCGGGAAGTCGGCGCGGATCGGCCGGAGGTGGCGCTCGATGAACACCGCCTCGCGATCGAAGATGTCGATCTCCGGATCCACCACCTCACCATGCACCAGCAGCGGCAGGCCGATCGCCTGCATCCGCTCCAGCACCGGGCGGACCTTGGCCAGGTCGCGCACCCCGCCATGGGAGTTCGTCGTGGCCCCGGCGGGATACAGCTTCACCGCCGTCAGCACGCCCTCCTCCCGGCCGCGGGCGAGGTCGTCCGGGTCGGTGCCCTCGGTCAGATAGGCCGTCATCAGCGGGGTGAAGCGCGCGCCCTCCGGCAGCGCCGCCAGGATGCGGTCGCGATAGGCCCGGGCGTCGGCGGCGGTGACCACCGGCGGGGTCAGGTTCGGCATGACGATGGCGCGGGCGAAATGCGCCGTGCTGTGCGGCAGCACCGCGCGCAGCATGGCGCCGTCGCGCAGATGCAGGTGCCAGTCGTCGGGGCGGCGGATCGTGAGGGTGTCGGTCATGGCGGAGCGTCCTGATGCGGCGGGCGGATCATGGCTATGCGTACTTTAGTCCGCAAGCCCGCTTGCCGGATGGCTGCCCCCGCCCTAAGACACCCCAAATCCGCCGGAGCCCGCCATGATCCTCTCGACCAGCTTCCCCGACCGCAAGACCATCGCCCGCCTGACCGCCCAGGCCTATCTCGAGGCCGGGGCCGTGAGCTTCAACGCCGAGACGCCCTACAAGTTCACCTCGGGCTGGGCCAGCCCGGTCTACACCGACACGCGGCGGCTGATCTCCTTCCCCCGCATCCGCGGCGTGCTGATGGACTTCGCCACCTCGGTGATCCTGAGCGAGATCGGCTTCGAGACCATCGACGCGGTGGCGGGCGGCGAGACCGCCGGCATCTCCTACGCCGCCTGGATCGCCGACCGGCTGGCGCTGCCGATGCAGTATGTCCGCAAGAAGCCAAAGGGCTTCGGCCGCAACGCCCAGATCGAGGGCGTGCTGACCGAAGGCCAGCGGGTGCTGCTGGTCGAGGACCTGAACACCGACGGCCGCAGCAAGGCCAAGTTCTGCCAGGCGCTGCGCGACGCCGGCGCGGTGGTCGAGCACGTCTTCGTCGTGTTCAACTACGGCATCTTCAAGGACACGCCGAAGTTCTTCGAGTCGATCGGGGTCGAGCTGCATGGGCTGGCCACCTGGTGGGACGTGCTGGAGGTCTGCAAGGCCGGCAACCACTTCGACCCGAAGACGCTGGATGAGGTCGAGAAATTCCTGCACGACCCGGTCTCCTGGTCGGCCGCGCATGGCGGCATCGACAAGATGCCCACCGATTGAGCCTCCCCTGACCACCTAATCCCGTCATTGCGAGGAGGCGAAGCCGACGAAGCAATCCAGGGGCCGGTGCGCACCGGCCCCTGGATTGCTTCGCTGCGCTCGCAATGACGGATGTTGGGAATTCCGAAAGGGTGTCGCTGACGGCAGACCGGCCGCCCCGTTCCGACACATGAGCCATGCCCGATCGGCGCGAGACGGGGCCGCCGATCGGGGAGGAAGCTGACGCCAGGCGACGGGGGCGAAGGGAAGGGGCGCGGCCCGCCGCAGCCACGGCTCAGAGGCCCGACATGCAGGGATGGACTTCCCAGCAGCGGAGCGTCGTGATCGCCAGCTTCCTCGGCTGGACCCTCGACGCCTTCGACTTCTTCCTCCTCGTCTTCATCCTGACCGACATTTCCCAGGAATTCGGCACCGGCGCCGAGACCACCTCCTGGCTGGTGACGCTGACCCTGGCGATGCGGCCGGTCGGCGCCTTCCTGTTCGGTCGCGCCGCCGACCGCTTCGGCCGCCGGCCGACCCTGATGGTCGACGTGCTGGCCTATTCCCTGCTGGAATTCGCCTCGGGCTTCGCCCCGACCTTCACCGTGCTGCTGATCCTGCGCATGCTGTACGGCATCGCCATGGGCGGCGAATGGGGCGTCGGCGCCTCGCTGACCATGGAGACGGTGCCGGTGCGCTCGCGCGGCTTCGTCTCCGGCCTGCTGCAGGCGGGCTATCCGACCGGCTACCTGCTGGCTTCGGTCGTCTACGGCCTGTTCTTCGATTCGATCGGCTGGCGCGGCATGTTCATGATCGGCGTGCTGCCGGCGCTGCTGGTGCTGTTCATCCGCCGCAGCGTGCCGGAATCGCCGTCCTGGACCGAGACCAGGGCCACGCGCGAGGGCATCTCGCTGGGCGACACGCTGCGCCGGCACTGGCGGCTGGGCCTCTACGCCATCCTGCTGATGACCGCCTTCAACTTCTTCAGCCACGGCACCCAGGACATCTACCCGACCTTCCTCAAGGTCCAGCACGGCATGGGCCCGCACGAGGTCAGCCTGATCGCCATCGTCTACAATATCGGCGCCATCCTCGGCGGCCTGGTCTGCGGCTCGCTGTCGGAGCGCTTCGGCCGGCGGCGGGTGATCATCGTCGCGGCGCTGCTGGCCCTGCCGGCGCTGCCGCTCTGGGCCTTCTCCACCGGCCCGGTGCTGCTGGCCGCCGGCGCCTTCCTCATGCAGGTCGCGGTGCAGGGCGCCTGGGGCGTGATCCCGGCGCATCTGAACGAGCTGTCGCCGGAAGAGGCGCGCGGCACCTTCCCCGGCTTCGTCTACCAGACCGGCAACCTGCTGGCGGCGATCAATCTCACCCTGCAGACCCACATCGCCGTCACCAACGGCAACGATTATGCCCTGGCCATGGCCTGGGTGACCGGGGTGGTGGCGGTGGCGATCGCGCTGCTGATCGCCTTCGGTCCCGAGCGGCGCGGCGTCGCCTTCGGCATGGCGCGGCTGCGCTCGGAGCTCGCCTCCAGCCCCGCGCCGGGAGAGTAGCGGCCCTGCCGGACGGGGGCGGGCGGCCGTGCTATAACACGCCGCCCGACCCGCCGGGCCCTATCGTGATGCTCCGCCATGCCGGATGAGCTGCAGCTCCTCGACCTGATCGGCCAGATCTATGATGCTGCGATCGGCGACGAGGACTGGACCCGGGTCCTCGACCGCCTGTCCCGTCTGCTCGGCGGTCACGCGGCGGTGCTGCAGCGCCCCCACGCGCCGGACCAAAGGGTGCAGGCGCTGGTGAGCGGCATCGACGCCGCCTATGTCGAGCTGTATGGCGCCCGCTATCACGCCCTGCTGCCGATCGCGTCCTGGCTGCCGCGGATGCCCGGCGGATCCGTCTTCGTCGACCGCATGCTGCTGCCGGACCAGGATTATGTCCGGACCGAGWTCTACACCGATTTCCTGACGCCGCAGGACCAGCATGCCAGCCTGTCCTGGCTCGCCCGCGGCCGGGCCGGCAGCCGGGCCACCCCCGCGATGGTCTCGATCTGGCGGTCGCGGCGGCAGCCGGAATGGGAGCCGGCGCAGCTCCGCCTGCTGCACCGGCTCGCCCCGCATCTCGAGCAGGCGCTGGAGATCGAGCGGCGGCTCGGCGCCGGCGCGGCGCGCCAGGTGGCGGCCAGCCTGACCCGCGGCGCCGCGACGCTGACCTGGCGCGAGCGGGATTGCCTGGCGCGGATCGCCCGCGGCGCCTCCAGCAAGGAGATCGCGCGCCAGCTCGATCTGTCGATCCACACGATCAACGAGTATATCGAGGCGGCGATGCGGAAGCTGGAGGCGACCAGCCGAAGCCAAGCGGTGGCCAAGGCCCTGGTGCTCGACCTGCTCGAGGAGTGATCCCCTAATCCTCGGGGATTGAGGCTTGCCCTGCAATCCGCGACCCTCTGCGTGAAGAGTCACGAGGTGCGGCCGAACGCAATTCCGGTTTTTTTGCGTCGAGAAGGAAACAATTCGACGCAAATTCTGTTCTGATTGTGGACGGCAGCCGGCGCGGCGCGGACGTGCCCCAGGGGTGGAGGTGGACAGATGAATCCGGTTCTGATCGCAGCCTTCGGGCTGATCGCGGTGCTGCTGTGGCGCGCCGGACCGGCCTTCGCCGCTGTCATCGGCGGCACGGCCCTGTCGGCGGCGGTCCTGCTGATGACCCTGCACTGACAGCCGTGACGTCCGCGAGCGCGGCCGGGCAGGATGATGCGGACGTCGGAGGCGCCGCCGATGAAAGCCGCCGCGGTGCTCTTCGTCCCCGAACGCAGACGAGACGGCCGGCCCGCAGCACCGCGATCAGCCCGAAGGCTGCGATCAGAACCGGATTCATCTGTCCACCTCCACCCCTGGGGCACGTCCGCCAGGCCGCGGTCTTTTGTGGCAGGGAGCCCGTCGAGGCCAATGAACCAGCCCCGAGGGAGCAGCCCCCTCCCGCCTGATCCGTCCGAACCGGAACGGCGCCGGCCGTCCCGCGGCGGGCGGTCGAAAATCCATAAAATCTGCTATAGTCCCGAACGGACGCCAGCTTCGCGCCGGCGGCCGGTCGTGCCTTTGTCTTGCTTCGCCATGCCGGATGACCGCGCCATTGCCGAGCTGGTCGGCCAGACCTACGACGCCGCGCTCGGCGACGAGGACTGGACGGTCGTGCTGCGCCGGATCGTGGAGCTGCTCGGCGGAGAGGCGGCGGCGCTGCATCCGACCGGTGCACCGATGGCGGCCGACATCGCCATCCGCGTCGGCTGCGATCCCGCCTATGTCCCGCTCTACAACGCCCATTACCACGCGACCTGGCCGATCCTGCCGATGATGCGGCAGCTGCAGGCCAAGCCGGTCTTCGTCGACCGCATGCTGGTCCCCCAGGCCGACTTCATCCGGACGGAATTCTACAACGACTATGTCCGGCCGCAGGGCGGCCACAGCGGCCTCTACTGGGTCGATTTCAACCGCAGCGGCCTTGGCGCGCATCTCTCGCTCTGGCGTTCGGAGCGCCGCCCCGACTGGAGCGACGAGGAGGTCCGGCTGCTGCGGCATCTCGGCCCGCATGTCGGCCGCGCGCTGAAGATCCATGGCCGCCTGTCCGCGGCCGCCTCGCGCCACGGTGGCACGCCGCTGCTGGCGCCGCGTGAGCGCGACTGCCTGGCCTGGGTCGCCCGCGGCGCCTCCAGCAAGCAGGCGGCCCAGCAGCTGGCCCTGTCGGTCTACACCGTCAACGAGTACGTCGCCTCGGCGATGCGCAAGCTGCAGGCGACGAGCCGCAGCGAGGCCGTGGCCAGCGCCCTCAGCCTCGGCCTGCTCAACCCGTAGGCTCAATCCCCCAATCCTGGGGGATTGAGAGGTTTTTCCCATCCCGGGACAATATCCGCAGTCAATGACGCACCCCGGCACAGCCGGTCCGGCCGCGGCGGCCCGGCTCCGCGCGGCCGCTCCGCATCCACCTCCATCCGATGGAGCCCGCCCGAGCGGCGGGCCCGAGAGAGGATTGACCATGGTTCTTCGAGTTTCCGCGGCCCTGATCTCCATCGTCCTGCTGGCGGGCGCCACGGCCCGGGCGCAGGACGCCCAGACCGCCCCGGCCCAGGCGGCCCCGGCGCTGTGCCAGACGGTCGGCGGCACCGGCAGCCTGGAGGCGGAGCTGCTGTTCGGCCGCAACATCGAGGGCAAGGGCACGGTCACCGAGGCGCAGTGGTCGGACTTCCTGGCCAGGGAGGTGACGCCCCGCTTCCCGGACGGGCTGACGGTGCTGCAGGCCTCCGGCCAGTGGCGCGACAGCGAGACCGGCAAGATCGTGCACGAGCCGTCCTTCATCGTCATGATCCTGGCGCCGAACGCGCCGGACACGCTGGCCCACCTGTCCGAGATCCGGACCGCCTACAAGACGCGGTTCCACCAGCAGTCGGTCGGCCTGACCCTGTCCAAGACCTGCGTCGATTTCTGACCGGCGCCACGGCCGGGCCGGCCGTCTCGTCTGCGTTCGGGGACGAAGAGCACCGCGGCGGCTTTCATCGGCGGCGCCTCCGACGTCCGCATCATCCTGCCCGGCCGCGTCGCGCTGACGGCCGGCGACCTCCTCCTCTCGCCGCGCAGGCCTGGCCTGCGGGCATCCCTCCGATCCATCCTCACAGGAGAGTCCCATGAGATGGGATGGCGACGACACCGACAACCAGATTCCCCGTCCCGGCCAGGACAACAGCGGCAATGACGAGCTCTGGGGCCATGGCGGCAACGACCTGCTCAGCGGCGGCGATGGCAATGACCTCCTGATCGGGGGCACCGGGGGCGACACGATGTTCGGCGGCGCCGGCATCGACGAGATCAGCTACTTTCAGAGCAAGGCTGGCGTGACGGTCAACCTGACCACGCTGACCGCGTCCGGCGGCGAAGCCGCCAGGGATGTGATCCACGGCGACATCGAGAATATCGAGGGCAGCGACCTCAACGACGTCCTGACCGGTTCCGCCGTCGCCAACAGCATCTGGGGCGATCTGGGCAATGACGTCATCTCAGGCATGGGCGGCAATGACACGCTCACCGGCGACTCCGGCGATGACACGCTGCGTGGCGGGGATGGCAACGACCTGCTCTCCGGCCTCGACCAGAACGACACGCTGTCCGGCGAGACCGGCGCCGACCAGCTGGGTGGCGGCGACGGCAATGACGGTCTCGACGGCGGCATCGGCAACGACCAGCTCGACGGCGGCAACGGCGACGATGTCCTGCGCGGCGGCGCCGGGGCCGACGACATCTTCGGCGGCAGCGGCAGCGACACGGCGACCTACAGCGAGGGCACGGTCGGGGTCACCGTCAGCCTCGCCGACGGCACCGGGCATGGCGGCAATGCGGAGGGCGACACGCTGACCTTCATCGAGAACCTGATCGGCAGCCAGGGCAACGACACCCTCATCGGCGGTACCGACGCCAACACGCTGGACGGCGGCGGCGGCAACGACACGCTCTTCGGCGTCGACAGCAACGACGTGCTCCGCGGCGGCGCGGGCGCCGACCATCTCGACGGCGGCCTCGACATCGACACCGCCAGCTATTTCAGCGGGACGACCGGGGTGACCGTCAACCTGGCCACCGGAACCGGCAGCGGCGGCGATGCCCAGGGCGACACGCTGGTCTCGATCGAGAACCTGTCCGGCAGCCGGGGCAATGACAGGCTGATCGGCGCCGGCGGTGCCAACACCCTGCAGGGCTGGAACGGCAACGACACGCTCCAGGGCGGCGCCGGGCACGACACCCTCACCGGCGGCGCCGGGGCCGACCGCTTCGTCTTCACCGCGCTGAGCGACAGCGTGGCGGGGACCAATGCCGACCGGATCACCGATTTCAGCCATGCGGCGGGGGACAGGATCGACCTGCACCTCATCGATGCCGCCACCGGCACGGCCAGCGACCAGGCTTTCCACTTCATCGGCACCGCCGCCTACGACCACCATGCCGGCGAGCTGCGCTTCGCCTTCACTTCGCCGACCACCACCACCATCGGCGGCGACGTCAACGGCGACGGCGTCTCCGACTTCAACATCGTTCTGTCCGGCCATGTCAGCCTGACCGCAGCCGACTTCGTGCTCTGAACCGGCCGGGGCTGGCCGGTATCAGAAGAGATCAATCCATATGATCCGCAACACGAAGCCTACATCCGTAGTCCGAATGACCATCAATGCCCCGGCATGATCTGGAATAGATCACGGCTTCGACATCAGTGCTTATCGCGATGTCGGCCCACTGGTCATCAGACCTGACGGGCGCAGCGGCGCGCTGCCGACAGGGCCATCAGGCAACCCGGCCGCAGATCCGGACCTCACGACCCGGCGGCAAGGACCGCCGGTCGGCAACAAGGAGAGATGCTTTGAGAGCACGTTTCGCGATCACCCTGCTGACGGCCGTCGCGCTCGGCACGCTCGCCGCCCCGGCGATGGCCGAGGTGAAGCTGGGTCTCGGCGCGCCGCTGACCGGCCCCAACGCCCCGATCGGCGAGCAGTTCCGCCGCGGTGCCGACGCCGCGGTCAAGGCGCTGAACGCGTCCGGTGGCGTCAATGGCGAGCAGGTGACGCTGGTCTATGGCGACGACGCGTCGGACCCGCGCCAGGGCGTCGCGGCGGCCAACGACATGATCAACCAGGGCGTGGTGGCCGTGATCGGGCACTACAATTCCAGCGTCTCGATCCCGGCCTCGACCGTCTATGCCGAGGAAGGTGTGCTGCAGATCACCCCGGGATCGACCAACCCGCAGCTGACCGAGCAGGGCATCAAGACCGTGTTCCGCACCTGTGGCCGCGACGACCAGCAGGGCGACGTCGCCGGCAAGTTCCTGGCCACAGCCTATAAGGGCCGCAAGGTCGCGATCCTCGAGGACCAGACCACCTACGGCAAGGGCGTGGCGGACACCACCAAGGCGCGGATGAACAGCCTGGGCCTGCAGGAGGTGATGTATGAGGGCATCACCGTCGGCGAGCGCGACTTCTCGGCGATCGTCTCGAAGATGAAGGCGGCGAGTGTCGACGCCGTGTTCTTCGGCGGCCTCTACAACGAGGGCGGCCTGATCCTGCGCCAGATGCGCGACCAGGGGGTGAAGGCGCAGTTCCTGTCGCCCGACGGCACCGTGTCGCAGGAGTTCTGGGGCATCACCGGGCCGTCCGGCCAGGGCGCCCTGGTCACCTTCGGGCCGGAGATGCGCGACCAGCCGCAGGCCAGGGACGCTGTCGCCAAGCTGCGCGCCGAGGGCTACGACCCGGAGGGCTACACCCTCTACACCTATGCCGCCGTCCAGGCCTGGGCCGCGGCGGCGAAGAAGGCCGGGTCGACCGACGGCGCCAAGGTCGCCGCGGCGCTGCATGACGGCAGCGCCTATGACACGGTGATCGGGCCGCTGACCTTCGACGCCAAGGGCGACCCGACCGGCAGCAACTACGTCCTCTACAGCTGGCAGGACGGCAAGATGGTGCAGTTGACCGACGCGCAGGTGGCCAAGCTGGGCCACTGAGGATCAGGCCGGGGCGCGGACGATCCGTGCCCCGGCCTGGCTTCAGGCCGCGAAGTCCTCGATCCGGTCGGCCGCGGCGCGGTCGTAGCCGCGGCTGGCCTCGAGCAGCTGGCGGGTATAGGGCTGGGCCACGCTGCCGTCATGCAGCTGCGCCGCGGTCAGCGTCTCGACGATGCGGCCGCGATTCATCACCGCCAGCCGGTCGCACATCACCGACACCACGGCGAGGTTGTGGGTGACCAGCAGATAGGTCAGCCCGCGCTCGGCCCTGAGGCGCTTCAGCAGGTTCAGGATTTCCGCCTGCACCGAGACGTCGAGCGCCGAGGTCGGCTCGTCCAGCAGCAGCACCCGCGGCTCCAGCACCAGCGCCCGGGCGATGGCGACGCGCTGGCGCTGCCCGCCCGACAGCTGGTGCGGGTAGCGGAAGCGGAAGCTGGGCCCGAGCCCGACCTCCTGCAGCGCCCGTTCGACCCGGGCGTCGCGGTTGTCGAAGCCATGGATCGCCAGCGGCTCCATCAGCGTCGCGTCCACGGTCTGGCGCGGATGCAGCGAGCCATAGGGGTCCTGGAACACCATCTGGCACAGCTTGAAGAAGCCCTTGTCGCGGTGCCGCCCCTGCTCCCGCCCGTCGACCGTGACCCGGCCGGTCCAGTCCCAGTTCAGGCCGGAAAGGGCCCGCAGGATGGTCGACTTGCCGGAGCCGCTTTCGCCCACCAGCCCGTAGCTCTCGCCCCGCTCCACCGCCAGCGAGGCGCCACGCACCGCATGGGTGTCGCCGAACATGACGTCCAGATCTTCGATCGCGATCATCGGATCCGCCATGGTCATGCCTCCAGCCAGGCCGGGTCGCGCTGCAGCACCGGCAGGAACGGCCTGGTGTCGCCGATCTGCGGCAGCGATTCGAGCAGGCCGCGGGTGTAGGGATGCTTCGCGTGGTGCAGCTCCGCCGCCCGGCAGCTCTCCACCACCCGGCCGGCATACATGATCAGGATGCGGTCGCAGAAGCTGGCCACCAGGTTCAGGTCATGGCTGATGAAGATCAGCCCCATGCCGCGCTGGGTCACCAGGTCGTCGATGATCGCCAGCACCTGCATCTGCACGGTGACGTCCAGCGCCGAGGTCGGTTCGTCAGCGATCAGCAGGTCCGGGTCGGGGATCAGCATCATCGCGATCATGATGCGCTGCCCCATGCCGCCCGAGACCTCGTGCGGGTACAGGCCCCACACCCGCTCCGGGTCTCGGATGCGCACCGCCTCGAACATCTCCAGCACCCGGCGCTTGGCCTCGCCGGCCGAGGCACGCTTGTGGATGCGGTAGGCCTCGGCCACCTGCTCGCCCACTGTGGCGACCGGGTTGAGCGAGAATTTCGGGTCCTGCATCACCATCGAGATGCGGCGGCCGCGGATGGCGCGCATCTGCCGCTCGCTCTGGCGCTGCAGGTCGATGCCGTCGAACACCAGCCGGTCGGCCTGGGCCCGGCCGGGCGGCCCGACCAGCCGCAGGATCGAGCGGCCGGTCATCGACTTGCCGGAGCCGCTTTCGCCGACGATGCCCAGCTTCTCGCGGCCGAGGGTGAAGCTCATGCCGCGCACGGCCCGGACCGGGCCCTTGGCGGTGTCGAAGGTGACCGAGAGGTTCTCGACCTCCAGCAGAGGCGCGCTCACGACTGGCCTCCCTGCTTCGGGTCGAGGATGTCGCGGAGGCCGTCGCCGAGCAGATTGAAGCCCAGGCTGACCACGAAGATGGCGATGCCGGGCATGGTCGCGACCCACCACTGGTCGAGGATGAAGCTGCGGCCCTTGGAGATCATCGCGCCCCATTCCGGCAGCGGCGGCTGGGCGCCGAGGCCGAGGAAGCCGAGGCCGGCCGCGGTCAGGATGATGCCGGCCATGTCGAGCGTGACCCGGACAATCACCGAGGACAGGCACAGCGGCACGATGTGCCGGGCGACGATGCGGGCGCTGGAGGCGCCCTGCAGCCTGACCGCGCTGATGAAGTCGGCGTGGCGGATGGTCAGCGTCTCCGCCCGGGCGATGCGGGCATAGGGCGGCCAGGAGGTGATGGCGATGGCGATGATCGCATTCTCGATGCCGGGGCCGAGGGCGGCGACGAAGGCCAGCGCCAGGATCAGCTTCGGGAAGGCCAGGAAGATGTCGGTGATGCGCATCAGCACCGCGTCGACCCAGCCGCCGAGATAGCCGGAGACGGTGCCGATCAGGAGGCCGACCGGCGCCGCGGTGATCGCCACCAGCACGACGATCAGCAGGGTCAGCCGGGTGCCGTAGATGATGCGGGACCAGATGTCCCGGCCGAGCTCGTCGGTGCCCAGCCAATGCGCGGCGCTGAAGGGCTGCAGCCGGTCGGCCAGGTTCTGCTCGATCGGCGATTGGTGCGCCAGCAGCGGCGCGATCGCGGCGGCGACCAGCAGCAGCAGGACGATGACGAGGCCGACCATCGCCAGCGGGTTGCGGGCCAGGCCGAGCCACAGCAGGTAGAGGCGCCCGAGCCGGGCCTGGCCGCGCGAATGCGGCGTGTCGGACAAGAGCCAGCCACGCCAGGTGTCGGGCTTTGGCAGGGTGTCGGTGGAATGTGTCATCGCCCCGCTCCACCTGGCACTTTGAGTCCCCCCTCCCCTCGCGGGAGGGGGGTAGGGGGAGGGGGTTCGCGCCGCATAGCAGCCGGCAGATTGCTGCCCGACGTCACCATGGATGGAGTCTCCCAGGCCTTGGAAAGCCGGCTGTCGTGTCGACAACCCCCTCCCCCTACCCCTCTCCCGCAAGGGGAGGGGGGACAAGAAAGGGGCAGCCTTGTGAAAATCGGACGCCCCATCATCGCGCCCTCGGGTCCAGCACGCGGTACAGGAGGTCGGACAGCATGTTCAGCCCGATATAGACGGCGCCGACGACGATGGTGCCGCCAAGCACCGCGTTCATGTCGGCATTGAGCAGGGAGTTGGTGATGTACTGGCCGAGGCCCGGCCAGGCGAACACCGTCTCGGTCAGCACCGCGCCCTCCAGCAGCCCTGCGTAGGACAGAGCGACCACGGTCAGCAGCGGCACCCGGATGTTGCGGAAGGCGTGGCGCCAGATCACCGCCCGCTCCGACACGCCCTTGACCCGCGCCGTGGTCACATACTCCTGGCGCAGTTGGTCCAGCATGAAGGACCGGGTCATCCGGCTGATATAGGCCAGGCTGTAGTACCCCAGCAGCGCCGCCGGCAGGATCAGGTGGTCGATGGCGTTCCAGAACACGTCCCATTCGCCAGCCAGCGCGGCGTCGAGCGTGATCACGCCGGTGACGGGATCCACCAGCCCGTCATAGAACACGTCGAGCCGCCCGGGCCCCCCAACCCAGCTGAGCTTGGCGTAGAACAGCAGCAGGCCGACCAAGCCAAGCCAGAAGATCGGCACCGAATAGCCGATCAGCCCGACCACCCTGACGAGATGGTCGGGCCATCGGCCGCGATGCACTGCCGCCAGCACCCCGGCCGGCACGCCGATGACGATGCCGAACAGGACGCCGAGCGTCGCCAGCTCCAGCGTCGCCGGGAACACCCGGCCGATATCCTCCAGCACCGGCCGCGAGGTCAGCACCGAGGTGCCGAGATCGCCCGACAGCACGTCCCCGGCATAGCGGGCGAACTGGTCCCACAGCGGCTTGTCGAGGCCGAGCTCGAGCCGCGCCTTCTCATAGACGTCGCGCGGCGCCCGGTCGCCGACCACGGCGAGCACCGGGTCGATCGGCACCACCCGGCCGATGAAGAAGGTGACCAGGAGGAGGCCGAAGAAGGTGGTCGCCAGCGAGGCGACCACGCCGGCGATGCGGAGGGCGAGGCCACGCCGGCGCCGGCGTCGGGCGGCGCCGGTCTGGGCCGGCGCCGGTCCCGGCTGGAGATTGGTTGCGGTCACGGCGACTTCCTGCCGGTCCAGTACTGGTTCCTGTCATAGGTCGCCGACCAGGTGAGGCCCTGGACCGTCTTGCGGCTGGCGATCACCTCGGACAGCTGGAACATGAAGGCGAAGGGCGACACCTGCTGGTGGCGGCGCTGCAGCTCGGCATAGATCTGCGCCCGCTTGGCGCCGTCGGTCTCGAGCGTGGCGCGCTGGGCGTCGGCGGTCATCGCCGCATCCTGCCAGCCATTGGCCCAGGCCTGGGTCTTCGAGGCGGTGGCGTCGCTGTTGTCGGTGTTGACCGCGAAGGTCCCGGCATTGGAGTCCGGATCCTCATAGTCCGGCCCCCAGCGGCCGATATAGACCTCGTGCTTGCGGGCGCGCTGCTTGGACAGGACCTGCCGCGCGTCGCCCGGGATCAGCTCCAGCGTCACGCCCGCCCGGGCGAAGCTGGCCTGCAGCGCCTGGGCGATGTCGATGTAGGGCGACTGGTTGATGACGTCCATCGTCGCCTTGAACCCGTCCGGCAGGCCCGCCTGGGCCAGCAGCGCCTTGGCCTTGTTGACGTCGAGCGTGAAGGGCGCGTCGTCGATCGACCCCAGCATGCCCGCCGGCACCAGGCTCTGATGCACGGTGGCGAGGCCATGCATGATGGTGGCGACGATGCCGTCATAATCGATCAGGTATTTCAGCGCCTGCCGCACCTCCGGCTTGTCGAAGGGCGGGTGCAGCACGTTGAAGCTGACATAGAAGATCGACATCTTCTGCACCGGCTCGAGCGTGATGTCGGCATTGCCCTGCAGCGACTTCAGCTGGTCCGGGGTCAGGTTGCGGGCGACGTCGACATCGCCCTTCTGCAGCAGCAGCAGCCGGCTCGAGGACTCCGGCACGTGGCGGATGAAGACCCGGTGGAATCCCGGCTGGCCCTGCCAGTAGCCGTCGTTCCGGTCGAACGCCAGCAGCTCGTTCGGCTTCCAGGACTGCAGCTTGAACGGGCCGGAGCCGGCGGAATGCGTCTTCAGCCAGTCATGGCCGAAATCGCCATTCGCCTCATGCTCCTGCACCAGCTTGCTGTCGACCACGGCGGTGACGGTGGAGGTCAGGCAGTTCAGCACGAAGGTTGGGGCGTAGGCCTTGTCGGTCCTGAACACCAGGGTGCGGTCGTCCGGCGCCGTCACCATCCGGTCGACATTCTCCGCCGTGAGGCCGAACTGGCTGACGATATAGGCCGGCGCCAGGTTCAGCTTGACCGCGCGCTGCAGCGACCAGGCGGCGTCCTTTGCCGTCAGCGGGTTGCCGGAGTGGAACTTGACCCCGTCGCGGATCCTGAAGGTGTAGGTCCGGGCGTCGTCCGACACCGTCCAGCTTTCGGCCAGCAGCGGCACCAGCTTGCTGGCGTCGGTGCGGTCATAGCCGATCAGCCGGTCATAGACCTGGGCCAGGTATTCGGTCGAGGAGGCCTCGAAGATCTCGGCCGGGTCGAGCGAGACCAGATCGTCGATCACCCAGGCCTCGACCAGCGTGTCGGGCGGCGTGCCTGCCCTGGCCGTGAGGCCAGAGCAGGCGATCATCGCCGCGAGGACGCCGCAGGCGAACGTCTTCAGCACGGTTGCGGTCCTCGCTGCAGGTCAGGACTTCTTGCCGGTCCAGTAGAAGTTGCTGTCGAAGGCCGGGCCCCAGGTGATGCCCGAGACGTTCTTGCGCATCGCCGGCACCTCGGTCTGCTGGAACATCACGGCGAAGGGCGAGATCTCCATGTGCTTGCGCTGCAGATCCTCATAGATCTTCGCCCGCTTGGCGCCGTCGCGCTCGGTCACCGCGCTCTGCGCCAGCTTGGTCAGATCCGCATCCTGCCAGCCATTGCGCCAGGAGAGGGTCTTCGACTTGGCGTCGGCGCCGTTGTCGACATTGATGGCAAAGGTCTCGGCGTTCGAGTTCGGGTCCTGATAGTCGGTGCCCCAGCGGCCGATATAGATGTCGTGGTTGCGGGCCCGGTACTTGGTCAGGGTCTGCTTGTTGTCGCCGGGGATGATCTCGACCTGCACGCCGGCCTGGGCAAAGGTGCCCTGGATCGACTGCGCCATGTCCATCGACGGCGAGGCGTTCCAGACGTCGAAGGTGGTCTTGAAGCCGTCCGGCAGCCCGGCCTTGGCCAAGAGCTCCTTGGCCTTGGCGACATCGAGCTTGAACGGCGCGTCGGCGATCTCGCCCAGCATGCCCTGCGGGATGAAGCTCTCATGCTTCACCGCGATGCCGCGCATGAAGCTGTTGGCCATGCCGTCATAGTCGATCAGGTACTTCAGCGCCTGCCGCACCTCCGGCTTGTCGAAGGGCGGGTGCAGCGTGTTGAAGCTGATGTACCAGACCGAGCCCTTGGGCGCGTTCTCGAGCTTGATGTCCGGGTTGCCGTCGAGCGACTTCAGCTGCTCGGCGCTGAGGTTGCGGGCGACGTCGACATCGCCCTTCTGCAGCAGCAGCAGCTGGGTCGCCGGCTCGGAGACATGGCGGATGAAGACGCGGCGGAAGGCCGGCTTGCCCTGCCAGTAGTCGTCGTTGCGGTCCAGCACCAGGGACTCGTTGGGCTTCCAACCCTGCAGCTTGAACGGGCCGGAGCCGGCGGAATGCGTCTTCAGCCATTCATGGCCGAAATCGCCGTTCGCCTCATGCGCCTTCACCTCCTTGCTGTCGACCACCGAGGCGACGCCCGAGGTCAGGCAGTTCAGCACGAAGGTCGGGGCGTAGGCCTTGTCGGTCTTGAACACCAGCGTCCGGTCGTCCGGCGCCGTGACCATCTGGTCGACATTCTCCGCGGTCAGGCCGAACTGGCCGAGGATGAAGGCCGGCGACAGGTTCAGCTTCACCGCGCGCTGCAGCGACCAGGCCGCATCCTGGGCAGTCAGCGCGTTGCCGGAGTGGAACTTCACCCCGTCGCGGATCTTGAAGGTGTAGGTCAGGCCGTCATCGGAGACGGTCCAGCTCTCGGCCACGCCGGGCAGGATCTTGCTGACGTCCTTGACGTCGTAGCCGATCAATCGCTCATAGACCTGCGCCTGGTATTCGGCCGCCGAGAACTCGAAGATCTCGGCCGGGTCGAGCGAGATGATGTCGTCGATCTGCCAAGCCTCGACCAGAGTGTCCTTCGGCGTCTCGGCCAGGGCCGGGAGGCCCGTCGCCGGCAGGCTGGCGCAGGCCAGGATCGTCGCTGCGAGTATATTGCGGGTGAAACGCTTCAACACGTTTTCCCCTCCCTGTTTGTTATGTCCAAGACCACGGAACGGAACCGGACGGCCCACAGGTCTCCGGGGTCGGCCCATCTTCCGGGCCGCGTCGAACCGGAGTCAAGCCGCAGCCCCGGTCCTCCGGGTAACGTTCCCTGGGCCGGCATCCTGCCATCAAAAAAATTTTGATGGCAGCAAAAATCCGACTAGGCTCGCTTCCAGCAACGGGGGGCTCATGGTGGGGGACGCGGCAGCGCAGACAGCCGATGCACGGGCGGCCGTGCCGCATCTCGGCCGGGCCATCCGCGCCCGCCGCCGCGCGCTCGAACTCACCCTCAAGGACCTCGGCGAGCGCAGCGGCCTGTCGGTCGGCTTCCTGTCGCAGCTGGAGCGCGACCTGGCCTCGCCGTCGCTGAGCGCCCTGTCCGGCATCGCCGGCGCGCTCGGTGTGCCGCTCGACGCCTTCCTGGCCGCGCCGCGCCCGGCGAGCGGCCTGACCCGGCGCGGCGAGCGGCCGGTCTTCGCCATCGGCGACGCGCCGCCCGACCGCATCCGCTACGAGCGGCTGAGCGCCGCCTTCCCCGGCCAGGCGCTGAACGCCGTGCTGGTGCATGTGCCCCCGGGCTACGCGTCGGAGGCGGTGGAGCATGAGGGGGAGGAGATCGCCTTCGTGCTGGAGGGGTCGCTGCTGGTCGGCATCGGCGAGGAAAGCATCCGCCTCGATTCCGGCGACAGCCTGCACTACCCGGCCGGTCGGGCGCATCGCTGGAGCAACGCCCATGACGGCTGGACCCGGGTGCTGTGGACCGGGACGGCCCCGATCTTCGACCGATTGCGAGACGATTCATGACGACACTGACCGACCCGAAGGTAGCCCAGGCCGTGGCAACGCTGGCCGCGGCCCAGGCGGCGCCCGGCCAGCCGCAGGCGCTGTTCCGCGCCGCCGACGCCGCGTACCGCGCGCTGCTGGGCCACAGGTTGTTCACCATCATGGCACTGCGCGCCGACGCGGCGGAGGCGGAGCGGGTCTACACCAACGACGCCGCCAGCTACCCCGTCACCGGCCGCAAGCCGATGCAGGAGAACCGCTGGTCGGCCCAGGTGATCGGCCGGCGCGAGGTGTTCCTGGGCCGCACTTTGGCCGAGATCGCCGAGGTGTTCCCGGACCATGAGCTGATCGGCTCGCTGGGCTGCGGCGCGGTGCTGAACGTCCCCGTGCTCTATGACGGGCGGGTGCTGGGCACGATCAACGTGCTGGACGCCGAGGGACGCTACGACGAGGCCGCCGCGGACCGCGGCCGCTGGCTGGCCCCGCTGCTGGTGCCGGCGCTGCTCTGACGACAACGCGAACAACGAACAGGGAGACAGAACATGCGGATCCTACCGGGCTTTCTTCTCGCTGCGGTTCTCGCGGCGCCGCTGGCCCCATCGCTGGCCGCCACGCCGGCCGATGCGCTGGTGGTGGCCAAGAACATCGACGACATCGTCAGCCTGGATCCCGCCCAGGCCTATGAGTTCACCTCCGGCGAGATCGTCACCAACACCTATGACCGGCTAGTGCAGTACGAGGCCGAGGACATGCAGAAGCTGGTCGGAGGGCTGGCCGAGAGCTGGGCGGTGTCCGACGACGGCAAGACCCTGGCCTTCAAGCTGCGGCCGGGCGTGACCTTCCAGAGCGGCAATCCGGTGCGGCCGGAGGACGTCGTGTTCTCCCTCGCCCGCGTGGTCAAGCTGGACAAGGCGCCGGCCTTCCTGCTGACCCAGTTGGGCTGGACCCCGGACAACGTCGCGCAGATGGTGCGCAAGACCGGCGATGCCGAGGTCACCATCACCACCACCGGCAGCTTCGCCCCCAGTTTCATCCTCAACGTCCTCGCCTCCCGCCCCGGCTCGATCGTCGACGAGAAGACGGTGACCGAGCACGCCAAGGACGGCGACCTGGGCAATGCCTGGCTGGGCCAGAACTCGGCCGGCACCGGCCCGTTCTCGCTGCGGTCCTACAAGCCGAACGAGTCGATCGCGCTGCGCGCCAACCCGGCCTATTTCCGCGGCGCCCCGGCGATGAAGTCGGTGATCTACCGTCATGTCGCCGAGCCGGCGACCCAGCGCCTGCTGCTGGAGGCCGGCGACGCCGACCTGGCGCGCGACCTGACGCCGGACCAGGTGGCGGCGCTGGAGGGCAAGGACGGCATCGCCATCGGCACCTATCCGCAGGCGGCGGTGCATTTCTTCAGCCTGAACCAGAAGGTGGCGGCGCTGCAGAACCCAAAGGTGTGGGAGGCGGTGCGCTACCTGGTCGACTATGACGGCATGACCAAGAGCTTCCTGCGCGGCCAGATGAAGATCCACCAGGCCTTCTGGCCCGAGGGCTTCCCCGGCGCGCTGAACGACACACCGTTCACGCTCGACGTCGCCAAGGCCAAGGCGCTGCTGGCCGAGGCCGGGGTCAAGGACGGGCTGACGATCAAGATGGATGTGATCTCCAGCCCGCCCTTCACCGAGATCGCGCAGTCGCTGCAATCGACCTTCGCCCAGGCCGGCATCACGCTGGAGCTGGTGCCCGGCACCGGCAGCCAGGTGATCACCAAGTACCGCGCCCGCAACCACGAGGCGGTGCTGCTGTACTGGGGGCCGGACTTCATGGACCCGCATTCCAACGCCGGCGCCTTCGCCTACAACGTCGACAATTCCGACGGTTCGCCGCAGAGCACCACCACCTGGCGCAATTCCTGGCTGGTGCCGGAGCTGAGCGCCGAGACCGAGGCGGCGCTGCAGGAGCGCGACGCCCAGAAACGCGACGCGATGTATGTCGACCTGCAGCGCAAGGTGCAGGCCTCCTCGCCGATCGTGATCATGTTCCAGGCGGTCAGCCAAGTGGCGATGGCGAAGTCGGTGCACGGCTACGCCAACGGCGCGACCACCGACCAGATCTACTACCGGCTGGTGACGAAGAACTAAGTCCAGAACGCAAAACCTAAACCGTCATGGCGAGCCCCGGAGGGGCGTGGCCATCCACGGGCCAATGCGAGCGGCCCCTGGATGGCCACGGCGCTGTGCGCCTCGCCATGACGGTGGGAGGCGGGTGAGTTCGCCGCCAAGGATCGATACATGACGAAGCCTGACATGACCGACAGCACGATCGAGACCGAACGCCTCGTCCTCCGCCCCCATCGGGCGGAGGATTTCGATGACCTCGCGGCGATGTGGGCGGATCCGGCGGTGACCCGCTTCGTTGGCGGCCGCGCTTCAACCGCGGAGGAAAGCTGGGCCCGGCTGCTGCGCTATGGCGGGCTGTGGGGGCTGTTCGGCTTCGGCTACTGGGCGGTGCGCGACCGCGCCACCGGCCGCTTCGTCGGCGATGTCGGCTTCGCCGATTTCCACCGGGGCATCGGGCCGGACTTCGACGGCGCGCCGGAGGCCGGCTGGGTCCTGGCGCCCTGGGCGCATGGCCAGGGCCTGGCCGGCGAGGCGGTGCGCGCCGCCTTGGCCTGGGCCGACGCCCGAGGCTGGGCGCGCAGCGTCTGCATCATCGACGAGGCGAATGCCCCGTCGCTGCGCCTGGCCGGTGCCCGCGGCTATCGCGAGATTGGCCGACCGACCTACAAGGACCACACGGTGATCCTGCTGGAGCGCCTGCGGCCAGGTTGACGGGAAGCCCCGGCGAAGCCATCGCCGGGCCTCAGATCCTCTTGCCCCGACGGCGCCGCCTGCAGCAGCATGGCCTCATGGATAGGCGGCCTTGCACACCGCCATGATGGTGTCGCGGAGCCAGCGATGCCCGGGATCGGCGTCCAGGCGGGGATGCCAGATGGCGGACACGTTGAAGTCGGGCGTCCGGACCGGCAGCTCGAAACCTTCGAGGCCCAGCAGCGCGGCGTGATCCGCCGCCAGAGGGTTGCCGAGGCATGACCGCGGCACCAGCGCGACGAGGTCCGAGCGGCGCGCGATCCGCATCGCGTCGGGATATCCGGGAACGACGAGCGGGACCGACCGCGTCAGGCCCAGCCTCGCCAGGGCGTCGTCGACCGTTTCGGCGACATCGCCCTCGCGCGACGCCACGACGTGGCGGCAGGCGGCATAGCGTTCCGGCGTCACGCCCCCGGCGTCCAGCAGCGGATGCCCGATCCGGGCGACGCCGACATACCGGTCCCGGAACAGCAGCTGGGTCCGCACCTCCGGCGCCGAGGTGCCGAGCACCCCGATCTCCAGGTCGATCAGCCCTTCCCGCAGCGGCCGGGCATCCTTGTCGGGCTTGGGCGCGAAACGCAGGCGGACATGCGGGGCATCCGCGGCGACCGCCGCCATCAGCGGGGCGGCCAGGAACTCGACGAATCCCTCGCCGGCGCGGAGGGTGAAGGTCCGGTGCAGCGAGGCCAGGTCCAGCCGGCTGGCCGGCGGCCGAAGCACCGCCCGGGCGTCCCGGGTGAGCGCATGGACCCGCGCGCCCAGCTCCTCCGCATAGGGCGTGGGGGCGAGCGACCGGCCGGCCTGCACCAGCAGCGGGTCGCCCGTCGCCAGGCGCAGCCGCGCCAGCGCCCGGCTCGTCGCCGAGGGGCTCAGGCCGAGGCGGCGGGCCGCGCCCGTCACGCTGCGCTCGGTGAGCAGCGCGTCCAGCGCGATCAGGAGGTTCAGGTCCACGCCTTGCATGGCCCTGGAATAGACCATCGGCCCGGCCAGGCATAGCGTTGCATGCAATCGTTCATTTCGTTCTGTGCGTCTGGCGCAAGCATCGACGGTCCGCCATATCAGCGGCCGACCCCACCAGCGAAGGCATCGAGCCATGCCCCATCCCCACCCGTCCCGCCGCACCATCCTGCTCATCGGCGCCTCGCGCGGCCTCGGCCATGCCATGGCGGCCGAGTTCCTGAAGCAGGGCTGGAACGTCGTCGGCACCGTCCGCGACGGCCCCCGGACCCTGCTGCACGACCTGGCGGACGCGCATGCCGGCCGGGTCGAGATCGAGACCCTGGACATCTGCGCCCCCGACCAGATCGCGGCGCTGCGCGGCCGCCTGTCCGGCCGGATGTTCGACATGCTGTTCGTCAATGCCGGGACCACCAACCGGGACCCGACGCAGACGATCGGCGAGGTGTCGACCGACGACTTCGTCCACCTCATGATCACCAACGCCCTCAGCCCGATGCGGGTCATCGAGAGCCTGGAGCCCTGCGTGGCCGCGACCGGCCTGATCGGGGTGATGTCGTCCGGGCAGGGCAGCATCGGCAACAACGAGACCGGCCAGCGGGAGCTGTATCGCGGCACCAAGGCGGCGCTGAACATGTTCATGCGCAGCTTCGCCGCCCGCCAGGCCGGGACGTCGCGCGCCCTGGTGGCGATGGCGCCCGGCTGGGTCCGCACCGACCTGGGCGGCCCGGATGGAAAGCTCTCGATCGAGGAGAGCATTCCCAGCCTGGTGCAGGTCCTGCTCGCCAAGCAGGCGACGCCGGGGCTGCAGTATCTCGACTATCTGGGCCGCACCGTTCCCTGGTAGGTGACCGGAGGGGTGCGGAGGCGGAGCATCAGGGTTGCCCTGGCCATGCTTGACGCAGGCCGCCGGCCGCCGCTTCCATTCCAGCGACGTCCGGTCATCAGGCTCCGCGCCCCTCGGCGGCCTCCTGATCGCAGCGCCTGGATTGCCGCTCGGAACGACCGTGGAGGCCGGCATATGTCGCGATTGGCCCTGGGCCTGGTGCTGTCGGCGAGCCTCGCGGCAAGCGGGGCCGCGCTGGCCGAGGATGCCGGCAGCGGCAAGCTGACCGGGGATTGGGGCGGCCTGCGCACGGATCTGGCGAAGGCCGGCGTGGATGTCCAGCTCGGCTACACCTCCGAGCTCGCCTATAACGCGGCCGGCGGCACGAAGGACCAGCTGAGCTATACTGACCAGTTGAGCTTCGGCGCCACCTTCGACCTCGACCGCCTGCTGGGGGTGCATGACGCCAAGATCCAGCTGACGATCACCGACCGCAACGGCCGCAACCTCAGCGACGATGCCCATCTCGGCACGCTGCAGCAGGTGCAGGAGGTGTTCGGCCGCGGCCAGACCTGGCGCCTGACCCAGTTCTGGTACGACCAGAAGTATTTTTCCGGGCTGCTGGACTGGAAGATCGGCCGGCTGACCGTCGGCGAGGATTTCGCGAGCTTCAGCTGCAAGTTCCAGAACCTGACCTTCTGCGGGTCGCAGCCCGGCAACATCGTCGGCAACTACTGGTACAACTGGCCGGTCAGCCAATGGGCCACCCGCCTGAAGGTCAACATCGAGGGCGTCGGCTATATCCAGACCGGCGCCTATCAGATGAATCCGGGCTTCCTGAACGTCACCGACGCGGTGCTGCCGAACAACCCGTCCGGCACCACCGGCGTGATGATCCCGGTCGAGTTCGGCTGGACCCCGACGCTGGGTCCGGCCGCCCTTCCCGGCAGCTACAAGTTCGGCGCCTGGTACGACACCTCGACCGCGAGCGACGTGTTCGACGACGACGACGGCAACCCCGAAGTTCTGACCGGCCGGCCGTTCAAGGACCGGCACGGCCGGTATGGCGCCTATATCAACTTCCTGCAGCAGCTGACGCGCCCGGACCCCGACGACCCGGCCCGCGGCCTCAGCGTCTTCCTCAACGCCAGCATCGCCGACCGGCGGACCTCGACGATCGACGACCAGGTCGCCCTCGGCCTGATATACACCGGGCCCTTCGACGCCCGCCCGAAGGACGAGATCGGCGTGGCCTTCGGCCGGACCCATGTCAACGGCCGGGTGGCGAGGGGCCAGCGGCTGCTGAACGATGCGGGGCTCGGCCCCGTCGCCGTGCAGGACGCCGAATACGCGTTCGAGGTCTATTACGGCCTGCAGGCGACCGACTGGCTGATGGCGCGCCCGAACATCCAGTATGTCCGGCTTCCCGGCGGCACCCGGCACAACGACGACGTCGTGGTCATCGGCCTGAAGACCTCGATCGACTTCTGACCCGGGCCAGCCCAGCCGCCGTCGACGGGCGCAGGCGCCTCACAGCGCCGACACCCTTCCGCGACAATCTCCGGGACCGACGGCCTCCGCGTCAGAACCGGTAGGTCAGGTTCAGCCGCACGCTGCGGCCTGGCTCGGTGTAGTAGCGCAGCGGCTGGGTCGGGCTGTCGGGGATGTTGAGCGCGTCATAGTATTTCCGGTCGAACAGGTTGAACACGCCCGCCTGGATGCGCACGCCGTTCAGCCGCTCCGGCTCCCACCAGCCGGTCAGGTCGACGATGGCGTAGCCCGGCGCCTTGAACTGGGTGTCCTCCTCGACCTTGTCGCGCTTCGTCGCCATGGTCACCGAGGCGTCGGCGCCCCAGCTGGTCGAATCGTAGCCGAGGCCGACGATGGCGCGCAGCGGCGGCACCGAGTTCAGATAGACCTCGGCCCCCTCGTCACGGCCCACCGCCCAGGCCAGCGAGGCCCAGCTGCGCCAGCCGTCGCCGAAGCGCCAATGCGCCGCCGCCTCGATGCCGTAGATCCGCACCCGCGCCCGGTTCTCATAGGAGGTGACGCCGAGCGGATAGCTGCCGGATGGCACGCCGACGCTGGCGGGGTCGACGCTGACGCTGTCGATGAAGTTGCGGTACCAGTTGTCGAACCAGGTGATCGAGCCGCCCAAATCGTCATCGCCCAGCCGCGCCCCGATCTCGTAGCCGCTGCTGGTCTCCGGCTTCAGGTCCGGGTTGCCGAGGCTGAGATAGGTGCCGGGGCCGCCATAGTTCAGGTACAGCTGGGTGGCGGTCGGCGCCTTGAAGCCCCTGGCCCACTGGGCATAGAAGGTGACCTCGTCCAGCGCCTGCCAGGACACCGCCACCTTCGGCGACAGCGCGCTGTCGGAGGAGGAGGACGGCAAGCCCGACACGTTCGGGTTGTCGCGATACGCCGCCGTCTCGTGCGGGTTCAGCTCGTACCAGTCGAAGCGCAGGCCGGGGGTCAGCTTCACCCGGCCGTCCAGCATCGCGATCTCGTCCTCGGCGTAGAGGCCGACGGTGTTGCCGCGCACCTCCGGCATGTCGGCCTGGTTGCTGTGCAGGAAGCCGCACAGCCGCGGCCCGAAGATCGCCGGCCGGGTCGTCGGCGTCGTCGGGCAGTTGTCGAAGCCGCCGGAATGCTGCTCCACCCCGATGTGATAGTACTCGCCGCCCACCGTCAGGCGGTTCGCCAGGCCTGCCAGGTCGACCGATTTCTCGGCCTCGCCGTTCACGCCCCACAGCGTCTGCTCGATCCGGTTCTTCCGGCTGTAGCGGCCGCTGGGATAGCCGTACTGGAACGGGTCGCCCGGGATGATGGAGGCGCGGGAATCGACGCCGCGCAGCCCGTCATTGCCGTCGACGCGCTCGGTCTGCAGCCAGTACGCCGTCAAATGCGCCCGGTCGAGGAAGCCGCCCGATTTCGGCGCAGTGTAGTCGTAGTCGATCGAGGCCCGCTTGCGCTCGCTGCGCTCCAGCCCGTCGTCATGGCCGATCAGGTAGCTCTGGCCCGCCCCCTGGTCGGTGCGGATGTCGAGATTGTCCTGGCGGCGGAAATATTCGCCGGTGAAGGACAGGCGGTGGCCGCCCTCGAACTGATGCGCCAGCTTCACCAGCAGGCTCTGCTGGTCGTAGTCGTCCGGGTTCGGTTTGGTGCGGCCGGCGCCGAAGCCGCCCACATTCCCGCGATTGTCGAGCTCGTGGCCGATGCGGAAGCCGCCCTGCAGCATCAGGGTTGTGTCGGTGGCGATGCGGCCGGCCACCGCGGCGGTGCCGCCGACGCTGTCGTCGTCGCCCTGATAGCCGAACTTGGCGATGCCGCCGAAGTCGCGGCCGTCGGCGATCAGGTCCTCCGGTTCGAAGGTGCGCAGCGCCAGCACGCCGCCCAGCGCGCCCGAGCCGTAGCGGCTGGAATCGGCGCCGCGGACGACGTCGATCCTGGACAGGGTGTCGAAGTCGAAGCTGCGCAGCCCGCCGCGGACGTTGCGGGCGCCGTCGTCGAGATAGGGCAGCCGGATGCCGTCGATCGTGGTCAGCACCCGATCCCCGTCCAGGCCGCGGATGTTGATGCTGTCGTTCTGGCGGTTGAAGTTGATCCCGGCATCGACGCGGCGGCCGAGATCGGTCCAGCTGCGCACGAAGCGCTGGTCCAGCTCCTGCCGGTCGGTGCTGTCGGTCCAGGCCGGCTGGTCCTCGACCTTGGCGCCGGTGACCGCGATCGGGGCCAGTTGCAGCGTCGTGCCGGCCGAGGCCGGAGCAGCGGGAGCCGCCGTCACCGTTTCGGACGCCGGCTGCGCGAGAGCGATCCCGCCGCCCAGACCCAGGGCGCCCAGCGCCACGCCCAGGCGCAGCGCGCCGTGATACCGACCGACCATGCAACGACCCCCATTCCGCGAGATTGTTTCCGGCGGCTGGGGGCGATCCGACCTGGCTGAACCGGGATTGCGGCGCGGCGGCCTTCCGTCTGCGGCCCCGCGCGATCCGGCTGTGAGTTATCCGCAGCGGCGCCGGAACGTCAACAATATTCTGCAAATCATTATCAATCTCATTCTATTGGACACGAAACCAGATTCGAAAAGCATCCGCGGACCTCGCTGACGCCTTCGGCAAGAGAAACATCCACAACATTCTTAAGAAAACCTGGTGAAGCGACATCTGCCTGCAACAAACCTTGGCTACGGTCCCGCCACATTTGAAACAGCGCCATTACCGGCGTCGCAATCCCAGGATTCGCGGCGGGGGTGGCGCTGTCCCTTACGCATGTCCGGCAACCACTGCCCCGACGCGACCGGAGCGTCGAGTTTCTCTTCGAGGGTCCGAGATGACATCCGAAAGCAGGCGCGACTTCCTGAAGATGGCGGGAGCCGCCGCCGGCGGCGCCGCCGCGCTGTCGATGTTCCCGCCGGTGATCCGCGACGCGCTGGCCATCCCGGCGCACAACGCCACCCGCTCGATCAAGGATGTCGAGCATGTGGTGATCCTGATGCAGGAGAACCGGTCCTTCGACAACTATTTCGGGACCTTCCCGGGCGTCCGCGGCTTCGGCGACCGCTTCACCATCCCGCTGGAGAATGGCCGCACCGTGTTCCAGCAGTGGAACGGCAACCGCGTGGTGATGCCGTATCACCTGGATTCGAAGAAGGGCAACGCCCAGCGCGTCAACGGCACGCCGCACAGCTGGAACGACATGCAGGCGGCCTGGGCCAACGGCCAGATGAACCAGTGGCCGCTGTTCAAGCAGAACCAGTCGATGGGCTACTACACGGAGACGGAAGTCCCGTTCCAGTTCGCCCTCGCCAACGCCTTCACCCTCTGCGACAGCTACCACTGCTCGCTGAACGGCGGCACCAACCCGAACCGGCTGTTCCACTGGACCGGCACCAACGGCGCGACCGGCGCCGGCGTCGCCGCGGTGGTCAATGAGTGGGACGATTTCGGCCCGTCCAGCCAGGGCTACACCTGGACGACCTATCCGGAGCGGCTGCAGAAGGCCGGCATCTCCTGGAAGGTCTACCAGAACATCCCGGAGAATTTCGGCGACAACCCGCTGGTCGGCTTCAAGCAGTACCGCCGCGCCAGCGAGGCCGCGGGCAACGGCCCGAACGGCAGCCCCTACGTGCCCTGGACGCCGGCGATCGACCAGGCCCAGCCGCTGTACAAGGGCATCGGCAACACCATGCCGCAGAGCGCCCTGACCACCCCGGCCAGCAACCGGCTGGTCGAGTTCCGCGCCGACATCGCGGCCCGCAAGCTGCCGCAGATCTCCTGGATCGTCGCGCCGGCGACCTATTCCGAGCATCCCGGCCCGTCCAGCCCGATCCAGGGCGCCTGGTACATCCAGGAGGTGCTGTCGGCGCTGATCGCCGACCCGGACCTGTGGAGCCGCACCGTCCTGATCGTCAATTTCGACGAGAATGACGGCTTCTTCGACCATGTGCCGTCGCCGGCGGTGCATTCGCTGAACCCGGACGGCAGCCCGGCCGGCGCCTCGACCCTGTCGGACCAGGCGATCGCCTTCGAGCGCTTCAACTACCCGGTGCCGCCCGGCACCACCGGCCAGCCCAAGCCGGACGGCCGCGTCTTCGGCCCCGGCCCGCGCGTCCCCTGCTACATCGTCTCGCCCTGGAGCCGCGGCGGCTGGGTGAATTCGGAGGTGTTCGACCACACCTCGGTGCTGCGCTTCCTGGAGACCCGCTTCGGGGTGCAGGAGCCGAACATCCCGCCCTATCGCCGCGCGATCTGCGGGGACCTGACCTCCGCCTTCAACTTCGTCAACCCGAACAACGAGCGGCCGCCGCGGCTGCCGAGCCAGACCAAGGCGCAGGCCGACGCCGTCCGCGCGCAGCAGGAGACGCTGCCGCAGGTGCCGCTGCCGGCCGAGGCCAGCCAGGCGGCGCCGCGCCAGGAACGGGGCATCCGCCCGTCGCGGGCCCTGCCCTATGAGCTGACCGTCAACGGCGAGGCCGACGACAACCGGGTGAAGCTGAGTTTCCTCAACACCGGCAAGGCGGGCGCGGTGTTCCATGTCTATGACCGGCTGCATCTCGACCGGGTGCCGCGGCGCTATTCGGTCGAGGCCGGCAAGTCGCTGGACGGCGAGTGGACCACGTCCCCCGACTACGGCAAGTACGACCTGTGGGTGCTGGGGCCGAACGGCTTCCACCGGCACTTCACCGGCACCGTCGCCAATGGCGGCCGCAAGGCCGAGCCGGAGATCGCGGTCAGCTACGACAAGCGCGCCTGCGGCCTGATCGTGCGGCTGATCAACCGCGGCAGCAGCCCCTGCGTGTTCACGCTGAAGGCCAATGCCTACAGCCTGTTCAACTTCCCCTGGCGCCAGCTGGTGCTGCCGCACGGCCAGTCGACCGCCTACCTGCCGCTGCTGCTGTCGGGCCGGTGGTACGACTTCACCGCGCGGATCGAGGGCGACAGCCTGTTCACCCGGCGCTTCGCCGGGCGGCTGGAGGACGGCACGCCCAGCGTGTCCGATCCCGCCTTCGGCCAGGCGAACCTGGTCTGATCGAGACGCCCCCGCGCCGGCTTCCTGGCCGGCGCGGCCCCTTCCCCCGGCGCCGTGCTAGGATCGACGGAACGAACAGGGGGAGGACCATCATGCGTCGCGTGTCGCTGGGCCTTGCGAGCCTGATCGCGGTGGCCGGGCCGGCCTGGGCGGCCGGCGAGTACGGCGTGTTCTGCGCCGATAATCGCATCGAGATCGAGATGCGGACCCTGGAGCAGGAGAAGACCGCCCGCGGCAGCAATGTCTGCCAGTTCGGCAGCTTCGACTACCTCTCCGACGCCCAGAGCTTCGTGGCCAAGAACTTCGGCAGCCAGGGCGCCGCTTGCAGCTGCAAGTGAGGCCTGCCCTTTTGCCGTCACTCCCGCCAAAGCGGGACTCCCTTTCCATTGAAAGCGTCGAGAGATCCTCACTTCGCGGGGATGACGAACTGGTTGTGAAAATCTCAGCAACGGCGATCGGGAGCGGACGAGTTCGGGCTGCTCTAGATCGTTAAGCGTACCCGTAATCCCACGCACCAGCCGTTCCGAGAGCCTTTTGAAAAGCCTCGCGGCCTGTGCCGTTGAGCCAGGAACGGAAGGATTGCAGATTGGGATTGGTCTCCCGCAGAGCATCGAGGTTCGCCTTCCCCGTAAGTCGTCCAGCATCGAACAACTCGGTCAGTTCCGCGAGGAAGGGATTGGCTGACAGGACCTCGTCGGAAAAGCGCGCATAGGGTATGGGACGACCCGCGGCCTCGGTAAACAAGGCCTCCAGCTCTCGACCTGTAACGGTATCACTTGCGACCTCGATCGTCGCGCCGCCGAAGTGCCCCGAATCGGCGAAGATCGCCGCGACGAATTTGCCGATATCCTCGACCGCTAGAAGCTGCATCGGCTGGTCTCTCTTGACGAAGAAATTGAACTGGCCCTGGTCCAGGCCGAAGCCAGGCATCAGCAGCATCTCCATGAAAGCCACCGGCCGGATCACTGTCGCGATGATCGGCAGCGTGCGGATATGGGCCTCAATGCGGGCCTTCGTATCGAAATGTCCCATGCCGGTCGGTTGGTCGCCGACGGCCCCGGAGGAGCTGTAGACGAGGTGTTGGACGGCGCTCTCGACCGCGAGATCGGCAATTGCGATTCCGTAGCGCAACTCTTCTTCGTCGGTCAGCCCGAGATCGGGCCCCTGACCCGAACTCGGTTGCACGCTGAAAACGCCGCGGACGCCCTTCATTCCCTCGCGAATCGATTGGACACAGGCAAAATCGCCCTGCACCAGCTCGACACCGACGTCGTTCAGCGCGATCGATTTCGCTGACTGAGGATTGCGCACCAAAGCACGAACCGGCCAGCCCGCCTCAAGAAGCGCGGAAGCGACCGATCCGCCCTGTTGACCAGTGGCGCCGAATACCAAGATCGGCTGCTTGTTATCGGACATGGAACACCCTCGTGTTTGAACAAGGGTTACTCATATATACCACTGCGGAACAGCCGGAAGACGGCACATTTCTCTACCTCAGGCACAAGGATGGTACGCTTGGACCGAGTGATTCACGGACGACCCTATGAGGAAACCGGCCAAGGCCTCGTGTTCAGGCCCTGCGCCCCCCACAGCGTCCTCGCTCGCCTCGGCGACAAATGGACGGTCCTCGTCATGAGCCATCTCGCGGTGGCGTCCGGACATCGACTCCGCTTTTCGAGTCTCAAGGCCGGTATCGAGGGAATTACTCAGCGCATGCTTACGCTCACGCTACGCAATCTGGAACGTGATGGCCTTCTGGTGCGCCACTACTTCCCGGAAGTGCCGCCGCGCGTCGAGTACGAACTGACTGAAATGGGCGCGAGCATGCTGCCTGCGCTCGAGGGATTCACCTCCTGGATCAGGGACAATTGGCCCCGTATCGAGCAATGCCGCCATGCCTATGACAGGGCCCGGCGTTGAAACGGAGCGACCCTATCCAGGCTCCGCCTGCAGCCACTCGCGAAGGACCGCCTTCAGGCGATACTTCGAAAAACTCGAATGGCAACAACCGGCGGGAAACGGCTGTTCGAGGAGTACTCAGCGTCAGATGTTGACATCCAGGGACAGGAAAACGTCCTCACCACTCGAACGCGTCGGTGCCCACCCGCTTGCCGACCAGCATCGCATCCGCGACCAGGCGCAAGGGCGCGCCGTCGACGTCGCTGCGGCGGGCGGCGAGCAGATCGGCGAAATGCGCGTAGATCCGCTCGTATTCCTCGCTCGGCGCCTCCGTCACGACCGTGCCGCCGACCGACAGCGCGCAGCCGCCCTTGAACAGCCGGGCCGGGCGGCCGTCGGCCGTCTCGATCGTCATGTGCCATTTCTCGTCGCCCTGCTCGCGCCAGTCGAAATCGGCGGTCAGGGCGGGCGCCGCGGGATCGGTGCTGCCGAAGACGAGTTGCGCCGCGATCGGCGTCTGCCGGTTGGCCGGATAGGTCAGGTCCGCGGTGCGGACGAAGGGCACGAAGGGCAGGATGCGGGTGAAGATCGACAGCGCGTTGATGCCCGGGTCGAACACGCCGAAGCCGCCGGGCGCCCACACCCAGTCCTGGCCCGGATGCCATTTCCGGACATCCTCGCGCCACTCGATCTTCACCGAGCGGACGCCGGCGGCCAGCAGCTCCCGCGCCGCCTCGACCGCCGGGTTGAAGCGCGAATGCCAGGTGGCGAACAGCACCCGGCCCTTCGCCGCCGCGGTGGCCTCGAGATCGGCCAGCTCGGTCAGCGTCGCCGCCGGCGGCTTCTCCAGCAGCACGTCCTTGCCGGCCAGCAGCGCCTCGCGGGCCAGGCCGTGGCGCACCTCCGGCGGGGTGTTGACCGCAACGATGCCGATGTCGGGCCGGGCGGCGTAGAGCTCCGCCGGGGTGCGGTAGCTCGGCACGCCGCCATGGCTGAGGCCGCGGGTGCTGACCACGGCCGCCAGCTCGAACGAATCGCTCTTGTCGATCACCGGCAGGTGCTGGTCCTGCGTGATCTTGCCGAGGCCGATGACGGCGATCTTGTGGGTGGCCAAAGGGGATCTCCTCGTCTCAGCGCGTCTTCTCGCCGCCCGCCGCGACGATCACGGCGATGATGATCAGGCCGGTCAGCACCAGCCGCAACCCGGTTCCGGTGCCGAGCGCGTTCAGCATCGTCACCAGCAGGAACAGGAACAGCGACGCCCCCCACAGCCCGGGCAGGTTGGCCCGGCCGCCGGCGACGCTGGTGCCGCCGATCACCACCACGGCGATCGAGTTCAAGAGGTAGTCCTTGCCCATGTCGAGCGAGGCGCCGCCGAAATATCCCGCCATCAGCGCCCCCGCCAGGCCGGCGAAGCCGCCGGACAGGGCATAGGTCAGGAAACGCGTGCGCTCGACCTTCACCCCGGCGAGATGGGCGGCGCGCGGGTTCTGCCCGACCGCCAGCACCGAGCGGCCGTAGATCGTGCGCTGCAGCACCACCGCCATGACCGCGGCCAGGGCGAAGCCGGCCACCGCCATCATCGGCACGCCCGCCACCTGCCAGGTGGTGAAGGCGGCGAAGCCGTCGGGCGGGGAGATGCGCAGGCCGCGGCCATAGGCGATGGCGACCGACTGGAACACCAGGCTGGAGGACAGGGTGGCGATGATCGGCGGCATGGCGAAGCCGCGGATCAGCGCCCAGTTGGCGATGCCGACCACGAGGCCGGCGGCCAGCGCTGCGGCGAGGCCCGGCAGGATCATGCCGTCCTGCCCAGCCATGACGATCATGGCGACCGAGCCGGACAGGGCGATGTTGGACGGGATCGACAGGTCGATATTGCCCGGCCCCATCGCGATCACGAACATCTGGCCGATGGCGACGACGACGAAGAACACGCCGAAACTGAGCGCCGCGGTCAGCACCTGCCCCGCCCCCTCGCCCGCCGCGATGGCCACCACCGCCAGCCACAGCAGCACGGCGCCGGCCCAGGACCACAGCCAGGGCCGGTCGGCGGTCCAGGTCGAAACTCGGGTCATCGCCGCCTCCGGCTGGTCAGGGCCCGCAAGGCCAGGACGATGATCAGGATCGCGCCCTGGGCGCCGATCTGCCAGTCGGGCGAGATCCGCATGAAGGTCAAGAGCGACCCGGCCAGGGTCAGCACCAGCGCCCCGGTCACCGCCCCGACCGGCGACACCCGCCCGCCGACGAAGTCGCAGCCGCCGAGGATGGCGCCGGCGATCGACAGCAGCGTGTAGCGCTGGGCGATGTTGGCGTCGCCCGAGGTGGAGAGGCCGAGCAGCGACAGGCCGGACAGCAGCCCGAACACCCCGGCCAGGGCGTAGAGCCCGACCCGGATCTTGAACAGCGACCAGCCGGCCCGGGCGATCGCCTTCGGGTTGCCTCCGGCGCCGCGCAGCACCGAGCCGAGGGCCGAGCGCATCAGGAACAGGTGCACCAGAGCGGCCAGCCCGATGGCGACCAGGATCGGCAGCGGCACGAAGGGCGGCTTCCAGCCCATCGCCGCGCGCAGCCAGGCCGGGCTGGCACCGCCCGGCGACGGCAGCACCAGGATGGCGAGGCCGAGCCAGACGAAGCTCATCCCCAGCGTGACCACCAGCGACGGCACGTTGCGCCAATGGATCAGCGCGCCGGCCGCGGCATAGGCCAGGACGCCGCCGAGCAGCACGGCGATGCCGAGCAAGGGTTCGTCGACCAGCCAGGTCGCGGCGACACAGGTGACGAAGCCGACATAGGCGCCGATGCCGAGGTCGAGGTCGTTGACCGTCAGCATGCACATCTGCGCCAGGGTGGCGAACATGATCGGGATCGCCAGGCCGAGCATCAGGTTCAGCCCGAAATAGCTCATCGTCCTCGGGTTGATCAGGAAGATCGGCACCAGGATCGCGACCAGCGACAGGAAGGGCAGCAGCGCCCGCCAGGTCGAGGCGCGGGTCAGCGGCGCGGTCCAGGATGGCCGCGGACGGGGCAAGGCAAGGTCTGTCATGAGGCGCGGCGCTCTTCCTCCGCGAAGGAGGCCTGGAGGACGGCGGATTCGGTCAGCTGCGACCGGCTGAGATCGGCGACGATGCGGTTGTTGCGGAACACATAGACATGGTCGCAGTGCTCCAGCTCCTCCATCTCGGTGGTGTACCAGAGGAAGCTGCGGCCCTGCTGCGCCTGGGCCCGGATCAACCCGTAGACCTCGTGCTTGGTGCCGACATCGACGCCGCGCATCGGGTCGTCCATCAGCACGGTGTCGGCGTCGCAGCCCAGCGCGCGGGCGAACAGCGCCTTCTGCTGGTTGCCGCCGGACAGGGTCAGGATCCCGCCGGACAAATCGGGGGCGCGGATGCCGATCCGCTCCTTCCACTCCCGCCCCAGCGCCGCCTCGGCGGCCGGCGAGATCAGGCCGAAGCGGCGCAGCGCCGCCAGCGAGCGGATGGTGATGTTGCGCTCGATCGACCACAGCGGGAACACGCCCTCGGTCTGGCGGTCGCCGGCGACGAAGGCGACGCGGCCGCGCACCTCCGCCCCGCCGCGGCGCAGGCCGAGGCGCGGGCCCGTGGCGGCGTCGTAGACGCGCTGCAGCAGGCGGCTCTGGCCATGCCCGGCCAGGCCGGCGAGGCCGATGATCTCGCCCTCGCGCGCCACCAGCTCCAGCCCCGCCCCGGGGGCGGCCGGCACCCGCACGCGGACCGGCGCCGAACGGTCGATCTCGGCCCGGGCCTCGGCGGCGGCGGAGGCGGCATGGCCCATGGCGGCGACCAGGCCGGGCTTGTCGATCTCGCCCGCTTTCCAGGCGCCGACCACCCGGCCGTCGCGCATCACCACGATGCGGCCGGCGGTGGACAGGATCTCGCCCAGGATGTGGGTGATCAGGATCACCGACAGCCCGTCGGCCACCCGCCGGCGGACATAGTCCAGCAGCTGCCCGGCGGCGACCGCATCGAGCGAGGAGGTCGGCTCGTCCAGGATGACGAGGTGCAGCGGCGCATCGGTCACACTGAAGGCGCGGGCGATCTCGACCATCTGGCGCCGGCCGATCGACAGGTCCGCGACCTCGGCCTCCGGCGCGATGCCGTGGCCGGGGAAGATGCGGTCGAGCGTGCCGATGATCAGGTCGCCGGCGCGGCGGCGCCAGCCCGGGCCGGTCAGGCCGGGATGGGTGATCCGCGCATTCTCCGCCACCGTCAGGTTGGGGCAGAGCGACAGCTCCTGGAACACGCAGCGGATGCCCAGCGCCTGGGCCGGCCCGATGGCGTAGCGGCCGGTGCGGTCCTCGCCCAGCACGGTCAGCCGCCCCTCGTCCGGCGCCAGGGTGCCGGCCAGCACGTTCATCAGCGTCGACTTGCCGGCGCCGTTGTGCCCGGCCAGGCCGAGGCATTCGCCGGGCGCTACGGCGAGGTCGACCCCGCCCAGCGCCCGCACCGCCCCGAAGCTCTTGGCCACGCCAGAGAAGTCGACGATCGGTACAGCGGTCATACGGAAGCCCCGGGTGACGGATCTGTCCCTATGGAGTCCCCCCTCCCCTTGCGGGAGGGGGGTAGGGGGAGGGG
>NZ_NHON01000039.1 GCF_002195995.1 Inquilinus limosus
TACCGAGAGCGGCCAGGTGATCCCGGTGCGCTGGCAGGGGCAGTTGGGCGGCTACACCCACCAGATGTTCCTGAACGACCACCCGCCGATCGCSGGCGGGCGCGAGYTGTGGGGCTTCCCGAAGAAGCTGGCCCAGCCGACCCTGGCGGTGGAGACCGACACGCTGGTCGGCACGCTGAACTACGGCTCGATCCGCATCGCCACCGGCACCATGGGCTACAAGCACCGCACCCTGGACCCGGCGGCGGAGGCGAAGGGCCTGGCGGCGCCGAACTTCCTGCTGAAGATCATCCCGCATGTCGACGGCAGCCCGCGGATCTGCGAGCTGGTGCGCTACTATCTCGAGGACATCACCGTCAAGGGCGCCTGGACCGGCCCGGCGGCTTTGGACCTGTACCCGCATGCCCTGGCGCCGATCGCCGAGCTGCCGGTGCTGGAGGTGCTGTCGGCCAAGCATCTGGTCGCCGACCTGACGCTGGGCCTCGGCTCGGTCGTGCACGACTATCTCGCCTGACCCGGCGGGAGGAGAAGGCGGAATGCGTGGCGTGAAACGGAAGCAGGCGCGCGGCGCCCCGGGGCGGGTCGAGCGGCCGCCCTACGACGTCGTCGCCCTGGTGCTGCAGGGCGGCGGGGCGCTCGGCGCCTACCAGGCCGGGGTCTATGAGGGGCTGCACGAGGCCGGCATCCGCCCGACCTGGCTGGCCGGCATCTCGATCGGCGCGCTCAACACCGCGGTGATCGCCGGCTCGCCGGAGGMYGAGCGGGTGGACCGGCTGCGCGAGTTCTGGGAGACGATCTGCGCCATCCCGGTCGAGTGGCCGGCGGGCGAGGGGCTGGCCGAGTCGCTGCCCTTCGCCTTCGACCTGCGGTCGGCCCACAACGCGGCGGCGGCGATGCGGGCGCTGTTCCAGGGCCAGCCCGGCTTCTTCAGGCCGCGCTTCCCGCCGCCCTTCCTGTCGCCCTTCGGCGGCGACGCCGCCACCAGCTTCTACGACACCAGCCCACTGCGCGACACGCTGCTGCGGCTGGTCGATTTCGACCGGCTGAACTCCGGCGAGACCCGGGTCAGCGTCGGCGCGGTCAATGTCCGCAGCGGCAACTTCGTCTATTTCGACACGGCCGAGCGCCGGCTGGGGCCGGAGCATTTCATGGCCTCCGGCGCGCTGCCGCCCGGCTTCCCGGCGGTCGAGATCGACGGCGAGYWYTACTGGGACGGCGGCGTGGTCTCGAACACGCCGCTCTCCTACGTGCTGTCGACCGAGCCGCGGCGCGACACGCTGACCTTCCAGGTCGAYCTGTGGTCGGCCAGGGGCCGCATGCCGGACGATCTGATGGAGGTGAACAGCCGGCAGAAGGACATCCAGTACTCCAGCCGCACCCGCGCCATCACCACCTACATGACGCAGATGCAGAAGATGCGCCGGGCGCTGCAGCGGGTGATGGACCGGCTGCCGGACGACGCGAAGCAGGAGCCGGAGATGCAGGCGATCGCCGAGCTGGCCTGCGAGCGCGCCTACAACATCGTCCATCTGATCTACCAGTCCAAGGCCTATGAGGGCCATTCCAAGGACTATGAGTTCGGGCCGGACGCGATGCGCGAGCACTGGCAGAGCGGCCTGGACGACATCCGCCGCACCCTGGCCGACCCGCACCGCCTGGACCGACCCCCGGTCGAGGACGGCGTCGTCACNCCAAGGCCTATGAGGGCCATTCCAAGGACTATGAGTTCGGGCCGGACGCGATGCGCGAGCACTGGCAGAGCGGCCTGGACGACATCCGCCGCACCCTGGCCGACCCGCACCGCCTGGACCGACCCCCGGTCGAGGACGGCGTCGTCACACACGACGTCCACCGGCAGGATCGCTAGCGGCCCCTCCAGCTTGCGGACCCCGCCGCATCGGCGATACTGCTGGCGGACGGCAGGGGGATGACAATGGACGGTCGGGTCACGGCGCTGTGGCGCTATCCGGTCAGCTCGCTCGGCGGCGAGCGGCTGCAGGCCTGCATCGTCGGCGCCACCGGGCTGGCCGGCGACCGGGACTGGGGCCTGGCCGCCCGGGACAGCGGCGAGACCGCCTTCCCGGAGAGCAAGCGCCGCTGGCGCCCGGCGCCGCAGATCCGCGCCCGCAGCGCCGAAGACGGGCTGCATCTGGACTTCCCGGACGGCAGCAGCCTGCCGGCCGAAGCCGCGGGTGAGGCCCTGGCCGCGCATTTCGGCTTCCCGGTCGCGCTGCGGCCGCACGCCGCCGACGCCGAACAGACGGCGACGACCGGGCCGCTGAAGCCGCGCTATGAGCGCCACCCGATCCATCTGGTCACCACCGCCTCGCTCGCCGCGCTGCGCGCGATCCTGCCCGACAGCGCCATCGACGAGCGGCGGTTCCGGCCGAACCTGCTGGTCGACCTGCCGGGGGCGGAAGGCTTCGCCGAGACCGGCTGGATCGGGCGGGCCATGACGGTGGGCGGCGTCCGCCTGCGCATCGCCGAGCCCTGCGTGCGCTGCGCCTTCACCACCATCGCCCAGGGCGACCTGCCGCTGGACCCCGCGGTGCTGATGGCGATCACCAAACGCAACGCCACCCATTTCGGCGTGCTCTGCATCGTCGAGGTGCCGGGCGAGATCCGGGTCGGCGACCCGGCACGGGTGCTGGGCTAGTCCCCCAGGCAGATCCCCAAGGCCCGGGCGGTGGTGACCAGCGGATCGTCCGGCTTGACGTCCTGGTATTCGGCGATCGCCTCCTGCAGCGGCACGTCGATCACCCGCCGGTCGGACCAGGCCACCAGCCGGTCGAACTTGCCCTCGGCGATCAGGTCGACCGCATGGGCGCCGAAGGCCGAGGCGATCAGCCGGTCGCGCCAGCTGGGCATCGAGCCGCGCTGGACATGGCCCAGCACCGTCACCCGCGTCTCCGCCCCCGTGGTGTCGGCGATCTTGAAGGCGACATAGTCGCCGATGCCGCCGAAGCGCTTCTCGCCGCCGTGATAATCCTTGTGCACCTTGGTGCCGTCGGCGGTCTTCACCGCCTCCGACACCACCACCAGCGCGAAGTTGCGGCCGGTCTTGCGCACCTCGCGGATCTTCTGGGCCACGGAGTCGATCGAGAACGGGATCTCCGGGATCAGGATCACGTCGGCGCCGCCGGCGATGCCTGCGGCCAGCGCGATGTGGCCGGCGTCGCGGCCCATCACCTCCAGCACCATCACCCGCGCGTGGCTGGCGGCGGTCGGCTGCAGCCGGTCCAGCGCCTCGGTCGCCACCGCCACCGCGGTGTCGAAGCCGACCGAGACCTCGGTCAAACCGACATCGTTGTCGATCGTCTTCGGGATGCCGACATAGTTGAAGCCACCCTGCTGCGCCAGGCGCCGCAGGATCTGGTGGCTGCCGTCGCCGCCGATGCCGATCAGCGCGTCGAGGCCGAGTTCGTGATAGGCGCCGACGATCTCGACCGACCGGTCCTTCAGCGTGCCGTCGGCCATCGGGAAGGCGAAGGGGTCGCCCTTGTTGGTGGTGCCGAGGATGGTGCCGCCCTGGCGCATCACCGCGGTGGTCATCTTGTCCGGCGTCAGCACCTCGTAGCGCAGCGGCCGGGCCAGCAGGCCCGACGTGCCCTCCTTGATCCCGATCACGGTCCAGCCGAGGCCGTCGGCCCGGCACACCGCCGCGCGGATCACCGCGTTCAGCCCGGCGCAGTCGCCGCCGCTGGTCAGGATTCCGATGCGCTTCTCGCCCGCCATGCCGTGCTTCGTTTCCGTCCCCGGTTGCGTTTCCCCCTTGTACCGGGATACGCCCGGTGCTGTAAGAGCCGGATGCAGCGGCCGGCCGGGCCCGCGCGGGAGCCCCGCGTCAAACGCGTTCCGGTCGGGCCGCTCCCTTTGCTATGATCGGGCCGCCGTTGAACCGGGACCCGCAGGAAAGGCCGTTTGAGGGAATGATCGACATCGAGTCGATGCAGGAGAGGCTGGCCGCATTGCGGGTCGAGCACCGCGACCTCGACGAGATCATCGACCGGCTGAGCGCGGACGGACCCGTCAACCAGCTCCAGATCCAGCGCCTGAAGAAACGCAAGCTGCTGCTCAAGGACCAGATCTCGATGATCGAGAGCAAGCTGCTGCCCGACATCATCGCCTGAGCCCGAGGATATCCTGACCGATGGCCGAACCCGCCGCCGTGCCGCCTGTGGCAATCATCATGGGCAGCCAGTCCGACTGGGAGACCATGCGCCACGCCGCCGAGACCCTGTCGCTGCTGGGCATCGGCCATGAGGCGCTGATCATGTCGGCGCATCGCACGCCGGACCGGATGGCCGATTTCGCCCGCGCGGCGCGCGGCCGCGGCGTCAAGGTGATCATCGCCGGCGCCGGCGGCGCCGCACATCTGCCGGGCATGACGGCGGCGATGACGCCGCTGCCGGTGCTGGGCGTGCCGGTCGAGAGCAAGGCGCTGAAGGGCATGGACAGCCTGCTGTCGATCGTGCAGATGCCGGGCGGCGTCCCGGTCGGCACCCTGGCGATCGGCCGGGCCGGGGCGATCAACGCGGCGCTGCTGGCCGCCGCGATCCTGGCGCTCAGCGACCCCGCCGTCGCCGATGCGCTGGATGCCTGGCGCCAGCGCCAGACCGAGGCCGTCGCCGAGCACCCGAAGGACGAATGACCAGCACTCCGACACCCCTTCCGCCCGGTAGCGTCATCGGCATGCTCGGCGGCGGCCAGCTCGGCCGCATGACCGCCCTGGCCGCGGCGCGCCTCGGCTACCGCACCCATGTGCTGTGCCCGGAGCCGGACAGCCCCTGCGCCCAGGTGACCGACCGGTCGACCCTGTCCTCCTACACCGACCACGCGGCGCTGGACGCCTTCGCCGCCCAGGTCGACGTCGTCACCTACGAGTTCGAGAACATCCCCTACGAGACCGTGCTGCACCTGGCGGCCCGCGTGCCGGTGCGGCCGGGGCCGGACGGGCTGGCGGTGTGCCAGGACCGGGTGTCGGAGAAAGATTTCTGCAACCGCCATGGCATCGGCACCGCGCCCTGGCGGGCCGTGGGCTCGGCCGAGGAGCTGACGGCGGCGGTGACGGCGATCGGCACGCCGTCGGTGCTGAAGACCCGGCGCGAAGGCTATGACGGCAAGGGCCAGGCGGTGATCCGCGACCCCGCCGATGCCGCCGCGGCCTGGGACAAGCTGGGCGGCCGGCCGGCGATTCTCGAGGGCTTCGTCGACTTCGCCCGCGAGCTGTCGGTGATCGCCGCCCGCGGCGTCGACGGGTCGGTGGTCTGCTACCCGGCGGTCGAGAACCGGCATCGCGACCACATCCTCTCGGAGACGATCGCCCCCGCCCCCGGCCTGGCGCCGCAGCGCGCGGCGGAGGCGGAGGAGATCGCCCGCACGCTGATCACCGCGCTGGACATGGTCGGCCTGCTGGCGGTGGAACTGTTCGAGGCGCGCGACGGCGGCCTGCTGGTCAACGAGCTGGCGCCGCGGCCGCACAATTCCGGCCACTGGACCCAGGATGCCTGCGCCTGCGACCAGTTCGAGCAGCTGGTCCGCGCCGTCTGCGGCCTGCCCCTGGGATCGACCGCGCGCCATTCCGACGCGGTGATGCAGAACCTGATCGGCGACGACGTGCTGCGCTGGCCGGACTTCCTGGCCGAGCCGGGCGCCAGGCTGCATCTCTACGGCAAGGGCGCGCCGCGCCCCGGCCGCAAGATGGGCCATGTCAACCGGCTGGTGCCGAAGGGCTGATCCGGCTCACTCCGGCAGGCCGGCCTTGCGGAACCCGTCGAGGATCATGTCCCGGGACAGCGTGTCCCTGAGCGGCAGATAGTCCCGGATGGCCGAGACGGTGCTTCCGGGCGCCAGGGCGAGGAACTTGCCGAGCGCCGCGCGCGCCTCCGGCAGCCGGTCCAGCTGGACATAGCCCGGAACCAGGACCCAGTGGGCCGTGTCCCAGTCGGGGTTGAGGGCGGCCGACCGCTCGGCCAGCTCGACGGCCCTGGCGGGGCGGCCGCCGAACAGATGGGCCATCCCGGCCACCGTCAGGAACATGTAGTAGCTGGGATCCAGCGGGCCGAGCGTCATTGCCCGCTCCAGCAGCGCCAGGCCGGCCTCGGGGTCGCCGCCGCAGACCAGCGCGGTGCCGGCCAGGAAGTTGACGTAGCCCGAGCCGGGATTCCGCTCCACCGCGCGCCGCACGCCGGCGAGGCCGGCGCCGTAGTCCCGCCCCGCCATCACCAGGACGAAGCTGGCGACGACCAGCGCCACCGGGTCGTCGCTGCCGGCGGCGGCGGCCGCCCGGCGGGCCAGCGAGATGGCCGTCCCCAGATCATCGGGCCCGGCGGCCGGCCAACCCCGCGACAGCCGCTGTTCCAGGCACCACGCGGCATGGGCCAGCGCCGAGGCGAAGGTCGGATCGAGCTCGACCGCCTTCATGAGCAGGCCATAGCCCAGCAGGTTCTCGTCCGGCCGCATGGCATAGACATGCGGCAGCGCCCGCAGATGGAGATCGTAGGCGTCGAGATTCTCGACCGGCTTGCGGCGCGCGCGCTCGATCTCCGCCTTCAGCATGGTCGGCTCGAGCGCCCCGACGACGCTGGCGGTGATCCTGTCCTGCAGGTCGAACACGTCCTGCACATCGCCGTCGAACCGTTCCGCCCAGAGATGGGCGCCGGTCGCCGCGTCGATCAGCTGGCCGGTGACACGCAGCCGGTTGCCGGATTTGCGGACGCCGCCTTCCAGCACATAGCGCACGCCCAGCTCCGCCGCCACCTGGCGCACATCGACCGCCCGGCCCTTGTAGGTGAAGGTGGAGTTGCGCGCGATCACCGCCAGCTGGCTGAAGCGCGACAGGGCGGTGATGATGTCCTCGACCATGCCGTCGACGAAGTATTCCTGCTCCGGATCGCCCGACATGTTGGTGAAAGGCAGGACCGCGATCGACGGCTTTCCCGGCGGCGGCGCGGCAGGCGCAGGCCGCGGGCGCTGTGCCGCGGGGTCGGCGGCCGGGGCGCTGCCGATCTGCAGCGCGTAGATCCGGATCGGTTCGGCGATGTTCTTGAGCTGGGTGCTGCCGAGATCGCTGACCGAGAGGTCCAGCCTCGACTTGACCTGGCGATAGGCATCCTCGGACAGGCAGATGGCGCCGGGCGCCGCCACGCCCTCCAGCCGCGCGGCGATGTTGACGCCGTCGCCCATCAGGTCGCCGTCGCTCTCCTCCACCACGTCGCCGAGATGGATGCCGATGCGGAACTCGATCTGCCGGTCGGGCGCCACGCCGGCATTGCGCTCGACCATGGCGCGCTGCACCTCGATGGCACAGCGCACGGCGTCGACGACGCTGCGGAACTCGACCAGCGATCCGTCGCCGGTCCGCTTCACCACGCGGCCGTTGTGGATGGCGATCGTGGGGTCGATCAGGTCGCTGCGCAGGGCGCGCAGCCGGGCCAGAGTGCGTTCCTCATCCGCGCCGGCAAGCCGGCTGAAGCCGACGACATCGGCGGCCAGGATCGCCGCCAGCTTGCGATGGTCGCTCATGGAAGCGCCTTGGCCCTCCGAACCCAACGCCACCTGAATATCCGAGTATACGCCTCAAATGCGTTCGATCCTCGAACATTGTGGCGTTGGAGGGTCGCTCAGGGCGCCACCGTCACCGGCGCGTATTCGAGGGCCAGGACGCCGTTGCCGAAGCGCGCGGCCGAGATCAGCTCGAGCCCGAGCCGCTCGCCCGGCGGGAACAGCGGTGTTCCCTGGCCGAGCGCCAGCGGATAGCCGAGGAGGCGGATGCGGTCGACCAGCCCATGCCGCAGCAGCTGCTGCGCCACGCTGATGCTGCCATGCACATAGATGGTGCCGCCCTCGCCCGCCTTCAGCGCCCGGACCGCGTCCGGCAGCGGACCTCGCAGCAGCTCGGCCGGCGCCCAGTCGAGCGTCGTCAGCGTCGTCGAGGCGACATATTTCGGCAGCGCGTTGAACCGGTCGGCGAAGTCCCCGGTCTCCTTGGGCCAGGAGCCGGCGAAGATCTGATAGGTCTTGCGCCCCAGCAGCATGGCGCCGCTGTCGGCCAGCTCATCGTTCTTGAACCGGTCCATCTCGGCGTTCCAGGTGACGCCGGTCAGCATCTCGACCTCGGCGACGCCATCGGCGCTGATGAATTCCGTGACGATGACCTTCCTCATCCCGTCCTCCCCCCCTTTGGCCTAGGCGGCGGCCGTCACCGCCAGATCGATGAAGGCGCGGATCGCCGGGAAACGGCGGCGGTCGCGCTGGCACAACACATATTCGTCGGTGTGCCAGTCGCAGTCAGCCAGCGGCCGGACCGCGATACGCGGATCCGGCCGGATCTCGCCGGCGGAGATGAAGCCGAGGCCGAGGCCCAGCGCCACCGCCTCCTGCACCGCCTCGCGGCCCATCACCTCGAACACGACGCCGGGCGCGATCTCCGCCTCCGCCAGGCCGCGCTCGACCGTGCGCCGGGTCATCGACCCGGTCTCGCGCATCACCAGGCGCTGCCCGGCCAGGGCCGCGACCGGGACCGTCTCCGCCTCTGCCAGGGGATGCCCGGCCGGCAGCATCAGCCGCACCGGGTCGCGGTACAGCGGCACGATGTGGAAGCGCGGATCGACCGGCGGGTTGGACAGGAGGGCCACGTCCAGCCGCGCCTCCGACAGGTCTTCCAGCACCGCCCCGGCATTGCCGATCGACAGCCGGATCTCGACCTGCGGGTGGCGGCGGTCGAACTCGGCGATCAGCGGCATGACATAGTACGGGCTGTCGGCGCCCAGCTGCAGCAGGCCCCGGGCCAGCTGGGCCGAGCCCTCCAGCAGCGTCGCCGCCTCCTGCTCGGTGTCGAACAGGCGGGTGGTCAGCCGGAACAGCCGCCGCCCCATCTCGGTCGGTTGCACCCGGCGCGAGCTGCGCTCGAACAGCAGCACGCCGTAGCGCTCCTCCAGCGCCTTCACCGATTGCGACAGGGTCGGCTGGGTCAGCCCCAGCGTCCGCGCCGCCAGGGTGAAGCTGGCCTGCGTGGCCACCGCGTGGAAGGCCCGCAGTTGCATCAGGTTTATTCGCATGGCCTATAGATAGCATGGAAAGCCCGTATTGGACTTATGCATGAGGTCGGCGCAGCTTCGGCGCCAGCCACCCCAGCCCCAAAGAACCGGCAACACGCCATGCCCATCGCCGCCGCCCGTCCGATCACCACCGACGACATCGGGATCGCGACGCTGCACCACACGCCGGACCGCCTGACCATCCGCTGGTCGGACGGACGCGAGAGCCCCTATCCCGCGATCTGGCTGGCCGACAACCGGCCCGACCGCCGCGACCGGCCGGACGGGCAGCGCCTGTTCGACGCCATCGACCTGCCCGATGGTATCGCCATCGCCGGCGTGGCCCTGGGCGCCGACGGGGCGGTAGAGATCCACCTGACCGGCTTCGACAGCGCGGCCCGCTTCCCGGCCGCCTGGCTGCGCGCCCATGCGCTGGACCCGGCCTCGCGCGCCGAGCGCCGGCGCCGGCCGGTGCTGTGGGATTCGTCGCTGGTGCTGCCCACCGGCGACTATGCCACCGTGGCCGGCGATGCTGGCGCCCGCGCCGCCTGGCTGCGCGCGGCCTGGGACCATGGCTTCGCCCTGCTGCGCGGCGTGCTGGTGGAGCCCGGCATGGTGTGCAAGGTGGTCGAACTGTTCGGCTTCGTGCGCGAGACCAATTACGGTCGGCTGTTCGACGTGGTGGCGGTGGACAAGCCGCAGAACCTGGCCTTCACCGCACTGTCCCTGGGCAACCACACCGACAACCCCTATCGCGATCCGGTGCCGCAGCTGCAATTGCTGCACTGCCTGGAGGCGGCGGCGGAGGGCGGCGAGTCGGTGGTGGTCGACGGCTTCGCCGCGGCCGAGCGGCTGCGGCGCGAGGCGCCCGACGCCTTCGCCCTGCTGACCCGCCGGGCCGTGCCGTTCCGCTATGTCGAGCCCGGTCGTGGCGACCTGCCGGGCCGGGTCGACCTGCGCAGCCGGGCGCCGCTGATCGAACTGGATGCCGACGGAGCTCTCGCGGCGGTGCGCTACAACAACCGCTCGATCGCGCCCTTCGACCTGGATCCGGACGAGGTCGAGCCCTTCTACGACGCCTATCGCCGCTTCGGCCGGCTGCTGCACGACCCGGATCTCACGGTCGGCTTCCGCCTGGCGCCGGGCGACCTGTTCCTGGTCGACAACCAGCGCGTGCTGCATGGCCGCCGCGGCTTCTCCGCCGGGCGCCGCTGGCTGCAGGGCTGCTACGCCGACAAGGACGGACTGACCAGCACGCTGTTCAGCCTGGAGGCTGCGCGATGACCACGCCCCTGCATCCCCTGCTGGCCGAGATCGAGGGCCTGTTCGCCGCCCATGGCCACAACACCTATGGCGAAGGCGTGACCATGCAGGCGCATGGCCTGCAGGCCGCCGCCCTGGCCGAGCACGAAGGCGCGCCCGACGTGCTGGTGGTGGCCGCCCTGCTGCACGATATCGGCCATTTCCTGGAGCTGGCCGACGACGCCTTCGGCTATCACAAGCATGACGGCGCCGGCGGCGACTGGCTGGCCGCCCGCTTCGGCCCGGAGGTGAGCGAGCCGGTGCGGCTGCATGTCGCCGCCAAGCGCTATCTCTGCGCCGTCGAGCCGAGCTATCTGGACGTCCTGTCCGCCGCCTCGGTCCATTCGCTCGGCAAGCAGGGCGGGCCGATGAGCGCGGCGGAGGCGGCGGAGTTCGCCCGCCACCCCCATGTCGACGCCGCGGTGCGGCTGCGGCGCTGGGACGATGGCGGCAAGGTCGACGGGCTGAAGGTCAGCACCGTCGCCGATTACCGCGAGCGCATCCTCAAGGTGGCGAAGGCCGGCTAAGCCGCCAATCCATAGTCGTCATGGCGAGCCCCGCAGGGGCGTGGCCATCCAGGAATCGTGCCGCGGGATCGCCACGTCGCTTCGCTCCTCGCGATGACGGCTTTGAATTGCTGGTCCTCGCTCTGGGCTCTAACGGGCCGCCACCGCCTGGATCTCGACCAGCAGGCTGGGCACCGCCAGGCCGGCGACCACCACCAGGGTCGAGGCTGTGGCATAGCCGCCCAGGCGCCGCTCGCGCACCGTGCGGTACAGCGGCACCAGATCCGGCCGGGTGATGAACCCGTCGACCTTGACCAGGTCGGTCACCGCCATGCCGGCATCGGCCAGCACCGCGAACAGGTTGTCCCAGGCCAGCTCGAACTGGCGCTCGGCGTCGTCGGGAATGGTGCCGTCCGGCGTGGCGCCGACCTGGCCGGAGATGTGCAGCCAGCGGGCGCCGGCCGGGGCCGAGGCGCCATGGCTGTAGCGGGAGAACGGCGCGGCGACGCCGGCCGGGTTGTGCAGCTGAACGGTCATGGGTCTTCCCCGATGTCGCTGGGCAGGGCCGGGACTCGGCCCGATCCCCAAGTCTAGCATCAGGAGAGGGGATCGTTCTCCAGCAGGATCGGCGCGCCATGCGGCGTGGCCCGGGCGGCGCGGTCCCAGGCGTCCCTGCGCCGACCCAGCGCCTCGGCATCGGCGACGCCCTTGGCCAGCACCAGCCGTTCCAGCGCCGCCAGCCAGTGCTCGTAATAGCGGCTGCCGTCGTCGGGGTCGCCGGCCGCCCGGGCGCTCGCGATCTCCGCCGCCAGCGCCGCCGCCCATTCCGGCCAGGTGAACACGCCGCGCTGGTGCAGCGCCACCGCCATGGCGAAGGCCTGGGCCTGCCAGGGCTCAGCGAAGACCGGCCCGTCGGCGTCGCGCGGCAGCGGGGCGGCGCCGTCCAGCGCCGCGATCACCGCCTCATGCCGGCTCAAGATAGCCCTCCCAGGCGTCGATCGAGACGGTCAGGGTCGGGTCCGCCGCCTCGCCCCACAGCTCGCGCCCGTCGAAGCGCACGGTGTAGAGCCATTGCGGGCTCTCGCCGCGGCCATGGGCGTTGCTGTCGGGCAGCACGAAGACGCCGTGCACGCGCTCGACCGTGCCGACCTTGCCGCGGGCGTAGCGCGGCAGCCGGGTGTGGCCGGCCGGATGCTCGTTGCGGGTCAGCACCACATCGTCGATGGCGAAGCGCGCCGGCGCCGCCTCTGGCCGCTGGTAGTTGCTGCCGCGCGCCAGCACCGCGGCGACCTGGTCCGCCGCCAGCACCTTCTGGCCCGGCACCGGCGGGTCGATGGCGCGGCCGGCCTGCAGCTCCGCCGCCGAGACAAGACCGGCGCCCTGCAACAGCTTCTCCAGCCCCTTGGTCCAGATCTCGTAGTAGCTGGAGGACAGGTAGTCGGCCGGGTGCAGCGTCTCGCGCGCATGCCGGCTGATATCGATGTTCCAGCGCCCCAAGGCGCCCGCCGCGAGGGTGAGGGCCAGGGCCCGCTTCTCCCACTCGGCGTGGAAGCGGACATCCTCCGGCTCCGGCACCACCGGGCCGAAGCCCATCATGCCACCGAGATCCTGGGCGCCGTTCATCGGGCGTCTCCCGGTGCATGCGCCACGTCGGCGCCGATCATGCTGTCGCGGCTGACCAAGCCGGCCAGCGCGTCCTCGTCCCAGCCCTCGGTGCCGGCCGGGCGCATCGGGATCACCAGATAGCGGGTCTCGGCGGTCGAATCCCAGACCCGGATCTTCGTCTCGGGCGGGAGGGCGACGCCGAAATCGGCCAGCACGCCGCGCGGATCGATCACCGCGCGCGAGCGGTAGGGCGCCGATTTGTACCAGACCGGCGGCAGCCCGAGCACCGGCCAGGGGTAGCAGGAGCACAGGGTGCAGACGACGAGGTTGTGCGTATCCGGCGTGTTCTCGACCGCGACCATGTGCTCGCCCTGGCGGCCGATGAAGCCGAGCTCGGCGATCGCGGCGCTGGCATCGGCCCGCAGCCGGTCGCGATAGGCCGGGTCGGCCCAGGCCTTGGCCACCACCCGGGCGCCGTTGCGCGGGCCGATCCTGGTCTCGTAGGTCTCGATCAGCACGTCGAGCGCCGCCCGGTCGACATAGCCCTTCTCGACCAGGATCGATTCCAGCGCCTTCACCCGCAGCGCGATCTCCGGCAGGGCGCTGCCTTCATGGTCGTGATCGTGGTCATGGTCGTGATGATCGTGGGCGGTCATGGAGCTCGCTCCGCGGATCGGGAATCGGTCGGGGAGAACCCAGCCTACCCCCACACCCGCATTCGTGCTAGCAAACCGGCCAGCCAAAAACTGACAGCAACCGGAGCCTTTCGATGGCCGCCGAAACCGCATTCCGCACCGAGACCGACAGCCTGGGCGCCGTCGAGGTGCCGGCCGACCGCTACTGGGGCGCGCAGACGCAGCGCAGCCTGCAGAACTTCAAGATCGGCGGCGAGCGCATGCCGGCCCCGCTGGTGCGGGCGCTGGGCATCCAGAAGAAGGCCTCGGCCCAGGCCAACATCGCGCTGGGCGAGCTCGAGGCCTCGGTCGGCAATGCCATCGTCGCCGCGGCCGAGGAGGTGATCGACGGTACCTTGGCCGAGCATTTCCCGCTGGTGGTGTGGCAGACCGGGTCCGGCACCCAGACCAACATGAACGCCAACGAGGTGATCTCGAACCGCGCCATCGAGATCCTGGGCGGCGAGATCGGCTCGAAGAAGCCGGTGCATCCGAACGACCACGTCAATCGCGGCCAGTCCTCGAATGACAGCTTCCCGACGGTGATGCACATCGCCGCGGTCGAGCAGATCGGCCATGAGCTGCTGCCGAGCCTGGAGCACCTGCACCGCGCCCTGGCCGCCAAGTCGGCGGAGTTCAAGGACATCGTCAAGATCGGCCGCACCCATCTGCAGGACGCGACGCCGCTGACGCTGGGCCAGGAGTTCTCCGGCTACGCCCGCCAGATCGAGCTGGGCATCGCCCGGGTGAAGGGCTGCCTGCCGCATCTCCTCGACCTCGCCCAAGGCGGCACCGCCGTCGGTTCCGGATTGAACGCCAAGGAGGGCTTCGCCGAGGCCTTCGCGGCGCATGTCGCCACCATCACCGGCTTCCCGTTCAAGACCGCGCCGAACAAGTTCGAGGCGCTGGCCGCGCATGACGCCTGCGTCGAGGCGTCGGGCGTGATGAACACCCTGGCCGTGTCGCTGATGAAAATCGCCAACGACATCCGGCTGCTGGGCTCCGGCCCGCGCTGCGGCATCGGCGAGATCCACCTGCCGGAGAACGAGCCCGGCTCGTCGATCATGCCGGGCAAGGTCAACCCGACCCAGTCCGAGGCGATGACCATGGTCTGCACCCAGGTCATGGGCAACCATGTCACCGTGACCATCGCCGGGTCGAACGGCCATTTCGAGCTGAACGTGTTCAAGCCGGTGATCATCTACAACCTGCTGCAGTCGATCCGCCTGCTGGCCGATTCCTGCCGCAGCTTCACCGACAACTGCGTCGTCGGCATCGAGGCCCGCACCGACCGGATCGAGCAGCTGCTGCACGAATCGCTGATGCTGGTGACGGCGCTGAACCCGCATATCGGCTACGACAACGCGGCCAAGGTGGCGAAGAAGGCGCATGCCGAGAACACCACGCTGAAGCAGGCGGCGATCGCGCTGGGCCTGCTGACCGCCGAGCAGTTCGACCAGTGGGTGCGGCCGGAGACCATGGTCGGCCCGAGCGCTTGATCAGGCTGCGGTGAGCGGCGTCCGCAAGCGGTCGGTCAGCATCGCCGGCCACGCCACCAGCGTGTCGCTGGAGCCGGCCTTCTGGGACGCCCTCACCCGCCTGGCCGCGGCGCGCGGCCTGCCGGTCAACCGGCTGGTCGAGGCGGTGGATGCCGCCCGCGACCCGGACGGCAACCTGTCCAGCGCGCTGAGGACCACGGTCCTGGAGGCGGCGCTGGCGCGGGAGATCTGACATGAAAAAGCCCCGGCCGGACGGCCGGGGCTTTTCATCACCGAAAGGCCGGGAGATCAGCCGCCGCACTGGGCGGAATAGCCCTGCTGGCCGGTGGCGACCTGCTGGTCGAGCTGCTGGATCTGCGCGTCGGTCAGCTTCAGGTCGGCCTGGCAGCCCTTGTACAGGCCGACCAGCTTCTGGGTCTCGTCCATGACCTCCTTCATGGCCGAGCACTGCTCCGCCTGCGGAGCCTGGGCCTTGGACATCAGGCCCTGGCTCAGCGTCTGGACCTTCTGGGCCTGGGCCTGGGCGTCTTCGACGCACCCGGCAAAAGCGGGCGAGGCCGCGAGAGTCGCAATGGCGGCGGCGAGAAGAATGCGCTTCACGAAAAGCTCCTTGGGCTTCTGGGGCGGCCCGCCCCGGAGCGAGCCGAGGCGGCGTTGGGGAAACCCCCGGCCGCGGACCGGGTTCCCAACAATTGTGGAGAATTGCAGCGAATCGATACGGCCGCCGGGACGCCGCTACTTGCCGTTCGACCACCAGGCCTCGAGCACGGTGCCGTAGGTCGGGTTGACCGTGGTGACCCGGCCGAGATTGCCCCAATAGGCGACGTAGTCGCGGTCGAGATAGTAGAGCGGCACCACATAGTTGCCCCACAGCAGCACCCGGTCCAGCGCGTGCACCGCGGCCTGCAGCTCCTCCTGGCTCCGCGAGGCGGTGACGGCCTGGATCAGGGCGTCGACCACCGGGCTCTTCACCCCCGGATAGTTGCGGGTGCCGGGCACGTCGGCCGAGCGGCTGCCCCAGTAGCGGGACTGCTCGACGCCGGGCGAGAGCGTCGTGATCCAGGTGTTGAGGATCACGTCGAAATCATAGGTCCCGGTGCGATTGGCATATTGCGCGCTCTCGACCAGCCGGACCGAGGCCTGGATGCCTAGCCGGCGCAGCTGGTCGGCATAGGCCAGGGCGATGCGCTGGTAGCCCTTGCCCTGCAGCAGGATCTCGAACCGGAACGGGACGCCGCTGCCATCCACCAGCGCGTTGTCCCTGATCGTCCAGCCGGCCTCGGCCAGCAGCGCCTGTGCCGCCCGCAGATTCTCGCGGTTGCGGCCGCTGGCGTCGCTTGGCGGCAGGGTGTACGGCTCGGTGAAGAGCTGCGGCGGCAGCTGGCTGCGGAACGGCTCCAGCAGCGCCAGTTCCGCCCCCTTCGGCGTGTCGGTCGCGGCCAGGGAGGAGTTGGCGAAGTAGCTGTCGTCCCGCTTGAACTGGCCGCCCAGCAGGGTCTTGTTCACCCATTCGAAATCGAAGGCCAGGATCAGGGCCCGGCGCACCCGCGGGTCGGCGAAGATCGGCCGGCGCGTGTTCATGGCCAGGCCCATCATCCCCACCGGCCGATTGTGCGGCAGGGTCAGCATGGTGACGCGGCCGTCCTGGACCGCCGGGAAGTCGTAGGCGCCGCCGACCCATTTCTCGGCGTCGCGTTCCCGCCGCAGCGTGTAGGCGCCGGCCTTGAACGCCTCCAGCGCCGTGTCGGCGTCGAGGTAGAAGTCGAACCGCATCGTGTCGAAGTTGTAGAGGCCACGCATCGCCGGCAGGTCTGCCGCCCACCAGTCCTTGACCCGCTCCAGCGTGATGCTGCGTCCAGCGTCGACCGCGCCGAAAGTGTAGGGGCCGGCGCCGAGCGGCGGATCCAGGCTGGGCTGGTCGAAGGGATGGGCCGTGTACCACGCCTTGCTGAGGATCGGCTGCATGGCCACGACCAGCGGGTTCTCGCGCGCCGCCTCCGGCTTGAAGCGGAAGCGCACCGTGCGGTCGTCGATGCGGTCGATCCCATCCAGCGTCTCGTAGAGCGCGCGGGTGTTCGGCAGGCCCTTGGTGCCCTGGGTCTGCCAGGTGAAGATCACGTCATCCGCCGTGACCGGCGTGCCGTCATGGAACACCGCCTTCGGATTGAGATGGAAGGTGACCTGGCGCCGGTCGTCCGACATCTCCGCCCGGTCGGCCAGATACGGGTACAGGGTGAAGGGTTCGTCCCAGCCCCGCGTCATCAGGCTGGCGAAGATGTAGGGCGGCACGATCAGCCGGACCTGGTCGGTCTGGCCGCCGATGATGAAGGGGTTCAGCGTGTCGAAGCTGCCGACCATGGCCTGGCGCAGCTCGCCGCCCTTCGGCGCGGCCGGGTCGGCATAGGCGAAATGGGCGAAATCCGCCGGGTATTTCGGCTCGCCATACATGGCGAGGCCGCCGCTGGCCGCCGGCGCCTCCGCTCCCGCCGGCGCCTGGGCGGCGGCCGGCAAGGCGCCGGGCAGCAGCAGGACGGCGAAGGCGAGGCGAAGCAGGAGGCGGGCGGCGCGCATGCAACTTGTCCGGGTGGGAATCGGTGGGGCGCAGTCTTCCCGCCGAGGCGTCCGGGCGCAAGGCCGTAACGGCGGAGCCTTATTCCGCCGCGCGGGCCAGGGGCGGCCAGACGCCCCAGATCTCCTCGGCATAGTCCTGCACCGTGCGGTCGGAGGAGAACCAGCCGACATTCGCGGTGTTGCGGATCGCCATGCGGGTCCATTCGGCGCGGTCGCGGTAGAGGGCCGCGGCGCGGGCCTGGGTGTCCCAATAGGCGGCGAAGTCGGCCGCCACCAGGAACCAGTCGCTGTGCCGCAGCGCGTCGGTGATCGGCCGGAACCGGCCCGGATCGTCGGGCGAGAAGGTGCCGTCCTCGATCGCCGCGATGGCCCGGGCCAGGCGTGGGTCGGCCGCGATCACGGCCCCGGGGTCGTAGCCCTGGGCCCGCTTCGCCGCCACCTCGGCCGCGGTCAGGCCGAAGATCAGGATGTTGTCGGCGCCCACCCGCTCGGCGATCTCGACATTGGCGCCGTCCAACGTGCCGATGGTGATCGCGCCGTTCAGCGCGAACTTCATGTTGCCGGTGCCCGACGCCTCCATCCCGGCGGTCGAGATCTGCTCCGACAGGTCGGCGGCGGGGATGATGCGCTCGGCCAGCGTGACGTTGTAGTTCGGCAGGAACACCATCTTCAGCTGGTCGCGGATCTCGGCATCGGCGTTGATCACCCGCGACACGTCGTTGGCCAGCTTGATGATCAGCTTGGCGACGGCGTAGCCGGGCGCGGCCTTGCCGGCGAAGATCTTGACCCGCGGCGTCCAGGCCGCGTCCGGCGTGTCGCGCATCTCCTGCCACAGCGCCACGGCGTGCAGGATGTTCAAGAGCTGTCGCTTGTATTCATGGATGCGCTTGACCTGGACGTCGAACAGCGCGTCGCCGGAGACGCGCAGGTCGGCGATCTCACCGATATGATGCGCCAGGAAGGCCTTGTTGCGGCGCTTCACCGCCCAGAACGCCTCGCGGAAGGCGCTGTCCTCGGTCCTGCCGGCCAGGGCGGACAGCCGCCCCAGATCATCCTCCCAGCCGCTGCCGATCATGTTGTGGATCAGCTGCGACAGGTTCGGGTTGGCCTGCACCAGCCAGCGGCGCGGGGTGATGCCGTTGGTCTTGTTGGTGATGCGGTCCGGGAACTCCTCGTTCAGGTCGCGGAACACCGTCTCGCGCATCAGCTGGGTGTGCAGGGCCGAGACGCCGTTGACCCGGTGGCTGCCGAGGAAGGCCAGCGGCCCCATCCGCACCCGCCGGTCCCAGCCCTCCTGGATCAGCGACAGGGTGGACAGGCGGCTGGGATCCTTCGCCACCACCTTGGAGGATTTCAGGAACCGGTCGTTGATCTCGTAGATGATCTGCAGATGGCGCGGCAGCACCCGCTCCAGCAGCGCCACCGGCCAGGTCTCCAGCGCCTCGGGCATCAGCGTGTGGTTGGTGTAGCTGATGCAGCCCTTGGTGATCGCCCAGGCGCGGTCCCAGTCCAGCCGGTGCCGGTCGATCAGGAGGCGCATCAGCTCCGGCACCGCGATCGCCGGATGGGTGTCGTTCAGCTGCAGCGCCGCCTTTTCCGGCAGGTCGTCATAGCCGTCATGATGCATCCGGTGCCGCCGCAGCACGTCCTGCAGCGAGGCCGAGGTGAAGAAGTATTCCTGCTTGAGCCGCAGCTCCTGCCCCGCCGGGGTGTTGTCGTTGGGGTAGAGGACGCGTGACAGGGTCTCGGACAGGATCTTGTCCTCGACCGACTTCAGATAGTCGCCGGAGTTGAAGGGGACCAGGTCGAACTCCCGCACCGGCTTGGCCGACCACAGGCGCAGCGTGTTGACCGTGGCGCCGCCCCAGCCGACCACCGGCGTGTCGTAGGCCACGGCCAGCACCCGTTGGCTGCCGCGCCAGACCGGCTTCGGCCGCCCGTCCGGCCCGGGCTCGCCCGGCTCGACCTTGCCGTAGAAGTCGATCGGATAGGCCACCTCCGGCCGCTCGAACTCCCAGGGGTTGCCGAATTTCAGCCAGTCCTCGGGATATTCGACCTGCCAGCCGCGGTCGAACTGCTGCTCGAACAGCCCGTATTCGTAGCGGATGCCGTAGCCGGTGCCGGCGATGCCGAGCGTGGCCATGCTGTCGAGGAAGCAGGCGGCGAGGCGGCCGAGGCCGCCATTGCCGAGCGCCGCGTCGGGCTCGACCTCCAGCACCGAGCCGAGGTCGACGCCGAACTCCCCCAGCGCCTCGCGGCAGGTGTCGTAGATGCCGAGATTGGTCAGCGCGTTGGCCATCAGCCGGCCGACCAGGAACTCCAGGCTGAGATAGTAGACCCGCTTGCCGTCGGTCGCCTCCTCGCGGTGCTGCGCCGCCATCCAGCGGTCGACCAGCCGGTCGCGCACGGCCAGGGCGGTGGCGGCGAACCAGTCGTGGCGGGTGGCGCGATGGACCTCGCGCCCGACGGCATAGACCAGCCATTCGAGAATGTCGCGCTTGAGCGAGTCCCGGTCGAGCCCGCGCGGCTCGATCGCCATCGGGGAGGCTGGCAGCTCCATCGCTGACCCCCATGCTGCACTGCGATATAGACCGTCCGTTACACCACGGAACGGCGCCGTGATCAATCATGTGACAAAAAAGGCCCGGCGGAAGTTCCGCCGGGCCCGATATCAGATGCCGGAACGCTTACTTGCCGACCTTGGCCAGCTCGGCCTGGGTGGCCTCGACGAACTTGCCGCTGTTCCAGATCCAGAACACGTAGTCGGCCTGCTTGCGATCGCCCTTCTCGTCGAAGGAGAGCTCGCCCAGCACGGTCTTGTAGAGCGAGCCGTCATGCAGCGCCTCGGCCACCTTCGGCCCCTCGAAGCTCTTGGCCTTGGTCGCGGCCTGGGCCCAGGCCTGCACCGCTGCGTAGCTGTACAGCGTGTAGCCCGTGGGGTCGTAGTTGTCGGCCTTGAACTTGGCCACGACATCCTTGGCCGCCGGGGAGTTGCGCTGGTCGGCGCCGAAGGTCATCAGCACGCCCTGGCCGGCATCGCCGGTGATGCCCCAGAACTCCTCGGCGACGATGCCATCGCCGGAGATGAACTGGGCGGTCAGCCCCTGCTCGCGCGCCTGACGCAGGATCAGGCCGGCCTCGCTGAGCAAGCCGCCGTAATAGATCACGTCGACCTTGGCCTGCTTCATCTTGGAGACGACGGCCGAGAAATCCTTCTCGCCGACCGTGATGCCCTCATACAGCACTTCCTTCAGGCCGGCCTTGTTCATCGCCGCCTTGGTCGCGTCGGCCAGGCCCTTGCCGTAGGTGGTCTGGTCCTGGAGGATGGCGACGTTCTTGCCCTTGTACTTCTCGGCCAGGAAGGGGCCGGCGACCTCGCCCTGCTGGTCGTCGCGGCCGCAGGTGCGGAAGGTGGTCTTCTGGCCCTGCTCGGTCAGCTGCGGGTTGGTCGAGGCCGGGGAGATCTGGACGATGCCTTCCTCGGCATAGACCGCGGAGGCCGGGATCGAGACCGAGGAGTTGAAGTGGCCGATCACCGCCACCACGCCCTCGCCGACCAGTTCATTGGCCGCCGCGACGCCCTGGCGCGGATCCGACGCGTCGTCGCCGTAGACGACCGTGATCTTCTCGCCATTCACGCCGCCGGCGTCGTTCAGCGCCTTCACCGCGGCGTCGGTGCCGCGCTTCATCTGCTCGCCGAAGGACGCGTTCGGGCCAGTCAGCGGCGCGCCCAGACCGATCTTCACATCGGCCCAGGCCGGGGCCGATGTCATCGCGGCCAGCGCCACGCCGGCCAGGAGCACTCGGTTGAATCTCGTCATCAGATCGCTCTCCCCAGTTCATCGACCGGCGGGACGACCCCGCCGGCCCTTGCTTTTCGCCGGCCCGGAAGGACCGGCGTCTTACCGTGCGGCCGGCCGCCGGTCACGCCAGCCGAACAGGCCGGCGCGCTCGTACAGCCACGGATACTGCCGCACCATCTTCGCCGCCCGCGTCATCCGGTAGGCGACCGTGGCGCAGAGGCCGATCCACACAAGATCGATGACGAAGCCGGTCGGCGACAAGAGCGTACCGCCGAACAGCGCGAAGTGCAGGAATCGGGTCGCACAGGCCAGCAGCACCACGAAGGGCACCACCTTGCGCATCGGCGCCCAGCCCTGGGCCTGGCCCTGGCCGGTCAGGAAGCCGCCGCCGCCGCCCAGGATCAGGCTGACGAAGATGAAGTCGCCGACCGAGGTTCCGAGGATCTGTTCCATCGCCCGCCCCTCAATGCCCGCCTTCGAGATAGGCGGCCCGGACCTCCGGATTCGCCAGGAGCTCGCGCCCGCTGCCGCTCATCGTCACCCGGCCATTGACCAGGACGTAGCCACGATGCGCCAGCTTCAGCGCGTGGAAGGCGTTCTGCTCGACCAGGAACACGGTCATTTGCTGCTCCCGGTTGATCACCTTGATCGCCTCGAAGATCTGCTTCACCACCAGGGGCGCCAAGCCGAGCGACGGCTCGTCCAGCAGCAGCAGGCGCGGCCGGCTCATCAGCGCCCGGCCGATCGCCAGCATCTGCTGTTCGCCGCCCGACAGGGTGCCGCCCCGCTGGGCCTGCCGCTCCTTCAGCCGCGGGAACAGGGTGAAGATCTGCTCCAGATCGCGGCCGAACGCCGCCGGATCGGCGGTCAGACCGCCCATCTGCAGGTTCTCCATCACCGTCATGCGCGGGAAGATGCGGCGGCCTTCCGGGGAGATGGCGACGCCGCGGCGCACGATCTCGAAGGTCGGCTGGCGGGTGATCTCCTTGCCGTCGAACACGACCGCGCCCTTGCGCGCCTGCGGGTTGCCGCAGATCGTCATCAGGAGGGTCGACTTGCCGGCGCCGTTGGCGCCGATCAGGGTGACGATCTCGCCTTCCTTGACCTCGACATCGACGCCGCGCAGCGCCTCGATGGCGCCGTAGAAGGTGTGCACGCCCTGCAGCGACAGCATCACGACCGGGCCTCCCCGGTCGCGGCGGCCCCGGTGGCGTTGGCCACGTCGGCGGCGATCTCCGGCGGCAGGTCGTCCTCCTCGGGCTCGCCGAGATAGGCCCGGATCACCGCCTCATCGCTGCGGATCTGCTCGGGCGTGCCGTCGGCGATCTTCTTGCCGTGGTCGAGCACCACGATGTGGTCGGAAATCTGCATGACGACGCTCATGTCGTGCTCGATCAGGAGGACGCTGGTCCGGTGCTCGTCGCGGATGGCGCGCAGCAGGCCGTTCAGCTCCTGGGATTCACGGGGGTTCAGGCCGGCTGCCGGCTCGTCCAGGCACAGGATCACCGGGTCGATGCACATCGCCCGCGCGATCTCCAGCCGGCGCTGGCCGCCATAGGGCAGGCTGCCGGCGGAATCATCAGCCTGGGCGGTCAGCCCGACGCGGTCGAGCCAGAACTTTGCCTTCTCCACCGCCTCGCGCTCCACCCGGCGGTAGCTCGGCAGGCCGAGCAGCCCGGCGATCGAGAAGCCGGAGGCGCGCATCAGCTTGTTGTGCTGGGCCACCATCAGGTTCTCCAGCACGCTCATCCCGGCGAACAGGCGGATGTTCTGGAAGGTGCGGGCGACCTTGGCCTGCTGGGCGATACGGTAGCCGGGAATCTGCTCCAGCAGGAACTCGCCGGTCTCGCCCTTGAGCGTCATCCGCCCGGCGGTCGGCTTGTAGAAGCCGGTGATGCAGTTGAACAGCGTGGTCTTGCCGGCGCCGTTCGGCCCGATCACCGCGGTGATGTCGCCGGCCCGGATGTCGAAGGAGACGTCGTCGATGGCGACGAGGCCGCCGAAGCGCATCGAGACATGCTCGATGGTCAGGAGCGCGCTCACGGCCCCGGTCATCCTTGGGCTCCCTTCTTGCCGTGCAGGAGGATGGTCGGGTCACGATGCGCCAGGAGGCCGCGCGGGCGCCACACCATGATGCCGACCATGCACAGGCCGAACACCAGCATGCGATAGAGGTCGAGGCCGCGGAAGGCTTCCGGCAGGCCGATGATCAGGCAGGCGGCGACGACGATGCCGAGCTGGCTGCCCATGCCGCCGAGCACCACGATCGCCAGCACGATCGCCGATTCGATGAAGGAGAAGCTTTCCGGGCTGATGAAGCCCTGATACGTCGCGAAGAAGCTGCCGGCGAAGCCGCCGCACATGGCGGAGGTGGCGAAGGCCGCCAGCTTCAGGTTGGTGCGGTTGATGCCGAGCGACTGGCAGGCGATGTCGTCCTCGCGGATCGCCTCCCAGCCGCGGCCGACCGGCAGGCGGCGCAGCCGGGTGCTGATCAGGTTCACCAGCAGCGCCAGGGCCAGGATCAGCAGGTACAGGAAGATGATCCGGTGTGTCGGGTTGTAGTCCAGCCCGAACAGCTGGTGGAAGGCGGTGGTGCCCTCCGGCGGGCTGCGGTCGAAGGGAAAGCCGAAGAAGCTGGGCCGCGGCACGTTGTTGATGCCGTTCGGCCCGCCGGTCACTGGCGCCCAGTTGATCAGGATGATGCGGATGATCTCGCCGAAGCCGAGGGTGACGATGGCGAAGTAGTCGCCGCGCAGCCGCAGCACCGGATAGCCGAGGATCAGGCCGAAGCAGGCCGCCAGCACGCCGGCCAGCGGCAGGCAGATCCAGAAGCTGAAGCCGAAGGTGGTGGACAGGAGCGCGTAGGAATAGGCGCCGACGGCGTAGAAGGCGACATAGCCGAGGTCCAAGAGGCCGGCGAGGCCGACGATGATGTTCAGGCCCCAGCCGAGCATGATGTAGATCAGCACGATGGTGGCGACGCCGAGCGTGCTGCGGGTGGCGAGGTCGGTGAAGGGGAAGACGACCGCCAGCACCACCAGGATCGGCCCGACATAGACGCTGAGGCGCTGCACCCGGGCGCCGATCCGGTCCATCGCCCGGTCACGCTCCTGCCGCGACAGGCTGGCCCTGCTGCGCCGCTGCACCAGGATCGACTGGATCAGCAGCCAGGCCGCGCCCAGCGCCCCGATCAGCAGCAGCGGCACCGAGTGCAGATCCTGCACCGGCAGCGGCGGCAGCGCGTCGGAAATCGACGGCCGCAGATACTCGTAGATCGGCGGCAGGGCGAAGACGATCAGGAACAGCAGGCTGATCCAGAACACCGGCCGCGGGATGCCCTCGCGGTTCAGGATGATGCCGATGCGGCCGAAGAACACCAGCGCGACCGCGATGGCGACCGCGGTGAAATCGGTCTGATAGCCGAGCGAGCCGCTCTGCTCGATGGTGCGGATGCCGACCAGCGGCGCGGTCAGGACCAGGGCGATGAGGCCGGTGACCCCCGCCTCCTTCAGCATGGCGACGACGTCGAGGCGGCGCGCGCCGGCCGCGTCGGATTGCGCGATCGTGGCCATCGCCTCAGACCTTCTCGATGTCGGGGCGGCCGAGCAGGCCGGACGGGCGGAAGATCAGCACCAGCACCAGGATGGTGAAGGCGGCGACGTCCTTGTATTCCGATGAGAAGTAGCCGGACCAGAAGGCCTCGATCAGGCCGATCAGGATGCCGCCGAGCATCGCCCCCGGCAGCGAGCCGATGCCGCCCAGCACCGCCGCGGTGAAGGCTTTGATGCCGGCCAGGAAGCCGATGTAGAAGTCGATCACGCCGTAGTAGAGGGTCACCATCACGCCGGCCACGGCGGCCAGCGCCGCGCCGATGACGAAGGTCGTCGAGATGGTGCGGCCGACATCGACGCCGATCAGCGCCGCCATGGTGCGGTCCTGGGCGCAGGCGCGCTGCTGCCGGCCCAGCGAGGTGCGGTTGATCACCCAGGTCAGCCCGATCATCAGGGCCAGGGTCAGCACCACGATGATGATCTGCAGGTAGGACAGGCTGACGTCGAAGCCGCCGCCGGAGGTCAGCTGGAAACCACCCGGGATCTGCGGCGGCACCGGCTTGCGCCGGGCACCCTGCAGCAGCTGGACATAGTTCTGCAGGAAGATCGACATGCCGATGGCGGAGATCAGCGGCGCCAGCCGGGTGGAGCCGCGCAGAGGCCTGTAGGCCAGCCGCTCGATCGTCCAGCCATACGCGGCGGTCACCACCACGCTGACGATCAGCACGATGGCCAGGGCCAGGGCCACCGAGACGCCGGGAACGCCGAAGGCGCCGAGCACGACGAATCCGATCACCGCGATGAACGCGCCGATCATATAGATCTCGCCATGGGCGAAATTGATCATGCCGATGATGCCGTACACCATCGTATAGCCGATCGCGATCAGACCGTAGATCGCGCCCAGCGTCAGCCCGTTGATGAGCTGCTGCAGGAAATATTCCATGCTCGCGCCGAATTGCCTCCACAGACCATCCGCGGATGGTCGACCTCACTGTTCACTCGCCGTTTAAACCGAGGGCGTTTCTCTGTTCAAGCTCCGCGTCAACGTCGGATTGGCGCGACTATGGCGAAGAAAATGGACCGTTACAATCTCAATGAATCATAAGACGTTTCGGGATCTTAGGCTACGGATCAGACGCCGTAGCGGTCGAGAATTCGGCGGATCGGCGCGGCATAGGCCGGGTCCCAGTACCGCACATGCACCAGCAGCGGATACAGCAGGTAGATCGGCCTGCGGTCGTCCCAGAAGCCGGGGTCGAGCGGCGCCAGCTCGGCATAGCGGCGGAAAAAAATGTCGTCGAAGGTGCCGAACAGGGTCGGATAGGTCAGCTCCATCTCGGGATGGCCGCAGGAGAGGGCGGGGTCGATGACGGCGACGATTCGCCCGCCCCGATGCAGCAGGTTGCCGGTCCAGATGTCGCCATGCAGCAGCGCCGGATGGCGCGGCTCCGACAGCAGGCCGTCGAGCCGCCCGGCCAGGGCCTCCAGCCGGCGCAGCAGCCCGGCATCGACCGTGCCCTCTTCATGGCCGGCCCGGGCCATGTGCAGCAGGCGGTGGTCGCGGAAGAACGGAATCCAGCGGTCGCCCGGCGGGTTCGGCTGCGGCAGCCGGCCGATGGTGGTGTCGCGGCTGTAGCCGAAGCTCGGCCAGGCCGGCGCGTGCAGCGCGGCCAGCAGCTCGGCCGCGTGCAGCTGGGCCGGCGCCGGGGGCGGGCCGGGCTCGTGCTCGACATGCTCCAGCAGCAGCAGGTCCTCGGCGGCATGCAGCACGGCCGGCAGCGGCAGGGGGGAATGGCGGGCCAGCTCTCCGAGCATCCAGGCCTCCAGCAGCAGCGGCCCCTGCCCGGCCTTGGCCACCACCCGGCCGCCATCGGCGAGGTCGACCCGGAGCACATCGACGGTCGACCCGCCCGGCAGCGGCTCGGCCGCCACCGGCCGGACGCCGAGCGCGGCGGCGATCCGGTCGGCAAGGCGGGGGGCGAGGGCGGTCAAGGGCGGCATCCCGTGCCGGCAGAAAACACCGCGCGTTTCGCGGCGGCCATGGTGAAATGGGCGGAGGCCCAGCCCGTCATCCGGAGCATCATGCTCGCACCGCCCTCGGTCTACGAAACCTGCGCCCGGCTGTTCGAGCCGGGATCCGACGCCCCCGATCCTGGCGCAGCCGGCCAGGCGGTGGAAGAGGCCCGGCGCCTCCTCGCCGCCTTCGGGATCGCGCCGGACGGCAGCGCCGAGGACGGCCGGACCGCGCGGCTGTTCCGCCTGGCCGCGACGCTGGAGGCCAGCTTCGCGGTGCCGGCGATGGATTATCCGGGCCTGACGGTGCTGGGCGCCCGGCTGCCGCAGGGCCTGCCCGCCCCCGACGGCGCGGCCATCGCCGTCGACGGCGTCATCGGCTGCGACCCGGACCCGTGGCGCGCCTTCCAGAAATGCATCGGCGAGGCGGCGGAGACGCTGGCCCTGGCCGCGCCCGGGATCGGCACGGCCGACCGGGACGGTTCGGCCGCGGAGATCGCCGCCCGCTTCGACGGCCAGATCGCGGCGCGGACCGGGCTGGACTCGGCCGCCGCCCTCGACGCCGCGCCGGTGCTGGCCGGGACGGAGCTGGCAACCGGCCGCATAGTGCGGGTGCCGCGGCCGCTGGTCTTCGGGCCATCGGGCGGGAAGCGGGCCGCCGTGGCGGTCAGCGAGGGATGCGCCGCCGGCCCGACGCCGGACGACGCCACCTGTGCCGCCCTGTTCGAGCTGGTCGAGCGCGACGTCGTGGCGCAGTGGTGGTACGGCGGCCGGCCGGCCCGGCGGCTGCCGCCGGCGCTGCTGGCCGCCGCGATCGGCCGGCTGCGCCCGGAGGCGCCCTGGCCGCGAGAGGGCTTCGCCCTGGAGCTGGATGCCGCCGGCCTGCCGGTCGCCGTCGTCGCCGCGATCTCGGTCAGCCCGATCCATGGCCTGGTCGCCTGCGGCTTCGCGGCCCGCCCCGGACGCGCGGCCGCGCTGGAGGCGGCGGTGCTGGAGATGATCCAGTCCGAGATCGCCAACGATCTCCTGGTCCTGCGGCTGCGCCGGGCCGGGCCGGACGCCGCCCCGGCGGACCGGGACCGGCTGGCGGCGAAGCAGCGGCTGCGGCCCGAGGCGCTGCTGGCCACGGCGGCGGAGGGAGACGCTGCGGCGGAGGGTGACCGCCCCGACGGCCCGGCCTCCCTGCCCGGGCTCCTCGCCGCCCTGGACCGGCGGGGAACGGTGATTTTCCGGGTCGGCCTGACCGCGAGGGCTGGGATTCCGGTTGTGAAGCTGTTATCGCCGGACCTGCAAGCCTCCGTTCCTGCCGCGATGACGGAAAGGCTGCGCCAGACGGCGACGGAATTCGACCGGCCGCTGAATGGTTTGGAGGATCGACCTGCGATAATTTAATAATTTGCGAGCCCAGTCCGCTGCGGTTTCATTGTTTGGGGGAAGGGAGACCGCGGATGGCGGTTCCGGCGACACGGAGTGCGAGGACTCCGGAACGGGTGGACGTTCCCGCTCCGGACACAGGTGGTGTTGAGCGCCTGCGGCTGTCGCTGGGCAATGGATTCGACCTCCGTCTGGGCAATGGCGAGCGGATCGAGCTGGGCAGCCGCAAGGCCCAGGCGATCTTTGCCTTCGTGGCGCTGAGCGGCACCGCGATCGAGAGCCGCGAGCGCGTCGCCGGCGTGTTCTGGAGCGAGAGCGACGGCGACCATGCCCGCGGATCGCTGCGACAATGCCTGAAGCAGCTGCGCGACAATCTGGAGGCCGTCCGGTCGGGGATCATCGATATCGGGCGCCAGGACATCCGCATCCGGCGCGAGGTCGTGGATGTGGACCTGGAGCAGGTCGCGAGCGACCTGGCCCGGGGCGTCCTGCCGTCGGCCCTGACGCTGGGCCTGGCCAACCCGGACCGCATCATGGCGGGGTTCGAGGACCTGGACCGGGAATTCGCCTCCTGGCTCACGGTCTGCCGGCAGCAGTGGCGGAAGATCTTCATCGGCAACCTGGAGCGGCTGCTGCACGACCCGACCTCAGGCGAGAAGATCGCCGCCGAGGCCGCCCAGGCGCTGCTCGACATCGATCCGACGCATGAGGAGGCCTATCGCCTGCTGATCCTGCAGCAGGCGCTGCGCGGCAACATCGCCGCAGCGCTGAAGCTGTACGGCACGCTGTGGGACCTGCTGCAGAACGACTACGACATGGAGCCGTCGGAGGAGACGCAGCGGCTGATCGTCGAGATCAAGCAGGGCTCGGTCGACAGCGCCGCCCAGCCCGCCCTGGCGCCGGTCGCGGAGGCGTCGCGGCTGCCGATCATCGAGGTGGATCGGCTGAGCCCCGGCATCCCCGAGGGCGTCGACGACTATGTGGTGCACGGCTTCCGCAGCGAGCTGATCGCCAATCTGGTGCGGTTCCGCGAATGGATCGTGGTCGAGCCGCCGGACCAGCCCCCCGGGACCGAGGCGCCGCAGCAGCAGGTCGATTACCGGCTGTCCACCGCCTTCCGGCACAAGGAGGACGATCTGCTGATCGTCGTCTCCCTGATCGAGCTGACCCGCAACCGGTCGCTGTGGTCAGAGACCTTCTCCCTGGCCCTGCCGTCCTGGATGGACCAGCAGCGCCAGATCGCCCGGCGCGTCTCGGCCACGCTGGACATCCACATCTCGGCCAACGCCCTGTCGCGGCAGATCGGCGACCGCGACTTCGCGCACGGGCCGTATGTCCGCTGGCTGCGCGGCCAGTACCTGCTGAACTTCTGGGAGCCCCAGGCGGAGTTCGAGGCCGAGGCGCAGTTCAAGGAGGTGATCCGGGACTGGCCCAGCTTCGCCCCGGCCTATAGCGGCCTGGCCAACATCTACAATTCGCGCCACATCATCCTGCCGGGGGTGCGGCGCGACCGCGCCATGGCCGAGGAGGCGCTGAGCCTGGCGCGACGGGCGGCGGAGCTGGACCCGCTGGACGCGCGCGGGCACCTGACGCTGGCCTGGTCCTACATGATGACGACCCGCTACCCGCAGGCCGACCTGCATCTGGAGCTGGCGCGCGACCTGAACCCGAGCAACCCGTCGGTGCTGATGTCGGCGGCGCAGGGCTTCGCCTTCGTCGACCGGACCGACATCGCGCTCGACCTCGTGGCCAATGCCTTCGAGCTCAACCCGATGATCCCGCCCCATCACTGGGCCTATCTCGCGGGCATCCGCTTCCTGCACGGCGACATCGAGGGCTGCGTCGAGGCCGCCGACCGGGCCGGGCAGTCGATCTTCAACATCCCGGCCTGGAAGGCGGCCGCCCTCAGCCTCCTCGGCGACAGCCGGCGGGCGCAGGAGGAGGCGCGCCTCTTCCTGCGCAACGCCCGCGACGCCTGGCACGCCAAGCTGGAATGCACCGACGCCGCCATCGTCGAGTGGTTCCTGAGCAGCTTCCCGATCCGCAACGTCGCCCGCTGGCGCGAGTTGCGGGAAGGCCTGATCCAGGCCGGCCTTCCCGCCTCAGATGTCGGCGAGGAGCAGCTCTACTGGCCTCACCGGCACTGACCGAAGCTGTAGTCGCCGACGCGGAAGTAGAACATGTCGAGCGCGTCCAGCGCGTTGGGGTCGCGCCGCACCTGCAGGCCGTACTCGTCCGGCAGCGGATACGGGCCGGGATACTTCGAGTACTCCTCGATCCGCTGCCGCATCAGGTCGGCCGGCGGCAGCACGACATAGAGCGCCTCGTCGCGGCTGACGACCCGGATCTCCTTCCCGGATTCGGCGAAGTTCTCCAGCGTGATGCCGTGATCCTTCAGCAGCTGCAGCGCCTCCGCCGTCGTCTTCGGCTTCGGGATCTCGCCGATCGCCATGCCGATGATCAGCCGGCCCGCGGCCTCGCGATCATACATGGTCATCTCGACCGGCACCGCCTTCGGCGGCTGCTTCGGGTCGTGCTTGTTGTGGTCCGTCATCGCTCGCTCCTCCTTGTTCGCAAGGCGCTGCCGCCTTGCCATATGGCGACGGCCGACCGGCCGCCGCATTAAACCTCCGCCCCCGCGCCCCGAAGGACGACGGAGGCGGAGGTCCCCCACCACCTCGGTGCCGGCGTCCTCAGACGCTGGCTTGTGTGATCGGCCGCGACGACGCGGCCGGCGGCGGCGGCGATTCGACGAAGCCGATGATGTCGCGCATGCTGTCCGGAACGGCGCCGCCCTTGAACAGGACGCGGCTCCAGCGCCGGATCACGCCGGGCTCGACCGTCGTCGACTCGGCCAGGGACGCGGCCAGGATCACCTGGGCGACCAGCGCCGATCCCAGCGGCCCGAGGCGCCGGCCCTGGTGGCGCACCTCGGCCTCGCGCAGGATGTAGTAGAACAGCGGCGTGTCCTCGGCCAACGCCTCGATCATCCCGTCCGGACCCTCGGCCAGCGGGTTGCGCTGGCTGCGCGCGTTCATGCCGGCGAGGCCACCATGGCCGTCGCCCAGCAGCTCCTCCCGCATCAGCTTCGGGACCCCGAGCCGGTCGGCGAGGTGCTGGCCGTTCGGCAGGCTGGACAGATAGGCCCGCGCCAGGTCGCGGAACGGCAGCCCGCCATAGCAGCCGTCATAGAGCGGGTCGCCGCCGACCATGCGCCGCATGTCGTCATGGACCATGGCCGACATGGTGTAGAACTGCGAGGTGACCCAGGGGCCGATCAGATGCGCCTGGTTCTCGTCGGCGCCCGGCTTCTCCGGGAAGAACAGGTCCCATTCCAGGATCCAGTCGTTCGGGATCGGGCTGCCCGGGATGCCGCCGTCGCCGACCAGCATGCCACGCCGGAAGGTCATCAGCCCCTTCAGCCCGGTCTCGGTCAGCGCCAGGGCCCGGTTCAGCGTGTAGGACGGCCGCACCATGGCGTGGCCGAAGCGGAAGGCGGCCATGATGAACTCGGCCGGCAGCGGCGTGTCCCGGTCGGCGGCCAGGCGCCGGCCGAAGCCGCCCAGATCCTGCAGGCTCTCGCGCTCCGCGTAGCTGCGCCAGACCTCGGGGTCCAGGACATGGCCGAGATAGTCGTGGCGCACCACCGACCGGTAGCTGGCGATCACCAGCGCGCGGGCGATCTCGAACACCTCGTAGTCCGACGGCCGGTGCGGCGAGGCCAGGATGGCGTCGACGATGCGGTTGTGGAAGCGATGGAACAGGACCGTGATCTGCGACAGGACCAGGTTGTTGTCGTTGCGGATGTCGCCGATCAGCGGCTCGACCGGGCACTGCCGCGGCACCTCCGGCGCGTCCGGCGGCAGGGGCCACAGATCGGTCGCGTTGGTGGCCGCGTCGACACAGGCGATCATCGCGAAATCGCAGGGCTGCGGGGCCTTGGCCGTGGCCGGGTCGCCCGGCACCTCCGGCGCCTCCTTGTCCCAGGTCCGGCCGCCGGTGTAGCCGACGCGCAGCTTCATCCGCAGCGCGTCGGGCCCGCCGGTGCGCTGCTGGTACAGCATCGGCGACCGGAACGGCCCGCCGCGATAGAGGCAGTCGAGATCCAGCGACGGGCTGGCCCAGAGCGGCCCGGCATTCGCCGAGCGCGAGAGAGTGCCGAGATCGGTGAAGGTCAGGTCGTGCGCGATCAGCTGGCCGAGATAGGTGTAGCCGGCCGGGACCTCGGGATTGAACGTCTCCGGCCCGGCGACGAGCCCGTCCAGGTACATCTTGCGGGCCAGGCGCTGCAGCACGTCCATGACCAGGGCCTGGGGATGCAGGCCCAGCCGACCAGCCTCCTGCGCCAGCCGCCAGCCGAAGACGCCATTGGGGGGCGGCGGGTTGCCTTCGAAATAGGTCGCGGGCTGCTCGAGCCCCTGCGTCAGCGCGGCGCTGCGCTGGCCGGCCCCTGCGAAACCTAAGCCATGCACGTTCGTGCCCTCCCTGGTCGGTACACCGCGATCCGTCGTCGCCGGAGCATTTAGAAGCCGGATCGTGATCGGATCGTGATTCCCCTGCGGCAATTCCGCGGCCGGGGGCCGGACCGGGTCAACCCCGCTGGTCGAGGCTCAGCGGATAGCGCAGCGGATGGTGGCTGGAGAAGGTCATGTTCACCGGCCGGCCCTGCGGGTCATAGGCGATCTGCTCGATCGTCAGCACCGCGGCGGGGGGCGTCAGCTCCAGGAGCTCCACCTCCTCCGCATTGGCCAGCCGGGCGCTCATCGTGGTGCGGCCGCGGTCCGGCCGCAGCCGGTAGCGGTCGCGCACCTCGGCATAGAGCGAGCGGTTGCCCGTCGACCAGTCGAGGTCGAGGATCCCGGGCACCAGCCGGGCGGCGAACCAGTCCTGGGTCAGCACCACCGGCTGGCCGTCCAGGCAGCGCAGCCGCTTCAGCATCACCACATCGGCGCCGGGCGGCAGGAACAGCGGCCGCGCCACCTCGGCCGGCGCCCGGCAGACATAGCCCTCGATCAGCCGACTGGCCGGCGCCCGGCCATGCGCCTCGGCGATCATGGTGAAGCTGCGCAGCAGGTGCAGCTCGTAGGTCTCCTCCCGCCGCGCCACGAAGAAGCCGCGGCCGGGATGGCTGTGCAGCCAGCCCTCCTGCACCAGCTCGCGCACCGCCTGGCGCACGGTGATGCGGCTGACGCCGTACTGCTTCTCCAACTCGCGCTCCGACGCCAGCTTGGCATCGGTGCCGAGCGCCCCACTCTCGATCTGCTCGCGCAGCCGCTGCTTGATCTGGCGGTAGAGCGGCTGCGGATCGTCGCGCCGCAGCCCGTCGACGGCCGGTCCGTCGCTGGGAAGGCCGTCGGTCATGGCGCGGAAGGCCTCTCGGACTGGGCGGAGATCATTCCGCTGCATACACGCAAATCGGGGCTCCGGCCACAATTGACATGACTGGTTATAACCAGTCATAACGAAGCCGGTTCTCGGGAGGCACCATGAAACTGACCCTGGTCGGCGGCGGCGGCGTCCGCGCCCCCCTGTTCATCGAATCGGCGCTGCGCCGGGCGGAGTGGAGCAACCTGACGGAGCTGTGCCTGTTCGACATCGACGGGCCGCGGCTGGAGCTGTTCGGCGGGCTGGGGGCGGAGATCGCCCGGCGCATGAAGTCTCCCGTCAAGATCACCACCAGCCTGGATCCGGAGCGCGCGCTGGACGGCGCCGCCTATGTCGTGACCACGGTCCGGCCGGGGCTGGAGGAAGGTCGGATCAAGGACGAGCGCATCGCCCTGGCCCATGGCGTGCTGGGGCAGGAGACGACCGGCCCCGGCGGCTTCGCCATGGCGCTGCGCAGCATCCCGACGATCCTGGGCTATGCCGACCTGCTGAAGCGGGTCAGCCCCGACGCCTGGCTGTTCAACTTCACCAACCCGGCCGGGCTGGTCACCCAGGCGCTGCGCGACGCCGGCCATGACCGCACCATCGGCATCTGCGATGGCGCCAACGCCGCCCAGTCGGCCGTGGCGCGCTGGTTCGACGTGCCGGAGAAGGCGGTCCGCACCGAGGTGTTCGGCCTGAACCACCTGTCCTTCACCCGCCGCGCCGAGATCGGCGGCGAGGACGTGCTGCCGCGTCTCTTGGCCGACGATGCCTTCCTGGCCGCCTCGGCCCAGAAGGTGTTCAGCCCGCGCGTGGTCCGCCGCCACGGGATGTGGATCAACGAGTACCTCTATTACTTCTACTATGCCGAGAAGGCAGTGGAGGCGATCCGGTCGGATGTCCGCACGCGGGGCGAGGAGGTGCGCGACCTGAACCACGGGCTGATCGAGCAGCTGACGGCGCTGGACTGGCGCCGCAACCCCGACAAGGCGCTGGAGGCGTATTACGCCTACGCCCACCGCCGCAACGCCACCTACATGCACTACGCCCAGGAAGGGGCGCCGAGCATGGAGGAGGCCGACCGGGCGCTGGCTGCCGGCGCCCATGCGCCGCTGGGCGACGAGGGCGAGGGCTATGCCGGCGTCGCCCTGGACCTGGTGGATGCGCTGGAGACCGGCAAGCCGCTGTACAGCGGGCTGAACGTGCCGAACCGGGGCGCCATCGCGGGGCTGCGCGACGACGACGTGGTCGAGGTCAGCTGCGTGGTCGACCGCGACGGCGTGCGGCCGCTGCCGATCGGCCCGATGCCGGAGGCGCAGGCCCAGCTGGTGCACGACATCAAGCGCTATGAGCGGCTGGCGGTGCAGGCGATCCGTGAGCGCGACCGCGACCTGGCGGTCGAGGCGCTGGTGGCGCACCCGCTGGTGCTGTCCTATTCCCGGGCCGAGGCGCTGGTCGACGAATACCTCGCCGCCCACGCCCCCTATGTCGGCAACTGGCCATGACCGCCGCGGGCACGGCGCCGGGCTGCGATGTCGTCGTGGTCGGCGAATACTACTGGGACCTGATCTTCACCGGCCTGCCCGAGGTGCCGCGGCTGGGCGCCGATTTGTTCGCCCGCCACTTCGCCACCCTGCCCGGCGCCAGCTTCACCAGCGCCACGGCGCTGCACCGGCTGGGGCTGCGCACCGCCTGGGCGGCCGATTTCGGCACCGACCTGTTCAGCCAGCTGGCGCTGGACGCGGCCCGCAAGGAGGGGCTGGACGACCGGCTGTTCCGCCGGCTGGACCACCCGCTGGAACGGGTCAGCGCCGCCTTCTCCTTCGCCCATGACCGCGGCTTCGTCAGCTACGCCGTGCGCGATGACCTGCCGCCTGCGCCCGAGGCCCTGGCCGCGGCCGCGCCCAAGGCGCTGCTGCTGCAGAGCTTCCGGCTGCAGCCGGAGCTGCTGGCCCTGGCGCGGGCGGCGAAGCGGCAGGGCGTGCTGGTCTATCTCGACTGCCAGCACGTGCCGCACCGGATCGATTCGCCCGGCGTGGCCGAGCTGTTCCGCGAGATCGACGTCTTCGCGCCCAACGAATCCGAGGCCCTGGCCTTCACCGGCGCCGCCGATGTCAGCACGGCGCTGGAGCGGCTGGTCGCGATGGTGCCGACGGTGCTGGTCAAACGCGGCGCGGCCGGCGCGATCGGCGTCAGCCGGGGCGAGCGCTGCGCCGTGCCGGCCCCGGCGGTGACCGTGGTCGACACCACCGGCGCCGGCGACAGCTTCAATGCCGGCTTCCTCTACGGCCGGCTGCGCGGCTTCGATTTCCGCGACAGCCTGGCCCTGGCGGCCTGCTGCGGCGCGCTGGCCACCACCGATTACGGCGGCCGGGCGCTGCCGCGCGAGGCGGAGCTGGTCGCCCTGATCCGACAAGAGGCTGCGGCCTCGACCTGAGCGGGACCCAACCCGCCGGCAAACGACAACACAGTGCAAACAGGGGCTTGAACGGAGGGAACCATGAAGATCGCCACCCTATCCCTGGCCGCGGCGCTGGCCGCCGTCACCGCCGGTGTCGCCGGCCATGCGGAGGCCGCGACGGTGAAGCTGTTCTGCGGCGCCACCGATTACGACCTGTGCAGCAGTGCCGCCGAGGCCTGGGCGAAGCAGAGCGGCAACAGCGTCAGCATCAACAAGATGCCGGCGTCCTGGGACGATGCGGTGCCGCTGTACCAGCAGATGCTGGCGGCGAAGTCGACCGATGTCGACGTGCTGGTGATCGACGTGATCTGGATGGGCATGCTGAAGAACCATCTGCTCGACCTCGGCACCATGGTGCCGAAGGAGGAGGTGGCGGCGCATTTCCCGACCACGATCGACGCCGCGACCATCGACGGCCAGCTGCTGGCCCTGCCCTGGTACATGGACACCGGGCTGATCTTCTACCGCAAGGACCTGCTGGAGAAATACGGCAAGGCGGTGCCGAAGACCTGGACCGAGCTGACCGACACCGCCAAGGCGGTGCAGGACGGCGAGCGCAAGGCCGGCAACGCCGACATGTGGGGTTTCGTCTGGCAGGGCAAATCCTATGAGGGGCTGACCTGCGACGCGATCGAATGGGTCGCCAGCACCGGCGGCGGCACCATCATCGACGCCAAGGGCGACGTCACCATCGACAACCCGAAGGCCGCCCAGGCCCTGACCCTGGCGCACAGCTGGGTCGACACGATCAGCCCGCCGGGCGTGCTGGGCTATGACGAGGAGAGCTCGCGCGCCGTGTTCGAGAGCGGCAAGGCCGTGTTCCTGCGCAACTGGCCCTATGTCTGGGGCACCTCGCAGACGGCGGGCGGCGCCCTGGTCGGCAAGGTCGGCGTGGCGGCGCTGCCGGTCGGCGCCGCCGGCGAGAAGTCGAGCGGCTGCCTCGGCCCCGCCTATCTCGGCGTGTCGAAATACTCCGAGAACAAGAAGGAGGCGGTCGACCTGATCCGCTACATGACCGGCGCGGCCGACCAGAAGCGCCGGGCGATCCAGGGCGCCTACAACCCGACCGTCTCGGCGCTGTACGAGGACCCGGAGGTGCTGGCCAAGCTGCCCTTCCTGAAGGACACGCAGGCCGCCTTCGCCGACAGCGTCGCCCGGCCCTCGGCCGCCACCGGCGCCAGCTACAACCGGGTATCGCAGGCCTTCTCGAAGTCGGTGCATGCGGTGCTGACCGGCGACGAGCAGCCCGACGCCGCGGTGGCGGCCCTGGCCAAGGAGCTGGACCGCCTGCGCCAGCGGGCGAAGTGGTGATCGGACGAAGAGGATAGGCCGGTGCCCTCCCCCTCACCCGGAATCGCTCCGCGATTCCGACCTCTCCCCGGGGGAGAGGTGATTCAACCCTCTCCTTGGGGAGAGGGAGGGGCCCGGCGCCGAAGGCGACGGGAGGGTGAGGGGGTTTGCACCGGCCCAGGGACGCTCGCCCCATGACCGGTCGCGTCGCCCGATCGCATCGCCGGGCCGGGTGGCTGTTCCTGGCGCCGACGCTGGCGGCCCTCGCTCTGGTGGCGCTGTGGCCGCTGCTGCGCACGCTGTTCTTCTCCACCACCGACGCCTTCCTCGACGATCCGACGAATTACGGCTTCGTCTGGCTCGACAACTTCGTCGACGTCGCCCGCGACCCGCAATGGTGGCGGGCGGTCGAGAACACGCTGGTCTTCACCATCGTCTCGGTGGCGCTGGAGACGCTTCTGGGCCTCGCCATCGCGCTCTTGCTGAACGAGGCGATCCCCGGCCGCGGCGTGCTGCGCGCCGCCATCCTGGTGCCGTGGTCGATCCCGGTCGTGGTCTCGGCCAAGATCTGGGAATGGCTGCTGCACGACCAGTTCGGTATCATCAACCGCCTGCTGATCGACCTGCACCTGATCGACAAGGGCGTGGCCTGGACCGCCGACCCGTCGCTGGCGCTGGGCGTCGTCATCTTCGTCGATGTCTGGATCACCACGCCCTTCATGGTGCTGCTGATCCTGGCCGGGCTACAGCTGATCCCGGCCGAGATCCACGAGGCGGCGCGGGTCGATGGCGTGTCCTGGTGGAAGCGGTTGCGGTCGATCACCCTGCCGATGCTGCGGGTGCCGATCGGCGTCGCCGTGCTGTTCCGCACCCTCGACGCGCTGCGGATGTTCGACCTCAGCTACGTGCTCGGCGGCAATGGCGACCCGACCATGACCATGACGATCTATGCCCGCAACCACCTGGTCAGCTTCCAGGAGCTGGGCTACGGCTCCGCCGCCTCGACCTGGGTGTTCCTGCTGATCGCCCTGATCGCCATCGTCATCATCGGCGCAATCCGGCTGGACCGGACCAGCCTGCGATGACCATCGCCGCCGCCCCCGGTCACGCCCTGGCCCGCGCCGTCGCCCGCTATCGCCGGCGCCGGGTGCTGAGGACCATCGGCCTCGGCTTCGCCGTCGTGCTGGTGCTGGTCTACACCCTGTTCCCGTATTACTGGGCGATCGTGTCGTCGCTGAAGACCGGGGCGTCGCTGTTCGAGGCGACGCTGCTGCCGGCCTTCGAGCTGGTCTATTACAAGGCGCTGCTGCACGACCCGGTGTTCCTGGGCTCGATCGTCAACTCGCTGATCGTCGCCGGCTCGGCCACCGGGATCTCGCTGCTGCTGGCCATCGGCGCCGCCTATGCGCTGGGCCGGCTGGATTTCCCGCTGCGGCGGACGGTGCTGCTGGTGATCCTGATGATCTCGATCTTCCCGCAGATCGTGGTGCTGTCCGGGATGTTCGAGCTGGTGCGCTGGTTCGGCCTGTACAACCGCGTGGGGTCGCTGACCTTCGCCTATCTGATCTTCACCCTGCCCTTCACCGTCTGGGTGCTGACCGGCTTCATCCAGGACATCCCGCGCGAGCTGGAGGAGGCGGCGCTGATGGATGGCGCCAGCCGCGGCCGGGTGCTGGTCAGCGTGCTGCTGCCTCTGATGGGCCCGGCTTTGGCCTCGACCGGCCTGCTGGCCTTCATCCAGGCCTGGAACGAGTTCCTGTTCGCCCTGACCTTCATCCTGTCGGACGAGAACCGGACGGTGCCGGTGGCGATCGCCACCATCTCCGGCGGCAGCCGCTACGAATACCCGTTCGGCCCGATCATGGCGGCCTCGGTGGTGGTGACCCTGCCCCTGATCGCCCTGGTGCTGATCTTCCAGCGCAAGATCGTCGCCGGCCTGACCGCGGGGGCGATCAAGGGGTAGTGCGACAGCTTTATCTGGGCCGCTTGGTTCCCAGCAGCTCGACCTCCGAGGACAGGGTGACCAGCGACTGGCCGTCGGCGGTCAGGATGCCGTACATCGCCACGCCCTGGGCCTCCTCGGCCTGGACAAGGACGCCCTTGACCCGGGGTGGCCCTTTCACCGTGACATATTGCGGAATCTGGACCGCCATCGGCCGGCCGATAACATGGCCGTCGACGGCCGCGACGAAGACAGCATCGCCATTCTGCACATCGGCGGCCTGCGCCGCCCGCCCGGTGATGAAGCCCTGCTTCGGCAAAGGCGGCCAGTCGTCGGCCCAGGCCGCTGGGCCGGACAGGCCGAGGATGAGCACCAGACATATGCGCAGAAGAGTCATCTCAATCCGACATCCCCGAGTCCCGCCGACGATAGCATAGCTGGCCGAAGGGCTGCTCAGCCGCGCGCGACCAGCCCGGCGATCACCTCCGCCGCCTCGACCCGGCCCTTCAGCGCGCGGCCGTCCGGGAAGTCGATCCAGCCCTCGTTGAACCCGTCGAGCATGCGGATGCGGGGGCCGGGGTTCTTCATGCCCTGGGACCGGAACAAGCCCTCCCAGCTCTCGCGCGGCACCGGCTCGGCCCGCACCGGCCGGCCGAGGGCGGCGGCGAAGGCGGCGGCCAGGTCGTCCGGCGACACCCGGCGCGGCCCCTCCAGCTCGACCACGCGCTGGCCCGTCCAGTCCTCGCGGATCAGCTCGGCCGCCACGCGCCCGATATCCGCGGTCGCCACCATCGGCACCGGCCGGTTCGTCGGCGCCAGGAAGCTATGGATGACGCCCTCATCGCGCGCCGAGGCCACGTCCCAGGCGGCGTTCTCGACGAACCAGGCCGGCCGCAGGATCGTCAGCGGCATCGGCAGGCCGCGCAGCGCCGCCTCCAGCAGCGTGTGCTGCGACAGCAGATTGTCCTGCGCCGCATCGGCGCCGATGGTCGACAGCTCCAGCACCCGGCCCGGCCGGGCCGCCGTCAGCGCCTGCACCAGCGTGCCGGCCAGCCGGCACGCCTCGGGATAGCCGGGCGCCGGGTCGAACACCGGCGGCGCCAAGACGAAGACGGCCGTGGTGCCGGCGAAGGCCTTGGTCAGGGCCGCTGCATCGTCCAGCCCGGCGACGGCGACCTCGCAGCCCTGCGCCGCCCAGGCCTCGCCCTTGCGCGCATCGCGCACAACAGCCCGTACCTTCTCGCCGGCCGCCAGCAGCTGCCGGGCGAGCGTGCCGCCCACCTGGCCGGTGATTCCCGTGATCGCATACATCCTTCGGTCTCCTTCAGCGGATGCCGAAGATCTAGGGGCGCCAGACCGTTGCCGTGAGCGCCATTGAGTCATAAGACTGATGACTCGGATTCAACGGAGGACGCGATGGCCTTCGACGGACGGGTGATCTCGACCATCGGCGTGCTGGCCGCCGTGGTCGAAGGCGGCAGCTTCGCCCGCGCGGCCGAGGCGCTGGGCCTGTCCCGCTCCGGCGTCAGCCGGGCGGTGGCGCGGCTGGAGGCACGAGTCGGCGTCCGGCTGCTGGACCGCACCACGCGCGCCGTGGCCCTGACCGATGAGGGCCGCCGTCTCTATTCCGAGGTCGTGCCGCTGCTGACCGGGATCGAGGACGCCGTCACCGTCACCGCCGGCTCCGCCATCGCCGTGCGCGGCCGGCTGCGGGTGAATGTCGACGCCTTCTTCTCGCGCCTGCTGTTCACGCCGCACATCCCGGAGTTCCTGTCGCTGTACCCGGAGTTGACGCTGGAGCTGGTGGCCAAGGACCAGCTGGGCGACCTGGTGGGCGAGGGCTTCGACATCGCCATGCGCTTCGGCCACCCGCCGGACTCCTCCCTGGTGTCGAGGAAGCTGCTGGAGACGCGGACGATCACCGTCGCCTCGCCGGCCTATGCCGCCGCGCATGGCCGGCCGGAGGCGCCGGCCGACCTGGCCCGCCACGCCTGCATCCAGGTGCGCGACTCCGCCTCCGGCCAGCCGATCGACAGCTGGACCTACCGGCGCGGCGCCGAGGTGGCGGAGGTGCGGGCGACCGGACGGCTGATGGTGGCGGAATTCGGCACCATGCTCGGCGCCTGCCTGGAGGGGGTGGGCATCGCCCGGGTCAAGGCGATCGGCGTGCAGCGCCTGATTGATCGCGGCGAGCTGGTCGAGCTGCTGCCGGACTGGACCGGCGAGAGCTTCCCGCTCTATGCCCTGTACCCGTCGCGCCACCTGCCCCCGGCCAAGGTGCGCGCCTTCATCGACTTCGTGCAGTCGCGGCTGGGATCGGGCGCCCCGGCGGAAACCCAGGACGCCGCCTAGACCGCCCGGGCGAGAGGCGCTGGAACAGCATCCGCCGATTCCACGATCAGCCGGCCGAGCTCGCGCGCGCAGGGCAAGGTGGTGCCGGGCCGCCAGATCAGCGCGAACTCCACCTCCGGCAGCGGCGGCAGCCCGTGGCGGTGGTCGAGGATCTTCATCCCCGGCTCGATCTCGTCCCGCGCGATCATCGAGGCGGCCAGCCCCGCCAGCACCGCCGCCCGCAGCCCGTGCTGGTTGGCCGAGGTGAAGCCGGTATGCCACTCGACGCCCGAAGCGCTGATGGCGTCGACGGCGATGGCGCGGCAGGGGCAGGGCGGCGGGGCAAGGGCGAGCGGCAGCGATGTCCCCGGCGCCCAGTCGAAGCTGTCGGCCGCGGCCCAGACGAACTGCGTCCGCTTCAGCACGGTGCCGCCGGTCTCCCCCGGCCGCGACATCACCACGGCGAGGTCCAACTCGCCGGCCTCGACCTTGGCCCGCAGGTCGAGGCAGACGCTGACCGACACCTCCAGCCGCACCTGGGGGTAATCGCGGGCATAGCGGCGCAGCAGATGCGGCAGCCGGTCGCCGAGAAAATTCTCCGGCACGCCGAAGCGGACGACGCCGGAGACCGAGGAGGGCAGGAAGCGCCGGGTCAGCGCCTCCTGCGCCTGCAGGATCTGCTCGGCATGGCGCAGGAACTCCTGGCCGTCCTCGGTCAGCAGCAGCTTGCGGGTGGTCCGTTGCAGCAGCGGCCGGCCGATCTGTTCCTCCAGCCGCCGGATCTGGTGGCTGACGGCGGACTGGGTCAGATGCAGCCGTTCGGCCGCACGGGTGAAGCCGCCGGATTCATGCACGGCGACGAAGGCGCGCAGCAGGGCGGGATCGAAATCCATCTGCCAAATATATGATGGCGGAAAATGGACGCCACAAAATTAATTCATTTCCATCATGAAAGCTGATTGACCAGATTCAGGTCCAGGCCCGATCGAGCCCCCACCGACACCCTCCGCGCCGGAACCGGTCGCGCAAAGCTTTTGCGCGGCGGCGCGGCCTGTCGCTTCGAGAGAAGGATCATGGCTCTGTCCTCCCCAAGAATGGGCGCCCGGAACATGGCCGCCCTGGTCGGCGTGTGCCTGGCCACGCTGATGTTCGGCCTCGAGATCTCCAGCGTGCCGGTGATCCTGCCGACGCTGGAGACCGCGCTGCCCGCCGATTTCCGCGGTCTGCAATGGATCATGAACGCCTACACCATCGCCTGCACGACGGTGCTGATGGCGACGGGCACGCTGGCCGACCGCTACGGCCGCAAGCGGGTTTTCACCGTCGTCACCGTCGGCTTCGGCGCCACCTCGCTGATGTGCGGCCTGGCCGACGACGTGTCGCTGCTGATCGCCGCCCGCTTCCTGCAGGGCCTGGCCGGCGGCGCCATGCTGACCTGCGCCATCGCGATCATCTCGCATCAGTTCCAGGACGAGCGCGAGCGCGGCCGCGCCTTCACCGCCTGGGGCGTGATCAGCGGCGTCGGCCTCGGCTTCGGCCCGATCATCGGTGGGCTGATCGCCAGTTGGTCCAGCTGGCACTGGGTGTTCCTGATCCATGTGCCGCTGACCGTGCTGGCGCTGATCCCGGCCCTGATCGGCATCCGCGAATCGCGCGACCCGCATGCGCAGACGCTGGACGTCGCCGGCATCGTCACCCTGACGCTGGCGGTGTTCGGCCTGGCCTTCCTGATCACCCAGGGGATGGAGCTGGACCGTGCCCTTGCGATCGGCCTGGCCGTCCTGACCCTGGCCGCCTTCGCCGGCTTCCTGGTGGCGGAGCGGGTCAATCCGCATCCGATGTTCGACTTCTCGGTGTTCCGCATCCGCCGCTTCAGCGGCGCGATCATCGGCTGCATCGGCATGAACTGGTGCTACTGGCCGTTCATGATCTACCTGCCGATCTACTTCCAGGGCGGGCTGGGCCTCGACAGCCGGTCGGTCGGTTTCCTGCTGCTGGCCTACACCATCCCGTTCCTGGTGATGCCGCCGCTGGCCGACCGGCTGCTGCAGCGCGGCGGCCCGCGCCTGGTGATCCCGCTCGGCATGGCGGCGATGGGGACGGGCTTCCTGCTGATGTGGGTCGGCAGCGGCGTCGCGCAGGCGAGTTGGCTGACCGTGCTGCCCGGCACCCTGCTGGCGGGGATCGGGCTCGGCCTGACCAACACGTCGGTGACCAACACCACCACCGGCTCGGTCCCCGCCAACCGGGCGGGCATGGCGTCCGGCATCGACATCAGCGCCCGGCTGATCACGCTGGCGATCAACATCGCGGTGATGGGGCTGATCCTGGTGGAGGGAATCCGCTGGTCCCTGCCCGAGACCCTGTCCGGCATGCTCGACCCGGCGCAGCTTCAGGCGCTGGCCGCTTCCGTCGCCGCCGGCAACCTGGCCGCGCTGCCCCAGACCTATCCGGTGCTCGCGACGCTGGACCCGTCGGGCGCCGCCGCCCACACGGCGCTGGTCGATGGCTTCGGCTGGGTGATGCTGTATGGCGGCATCGGCGCCTGGATCCTGGCCGCGATCAGCTTCGCGATCTTCGGCCCGGGGCGGACCTCGGCGACGCGCCAGGCGGCAGCCGGCGCCGTGGCGGATTAACCCAGCCGCCCCTCGCGCAGCGCCGCGACCAGCCCGTCGCAGCCGGCCTCGACCAGGTCCAGCACATGCTCGAAATCGGCGCTGCCGCCATAATAGGGGTCTGGCACGTCCCGCCCCTCCAGCCCCGGCGCGTGATCGAGGAACAGGCCGATCCGGCCGGGGCCGGCGACGGCCAGGCGGCGCATCCGGTCGAGATGGCCGCGATCCATCGCCAGCAGCAGGTCGAAGCGGCGGAAATCCGCCCGTTCCAGCTTGCGGGCCCGCAGGGGCAGCAGGTCGTAGCCGCGGGCAGCAGCGGCCCGGATCGCCGGCGGATGCGGCGGCTCGCCGGCATGGAAGCCCTGGATGCCGGCGCTGTCGACCGCGTGGTCCAGCGGCACGGCCGCCAGCCTGGCCCGCATCACGCCCTCGGCGGTCGGCGAGCGGCAGATGTTGCCGGTGCAGACGAACAGGATGCGCATGCCGCCTGGATAGTCGCGACGAACCCGGGCGGCAAGGCGTCCAATGGTTACAGTCCGATGTCCTTCAGACCCGCTTCATTATAGCGCGCGCCGGCGACGGCCTCCGGTGCGAACAGAACGTCCAGCGCCGCCACCTGCTCCGCCGTCAGCCGGATCGCGGCAGCCGCGGCGTTCTCGGCCAGGTAGGCGCGGCGCTTGGTGCCCGGGATCGGCACGACGTTGCCGTGCTTGGCCAGCAGCCAGGCCAGTGCGACCTGGGCCGGCTTGGCGCCCAGGTCGAAGGCGAAGTCGCCCAGCGCCTCGACCAGGCGCGTGTTCTGGGCCAGCGCGTCCCCGGCGAAGCGCGGATTGACGCGGCGGAAATCGTCGGCAGGCAAAGTCGAGGTGTCGGTCACCGCCCCGGCCAGGAAGGCGCGGCCGAGCGGCGAATAGGCAACGAAGGTGGCGCCGAGGTCGCGGCAGGCCTCCAACACGCCGTTGCGCTCCGCATCGCGGGTCCACAGCGAGTACTCGCTCTGCACCGCCGCGATCGGGTGCACCGCATGGGCCCGGCGCAGCGTTTCGGCCGACACCTCGGACAGGCCGATCTGGCGGACCTTGCCGGCCTTGACCAGCCCCGCCATGGCGCCGACCGAGTCCTCGACCGGCACGTCGGGGTTGCGGCGGTGCATGTAGTAGAGGTCGATGACGTCGGTGCCGAGGCGCTTCAGCGAGGCCTCGACCGCGGCCCGGATATAGGCCGGCGAGTTGTCGATCAGCCGCCCGGCGACGCCGGGCTCGCGCACGATGCCGAATTTGGTGGCCAGCACCACCTGGTCGCGCCGGCCCTTCAGGAAGCGGCCGACCAGCTCCTCATTGTGCCCCGACCCGTACATGTCGGCGGTGTCGAGGAAGTCGACGCCGTGCTCCAGCGCCGCGGCGAGCGTGTCGAGCGACTGCGCATCGTCGCGCGAGCCGTAGAATTCGGACATGCCCATGCAGCCGAGGCCGATGGCGGAGACGGTGGTGCCGTCCTGGCCGAGGGAGCGTCTGTCCATGATGGTTCTCCTGAGCGTTCGAGGCCGCCGGTCGCGCTGACCGCCGCGGCACGCCAGGAGAATGGGGATTGGGCGATCATGCGATAACCCGTAGATATGCGCATGAGCTGTTGAACGGAATTCAGCAATGCTTCGCCCCGACCTGCCCGACCTGGCCGCCTTCGCCGCGGTGGCGCGGCACCGCAGCTTCCGCCGCGCGGCGGTCGAGCTGGCCCTGTCCGCCTCCGCCCTCAGCCATGCGATCCGGGGTCTGGAAGAGCGGTTGGGCGTGCGCCTGCTGAACCGCACCACCCGCAGCGTCACCCCGACCGAGGCGGGCGAAAGGCTGCTGGCCCGGCTGGAGCCGGCCTTCCGCGACATCGAGGGGGCAGTCGGGGAGATCGACCAGTTCCGACGCCAGCCCGCCGGCTCGCTGCGGATCACCGCCTCGATTCCGGCGGCCGAGCTGAGCCTGGCGCCGATGGTGGCGCGGTTTCTGGAGACCTATCCGGAGATCCGGCTGGAGGTTTCGGTCACCAGCGCCCTGATCGACATCGTCGCCGGCGGCTTCGATGCCGGTGTCCGCCTGGGCGAGCAGCTGGAGCGCGACATGGTGGCGGTGCGCTTCGGCGGCGAGCAGCGGCTGGTCGTGGTTGCGGCCCCGTCCTATCTGGCGCGAAGACCGCGGCCGGAGACGCCGCGCGACCTGACCGAGCATGCCTGCCTCGGCTACCGCTTCCCGAGCGGCGTGGTCTATGCGTGGGAGTTCGAGAAGGATGGCCGCGAGCTGACGGTCAGCCCGAACGGACCGCTGATCGTCAACAACGACCAGCGGCTTCTGATCCGGTCGGCGCTGGACGGCGCCGGCCTCGCCTATGTGTTCGAAGGCATGGTGGCGGCGGAGCTGGCGGAAGGGCGGCTGGTGCCGCTGCTGCTGGACTGGTCGCCGCCCTTCCCGGGCTTCTTCCTGTACACTCCGCGCCAGCGCCAGATGCCGGCGGCGCTGCGCGCCTTCATCGACTTCGTCCGGGCGGACAACCTGGCCGTCAGTCGTTCACGGGAATGACCGAGCCCTGGTATCGCTCCCGGATGAACTTGGCGACCGCCGGCGAGGTCAGGACCTGCGCCAGCCGCTTGACCCGCGCGTCGTCGGCCAGCTTCGGCGTGGTCACCAGGATGTTGGCGTAGGGGTTGCCCTCGGCCTTCTCCAGCCCCAGCGCGTCCTTGGATGGGCTCAGCCCCGCTTCCAGCGCGTAGTTGCCGTTGATCACCGCCAGGTCGACATCGTCCAGCGCCCGCGGCAGCAGCGCCGCTTCGACCTCCTGCACCTTCAGGTGCTTCGGGTTCTCGGCGATGTCGTTCGGCGTCGCCAGCTGCTTGTCCGGCTCGGCGAAGCCATCCTTCAGCCGGATCAGCTTCTGGTCCTGCAGCAGGTAGAGGGCGCGGCTGAGATTGGTGACGTTGTTCGGGACCGCCACCGTGCCGCCGTCCGTCACCTCGGCGAAGCTCTTGGCCTTGCGGGAATAGACGCCCAGCGGCTCGATATGCACGGTGGCGGCGACGGCGAAGGTCTCGCCCAGCGCCTGCTCCTGCGAGCGCAGATAGGGCAGGTGCTGGAAGTAGTTGGCGTCGACATCGCCATGGGCCAGCAGCTCGTTCGGGTTCACCGCGGTCGACAGCTCGACGATGTCGAGCTTCAGGTCGGGCGCCTGCGTCTGGACGAAGGCCAGGATCTCGGCATGCGGCACGGCGTCGGCGGCAACCTTCAGCGGCGCGTCCTGGGCCATGGCGGCGCCGGCGAAGGCGAGGGGCAAGGCGGCAGCGATCGCCGCCCGCGCCAGGCGGGCGGTCAGGGTAGTCAGCATCTTTGGGATCCGTCAGGTCGAGTAATGCGGCGTGTTCAGGGAGCGGCGGCCTGGGCCGCCAGCACATCGGCGTAGTGGCGCTGCGCCACGTCGGGGTGCGAGCGCAGCCGGCCCTTCAGGTAGTTCGGGCCGACATCGTGGAACAGCGGGTTCTGCGGGTCGCTGGCCGGGCCGCGCGCCTCCGCCGCCAAGGCCGGCGGCAGGTCGAGCAGCGGCACGGTGGCGTCGAGCCGGGCGCCGAGGAAGAAGGCGACCGACAGCCGGTCGGTGCCGGCCGGCGGCGTGATCACCCGGTGCACCGTGGCGCGCAGATAGCCGTTGGTCGCCAGCTCCAGCAGCTCGCCGATATTGACCACGAAGGTGCCCGGCACCGGCTCGGCGTCGATCCAGCGGCCGTCCTCGCCCTCGACCTGCAGCCCGCGCTGGGTGTCCTGCAGCAGCAGGGTCAGGAATCCGGAATCCTTGTGCGCACCGACGCCCTGGCTGCTGCCGGTGGCCTCACGGCCGGGGTAGCGGATGATCTTGATGTGCTGGTTCGGCGTGTCGCCATAGATCGATTCCAGCGCGTCGCCCGGCTGGCCCAGCGCCGCGGCGAAGGCCTCGAGCAGGCGGATCGCCACGCGCGTCAGCTCCGCCTGCCAGCGCAGCAGCGCGGTCCGCAGCGCCGGCTGCGCCGCCGGCCACTGGTTCGGGCCCTGCAGCCGCAGCCAGGGCGGCACGCCCGGCCCCTGCGGGATCACCGCCCGCTCCGCCCCGATGTCGAACTGCTCGCGCCAATCCGGCTCGCCGCGCGTCCGCTCCCACGCGGCGCGGGTGTAGCCGCGGAAATGCGGCGAGTGCACCATCTCGATCGCCAGCTTGTCGGCCTCCGGCAGGGCGAAGAAGCGGCGCGCCTCGCCCTTCACCTGGGCCACCAGATCCTCCGGCACGCCGTGGCCGCCGAGATAGAAGAAGCCGACATCCCGGGCGGCCGCGCGCAGCTGGTCCAGGAAGGCCTGGCGCGCCGCCGGACCGGCGTCGAGCCGGGACAGGTCGAGCAGGGGCAAGGCGAGGGTGGCGGTGGTCATGGCAGCCTCGGGCAGATAGGACGACGTGCGTTGGCACGCCCCTCTAATTTACATATCTCGGCGCAATGACGATTTATATAACAATATAAATATGCATATTCCTCTTGTGTCATTGCCGGGCTTGACCCGGCAATCCAGAAGATGTCGATGCATCTCTGGATGCCCGGGTCAAGCCCGGGCATGACAAAGGGCCTTTCAGCCGCGACGGCGTCTCGGCGGCAGCGCCGTCAGGTCGGGCGGCGGCACCGGGCGCAGGCTCTCATAGGCCAGCCGCACCGCCGCGGCGCCATGGGTCCGCTCCAGCCTCCGCACGGTGAAATGGGCTCGCGCCAAACGCCGGAAATGCTCCAGGAAGGCCAGGTTGACCGCGGCGCCGGCGGCCGCGCCCAGCACCGGAGCGGCCTGGGCCGACAGCTTCAGCAGCACCGGGCCGCTGAACCGGGCGGCGACCATCGACACCAGCCGCGGCATCACCGTGGCAGTGGCGTTCGGCACCACCCGGGCCAGCGCGATCCGGGTGGCGAGATAGCCGGTCTCGACCGAATCGTCGGACGGGTCCGGCCGGCCCATGGCGAAGACCTTCAGGCATTCGATCGCCGTCTCGGTGGCAGACGGGTCCTCGCCCGCCGCCGCGGCCTCGGCCGCGATCTGGCGCAGCAGCAGGCCGGTCGAGACCGGCAGCTCCAAGAGGGTGCCGGGCAGGCCGAAGCCGCCGCCGGCGGCACCGCTGGCCGCCGCCAGGCCGCGATGCAGCCACGCCTCCGGCCCGCGCGGCACCCGGCGGCCCGGGCCGCTGCGCAGCGCCGCCTTCAGCGCCGTGGTCAGGGCGCGGCGGACGGCGCCGTCGATCGCCGACTGCACCCCGGCCGGCAGGTTGCGCTTCAGCGCCTCGACCGGCGTCCCGGCCAAAGCCGACAGCCGCGCCACCAGCGAATCCTGGTCCAGCACCGCCTTGGCCCCGGCCAGCTCGGCCAGGGCATCGGGCGGCAGGGGCAGCGGGGCGGGAAGGGCGGCGGCAGCGTCGGTCATAGGCAACAGATTGGGGGCCGCAGCGCGCCGACAAGGGCCGTTGCGCCCCGGCGCCGCCGCCACCACGATCGAAGGATGAGACGAATCGAGCCCGGCGATCCGATCGTGATCCTGACCGGGGCCGGCATCTCCAAGGAGAGCGGCCTCGACACCTTCCGCGACGCCGGCGGGGTGTGGACCCGCGTGCGGCTGGAGGATGTGGCCACGCCCGAGGCCTTCGCGCGCGACCCGGAGCGGGTGCATGGCTTCTACAATGCCCGTCGCCGCACTTTGGCTGACCCGGCGGTGCGGCCGAACCCGGCGCATGCTGCCCTGGCACGGCTGGAGCGGGAGTGGCCGGGCCCGGTGTTGCTGGTGACCCAGAATGTCGACGACCTGCATGAGCGCGGCGGCAGCCGCCGGCCGATCCACATGCACGGCCAGCTGAACCGCGCCCGCTGCCTGTCCTGCGGCGCCGGCCGCGACTGGGCCGGGGACCTGTCGGTCGACACCCCCTGCCCTGCTTGTGGCGAGGCCGGCGGGATGCGGTCCGACGTGGTCTGGTTCGGCGAGATGCCGCTGGCGATGGACGAGATCGAAGTGGCGCTGGCCGGCTGCCGGCTGTTCGTGTCGATCGGCACCTCCGGCACCGTCTACCCGGCGGCCGCCTTCGTCCACCAGGCGCTGGACGCCCGCGCCCTGACGGTGGAGCTGAACCTGGAGCCGGGCGAGGGCTCCGGCCTGTTCCACATCCGCCGCCACGGCCCCGCGACCCGGCTGGTGCCGGAGCTGGTCGAGGCGCTGCTGGCGGGCGAATTCCCCAAGCGCTGACGTCCACCGCGCCGTCACCGAAACTTCATCGGCCTGTCACCCGGCCATCGCCGAGCCGGCGGAGGATCCCGCGTCCATCCCTGCCAGGATTCCCGCCATGACCAAGCGCCTCCGCGCCCGGCGCCGCCTCGCCGGCCTGCCCGCCGGCACCTATGCCACCACCGACAAGGGCCGGGTCATCCGGCGCAGCGCCGCGGTCGAGACCCCGCCGCTGTCCGCCCTGGTGCGGGCCAGCCTGTCGCGCCGCGGCCTGCTGCTGGGCTCCGCCGCCACCGTCGCCGCCCTGGCCCTGCCCGGCAGCCGCGCCGAGGCGGCCGGGAGCAGCGCCGGCTTCGCCGAGCTGGCGCGGGTGATGGACGACCATGACCACATCGCCGCCGGCTACGACCGCAAGGTGCTGATCCGCTGGGGCGACAAGGTGCTGCCCGAGGCGCCGGAGTTCGACCCCGCCGCCATGACCGCGGCGGCGGCGGAGCGGCAATTCGGCATCAACAACGACCTGCTGGTCTATCTGCCGCTGCCGATCGGGTCCGACCGTTCCGACCACGGACTGCTGTTCGTCAACCACGAATATCCGAACCCGCAGCTGATGTGGACCGGCCTGACCGAGGACGATGCCGGCGGCAAGCTGACCGAGGCGCAGGTCGCGGTCACCATGGCCGCCATCGGCTGCTCGGTGATCGAGGTCCGGGACGACGGCACCGGCTGGCAGGCGGTGTCCGGCAGCCGCTATGCCCGCCGGATCACGCCGGCGACGCCGATCCGGATCTCCGGCCCCGCCGCCGGCCATCCGCTGATGCGCACCGCCGCGGACCCGGAGGGGCGCACCGTGCTGGGCACTTTCGACAACTGCAATGGCGGCATGACGCCCTGGGGCACCGTGCTGTCCTGCGAGGAGGGCTTCGACGGCTGGTTCGGCGGCGATCCCACCAAGTCCGAGCATGCGGCGCTGCTGGCCCGCTACGGCGCCGACGAGGCCGAGGACGGCTATGGCTGGGGCCGATTCCACGACCGCTTCCACTACGAGCGCGAGCCGAACGAGGCGCACCGCTTCGACTGGGTGGTCGAGATCGACCCCTACGACCCCGGGGCGCAGCCGGTAAAGCGGACGGCGCTGGGCCGCATGGCGCATGAGAATGCCGGCTGCGTCGTCGCGCCGGACGGCCGCGTGGTGGTCTACATGGCCGACGACCACGATTTCGACTACCTGTACAAATTCGTCACCGCCAAGCCCTGGAACCCGCAGGACCGCGCCGCCAACCGCGACCTGCTGGACGAGGGCACGCTGCATGTCGCCCGGTTCAACCCCGACCACACGCTGGACTGGCTGCCGCTGGTGCAGGGCGAGGGCAGGCTGACCGCCGAGAACGGCTTCGCCAGCCAGGGCGACGTGGCGATCAAGACCCGCCTGGCCGCCGACCTGGCCGGCGCCACGCCGATGGATTCGCCGGAGGGCTTCACGGTCAATCCCGTCACCGGGAAGATCTATGTTGCGCTGACCGAGAACGAGGATATCGAGGCCGGGCAGATCAACCCCGCCAACCCGCGGGCGCCGAACCCCGAGGGCCATGTGCTGGAGCTGCTGCCGCCCGCCGCCGACGGCAAGGTCGACCACGCCGGCACCCGCTATGGCTGGGACATCTTCATCCTGTGCGGCGACCCGGCGAAGCCCGAGGCCCAGGCACGCTACCACCCCGACACCTCGGCCGATGGCTGGTTCACCGACCCCGACAACATCGCCTTCGACCCGGCCGGGCGGATGTATGTCTGTACCGACGGCCCGCCCGATGCCGGCTTCAACGACGCGCTCTACGTCCTCGACACCGAAGGGCCGGGCCGGGCGCTGCCGAAGCTGTTCTATTCGCCGCCGCGCGGGTCGGAATGCAGCAGCCCCTGCTTCACCCCGGACGGCCGGACGCTGTTCCTGTCGGTGCAGCATCCGGGCGAGGATTCCGAGACGCTGGACGCCGTGACCACGCGCTGGCCGGATTTCAAGGACGGCGTGCCGCCCCGGCCCTCGGTGATCGTGATCCGCCGCACCGATGGCGGCCCGATCGGGACCTGAGAGACTATTTGTAAATGCTGCTGGCGCGGCCGTCTGACGGCGGTTTCTCCGCTTCCGGTGCTCACGGGCCAATGCCCGCTGCGCTCCGGTTCTCGAAACCACCGCCAGCCGACTCACGCCAGCGCATTTCCAAACGGTCTCTGACAGGCGTTCCATCGCCCGCCCCGCGGCCGACGCATCGGTGACCGGACATCGCCGGCGCTTGGCCGCGGCCCGCGAACGGCCTAGACCGGTCACATGGCAGTGGCGGCGGCGACGGATGAACTGGCGGCGGTGGTGGCGGCGGCACGGGCCTGCCGGATCTGCGCCGGCCGCTGGCCGCACCCGCCGCGCCCGGTGCTGCGCGCCGCCGCGACCGCGCGCCTCCTGATCATCGGCCAGGCGCCCGGCGCGCGGGTGCAGGCCTCCGGCCTGTCCTGGACCGACGCCAGCGGCGACCGGCTGCGGCAATGGCTGGGCGTCGACCCCGACGCCTTCTACGACGAGGGCCGCGTGGCGCTGGTGTCGATGGGCCTGTGCTTCCCTGGCACCGACCCGAAGGGCGGCGACTATCCGCCGCCGCGGATCTGCGCCGACACCTGGCATCCGCGGCTGCGGCCCCTGCTGTCCGAGGTCCGCCTGACCCTGCTGGTGGGCGGCCTGGCCCAGGCCCGCTATCTCGGCGCCCGGCGCAAGGCGAGCGTGGCCGAGACGGTGGCCAACTGGCGTGACTATCTGCCGGACTTCATCCCCTTGCCGCATCCCAGCTGGCGCAACACCGGCTGGCTGAAGCGCAACCCGTGGTTCGAGGCGGACCTTCTGCCGGTGCTGCGGGCCAGAGCCGCCGCCGCGCTGGCGGACGCCGCCTGATGGCCGTTCCGCCCATGCCCCCGTCGCCCCAGGATCCGCCGCCCATGCCTGTCGACCCCGAGAAGGCCGCGCCGGCCGCCCCGCACGGGCACAACGGCAACGGCCATTTCCCGGAGATGCCGCTGCCGGAGGATCCAAAGACGGTCTTCCTCGGCATCCTGTGCCTGCTGGCGCTGACCGTCGCCCTCTATGTCGCACGCGACATCGTCCTGCCGATCGTGCTGGCCGTGGTGCTGAAGCTGCTGCTGCAGCCCCTGGTCCGGCTGCTGGAGAAGATCCGCATTCCGCGCGGCGTCGGCGCCATCGCCGCCATCCTGCTGCTGCTGGCGATCTTCGCCGGCATCGGCGCGCTGCTGACCAGCCCCGCCGCCGAATGGGCCGGCAACCTGTCGAACGAATGGGCGGCGCTGCAGGCCAAGTTCGCCATCATCGCCGACCCGCTGCACCGGCTGCAGGAGCGGCTGGAGCAGATGGGCGTGCATTTCGGCGGCGTCGGTACGCTGCTGGAGCACCCGACCGACATCGTCACCGCGGTGTTCTCGGGCACCAGCACCGTCGCCTCGCATTTGTTCGAGACGCTGCTGATCCTGTTCTATCTGCTGGTGTTCGGCGACATCTTCCTGCGCCGCTTCGTCGAGATCCTGCCCAATTTCGAGGAGAAGCGGGAGGCGGTGGCGATCTCGCTGCAGATCGAGCGCGACCTGTCCGCCTATCTGCTGACCGTCACCGTGATCAACGCCCTGGTCGGCGTGGCCACGGCGCTGGTGATGTGGGCCTGCGGCGTGCCGGCCCCGGTGCTGTGGGGCGCGGTCGCCTTCTGCCTGAACTTCGTGCCGATCCTGGGCCCGTTCTTCGGTGTCGCGCTGTTCCTGGCGGTCGGGCTGGTGGCCGACGGCCCATCCTGGATCGCGATCCTGCCCGCCGCGCTCTATCTCGGCATCCACGTCGCCGAGGGCGAGTGGTTCACGCCGATGGTGCTGGCCCGGCGCTTCACCATCAACCCGGTGGCGGTGATCCTGGCCCTGATCTTCTGGTACTGGATGTGGGGCGTCCCCGGCGCCATCCTGGCGGTGCCGATGCTGGCCATCGCCAAGATCGTCTGCGACCGCCTGCGCCCCCTGCGCGCCTTCGGCCACCTGCTGGAGGGGTAGGGCTCCCAGGCCGGCAATGAGACAACTCTTGCCCAAAATAGAACCGTCATGGCGAGGCGCGCAGCGCCGTGGCCATCCAGGGGTCGGTGCGAGCGGCCCTGCATGGCCACGCCCCTTCGGGGCTCGCCATGACAAAAAAGAAAGAAAGCCGAACTTAGAGACCCTTCAGGCCTCGTCCGCCTCGCGCTCCAGCGCCTCCATGTCGTCGTCGGAGAAGCCGAAATGGTGGCCGATCTCGTGGATCAGCACGTGGCGGACGACATGGCCGAGATCCTCGCCGGTCTCGCACCAGTAGTCGAGGATCGGCCGCCGGTAGAGGAAGATCATGTCCGGCCTGGTGGCGATGGCGAAGGTCTTCTGGCCGAACGGCGTGCCGGTATAGAGGCCCAGCAGGTCGAACGGGCTTTCCAGCCCCATCTCGTCCAGCGTCTCGTCGTCCGGGAAGTCCACCACCTGGATGGCGACGCCGCGGACCATCGCCCGCAGCCGCGCCGGAATGCGCTCGAAGCCTTCCTCCGCCAGCTCGATCAGGTCGTCGATCGAGGGCGGAGCGGTGAAGCCTGGCGGCACGGCCACCGCGCTCATCGCGGCGCCAGGCGCACGGCGCCGTCGAGGCGGATGACCGACCCGTTCAGCATCTCGTTAGCGGCGATGTGCAGCACCAGCTGCGCGAACTCCTCCGGCCGGCCCAGGCGCTGCGGGAACAGCGTGGTGGCGATCAGGCTGTCCTGCACCTGCTGCGGCATCGCCTCGATCATCGGCGTGCCGATCAGCCCCGGCGCCACGGTCATCACCCGCACGCCGCTCTTCGCCAGGTCGCGCGCCGCCGGCAGGGTCAGCCCGACCACACCGCCCTTGGAGGCGGAATAGGCGACCTGGCCGACCTGGCCCTCATAGGCGGCGACCGAGGCGGTGGCGACGAACAGGCCACGCTCGCCCGAGGCGCTGACGGCCACCGGCAGCGGCTCCTCCGCCGCCATCCCCGCGGCGGTCAGGCGCAGCAGGTGGAAGGTGCCGAGCAGGTTGACGCGGATCACCTTCTCGAACAGCGCCGGGTCGTGCGGGCCGTCGCGGCCGACCAGCCGGGCGCCCGGGGCGATGCCGGCGCAGGCCACGGCGATGCGCGCCGTGCCATGCGCCGCCCGCGCCTGCTCCAGCGCCGCCGCCACCGAGTCGCCGTCGCCGACGTCGCAGGCCACGGCAAGGCCGCCGATCTCCCGCGCCACCGCCTCGGCCGCGTCGCGGTTGAGGTCGTGCAGGGCCACCTTCGCGCCGGCCGCGGCCAGGGCCCGGGCGGTCGCCGCCCCCATGCC
>NZ_NHON01000040.1 GCF_002195995.1 Inquilinus limosus
CCCTGATACGACGGGCCGCACCCCGCAACCGACACGCCTTGTGGAACCGCATCGGCTCACTGCTCGACCGTTTCCCACCGCTCGAATGCCAGAACTACATCCTCAATTCCGGATATCTCGCGCCAACCTAGGTGGCTAACGCTCTAGCCGCGGAAAATTTGCCGCTCCCATCGCATCGGCGAAGGCGCGCATGCTGCCGCCAGCCGAGGGAGATTCGTCGATGCTCAAGCCCGTGATCGCAGCCGCCGCCATCCTGCTCGCGGCCCTGCCCGCCATGGCCCAGCAGGACTGCCCGGACGACAGCCAGGCCGGTCTCAACCAATGCGCCGGCGATGCCTACAAGAAGGCCGATGCGGCGCTGAACGCGACCTACAAGCAGATCATGGCGCGACTGAAGGACAGCGAGGAATCGGCCAAGTCGCTGGTCGCGGCCCAGCGCGCCTGGATCGCCTATCGCGACGCCGAATGCGACTTCATCTCCTCCGGCGTCGAGGGCGGCAGCGCCCGGCCGATGATCGTGGCGCAGTGCCTGGAGCAGCTGACCACCCAGCGCGCCGACGACCTCAAGGCGCTGCTGAGCTGCGAGGAGGGCGACCTGAGCTGCCCGGTGCCGGCACAGTGACCGCCGCCGCATCCCGCGCCGTGATGGGACCTTGCGGATAGTTCATCAAAAAAGATCGGGTCCCCGGGAATAAAGCCGGAGGGCAGGTGTCCCATCCGTCATGGATGCCACGCCGCCCCTCCCGCCGGAGACCCCGATGCCGTCCCGTTTCCTTCCCCGCCCGTCGGCGGCCGTCGTCGCCGCCCTGCTGCTCGGGGCCGCCGGAGCCTGGGCTGCCGGGCTTGTGGGCTGGCGTGGCCTTCCGGCGCGAGGGCCGGAGGACGTCCTGGTTCCAATCTGTGGGCTGACATGGCTGTCGCCGCCGGAAGAGCTGCCGTTCGCCCGCGAGAGCGATGTCGCGATGGGCAGAATGATGGCCGCCATGATCATCAAGCCCACCGGCGACGTCGATGCCGATTTCGCCGCCATGATGATCCCGCATCACCAGGGCGCGATCGACATGGCCCAGGCCGAGCTGCGCTATGGAAAGAACGAGCAGCTGCGCCGCATCGCCCAGGAGATCATCGTCGAGCAGCAGCAGGAGATCGCGGCGATGCGCCTGGCGCTGGGCCAGGCGCTGCCGCCCTCCGACCCCGCGCCCGACCAGATCCCGCCGTCCGCCGGCTCTTCCATGCCGTCCATGACCCTGTCGATGGAGCACTGACCGTGACCCGCACCCTGCTGCTCTCCGCGCTCCTGGCCGCCTCGGCCGCCACCACGATCATGGCCGCCGCGCCCGCCGCCTTCGCCGGGCAGGTGCCCTTCGCCGCCTCGGACCCCGACATCCCGGTCAGCCACAGGGACCGGGTCTATGCCGCCGAGCAGTTCTCCAACACCGTCTCGGTCACCGACCCGGCCGACAACAGGCTGCTCGGGGTGATCCGCCTCGGCGACCCGCAGCCGACCAATTTCAGCCCGCTCTACCGCGGCCAGCTGCTGGTGCACGGCATGGGCTTCTCGCCCGACCACCGCACCCTCGCCGTGGTGTCGATCGGCTCGAACTCCGTCACCTTCATCGACACCGCGACCAACACGGTGAAGCACACCACCTATATCGGCCGGTCGCCGCACGAGGCGTTCTACACGCCGGACGGCAAGGAGGTGTGGGTGACGGTGCGCGGCGAGACCTACATCTCGGTGCTCGACGCCAGGACCTATGAGGAGACGACCCGGATCACCGTCCCCGGCGGGCCGGGGATGCAGATCTTCTCGCCGGACGGCAAGTACGGCTACATCTGCTCCTCCTTCAACCCGGAGACGGTGGTGGTCTCGGTGGCCGACCGCAAGATCGTCGGCCATGTCCGGCAGGCCAGCCCTTTCTGCCCGAACATCGCGGCGACGCCGGACGGCACCCAGGTCTGGTTCACGCTGAAGGACACCGGCAAGGCCCAGGTGTTCGACGCCAGGCCGCCCTTCACGCTGCTGACCACGATCGACACCGGGCCGATCACCAACCACGTCAACATCGTCCGCAACAGGAACGGCAGCTTCGCCTATATCACCGTCGGCGGGCTGAACCAGGTGCAGGTCTACCGCACCGACGACTTCTCCAGGGTCGCGACCATCCCGGTCGGCAACCTGCCGCACGGCATCTGGCCGTCGGGCGACGGCAGCCGGGTCTATGTCGGCATCGAGAATGGCGACGAGCTGACCGCGATCGACACACTGACCAACAAAGTGATCGGCTCGGTGCCGATCGGCCAGGCGCCGCAGGCGGTGAACTATGTGCCCGACGCCGTGCCGGAGGGTGACGGCACCCGGAACCTGCAGCCGCTCGGCGTCGCCGGCCAGACCGCGCAGCTGTCGATGGTGGCGCTGCAGGACGGCAAGGCCGCGGCCCCGGCGAATGGCCCGGCGCCGACCAGCGTGTCGCTGTTCGACCAGGGGCTGACCCAGGTGCTGCAGGCCTCGGCCACCGGGCTGCAGCCGAAGCAGCCCTACGTCCTGGCACTGTCCGGCCAGGCCGATGGCGGCGGGCCGCTGGAGCCGCTGGCCGCCTTCATGACCAACCCGGCCGGCTCCGCCATCGTCAATGCGCTGGGCCCGATCCGGCAGGTGGTGCAAGGTCAGGCGGAGGCAGGGCGGCGCTGGCTGGTGATCGCGCCCGGCACCGCTGCACAGGCCGGCGCGCCGGTGCAGATCCAGGCGCAGTGAACGGAGCCTCCCGCGCCGGCCTCGGCGGCGGCGGGAGATCGAGAGGCGATCGGGCCATGAAGGACATGATGCTCCTGGTCGAACCGCTGATCCCGGCGCTGCGGCGCTACGCCCGGTCGCTGATGCGGGCCGACGCCGCCGGGGCGGACGACCTGGTGCAGGACTGCCTGGAGCGGGCGATCACCCGCTGGCACCAGCGCCGCACCGACGGCGACGCCCGGACCTGGCTGTTCAGCATCCTGCACAACCTCGCGGTCAACCGGATGCGGCAGCGCGCCCGCCGCGGCCGGGACGTGCCGATCGAGGACGCGGCGGAGGCCGCCACCGCCCGCCCGCCGACGCAGGAGGCCGGGCTGCGCCACCGCGAGCTGCTGCAGGCGCTGGACCAGCTGCCGGAGGAGCAGCGCAGCGTGCTGCTGCTGGTCTCGGTCGAGGACCTGTCCTATGCCGAGGCGGCCAAGGTGCTGGATGTGCCGATCGGCACCGTCATGTCTCGCCTCTCCCGCGGGCGGGAGCGGCTGCTGCGGATCATGGAAGACGCAGAGGCCTCAGGCCGGCCCGCGACCCTGCGCCCCCCGAGCTTGCGGAGCGTGAAATGAGTCTCCCGATCACCGAGGACGACCTGCACGGCTATGTCGACCGGGTGCTGGCGCCGGAGCGCCGGGCCGAGGTCGAGGCCTATCTGGCCGAGCATCCGGAGGTGGCGCACCGGGTCGCAGGCTATGCCGCGCAGCGCGACGGCCTGCGCCAGGCGCTGGGGCCGGTGGCGGAGGAGCCGGTGCCGCCGCAGCTGTCGCTGGCCCGGATGATCGAGGCCCGGCGGCGGCCGTCGTCCTGGGGCCGGCCCTGGATAGCCGCCGCGGCGGCGGTGCTGCTGCTGGCCATCGGCGGGGCCGGCGGCTGGACCTGGCGTGGCCTGGCCGAGCCGGCGCGGGCCGGCATCGCCGCTTTGGCCCGGGAGGGGGCCGAGAACTACGCCGTCTACGCCGCCGACCATACCCGCGCGGTCGAGCTCGGCGCCGCCGACCGGACGCAGCTGGTCGGATGGCTGTCGGACCGGCTGCGGCGGCCGATCGCGGTGCCCGACCTGACCCAGGCGGGCTACCGCTTCATGGGCGGTCGGCTGGTGGCGACCGCGCACGGCCCGGCCGGGCTGCTGATGTATGACGACGATCGCGGCACGCGCCTGGCCATGCTGGTGCGGCCGATGGACATCGAGGGCGACACGCCGATGTCGGAGCACAGCAGCGGTGGCGTCTCCGGCCTTGCCTGGGCCGACCAGGGCCTCGGCTACACCCTGGTCGGCGACACGCCGGCCGCGGTGCTGCACCCTCTGGCCGACGAGGCGCGCCGGCAGATCCGCGCCGGCGAGACCTGAGCGGTCAGCCGACCGGCGGCAGCGGGGCGCCGAACTGCAGCGCGTCCAGCGCGCCCTGCAGGATCCAGGCGGCGGCGGCGGTGTCGACGGCCTTGGCCCGCTTCTTCCGGGTGACGTCGAACTCGATCATCTGGCGCTGCACCGCCATGGTCGACAGCCGCTCGTCCCAGAAGGCGATCGGCAGGTCGCGCAGCTTCAGCAGGTCCTTGGCGAAGGCGCGCACCGACTGGCAGCGCGGCCCCTCGCTGCCATCCATGTTGACCGGCAGGCCGATCACCAGCGCGGCGACGCCGCGGTCGTCGACGATGCGCAGCAGCTCCTGCGCATCCGGGGTGAATTTGGTGCGGCGGATGGTGCCGATCGGCGAGGCCAGCGACAGGCCGGGGTCGGACACCGCCATGCCGATGGTCTTCTCCCCGAGATCCAGGCCGATCAGCCGCCCGCCGGGGGGCAGCAGGGGCTTCAGGTCGCGAAGATTGCAGACCGCCATATCGGGTGTTACCTTCCGCGCCGTTTTCCGTCGGCCGTCCCCCGCGGTTCCGGCCCCATGCCGGCCCGGGGCGGCCTCACGATCCCCGGAGATGACTACGACATGTCGCTCGACAGAGCCACCGTCGCGAAGATCGCGCATCTGGCCCGCATCCGCCTCGACGAGGCGGAGCTCGATTCCATGACCGGCGAGTTGTCCGGCATCCTGGACTTCGTGGAGCAACTGGCCGAGGTGAACACCGACGGGGTCGAGCCGATGACCAGCGTGGCGCAGCAGGGCCTGCGCCGCCGGGCGGACGAGGTGACCGACGGCGGCTATCCCGAGAAGGTTCTGGCCAACGCGCCCTCGGCCAAGGCCGGGTTCTTCACCGTGCCGAAGGTGGTCGAGTGATGTCGAAGCCGACCCATCTGACCCTGGCCGGCGCGCGCGACGCGCTGAAGAAGCGCGAGATCTCCTCGGTCGAGCTGACCACGGCGCATGTCGCCGCGATGGAGAGCCTGCGCGGGCTCAACGCCTTCGTTACCGAGACGCCGGACAAGGCGATCGAGATGGCCAAGGCCTCCGACGCCAAGCTCGCCCGCGGCGAGGGTGGTCCCCTCGAGGGCCTGCCGATCGCCATTAAAGACCTGTTCTGCACCGAGGGCGTGCGCACCACCGCCGGCAGCGCCATCCTCGGCAATTTCGTGCCGCCCTATGAATCGACCGTCACCAGCCATCTGTGGCGCGACGGCGCGGTGATGCTGGGCAAGCTGAACATGGACGAGTTCGCCATGGGCTCGGCCAACATCACCTCGGCCTATGGCAACGTCGAGAACCCCTGGCGGCGGCAGGATGGCAGCAACGCCAAGCTGGTGCCGGGCGGCTCCTCCGGCGGCTCCGCGGCCTCGGTTGCGGCCCGCATCACCCTGGCAGCCACCGGCACCGACACCGGCGGGTCGATCCGCCAGCCGGCCGCCTTCACCGGCATCGTCGGCATCAAGCCGACCTATGGCCGCTGCTCGCGCTGGGGCGTGGTCGCTTTCGCCTCCTCGCTCGACCAGGCCGGGCCGATGGCGCGGACCGTGCGCGACGCGGCGATCATGCTGCGCTCGATGGCCGGCTTCGACCCGAAGGATTCGACCAGTGTCGACATGGCGGTGCCGGATTTCGAGGCGGCGCTGACCGGCGACATCCGCGGCCTGAAGGTCGGCATTCCGAAGGAATACCGGGTCGACGGCATGCCGGCGGAGATCGAGCGCGTCTGGCAGCAGGGCGCCGACTGGCTGCGCGCGGCGGGGGCCGAGATCGTCGAGGTCTCGCTGCCGCACACCAAATACGCGCTGCCGACCTACTACATCGTCGCCCCGGCCGAGGCGTCGTCCAACCTGGCGCGCTATGACGGCGTGCGCTACGGCCTGCGCGAGACCGGCGGGTCCCTGAACGAGCTGTACGAGAACACCCGCGCCGCCGGCTTCGGCCGCGAGGTGAAGCGCCGGGTGATGATCGGCACCTATGTGCTGTCGGCCGGCTATTACGACGCCTACTACACCAAGGCGCAGAAGCTGCGGACGCTGATCGCCCGCGACTTCACCGAGGCGTACAAGCAGTGCGACGTGATCCTGACGCCGACCGCGCCGTCCACCGCCTTCGCCATCGGCGAGAAGCAGGACGACCCGATCGCGATGTACCTCAACGACGTGTTCACCGTGCCGGCGTCGCTGGCCGGGCTGCCCGGCCTGTCGGTGCCGGCCGGCCTGGGCGATGACGGGCTGCCGCTCGGGCTGCAGCTGCTCGGCCGGCCCTTCGACGAGGAGACGGTGCTGCGCGTCGCCGGGGTGATGGAGCGGGCGGCCGGCTTCACCGCTCTGCCGCAGTCCATCTCCTAAGGCGGGGGCTCCCGACCGTGACAGGCTTCGTCATCCGCCGGCTCGGCCTCGCGGATGCCGCGGCCTACCGCGAGATCCGGCTGGAGGGGTTGGAGCGCCACCCCGAGGCGTTCGGCTCCACCTACGAGACCGAAGCCGCACTGTCGCTGGAGGATTTCGGCCGGCGCGTCGCCGAGGTGGCCACCTTCGCCGCCGAGCGCGATGGCCGGCTGCTCGGCCTCGCCGGGCTGGCGCGCGAGAGCACGCCCAAGCGCCGGCATCGCGGCACGCTGGTGCGGATGTATGTGCGGCCCGACGGGCGCGGCGCCGGCGCCGCCGATGCGCTGGTCGAGGCCGTGCTGGACCACGCCCGGGCCGAGGGGCTCGACTCCGTCATCCTGGCCGTGACGGTCGGCAACCAGGCGGCCGGGCGGCTCTACGACCGGCACGGCTTCACCGTCTATGGCGTGGAGCCGGGGGCGCTGCGGGTCGGCGACCGATCCTACGACGACGAGCTGCGCATTCGCTTCCTGTAACGCTCAAGTGCGATATCGCAAAGCTCAAGCCGTCATGGCGAGCCCACGAGGGGCGTGGCCATCCAGCGGCTCGATCTCTGGATGGCCCCATCTAGACTGAAGGGGAGGCGCTGCTCCGCGTCGCTCCGTCGTCTTCGGACGGTCATGGAAAGCTGCTATGCCGGCGCCGGGAAGGGGCATCAGCCCGAGGAGGCCGGCCATGACCACGATTCCCTATATGCCGCGACGGTTCCGCACCGCGGCCGCGCATTACCTGCAGGGCCGGCCGCCCTATGCCGCCGGCCTGTTCCTGCGGATCGCCCGGACCTGCGGCCTCGATCGTGATCACCGGGTGATGGATCTCGGCTGCGGGCCGGGGCAGATCGCGGTGGCCCTGGCGCCTTTCGCCGGCGAGGTCGTCGGCATCGATCCGGAGCCGGAGATGCTGGCCGTGGCGGCGGAGGCCGCGGCGCGGGCCGGCGTCTGGGTCGCCTGGCAGCAGGGCAGCTCCTACGATCTGGGGCCGCAGCTCGGGGCGTTCCGGCTGGTGACCATGGGCCGGTCCTTCCACTGGATGGACCGGATGGAGACGCTGCGCCGGCTCGACGGGATGCTCGATCCCGGCGGCGCGGTGGTGCTGATCCATGACGACCATCCGAAGGTGCCGGACAATCGCTGGGTGAAACCCTATCGCGAGTTGCTGGAGCGCTATTCCGAGGACGATGTCGGCCGGCAGATCCGCAAGTCGCCGGACTGGCTGAACCACACGGCCGTGCTGCTGGGCTCGCCTTTCAGCCGGCTGGAGGAGGTCGCGGTGATCGAGCGCCGGCGGATCCCGGCGGACTCGCTGATCGACCGGGCCCTGTCGATGTCGAGCGTGATGTCGGGGACGATCGGCGACCGGGTCGAGGCGCTGATCGCCGAGATCGAGGGGCTGACGGCAGAATACGAGGCCGACGGCACGCTGGGCGAGGTCGTCACCTCCACCGCGCTGATCGCGCGCCGGCCGGAGTCCGACTGAACCGACCGGCTGAAGCGGGCCTGCACGCTTGCTTCGGCAGCGCGGCCGTCGCAAAGATCGCGGCTCATTGTTCCATCTGCCCCCGACGGGAGAGTGCCGTGCCTTTGAAGCTCCACACCGTGATCTGCAGCACTCGGCCGGCCCGCATCGGGCCGGTGGTCGCCTCCTGGTTCCAGGAGATCGCCGCCGCGCATGGCAAGTTCGACGCCACGCTGGTCGACCTGAAGGATTTCGACCTGCCGGTGTTCGACGAGCCGGAGCATCCCCGGCTGCAGCACTATGTGCACGAGCACACCAAGCGGTGGAGCGCCAGCGTCAGCGCCGCCGACGCCTTCGTCTTCGTCACGCCGGAGTACAATTTCGGCCCGCCGCCGGCGCTGCTGAACGCGCTGAACTACCTGTACCTGGAATGGAACTACAAGCCGGCCGGCTTCGTCAGCTATGGCGGCGCATCCGGCGGCATGCGCGCTGTCCAGGCCGAGAAGCTGACCCTGACCACGCTGAAGGTGGTGCCGCTGACCGAGGCGGTGGCGATCCCGATGGCCTGGAATTCGCTGGCCGACGGCAAGCTCACCGTCCCCGAGGCCCAGGCCAAGGCCGCGACCGGAATGCTGGACGAGCTGGCCCGCTGGGCCGAGGCGCTGAAGCCGCTGCGGGCGAAGTAAGGGCCGGAGCCACCCCCTCACCCGAAATCGCTGTGCGATTTCGACCTCTCCCCGGGGAGAGGTATAGGGCGTCGCTGCCATTCCCTCTCCTTGGGGAGAGGGAGGGGCCCGTTGCGTTGGCAACGGGAGGGTGAGGGGGCTCACCCCGCATGGATCCACAGGATCTCCGCCTCCTCCGGCCCGTCCGAGAGGCAGGCATGCGGGGTGCGGGCGTCGAAATACAGGCTGTCGCCGGCGGCCAGGCGGAACGGCGCCTCCCCGGCGAAATGCATCGTCACCGTGCCGGACAGGACCAGCAGGAACTGCTGGCCCTCATGCCGGTCGAGCGGCCCGTAATCCAGCAGGGTGCGCGCCTTGACCCGGGCGCGCACCGGGGTGACGCGCTTTTCCGCCATATCCGCGCCCAGCAGTTCATGGCTGTAGCTGCGGGTCTCGTGCCGCGGCCCGGTGCCGGCCCGGGTCAGGCTGCGTGCCGCCGCGGCCGGGCGGGCGTCGCCGAACAGCCCGGCCAGGTCGACGCCGAAGCCCTGCGACAGCTTCAGCAGCACCTCGACCGTCGGCGACATCCGGCCGTTCTCGATCTTCGACAGGGTCGACTTGGCCAGGCCGGTCTGCTCGGACGCCGCCTCCAGCGTCCAGCCGCGGGTCCGGCGCAGCGCCTTCAGCCGGGGGCCGAGGCTCTGGGGCGCATCACTGTCCATGCGCCGCAGCTAAGCACGCGCCGCCGCGCGCTGCATCTGTTTCCGATCGGAAAAATCCTGATTGCGGAGCGGTAGCCGGCGGCGTAGGAGTCGGGAAACTCCGGGACGGGTGCGGGCATGGCGGACAGCTTCGACGTGGTCATCATCGGCGGCGGCGCCATCGGCAGCGCCATCGCCTGCTTCCTGATGCTGGAGCCGGGCTTCGGCGGCACCGTCGCGGTGGTCGAGCGCGACCCGACCTACCGCACCGCCTCCTCGGCACTCTCCGCCTCCTCGATCCGGCAGCAATTCTCCACCCCCTTCAACGTCGCCGTCTCCCGCTTCGGCCTCGAGGTGCTGAAGCACCCCGAGCGCTGGCTCGAGGTCGAGGGCGAGGTGCCGGATTTCGGCTTCCACGAGAAGGGCTACCTGTTCCTCGCCACCCCGGCCGGGCTGCCGGTGCTGCAGCAGAACCACGCGATGCAGGTGGGGGAGGGCGTCGCCGTCGACCTGATGGCGCCGGACCGGCTGGCCGGGCGCTTCCCCTGGCTGAATGTCGACGGGTTGTCGGCCGGCTCGCTCGGCCTCGCCGGCGAGGGCTGGTTCGACGGCTACAGCCTGCTGCAGGCCTTCAAGCGCAAGGCCCGGTCGCTCGGCGCCACCTATATCACCGACATCGTGACCGGCATCGACCGGGCCGGCGGAACGGTGACCGGCGTGACCCTGGCGCAGGGCGGCCGCATCGGCTGCGGCACGCTGGTCAACGCCGCCGGGCCGCAGGCCGGCAAGGTCGCGGCGCTGGCCGGCATCGACCTGCCGGTCGAGGGCCGCAAGCGCTGCGTCTTCGTCTTCGACTGCCGCCAGACCCTGGCCGGCTGCCCGCTGGTGATCGACCCCTCGGGCGTCTGGTTCCGGCCCGAGGGCAACCTGTTCATCTGCGGCGCCCCGCCCACCGGCGAGGATCCGGACACCGAGGACCTGACGGTCGATCACGGCCTGTTCGACGAGATGATGTGGCCGGCTTTGGCCGAGCGGGTGCTGGCCTTCGAGAGCCTGAAGGTGGTCAATTCCTGGGCCGGCCATTACGAGATGAACACGGTCGACCACAACGCCATCATCGGGCCGCATCCCGACCTGCCGAACCTGATCTTCGCCAACGGCTTCAGCGGCCACGGGCTGCAGCAATCGCCCGCGGCCGGGCGGGGCGTGGCCGAGCTGATCGCCCATGGCGGCTTCCGCAGCCTCGACCTGTCGCCCTTCGCCTTCACCCGGATCCTGGAGAACCGGCCGATCGTCGAGCTCAACGTGGTGTAAGGCCGGCGAGCCCATGAAAAGGCCGTCATTGCGAGCGCAGCGAAGCAATCCATCGGCCCGCAAGAGCGGCGGCATGGATTGCTTCGTCGGCTTCGCCTCCTCGCAATGACGGTTCTTTTATAGGAGGGACTATAGAGTCTGATCGCTAGCTCTCCGGTGTAAGGTCGGTCCCGGGCCTTATTCCTGCATCTGCATCTGCTGTTCCTGCTGCTGCTGGTACTGCTCTTGCTGCTGCTCCTGTTCCTGCTGGTATTGCTCCTGCTGTTCCTGCTGCTGCTGGTAGATTTCTTCCTGCTGCTGTTGCTGCTCCTGCCGCTGCTGCTGCTGTTCCTCGAACCACTCCTGCTGCTGGTGCTGCTGCTCCTGCTGCTGCCGCATGTAGACGTCCTGCTGCATCATCTGCTGCTGTTGGTCGTCGTATTGTTGCTGCTGCTGGCCGCTGTTGTCCTGGTATTGCGGGCCCGGCGCTCCGGGGGCGTAGCCGCCGGACGGCGCCTGGGACGGCCCGGTCAGGTCCGCCAGATTGCCCTGTGCCTCGCGGTTGCCCTGGGCCGCCGAGGCGCGGAACAGCTCCGCCGCGGCGGCGCGGTCCTGCGGCACGCCTTTGCCCTGGAGGTACAGCACACCCAGATTGTTCTGGCCGTCCGCATTGCCCTGGTCGGCGCTCTTCTTGTACCAGGCGGCGGCCTGGGCGTCGTCGCGCGGCACGCCCTGGCCCATGTCGTAGAGATAGCCCAGCCTGGACTGGGCCTCGGCGTTGCCCTGGTCGGCGCTCTTCCGGTACCAGCGGGCGGCCTGGGCATAGTCGCGCGGCGCCCCCTGGGCGGTCTCATAGGCGCTGCCGACGATGACCTGGGCGTCGGGGTCGCCCTGCTCGGCTGCCTTGCGGTACCAGCCGATGGCCTGCGTCTGGTCCTTCGGCACCCCGTGGCCGAAATTGTAGATCACGCCCATATTGTACTGGGCCGTGGCGTCGCCCTGGTCGGCGGCCTTGCGGTACCAGCGGCGGGCGGACTCGTAGTCCTTGGTCTGGAAGTAATACTCCCCCAGTCGGTCCTGCGCGGACACCTTGCCCTGTTGCGCGTCGGCCTGCCATGTCGCCAGGGTCTGGGCACTCGGTGGGGTGTAGGCGGGCTTCGTCGTGTTGCCGGACGTGACGCAGCCGGACAGCACGGCAAGAGCGGCGGCCATGGCTATTCTGGACACCCAGGGGGACGCGGCCATAGGGGTTCTCCCGATGTGATTGGCAAGGGGGCTCGGGGCCGATGGGGCGCCCGTTCACGGGATGGAATTCCTGGAAGATCTGAAAAGTCGGACCAATCCACATCGGTCCCGCGGCTTGTCCTTTTTATGGCCGGGCCGCGATAAATACTGTTCTCACGCGGGCCGGCTCTTCCGCCGCAGCGGCCGGGGTTGCCCCGGCCCGGCGGCGCGCTAGCATGGGCCTGCCGACATTTTGATCGATACTTACCGATAGTTAAGGAATCAGGGATGGCCGGGATCGAGGCGAGACTGAGCGCGCTGGGGCTGCAGCTGCCGGCGCCGATCCAGCTGCCGCCCGGGGTGACGCTGAGCTTCCCCTGGGTGCGGGTGCATGGCGACCGGGCCTATGTCTCCGGCCATGGCGCCCTGGCGCCGGACGGGTCGCTGGCGCCGCTGCTCGGCAAGGTCGGGCAGGAGCTGACGGAGGAGCAGGGCTACCAGGCGGCGCGGCTGACCGGCCTCGCCATCCTGGCCAGCCTCAGGGACGCGCTCGGCGACCTCGACCGCATCACCGCCTGGCTGCGCGCCCTCGGCATGGTCAACGCGGCGCCGTCCTTCAACCGCTACCCGCTGGTGATCAACGGCTTCACCGACCTGATCGTCGAGGTGTTCGGGCCGGAGCGAGGCGCGCATTCCCGCTCCGCCGTCGGCATGGCCGGGCTGTCCTTCGGCCTGGCGGTCGAGATCGAGGCGGAGGTCGCCATCCGCCCGTAGCGCGGCAGCCCTGAAATCCTTGACAGAGGCACCCCTTCCGCGCTCCCTGTCTCGCTTCCGGACGGTTTGAGTGCGAGCGGTTCCATGTACACGATCGAGGGCGAGACGGGCACCTGGGAGACGGTGATCGGGCTCGAGGTCCATGCCCAGGTCATCTCCAAGGCCAAGCTGTTCTCCGGCGCCGCCACCGAATTCGGCGCGGCCCCAAACAGCCAGGTCAGCCTGGTCGACGCCGCCATGCCGGGCATGCTGCCGGTGATCAACGACCATTGCGTCGAGCAGGCGGTGAAGACCGGCCTCGGCCTCAAGGCGCAGATCAACCGCCGCTCGGTGTTCGACCGCAAGAACTACTTCTACGCGGACCTGCCGCAGGGCTACCAGATCAGCCAGTACAAGGACCCGATCGTGGGCACCGGCGAGATCGTGCTGGACCTGCCGGACGGGTCGGCCCGCACCGTCGGCATCACCCGGCTGCATCTCGAGCAGGATGCCGGCAAGAGCCTGCACGACCAGTCGCCGCGCGAGACCTTCGTCGACCTGAATCGGTCCGGCGTGGCGCTGATGGAGATCGTCTCCGAGCCCGACCTGCGCAGCCCGGACGACGCCTCGGCCTATCTGCGCAAGCTGCGGTCGATCCTGCGCTATCTCGGCACCTGCGACGGCAACATGGAGGAAGGCTCCATGCGCTGCGACGTCAACGTGTCGGTGCGCAAGGTCGGCGACACCGAATTCGGCACGCGCTGCGAGGTCAAGAACGTCAACTCGATCCGCCACGTCATGTCGGCGATCGAGTTCGAGGCACGGCGCCAGGTCGAGATCATCGAGGGCGGCGGGTCGATCGACCAGGAGACCCGGCTGTGGGACCCGAACAAGGGCGAGACGCGGTCGCTGCGCACCAAGGAAGACGCGCACGATTACCGCTACTTCCCCGACCCGGACCTGCTGCCGCTGGTGCTGGAGGACGGCTTCGTCGAGCGCATCGCCGCCACCCTGCCGGAGCTGCCGGACGAGAAGAAGGCCCGCTTCATCGCCGAATACGGCCTGTCGGCCTATGATGCCGGCGTGCTGGTGGCGGAGCAGGCCAAGGCCTTCTTCTACGAGCGCGCGGCCAAGGGGCGCGACCCGAAGCTGGCGGCCAACTGGGTGATCAACGAGCTGTTCGGCGGCCTGGCCAAGGCCGGCCGCGAGATCGAGGACAGCCCGGTCTCGGCCGAGCAGCTGGGCGGGCTGGTCGACCTGATCGCCGACAACACCATCTCCGGCCGCATCGCCAAGGACGTGTTCGCCGAGATGATGGAGACCGGGCAGGATGCCGGCGCCATCGTCGAGGCCAAGGGGCTGAAGCAGGTCACCGACACCGGTGCGATCGAGGCGGTGATCGACCAGGTGATGGCGGCGCAGGCCGACAAGGTGGCCGAGTACCGCTCGGGCAAGGACAAGCTGTTCGGCTTCTTCGTCGGCCAGGTGATGAAGGCGTCAGGCGGCAAGGCCAACCCGGCGATGCTGAACGAGCTGCTGAAGAAGAAGCTGGGATGATGATCCGTCCCGCCGGCGCCGTCCCTCGCGGCGCCGGCGGGACGATCGTTCAGGCCGCGGCTTCGGCCCGGGACAGCGCCCCTGCCAGCTTGGACGAGGCGTAGCCGAACACCGCCCCGATCACCATCGAGACGATCAGCAGCACCAGCGGGTTGCCGATGCTGGCCGTGGTCAGCCGCTGCAGCGGGCCGACGCCATCGGCGCCCGCGCCCTGGTGCAGCGAATAGGCTACGGTGGCGGCATAGCCGTAGACATTGGCCGGCACAACCGACAGCAGGTCGACCGAGGCGACGATCACCAGGAAGAAGACGGTGACGCCGACGACGATGGCCGGCCAGGCGGTGCCGAGCGACGGCATCGGGACATGGACGATGATCAGAAGGGCGATCCAGGCGACGATGGCGCCGTAGACATTGCCGGCGATCGTCTTGCTCAGGGCCTTCTCGTCGGCGCCGGAGTGGAAGAAGCACCCCCAGGCGATGAACCCGGCCCAGACCAGGACGACGCCGGCGAGCGGCCCCAGGGCCAGGAATGCCCATACCGCGCCGAGCACTGCTATACTTAGGGATAAGGCAAGCAACTTCGACATGGCGTTTCCCCCACGTTGAATATTGTTCTTGTCGAGCGCTGCATATCATTGGATTCAAATCATCTGGATTCATACTGTCAAAAAGTATGAATTCGCCGATCGGTGACTGCTCCGCTCCCGGGGCGGCCGCCGGCGGAGCGCCATGCCCTTCGCTATCGCGGAATTCGGCCTTTCGGCTATGCTCGGCGCGGATCGGCGAGGCGGGGGATGGCCTGGAATGGATGAGACGCTTCCGGCCCTGCGCCTCGGCGCCGCCCTGGCGGTCGGCCTGATCATCGGGCTGGAGCGCGGCTGGACCGACCGCGACCGGCCCGAGGGCCGGCGCGCCGCGGGCTTGCGCACCTTCACCATCGCCGGCTTCGGCGGCGGCGTCGCCGCGTTCCTCGCGGCGGATCTCGGGCCCGGCCCGCTGCTGTTGTTCCTGGCCGGGATCGGGGCCTACATGCTGGCCGCCTATTGGCGCGAGCAGGGCAGCCTGGGCCTGACCACCGAGGTCGCGATGCTGGTCACCGTCCTGCTCGGCGCCGCCGCCGGGGCGGGGCATGTCCTGGCGGGTGTGGGCGGCGCCGTGGTCGTGGCCCTGCTGCTGCGCGAGAAGGTCCGGCTGCACGGCCTGCTCGACCGCTTCACCCCGGCCGAGACCGCGGCGGCGCTGCAGTTCCTGCTGATCGCGGTGGTGGTGCCGCCGCTGCTGCCGGACCGGACGCTCGACCCCTGGCAGGCGATCAACCCGGCGAAGGTCTGGTGGCTGGTGGTGCTGGTCGCCGGCCTGTCCTTCGCCGGCTATGCCGCCGTGCGCATCGCCGGCCCCCGGGTTGGAACGCTGCTGACCGGGCTGCTGGGCGGCCTCGTCTCCTCCACCGCCCTGACCCTGGTCTTCGCCCGGCAGGCGCGGGCCGCGCCGCAGGCGGCGCCGGCCTTGGCCGCCGGGATCGTCGCCGCCTGGGCGGTGATGGTCCTGCGCGTCGCCGCGCTGGTCCTGGTGCTGCACCCGCCGCTGTTCCTGGCCCTGGTGCCGCCGCTGGCCGGGGCTGCCGTGGTGGCGATCGGCTGCGGCCTGTGGCTGTGGCGGGCCGCCGCGCACCGGACCAGCAAGGCGCCGCCGCTCGGCAACCCCCTGGAGCTGTGGTCGGCGCTGAAGATCGTGGCGCTGATCGTGGTGGTGCTGGTGCTGTCGAAGGCGCTCGACGCCACCCTTGGGGCCGCCGGCCTCTATCTGCTCGCCGCCGTCTCCGGCCTGGCCGATGTCGACGCGATCACGCTGTCGGCGGCGCGGCTGACCCAAAGCGGGCTCGACATCGCGGTCGGCGCCGCGGTGGTGCTGATCGCCGCCGGGGTGAACACGCTGGTCAAGGCCGGGCTCGCCGTGGTCCTGGGCGGCCGGGCGATGGCCCTGCGCATCCTGCCGGCGACCGTCGCGATGCTGGCCGCCGGCGCCGCCGGCATCGCCCTGTCCGCCTTCTGATCCGCAAGCCGCGAAAGAAGAAGGCCCGGCGCCGTCGGCGCCGGGCCTCCAGGGGCCTTCCGATCAGAGGACGAAGTCGCCAGCGACGAGGCTGGCCGCCCCGTTCACCTTGACCTCGAAATCGGCGATCCCGTCGCCGTTGACGTCGCCGGCCAGGATCCCGCCGACGAAGCGCAACTGGCCCGCCGCCCCGGTGAAGGCCGCGCCGGCGAAGGTGAAGGCCTGGTCGCCGGCCAGGCCGACATTCGCGTCGATATAATGCAGGTCGATCCTGTCGCCCTCGGCATGGCTGAAATCGGTGATCACGTCCCGGCCGGCGCCGACCGCGCTGTGCTCGATCGCCATCAGGCGGAAGGTGTCCGCCCCGGCGCCGCCGGTCAGGGTGTCGGTGCCCTGGCCGCCATCGAGGATGTCGTTGCCTGCCTTGCCGTCGATGATGTCGTTGCCGCCGACGCCGGCAATGCCGTTGTCGGTCTCGTTGCCGTTCAGGGTGTTGGCCAGGGCATTGCCGACGGCCGTGGTGCCGGAACCGGGGGCCAGCATCAGGTTCTCGACATTGGCCGACAGGGTGTAGGTGCGCGAGGCGACGACCCAGTCGAGGCCTTCATTCGCCTGCTCCTGCACCTGGTCGGTGGTCAGGTCGACATAGTAGATGTCGTCGCCGGCGCCGCCGATCATGATGTCGACGCCGTCATTGCCGACGAGGGTGTCGTTGCCGGCCTCCCCGACCAGCACGTCGTCCCCGGTGCGGCCATAGAGCGTGTCGTTGCCGGCACCGCCCAGGATCTGGTCGTTGCCGGCGCCGCCATCCGCCCGGTCGTTGCCGCCGCCGACGGCGATGGCGTCGTTGCCGCCGCCGCCATTCACCGTGTCCGCGCCCGATCCGGTGGTGATGGTGTTGGCGCCCTCATTGCCGGTGACCGTCAGCGCATTGGTGAAGCTGCCGGCATAGACGCCGAGCGGCGTGGTGCCGCTGGTGGCCCCCGTGGCGTCGCCGATCACCACCGCCTCGACGCCGGTCAGCCCGGATTGCAGCAGCACCAGCGTGTCGCCGACGACCGTGCTGGTGAAGCGGATCGTATCGGTGCCGGCCCCGCCGTCGATCGTCTCGGTCGCGGCATATTCGGTGGACGGGCCGATCAGGATGATGTCGTTGCCGTCGCCTCCCGCCAGCTTGTCGATGCCGGTGCCGCCGACCAGCAGGTCGTCGCCGGACCCGCCGTTCAGCTGGTCCGCCCCGGCGCCGCCGAACAGGCTGTCCTTGCCGCCGGCCCCGGTCATGGTGTCGTTGCCCGCGGTCCCGGCGAAGGCGTCGTCGCGGCCGTCATGGCCGGTGAAGACGTTGCCGGAATAGCTGCCGTCGGTCAGCTGGAACGACACGCCGGTGGTGTTGCCGGTGCCGCTGTTGTCGAACCGGTTGCCGGTCACCGAGGCGTTCGGGCCCCGGAAGCGCAGGCCCTCCACGGTGGTGAAGCCGGAGAAGACGTTGTTGGCGATGGTCGATCCCAGCGCGTCGATCGTCACCAGGATGTTGCCGTGCGCCGTGCCGCCGGTGTCCAGCGCGCCGGCCGTCGCCGTCACCTCGTTGTTGGTGAAGACGATGTCGGAGGTGTGGTTCGACCCCGCATCCGCCCCGCCGGAGATCACCACCACCTGGCGTGGCAGGTTGGCGACGGTGAATTGCTGCGAGGAATAGCTGCCGCCCCAGGTCTGCTCCGGCACCGTCGTGCCGGTGAAGGTCTGGCCGGAGAAGATGTTGCCGTCGATCAGGAAATGGGCGTTGGTGGCCGAGAACTCGGTCAGCAGGCCGAGATCGCCCTTGGCCACGATGTCGTTGCCCTGGACCGTGGCGCCGTTGTGGTTGCCCTGGAAATAGACCGCCGCGACCTCGCTGGCCGGGCTCGGATTGTCGAAGCCGACGATGGTGAAGCCCTGGCCGGTGGCGCCGATCCGGACGCCGTCGACGCCCGGCATCACCGTGATCGTGCCCTGGCCGCCGGCCCCGAAGGTGCCGACGATCTCGGTGCTGTCGCGCCCTTCGATCGACAGCAGGCTGACCGGCTTGTCGATGACGACGTTCTCGGTGTAGGTGCCCGGCGCCACCAGGATGGTGGCCCCCGCCGGGGCCGCGTCCACCGCCGCCTGGATGGTGGCATAGCCGCCGGCGCCGACGATCAGCACCGTCTTGTCGTCGAACTGCACCTTCTCGACGCCGCTGACCGTGTCGGTGCCGTCCGGGCCCGAGATGGTGAGGGTGGTGCCGTCGGAGTGGATCGACGTGGCCGCGGCGTTGCCGGCGAAGACGGCGGTGTCGATGCCGGCGCCGCCCTTGATCTCGTCCGCCCCGGCCCCGCCGGCGAGCAGGTCGTTGCCGGCACCGCCATCGAGGTGATCGTCGCCGCCCAGGCCTTCCAGATGATCGGCGCCGCCGCCGCCGGTCAGCGCGTTGGCGATGGCGCTGCCGGTCATGTGGATCGGCCCGGTCGCGTTCGGAGAGGCCGTGAGGTCCGGATCGGTGGCGGAGACGGTGACCGACAGCGTCGCCTGCGACCGGTTGTCGACGTCGCCGACGCTGGCGTCCGAAACGTCGACGCCGTGGATGTCGACATGGGTCGGGCCGCTGTTGGACTGGCCGGGCTCGCCGATGCGGATGCCGGTCGAGGTGCCGTCGATCGACCCGTCCGAGATGGTGACGCCATCGACCGTGGCGGGATGGCTGGAATAGCCGCCATCGTCGCGGGCTTTCACGGTGATGGCGCCGCCGCCGACATGCGGCGTGCCGCCGCCATTGCTCGACCCGACATCCGTGAAGGTGAAATCGTGGATCGAGATGTCGCTGTAGCCGCCCCACTTCAGGTTGAGGTCGATGCCGTTGCCGTTGGTGCCGTTGCCGCCGAAGGACGGCGTCCGGCCGTACTGGCCGACATCGGTCATGTCGATATTGGCGATCTCGGCATGCGACAGCTGCTCGGCATAGATGCCCTTCTCGTTCAGATGGGCGAAGCTGGTGCCGTCGATGCTGACGCCGTCGGCGCTGCCGAGGCCGGTCGAGACCGATTGCTGGATCAGGATGCCATGCTGGCCGTGGCTGATGCTGCCGCCCTCGACCGACAGGCCGTTCGCATTGGCGCCGTCGTTGCGGAAGATGCCCATCACCGACTGCGAGATGTCGACGTCGCCGATGGTGGCGTTGGTCGCGGTGCCGTTCAGCGCGACGCCATGCAGGAAACCGGTGACGGCGATGTTCTGGATGGTGACTCCGTCGGCCTGGATGCTGATGCCGTCGCCGGCCGCGCCGCTGTAGCTGTTGTGGCCCTGCAGCCAGGTGTCGACATCGCCGGTGCCGACGCCGTTGTCGGCCTGGAAGCTGCCCTGGATCACGGCGCCGTCCTGGCCGATCAGGGTGACCGCCTTGCCGATCACGACGTTCTCGGTATAGGTGCCGGCGGTGACCAGGATGGTGTCGCCCGGCTGGGCTGCGTCGACCGCCGCCTGGATCGTGGCGTAGCCGCCATTGTCGACCACCCGGACGGTGCAATCGTCGAACTGCAGCACCTCGACGCCCGTCAGGATGTCGGTGCCTTCGGCGGTCTGGACCTGGATCGCGGAGATGGTGACGGCGGGGGCGGCAAGATCCTGCGCCGTCGTCACGGTGATCGTCGCCTGGGCGAAGGTGCCGGTGAGCACGGCGGTGTCGCTGCCGAGGCCGCCCTCGAGCCGGTCCGCCCCCAGGCGGCCGGCGAGGATGTCGTCGCCGGCGCCGCCGTCCAGCGTGTCATTGCCGGCGCCGCCGTCGAGCAGGTCGTTCTCGGCCAGGCCGCGCAGCACATCGTTGCCGCCCTGGCCGAAGATGACGTCCTCCGCCGGTCCGCCGGTATCCCCGAGGATGGTGTTGTCGAGATTGTTGCCGATGACGACGCTGGGCATGGCTCTGCGATCCTATCGATTTTTGAAAAATACAGCGGCAATTGCAGGGATCCGGACGCGATTCCCGCTTCCGGGTCTTGCTTTTGTCTGGCGAATGTCTTGGAAGCTCTTGATGTATCCGGCAGTTTCTTCAGCGATATTTATTGTGGAGATTTGCGTTAGGCAAAGTTTCCGCATGATTTTGGCCAGGATCGCGCATTCCGCGGATTGATTTAACCCAGTAAATTGGGAGATGGACGGAATATCCAAATGCGGTATGATCGCCGCATAAGATCGTATTTTTATGGGTTTCGATACTCCATTTGGGGGAGGGGTTGTGGTGTTCGCGGGATCTGCCGCCGGCTGGGCCGGGACGGCTTCGCGGAGCCATGGCGACTGGCCATGATGAGCCTTCAGCTGGGTCCATTGATCGGGCAGGTCTACGCGGCCGTGACGGGAGAGGAATCCTGGAGCGGCTTTCTCAACGGCCTCGCGGCGCTGGTGCCCGACGGGCGGGCCAGCCTCTATGTCCTGCACGAGACCGGTTACGGCTCCGTGCCGGCCTTCGAATCCCTCGGGGCGACCAGCGATTGGGAGCCGGGCTATCTCGACAGCTATGCCCGGCACTACTGGCGGGCCAACCCCTGGACCCGCTCGGCGCTGCGCCGGCCGCTGGGCCAGGTCACGGTCACCGATGCGGTCATGCCGTTCCGCAGCCTGCAGGGCACCGAATTCTACGTCGATTGGATGCGGCCCCAGGGGCTGGCCGGCGGAATCGGCGGCACCTTCGCGCGGCATGGCGGCTTCTCGGCGCATCTCAGCCTGCTGCATGGCGAGGTCCGGCCGGGCGATGGCGTGCGGGACCTGATCTCCGGCCTGCTGCCGCACCTCGGCCGGGCGGCGCAGCTGCACCGGCATCTGGTCGATGCCGGGACGCAGCGTCAGGCGATGGAGGCCGGGTTCGAGCGGCTGTCGATCGGGCTGATCCTGGCCGACAGCACCGGCCGTATCCTGTTCGCCAATCCACCGGCGGAGGAGGTGCTGCGCGCCGGCCGCACCCTGCGGGTCGACCCCGATGGGGGGCTGGGCGCCGGCGATCCGCGGACGGCCGAGCAGCTGCGCGGCCTGATCGCGCGCTCGGCCGCCGCGCTCGACGATTCAGCCCCCCAGGCCGGCGGCGGCCTCGTGGTCGCCGACCCCGTGCGGCGCGAGCATCTTTCGCTGCTGGTGGTCCCCGCCAGCCGCAACGCCTGGCTGCTGGGCCGGGACCATCCGAAGGCCATGATCTTCCTGATGACGCCGCAGCCGCGCCGAAGTCCCGCGGATTCGGATCTGCGCCGGCACTATGGGCTGACGCCGGCCGAGGCCCGGGTCGCCTCGGGCCTGGCGGCGGGGGCGACGCTGAAGGAGATCGCGGGGTTGCAGGAGATGAGCTACGAGACGGTCCGCCTTCATCTCAAGCGGGTCTTCGCCAAGACCGGGACCAACCGTCAGGCCGATCTTGTCCAGCTTCTGGCGCGGATGCCGCCGCCCCCCTGAAGCGAGACAGGCCACACCGAACGGGTGTGGCCTGTCCCCTATTTCGCCGTCGGTTTGCACGTCGTCCTCGGTGAACCTCCCCGGACGAGCCGCTCGGCTTCTGATTTTTCGAACGTAATGCCTCAGATATATAAAAACCGTATCAATTTGCGTGGGTGTCTGTAATCTCAGTGCGCTTGAAACACCCACAGGATGACTGAAAACCCATTCCGGTCCCATCTGCAAATTGAGGGTGGCAGCCTGACCCAAATGGACTATCTTCCCCGAGAGGGTGATGAAGCTGGCCGGGCGTCGCAACGCAAGGCCCGTTCCTTTGGCGTCCAGTCGAGGATCGTTCCCGAAATGGCGGATGATCTCCCGGACCTGATTGCGCGAATCTACGACGCGGCGCTTGACCACGGGCTCTGGGATTCGGTTCTCAACGATCTCGCCGGGCTGTTCGCCGACGGCCATGCCAGCCTGTATCTGCTGCACGAATCCGACGATGCCGAGACCTCGGCCTATGAGGCGCTGGCCGCGACCAGCCGCTGGGACCAGGGGTTCCTCGACAGCTACGCCCAGCACTTCTGGCGCCTCAACCCGTGGAGCGAGCGGGTGCTGAGCCGCGCGGTCGGCGAGGTCACGGTCAGCGACGCGCTGGTGTCGCGCCCCAGTCTCGAGCGCACCGAGTTCTTCTCCGACTGGCTGCGGCCGCAGCAGCTGCTGTCCGGCATCGGCGGCACCTTCCTGCGCCGCGGCGGCGTCTCCGCCCATATCAGCGTGCTGCATGCCGAGCCGATGGCGGCGCAGGAGACGGAGCGGTTGGCGGAGATGATGCGCCGGCTGCTGCCGCATTTCGCCCGCGCGGCGCAGATCCACCAGCGGCTGGGGGATGTGGTCACCCAGCGCGACGTGCTCGAGACCGGCCTGGACCGCCTGTCGATCGGCGTGGTCCTGACCGACCCGACCGGCCGCGTCTCCTTCTCCAACCGGGTGGCGGAGTCGCTGCTGCGGGCCGGCACCGCCCTGCGGGTCGACCAGCGCGGCCTGCTGGCCGCCACCCAGCCGGCGGAGACGGCGCGGCTGCGCCAGCTGATCGCCTCGGCGTCGATCATCCTCGACGACCCGCGGCTGGAGCCGGGGGGCGGACTGACGCTGTCGGATTCGGCCGGTGGCGACCAACTCGCGGTGCTGGTCGCGCCGGTCAGCCGCAACCGGCCGCTGCTCAGCCTCACCCAGCCCAAGGCGGCGGTCTTCATCGCCGCGCCGGCGCCGGCGAACCAGCTGTCGCAGCCGGAGCTGCGGCGGCTGTACGGCCTGACCGCGACCGAGGCGCGGATCGCCGGCGAGCTGGCGGCCGGCCTGTCGCTGAAGGAGATCGCGACCCGCCTCGACGTCAGCTACGAGACGATCCGCAACCATCTCAAGAAGATCTTCATGAAGACCCGCACCAACCGCCAGTCGGAGCTGGTGCGGCTGCTGCTGCGCAACCTGCCGGCGATCGGAAACCAGACCGCGGCGGAATAGGCTTTCAGAACATCCGGCGCCAGAACATCAGGGCCAGCGTCGCCACGCCGGCGGCCAGGATCAGCACCATCACCCACAGGAAGGCGCTGGCGTCCTGCAGGCCCGGCAGCCCGGCGACATTCATGCCGAAGATGCCGGTGATCAGCGTCATCGGCAGGAAGATCGCGGTCAGCACCGCCAGCACCAGCAGGCTGCGGTTCATCGCCTCCGCCCGCTGCGCCGCCAGCTCCTCCTGCAGCAGCCGGGTGCGGTCGATCACCTCGTCGATGCTGCGGGCGACGCGGTGGAAGCGCTCGGCGGCGGCGGCCAGGCCGGCACGGCCGGCCGGGTCGGCCCAGTCCGGCAGGTCGGCCAGGCCGGCGGCGACCACGGCGCCCTCCGGCAGCAGATGGCGGCGCAGGGTCGCGGCGCGGCGGCGGATGCGGCCCAGCGCCTGGCGGTCCTCGATCGTCCGGCTGGTCGTCCGGTCGTCCAGCACCCGGTCCTCGATGGCGTCGACCTCGTCCATCAGCTTCTCGACCGTCGCCTCGGCCTCCGCCGCCAGGTGCCCGGCGATCAGCGCCAGCATGCCCAGCGCGGTGGCCGGCGCGCTGCCGGCATCCAGGCTGCGGCGGATCTCGTCGACCACGCGCAGCGGGTGGCGCCGGCCGGTGACCAGCAGATGCGGGCCGACGCAGAAGCGCAGCCGGCCGATCTGGTCCGGCTCGAAGGCGAAATCGTGATGCAGCCCGTTGGCGGCGCCGACCAGCCAGCCGTCCAGCCGCTGCATCTGCACCCGGTCGGGCCCGTCCAGCAGCCATTGCGCGACGGCCGGGGGCAGGACCTCGTGCCGCGCCAGCCAATGCCGGCCGCGGATGTCGGTCAGTTTCAGATGCAGCCAGACCCAGCCGCCATCGGTGGCCGGAAGGGGATCGACCCCGGTCTGGCGGCAGGCGCCGGAGCCGGGATCGAAGTGGTAGGCGGCGGCGACCGCATCGCCGAAGCGGAAGCTGACGGTCGGCTTAGCCCGCACGCCTCCCCCTCCCTACGTCCTGCGTCGCCTTGCGGTGAGTCGAATGAGGGCGCGGGCCGCGAAGAGCGTAGCGGGAACTACGGCCGAGTGGCCCGCGCCCGCAGACGGCCGCCGCAAGGCGACCCTCCGGGCCGGTTGAACATGCCGACATGGTGCGTCGAACGGCTTGCGCGATGCGCTGCATCGCGCCGCACCGCCCTCCTGCTCTGTCGGCATGTTGAACCGGCGCAGGGCGTAGGGAGGGGGAGGCGTGCGGGCAAACCGTGTCCAAGCCCTGATCCAGGATCAGAACAGATGCCGCAGCAGCCAGTAGAGAGCGGCCGCCAGGGCGATCGAGACCGGGAGGGTCAGCACCCAGGCCATGATCAGGTTGCGGATCGTGCTCCACTGCAGGCCGGAGCGGTTCGCCGCCATGGTGCCGGCGACGCCGGAGGACAGCACATGGGTGGTGCTGACCGGCAGGCCGTACATGTCGGCGGCGCCGATCGTCGCCATCGCCACCAGCTCGGCCGAGCCGCCCTGGGCGTAGGTCAGATGCTCCTTGCCGATCTTCTCGCCGACGGTGACGACGATGCGCTTCCAGCCGACCATGGTGCCCAGGCCCAGCGCGATGGCGACCGCGACCTTGACCCAGTCCGGGATGAACTTGGTCGCCGTGTCGAGATAGCCGCGATAGGCGGTCAGCACCTTGCCGTCATCGGCGCTGAAGGCGGGCGAATTGGTCTTCGCCATCAGCTTCAGCGCCTCGGAGGCGAGGTACATGTCGTTGCGGATGTTGCCGACCTGCTCGTTCGGCACCGAGGCCAGCGAGCTGCGGCCGGCGACGCTGCGGTCGATCTCCTGGGTCAGGGCGACCAGCGCCGGCACCGTGTCGGGCGCCAGGGCCCGGTCGCGGACATAGGCGGTCACCGCGGCGCGCGAGTCGGCGGGGGCGGGCGTGGTGCCGGCATAGTGGGCCAGCACGCCGGCCGCCTGCTGCGACGACTGCTCGAAGGCGGTGATCTGCGTCTCCGGCATCGCCCGGTTCAGGGCGTAGGCGGTGGGCACGGTGCCGATCAGGATCAGCATGATCAGCCCCATGCCCTTCTGGCCGTCATTCGAGCCATGGGCGAAGCTGACGCCGGTGCAGGTCAGCACCAGCAGGCCGCGGATCCACAGCGGCGGCGGCTTGTTGCCTTCCGGCGCCTGGTACAGCTCCGGCCGCTTGATCAGGGCCTTGGCGGCCAGCAGCAGCAGCGCCGCGGCGAAGAAGCCGACCAGCGGCGACAGCAGCAGCGACTTGCCGATGCCCAGCGCCTGCGACCAGTCCACGCCGCTGGTGCCGGTGCCGGGGATGGCCATCAGCTGGTTCATCAGGCCGACGCCGATGATCGACCCGATCAGCGTGTGCGAGGAGCTGGAGGGCAGGCCGAAATACCAGGTGCCGACATTCCAGATGATCGCGGCGATCAGCAGGGCGAACACCATGGCGAAGCCGGCGTTGCTGCCGACCTGCAGGATCAGCTCGACCGGCAGCAGCGAGATGATGCCGAAGGCGACCAGGCCGGTGGAGGTCAGCACCCCCAGGAAGTTGAAGAACCCCGACCACACCACCGCCACGGTCGGCGGCAGCGAGTTGGTGTAGATCACGGTCGCCACCGCATTGGCGGTGTCGTGGAAGCCGTTGACGAACTCGAAGCCCAGCGCGATCAGCAGGGCGATGCCGAGCAGGATGAAGGGCAGCAGGCTCGGCGAATGGACGTCGCCCAGGTCGTTCATCAGGCTCCAGCCGGCGTAGACGACACCGATGATGAGCAGGGCGATGACGGCCAGCGGCGTCAGCCGGCTGAGCCCTCCTGTCGGCCTGGAGTCGAGCACGGAAGTGGTCATGCGGGGCCTCGCCGGGCTGCGATGGTGCGATGCGGTGACCCTACAAGCCGGATGTTACGGTTATGTTATGGTTTGCGGACGGTGGCGGGGCACGTGACCCCTGACCGCAAATGGCTCTATTGTTTGGCAGAATTGTTCAAACGCCATTCCCGGTTCGATCGAGGGAGAGAGTGACATGGGCTTGAGCAGGGCAGCCGTTTTCGCCGTGGCGGCGCTGGGTCTCGCCGGTTGTGCCGATCAGGTGCGGCCGATCATCGACCCCGCGACCTCGGTCGCCGGCGGCCGCAACTACGAATACGACGTGGCCCAGTGCCAGCAGCTCGCCAAGCAGGTGGATGCTGGCGGGCGCACTGTCGGCGGGGCGCTGGTCGGCGGCGCGGTCGGCGCGGCCGGCGGCGCGATCATCGGCGCCTTCACTGGCAATGTCGGGCGCGGCGCCGCGATCGGCGCCGGGGTCGGTGGCCTCAGCGGTGCGGTCGGCGGCGGCGCCTCCGCCGCCAACAGCACCCAGAACGTGGTGCGGAACTGCATGATCCGCCGCGGCTACGCCGTGCTCGATTGACGATCAGGCGGGCGGCGTCCGCGCCGCCAGCAGGCACAGCCAGGTCCAGCCGACGGTGGCGGCCAGCACGGCGGTGACGTCGCTCTGGTCGTAGGGCGGGCAGGTCTCGACCACGTCGGCCCCGACCCAGGCGATGTCGCCCAGCCGGCGCAGCATGGCCAGCGCCTGCCACGGGAACAGGCCGCCGGCCTCCGGGCAGGCGACCCCGGGCGCCAGGCCGGGGTCGATGCCGTCGATGTCGAAGGTCAGATAGGCCGGGCGGTCGCCGAGCACGGCGCGGATCCGCTCGACCGTCCGCTCGACGCCGTCGAGATGCACGCTCTCGGCCGACAGGCCGGTCACCCCCTGGTCCCGGGTCCAGGCGGCGGTGGCGCGGTCGACCGGGCTGTGCAGCCCGACCTGCACCGTGGTCCGCGGGTCGACCAGGCCGCGCTCGATCGCGTGGCGCAGCCAGGAGCCGTGATAGATCCGCGCGGTCGGCGTGCCGGCCCAGCTGTCGACATGCGCGTCGAACTGCATCAGCGCCAGGGGGCCGTGCCTCGCCGCGGTCGCCTCCAGCAGCGGCAGGGTGACGGTGTGGTCGCCGCCCAGCCCCAGCAGGCGGGCGCCGGCCCCGATCTGCTCCGCCGCCGTGGCGCGGATCGCCTCCAGGCTGCCGGCGAGGTCGGCGGTGATCGGCACCGCGTCCCCGGCGTCGTACAGGTCCAGCCGCTCCTCCGGGCTCAGCGCCAGGTCGGGATGGTCGTCGCCGGTCAGGGTGCGGCTGGCGGCGCGGATGGCGCCGGGGCCGAAGCGCGATCCCGGCCGGTTGGTGGTGCCGAGGTCGAAGGGCAGGCCCAGCACCGCGGCGGCGGGGCGGCCGCCTTCCGGCCGGCGGCGGTGCGGGGCGTTGAGGAAGGTCGCGATGCCGGCGTAAGGGGGCAATGATCTCTCCGGTTGAAGGGTCGGGACATGGGGCGAGGGGCGTCAGCCCTGGCGGCGGAAGGCCTCGTCGATCGGCACCTGCAGGCCGGTGGCCAGGCGGTTGGTCTCGTTCGCCATGCCGACCACGGCCAGCAGCTCGCCCAGCATCGCGTCGGTCATGCCGGCCTTGCGCGCCGCCACGCTGTGCGAGGCGATGCAGTAGCCGCAGCCATTGGTGGTGCTGACGGCGAGATACACCATCTCCTTCACCAGCGGGTCCAGCGCGCCGGGGGCCATCACCTCCTTCAGGCTCTCCCAGGTCCGCTTCAGCGTCGGCGGGTGCATCGCCAGCGCCTTCCAGAAGTTGTTGACCTTGTCGATCCGGCGGGTGGTCATGATGTCGTCGTAGACGGCGCGCACCTCCGGCGCCGCCTCCTCGTATTCGACCAGACCCGATGCCATGGCGGTGCCCTCTGCGATTGCGAAGCGGGCAGGGTGGCACGGGGGCGGGGCCGGCGTCACGCCGTCACGGCGGGGCGCGAAGAGCCGGCCGGCCGCAGTCCGGAAATCATCACAATTGCGCAGGTGACAAGCCGGTTCGGTCCCGGTTATGGTTCGGTCGCTGTCGACCCCGGCCGCGCGGATTCCGAACGTGAATCTCGGCGGTTGACTCTGTCCTGCCGATCACTATACTCCGCCCGCTTCGGAGCCGGAAGGCGACCGAAGCGCAAGGCGTTCGCGTGGCCGCTCCGGCCCGCGGGCAGACATGAACCAGCCAACCCGGCGTTGCAGGCCAGGCTCCCGGTGGGGGCAGGGCAGCGGCGGCACCGAAGGTGGCAACCGCACAGGAGAGAGACGTGGCACGTATTGCCGGCGTCAATATCCCGACCCAGAAGCGCGTCCTCATCGCGCTCACCTACATCCATGGGATCGGCCGTCACACCGCCCAGTCGATCATCGACAAGCTCGGCATCCCGGCCGACCGGCGCGTCAACGAGCTGACCGAAGACGAGATCCTGCGCATCCGCGAGACCATCGACAGCGACCACACGGTCGAGGGCGATCTGCGTCGCGAGATCGCGATGAACATCAAGCGCCTGATGGATCTGGGCTGCTACCGCGGCCTGCGTCACCGCAAGGGCCTGCCGGTCCGCGGCCAGCGCACTCACACCAACGCCCGCACCCGCAAGGGTCCGGCGAAGCCCATCGCGGGCAAGAAGAAGTAATCGGAAGGCGAGCGAACCATGGCCAAGCCAGCAGCTGCCGCCGCGAACGCCCGTCTGCGTCGTCGCGAGCGCAAGAACATCACCTCGGGCGTCGCCCACGTGAACTCGTCCTTCAACAACACGGTGATCACCATCACCGACGCGCAGGGCAACGCCATTGCCTGGTCGTCGGCCGGTGGCATGGGCTTCAAGGGCAGCCGCAAGTCGACTCCCTACGCCGCCCAGATGGCCGCCGAGGATGCCGGCCGCAAGGCGCAGGAGCACGGCATGCGCGTGCTCGAGATCAACGTGAAGGGCCCCGGCTCCGGCCGTGAGAGCGCCCTGCGCGCCCTGCAGTCGGTCGGCTTCCAGATCACCTCGATCCGCGACGTCACGCCGATCCCGCACAACGGCGTCCGTCCGCGCAAGAAGCGCCGCGTCTGAGGCCGGCCCGGCCCGCGCCGCCCCATCCCTTCGCCGGGACGGGGGCGGCGCGGGCCGCCGTCCTTGACGCAGCACAGTACCGCCGGCCGATCCGGGACAGGACCACTGGCCACAGGGTCCACGGATGGGATCGGAAGGGGCTTCGGCCCCTGTCGGCATTTTCGGCCGTATCCGGCCTCTCGTGGCAGAACAGGATGATATGACAGTGCTTCAGCGCAACTGGCAGGAACTGATCAAGCCCAACGCTCTCGACGTCCAGCCGGGCGACGATTCGCAGCGCAAGGCGACCCTGGTCGCCGACCCGCTCGAGCGCGGCTTCGGCCTGACCCTCGGCAACGCCATCCGCCGCGTGCTGCTGTCCTCGCTGCAGGGCGCCGCGGTCACCGCGATCCACATCGACGGCGTGCTGCACGAATTCTCGTCGATCCCGGGCGTCCGCGAGGACGTCACCGACATCGTCCTCAACGTCAAGGCGCTGTCGCTGCGCATGCACGCCGAGGGCCCGAAGAAGATGCGGCTGAACGCCGAGGGCCCGAAGGTGGTCAAGGCCGGCGACATCGTCACCGGGCCGGACATCGAGATCATGGACCCCGAGCTGGTGCTGTGCACCCTCGACGACGGCGCCAAGCTGGCGATGGAGTTCACGGTCAATGTCGGCAAGGGCTACGTCCCGGCCAGCATGAACCGGCCGGAGGACGCGCCGATCGGCCTGATCCCGGTCGACGCCCTGTACAGCCCGATCCGCAAGGTCTCGTACAAGGTCGAGAACACCCGTGTCGGCCAGGTCACCGACTACGACAAGCTGTCGCTGACGATCGAGACCAACGGCGCCGTGACGCCGGAGGATTCGGTGGCGCTCGCCGCCCGCATCCTGCAGGACCAGCTGCAGCTGTTCATCAACTTCGAGGAGCCGTCGCGCGACCACCGCGAGGAGACCTCGGAGGACATGCCGTTCAACCGCAACCTGCTGCGGAAGGTGGACGAGCTCGAGCTGTCGGTGCGCTCGGCCAACTGCCTGAAGAACGACAACATCGTCTATATCGGCGACCTGGTGCAGAAGACCGAGGCGGAGATGCTCCGCACCCCGAACTTCGGCCGCAAGTCGCTGAACGAGATCAAGGAAGTTCTCTCGACCATGGGCCTCCATCTCGGCATGGAGATCCCGAACTGGCCGCCGGAGAACATCGAGGATCTCGCCAAGAAGCTCGAAGAGCCGTTCTGATCGGCTGACGAGTCTGCTGTACCCCGCCGTTCTGTCCCGCACGGGCAGGCGGCGGGTTCCGCCATCGGACCCCCGCGGGGGCCAAGCCATGAGGAGATATCGCCATGCGTCACGGAGTGACCGGACGTCGTTTCAGCCGCACCAGCAGCCATCGCAAGGCGATGTTCGCCAACATGGCGGCGGCCCTGATCACCCATGAGCAGATCAAGACCACTCTGCCGAAGGCGAAGGATCTGCGCCCGATCGTCGAGAAGCTGATCACCCTCGGCAAGAAGGGTGGCCTCGCCAATCGCCGCCTGGCCTATGCCCAGCTGCGCGACGACGACGTGGTGACCAAGCTGTTCTCGGTGATCGCCGAGCGCTATAAGACCCGCGCCGGCGGCTATTCCCGCGTGCTCAAGGCCGGCTTCCGCTACGGCGACGCCGCCCCGATGGCCGTGATCGAGCTGGTCGACCGCGACCGCGACGCCAAGGGCGCCGCGGACAAGGCCCGCGACGCCGAGCTGAAGGCTGCCGCGGCCGAGGCCGAGGGCGCCGAGGGCTGATCGGCCCCACGACGGTGAACGGATCAAGGCCCGGCGCAAGTCGGGCCTTTTTTCGTTGCGGATCCCGCCGGTCAATGGCCGCGTTCGGCGCCGCCATTGACCTGGATCACCTGGGCGGTGACATGGCCTGCGCCGGGCGAGGCCAGCCAGGCCACGGCGTCGGCGATGTCGGCCGGCAGCCCGGCGCGGCGCATCGACGTCTCGGCGATCAGCGCCGCCTGGCGCTCCGCCGGCAGCCGGTCGGCGAAGAATTCGGTGTCGCGGATATAGCCGGGCGCGACGATGTTGACGGTGATGCCGCGCGGGCCGAGGGCCGCGGCCAGGTCGTAGCCATAAGGGTGCAGCGCGGCCTTGGCGGCGCCGTAGCAGCCGGCGCCGGAGCCGCGATAGGCGGCGATCGAGCTGACCAGCACCACCCGGCCGCCGGGCGCCCGCAGCCGGTCGCGCAGCCCCTCGGTCAGCAGCACCGCCGACAGCACGTTGCCGGCGAAATTGTCGGTCCAGCGCCGCGCCACCCCGGCCAGCCCGTCGTCGTAATGGCCCGGCGGCGCCTGCAGGATGACGTTGCCGCCGGCGGCATGCACCAGCGCGTCGACCGCCGGGAAGCGCTCGCCGATCCCCCGGCGCAGCCCTTCGACCATCTCCGGCCGCGACAGGTCGCCCGGCAGCGCCAGCACCGGCGGGGCTGAAGGATGCTCCCGCCCGATCGCCGTCGTCGCCTCCGCCAGCACGCCGGCCCGGCGTCCCAGGATCACCACCTGCTCGCCCTGCCCGGCGAAACGCCGCGCCACCGCCAGGCCGATGCCCGTGCCGCCGCCGCTGACCACCATAACCCGTGCCATCGATCCGTTCTCCTGTTCGTGACGGGCGGAAGGTGGGGCGATGCCGGCCATACTTCAAACCGAAGATCGGATCGATCTGATATCTGCTAGATATCAGCCCATGATCGAGCTTCGCCTCCTGCGCCAGTTCATCGCCGTGGCCGAGGAGCGGCATGTCCGCCGCGCGGCGGAGCGCCTGGGCATGGCCCAGCCACCGCTCAGCACCGCGATGCGGCGGCTGGAGGATGTGGTCGGCGCGGCCCTGTTCGACCGCAGCCGCCGCCGGGTGGCGCTGACTCCGGCCGGCACGGCGCTGCTGGAGGAGGCGCGCCGCACCCTGGCCCAGGCCGAACATGCCGTGGCGGTGGCCCGCCAGGCGGGGCAGGGGCTGACCGGCCTGCTGCGCGTCACCTTCGTCGGCAGCGCGATGTTCGAGCGCCTGCCGCCGGTGCTGAAGGCGCTGCGGGCCCGCCATCCCGGACTGGCGCTGGATTTGCGCGAGGCGACGACGATGCGGCAGCTCGACGATCTGCGCGGCGGCCGCTGCGACCTCGGCTTCGTCATCCCGCCGCTGCCGGACAGCGAGGGGCTGGAACAGGGGTCGGCCTGGTCCGAGCCGATGGTCGCGGTGGTGCCGGCCGACCACGCGCTGGCGGGCCGCCGGCGGATCGCGCTGGCGGACCTCGCCGCCGAGCCCTTCGTCATGTTCCCGCAGGGGGAGGGGCCGGGCTTCCACGCCGCGATCCTGGAGGCCTGCGCCGTCGCCGGCTTCGTGCCGCGGATCGCGCAGTCGGCGCATCAGATGCATGCGATCGTGTCGCTGGTCGCCGCCGGGTTCGGCGTGTCGCTGGTGCCGGGGCCACTGCGCCGGCTGCGGCCCGACGGGGTGCGGTATCTGGCCCTGGCCGAGCCCGCGCCACGGGCCCGAATCGCCGCCGTCTGGCGCCGTGCCGACCGGTCCCCGGCCCTGCTGCAGGCCCTGGCCCTGCTGCGGGAGGAGATGGCGCAGCGGTAGGCGGTCGGTCTGTGCCGCCCCTCACCCGAAATCGCTGATGCGATTTCGACCTCTCCCCAAGGAGAGGTGAAGAGGCCGCGCCTGTGTTTTCCCTCTCCCCGGGGAGAGGGAGGGGCCCGTCGCGTTGACGACGGGAGGGTGAGGGGGAAAGCCGGCCCCACCTATCAGAACCATCTCCATCCGCGGCATGCCGCACCCTGGACGCTGGGCGGGGGCTTCGGCTAGACCCAGCCCGTGACGGCGGATGGAGGAAGGATGTTCCGTTTCGCAGGCGCCGCGGCGGCGGTGCTGCTCCTGCTGGCCGGGCCGGCCGGGGCGGAGCCGGTGGTGCCCACCAGCAAGGCCGAGATCGACCTCAGCTTCGCGCCGCTGGTGCGCAGCGCGGCGCCGGCCGTGGTCAACATCTACGCCCGCCACATGGTGGTCGAGCGGGCGAACCCGCTGTTCGACGACCCGTTCTTCCAGCGCTTCTTCGGTGACGACATGCCGGGCGGCCGGCCGCGCCAGCGGGTGGAGAACTCGCTCGGCTCCGGCGTCCTGGTCGGGTCCGGCGGGCTGGTCGTCACCAACCATCACGTGATCAAGGACGCCGACCAGATCACCGTGGTGCTGTCCGACCGCACGGAGTACGAGGCCGAGCTGGTGCTGTCGGACGAGCGCACCGACCTCGCCTTCCTCAAGCTCAAGGACCTCGCCGGCCGGTCGCTGCCCGCGCTGCCGCTGGGCGACAGCGACGCGCTCGAGGTCGGCGACCTGGTGCTGGCGATCGGCAACCCCTTCGGCGTCGGCCAGACCGTCACCATGGGCATCGTCTCCGCTATCGCCCGCACCGCCGTCGGCATCTCCGACTACGACTTCTTCATCCAGACCGATGCGGCGGTGAACCCGGGCAATTCCGGCGGCGCGCTGATCGACATGAAGGGCCGGCTGGTCGGCATCAACACGGCGATCTACAGCCGCACCGGCGGGTCGCTCGGCATCGGCTTCGCCATCCCGGCCAACATGCTGCGCAGCATGATGCGGGCGGCGGAGACCGGGCAGCCGGTGGTGCGGCCCTGGCTCGGCGCCGACGGCCAGGCGGTCGATCGCAGCCTGGCCGAGGCCTACGGGCTGGACCGGCCGGCCGGCATCCTGGTCAACGGCGTCACCGCCGGCGGCCCGGCGGCGCGGGCGGGCCTCAAGGTCGGCGACGTGGTCACCGCGGTCGACGGCCACGCGGTCGACGACCCGGAATCGCTGCGCTTCCGCCTCGCCACGCTCGATCTCGGGGCCAGCGCCAAGCTGACCGTGCGGCGCGGCAAGGACACGGCCGAGCTGGCGCTCCCGGTCGAGGCGCCGCCGGAGACCCCGGCGCGCGACCAGCGCGTGCTCGGCGGCCGCTCGCCCCTGGCGGGCGCGACGGTGCTCAACGTCTCGCCGGCGGTGGTGGAGGAGATGCGGCTGAACGGTCCCGGCAAGGGCGTGGTGGTGACCGCGGTCGCCGCCCGCAGCCCGGCCGCCCGGCTGGGGCTGCAGCCGGGCGACGTGCTGCTGCGGCTGAATGACGAGGCGGTGGAGAGCACGGCGGCGCTGGACGACGCGCTGCGCGGCGCCCGCGGCCCCTGGCGCATCGCCATCCAGCGCGGCGGGCAGGTGCTGGAGACGGTGGTGGGGCGCTGAGGCGTCGTTTTGCCTCTCCCGCTTGCGAGACCCTAGAATTCCCAATGCCGTCATTGCGAGCGCAGCGAAGCAATCCAGGGGCCAGTGCGAACCGGCCCCTGGATTGCTTCGTCGGCTTCGCCTCCTCGCAATGACGGCGAGGGGGCGTTCCGAGAAGGCCTCCCTTGCGGGAGAGCAACGCAACAAGGCGGCATGGGATTCGTTGCCCGTTGGTTGCTCTGCCCGGCACAGGCTGAAATGATCCGCCCCGATTCGAGGAAGGGGATGGACCGATGACGGCACTTTCGACCGGCGACCTGCTGCGGCGCTCCGTGGGCTGGGTCCTGGGGCAGGCCGGGGCCCTGGCGCGGCTGGCGGCGCCCGCCGTCGTCTTCGCCCTGATCTTCCGCTTCGCCATCGACTGGCTGTGGGGCGACGAGGTCGCGGCGATGGCCTCGGGGCAGGTCCCGTCCGGTGCCGGCGCCCTGGCCGTGCTGCTGTCGATGCTGGTGCTGCTGTTCGCGGTCGCGCTGATCGGCGTCAGCTGGCACCGCTACGTGCTGCGCGGCGAGATGGCGCCGTTCCCCGCCGATGCCGCCATGGCGCGCTTCTTCCTGGCCCAGATCTGGCTCGGCATCCTCGGCATGCTCACATCCGTGGCCGGGCTGTTCGTGCTGTCGATCCTGTTCGGCCTCGTCGGCGGGCCGTCGCTGCTGCAGGCCTTCGCCGATGGCGGGGCGTCGGGTGGGGTGCCGGGCATCCTGGTGCTGACGGCCGTGGTCACGGTGCTGTCGACCGTGCCCTTCGCCTTCTACGGGCTGGTCCTGCCCGCCATCGCCATCGGCGACCGGGGCGTCACCGGCGCCGAGAGCAGCCGGCTGCTGCGCGGCCAGCGGACGGCGGTGCTGGCGGCGCTGGTCATCGCCCTGCTGGGATTCTTCCTGGTCGCCATCGGCCTCGGCCTGGTGCTGGACGCGATCCTGCCGGAGGAGGAGGGCCCCGGCCTCGTCAGCCTGGTGATCGACCTGGTGTCGATGGCCCTGACCACGGTCGAGGTCGGCGTCTTCGCCGGCATCCTGGCCGAAGCCTACCGGTCATTGCGCCTGCCGGAGCTGGCGCGGACCGGTGTCCCGGGCTGAGGGCCCGGGACACCGTCATCGCAACGATCACGCCGCCGGGGTGCTCTCCGGCTTCGGCGCCGCCGGCTTGCGCCGGGCGAAGACCGAGCCGAGCCAGCGGCAGACGACGTAGAACATCGGCGTGAACAAGAGGCCGAACACGGTCACGCCGATCATGCCGAAGAACACGGCCGTGCCCAGCGACTGCCGCATCTCGTAGCCGGCGCCCGACGCGATCACCAGCGGCACCACGCCGAAGATGAAGGCCAGGGACGTCATCAGGATCGGCCGCAGCCGGGTGCGCGCGGCCGAGACCGCGGCCTCCTGCCTTGTCTCGCCATGCTCCTCCGCCTGGCGGGCGAACTCGACGATCAGGATCGCGTTCTTCGCCGCCAGGCCGATCAGCACCACGAAGCCGATCTGCGCCAGGATATTGACGTCCATGCCCCTGAGCAGCAGGCCGGTGACCGCGGCCAGCAGGCACATCGGCACGATCAGGATCACCGACAGCGGCAGGGTCCAGCTTTCATACTGCGCCGCCAGCAGCAGGAAGACGAACACCACCGAGGCGACGAACACCAGCATACCGGTGTTGCCGGCCAGCTTCTCCTGCAGCGCGATCTCGGTCCATTCGAAGCCGAAGCCCTGCGGCAGGGTCTCGTTGGCGATCTGCTCCATCGTCGCCAGGGCGTAGCCGGTCGAATAGCCCGGCAGGGTCGACCCCTGCACCTCGGCCGCCGGGTACAGGTTGAAGCGCGGCACGCGATAGGCGCCGGTGCGGTCGTGGAAGCTGGCCACGGCGCTGAGCGGCACCATCCCGCCGCTGTCGCTGCGGGTCTTGTAGTTGCCGATGTCGCGCAGGTTCTGGCGGAACTTGCCGTCCGCCTGGGCGGTCAGGCGGAAGGTGCGGCCCAGATAGTTGAAGTCGTTGACATAGGTCGAGCCGAGATAGACCTCCAGTGTCTCGAACACCCGGTCCGCCGGCACGCCCAGCATCTCCGCCTTCACCCGGTCGATGTCGGCGTAGAGCTTCGGCGTGCGGGTGTTGAACAGCGAGAAGATGCCGACCAGGCCGGGGGTCTGGTTCGCCTTGGCCACGATCTCCTGGGTCGCGGCGTCCAGGGCCGGCAGGCCGCGGCCGGTCTTGTCCTCGACCATCATCTTGAAGCCGCCGCCGGTGCCGATGCCGCGCACGGGCGGGGGCTGGATGGTGATGATGAAGGCGTCCTGGATGTTGGACAGCTTCTGGGTCACCGCCTGCTGCAGCGCCGTCACCGTCTGGCCCTTGGCGTCGCGGTCGGCGAAGGGTTCGAACGGGGTGAAGATCGCGCCGGCGTTCGAGGCGTTGGTGAAGGTGGCGCCGTCGAAGCCGGAGAAGGGCACGACATGGGCGATGCCCGGCACCTCCAGGATCTCCTTGGCCGCCTGTCGCACCACCGTGTCGGTGCGGGCGAGGGACGAGCCGGGGGGAAGCTGGATGACGGTGATCAGGTAGCCCTGGTCCTGCTGCGGGATGAAGCCGGTCGGCGCCCGGCCGAACTGCAGCCCGGTCAGGCCGATCAGCCCGACATAGACCACCAGCATCAGCACGGCGAAGCGCAGGATCCGGCGGGTCAGCCCGCCATAGCCCAGCGACAGCTTGTCGAAGAACCAGTTGAAACCGCGGAAGAAGGCCGTGATCGGCCGGAACAGCACGAAGGTCTTCTTCTCGTGATGCTCCTGGTGCGGCTTCAGCAGGATGGCGCACAGCGCCGGGCTCAGGGTCAGCGACACGAAGGCCGAGATCACCGTCGCCGCGGCGATGGTGACCGCGAACTGGCGGAAGAACTGGCCGGCGATGCCGCTGATCATCGCCGCCGGGATGAACACGGCGCACAGCACCAGGGCGATGGCGATCAGCGCGCCGCCGACCTCGTCCATGGTCAGATGCGCCGCCTCCTTGGGCGACTTGCCTTCGCGCAGGTGCCGCTCGACATTCTCGACCACCACGATGGCGTCGTCGACGACGATGCCGATGGCCAGGACAAGGCCGAACAGCGACAGGTTGTTCAGCGAATATCCCAGCGCCGCCATCACCATGAAGGTGCCGACCAGCGAGATCGGGATGGCGACGACCGGGATGATCGCCGCGCGCCAGGTCTGCAGGAACAGGATGACGACGACGACGACCAGGACGATCGCTTCCCAGATCGTCTTCTCGACCTCATGCACCGATTCGGCGATGAACTCGGTCGGGTTGTAGACGATGTCGTATTGCAGGCCCGGCGGGAAGCTCTTGGACAGCTCCTGCATGGTCGCGATCAGGCGGTCCGCGGTCTCCAGCGCGTTCGACCCCGGGCGCTGGAACACCAAGAGCGGCACCGCCGGCCGTTCGTCGAGATAGCCGTTGGCGGTGTAGTCCTGGGCCGCCAGCTCGACCGTGGCGATGTCGCGCACGCGGGTGACGCGGCCGTCGGTGTCGGTCTTGATGACGATGTTGCCGAACTGGCGCGGGTCGGACAGCCGGCCGAGGGTCTCGACGTTCAGCTGGTAGGCGCCGCTCTGGTTCGGCACCGGCGGCTGGTTCAGCACGCCGGAGGCGACCTGGACGTTCTGCGAGCGCAGCGCCGCGACGATCTCGCCGGCCGTGAGGTTGCGCGAGGCCGCCTTGTCCGGGTCCAGCCAGACCCGCATGGCGTAGTCGCGGGAGCCAAAGATGCGCACGTCGCCGACGCCGTCGAGGCGGGCCAGCACGTCGCGCACCTGCAGCGTGGCGTAGTTGGAGATGTACAGCGGGTCGCGCGACCCGTCCGAGGAGCTGAGATGGATCACCATCAGCATGTCGGGCGAGGATTTGCGCACGGTGACGCCGATCTGGCGCACCTCCTCCGGCAGCCGCGGCTCGGCCACGGCGACGCGGTTCTGCACCAGCACCTGGGCGATGTCGAGGTCGGTGCCGAGGCTGAAGGTGACCTGGATCACCAGCTGGCCGTCGCCGGTCGCCTGCGACTGCATGTACAGCATGTTCTCGACGCCGTTGATCTCCTGCTCGATCGGCGTCGAGACGGTGTTGGAGACCACCTCGGCCGAGGCGCCGGGATAGGAGGTGCGGATCTCGATGGTCGGCGGCGCGATCTCGGGATACTGCGCCACCGGCAGGGTGAAATAGGCGGCCGCGCCGAGCAGCACGACCAGGATCGACAGCACCGTCGCGAAGATCGGCCGGTCGATGCAGAAATGGGAGAAGCGCATCAGGCCCGTCCTCAGTTCGCGTCGTATTCCGGCGCCGGCTCGATCTTGCCGGGCTGCGGCGTCACCTTGCCGCCCGGGCGGGCGCGGACCAAGCCGTTGATGATGACCTTGTCCTGCCCGGTCAGCCCCTCGCGCACGATGCGCAGGCCGCCCGGCTGGGTCGGGCCCGGCCGGATGATCTTCGGCTCCACAGTGCCGTCATCCTTGACCGTCATCACGATCCGGTTCGACTGGTCGGTCAGGATCGCGCTGTCCGGGATCAGCACCGCGTCGTATTCGTTCGACCCGGGCAGCCGGATGCGGCCGAACTGGCCGGGGGTGATGAACAGGTCCTTGTTGTCCAGGATGGCGCGGGCGCGGATGGTGCCCGAGCCGGGGTCGAGCTGGTTGTCGACGAAGTTCATCGTGCCGGCATGCGGCCACTCCTGCTCGTCCGGCAGCCGGGTCTGGATCAGCGTCTGGTTGTCGCGGGTCGAGGGCAGCTTGCCGGCCACCACCGCGCGCTGATAGGCGAGGTAGTCGGCCTCGCTCATATCGAACTCGAAATAGATCGGGTCCAGCGCCACGATCGTGGTCAGCAGGGTCGAGCTCGGGTCGCCGGTCACCAGGTTGCCGATATCGACGCGGCGGTTCGAGACCCGGCCGGCCATCGGCGCCTTGACCTGGGTGAAGTCGAGGTTGAGCTGGGCCGATTGCAGCGCCGCCGTGGTCTGCGCCACCGCGGCCTCGGCCGCTCGCCGCTCCTGCACCGCCTGGTCGTAGGAGGAGCGCGAGACGTTGGACTGCGCGACCAGCGACGAGGCGCGGTCGAGCTGGACCTTGGCGAGGTCGAGCCGGGCCTGGGCGCTGGTCAGGTCGGCCTTGGCCGAATCCACCGTCGCCTGATAGGGTCGCGGGTCGATCGTGAACAGCACGTCGCCCTGCTTGACCATGGCGCCGTCGGCGAAGTTGATCGACTGCAGGTAGCCGGAGACGCGGGCCCGCACCTCGACCCGCGCGGTCGCCTCGTAGCGGCCGGTGAACTCGTCATATTCGGTGATCTTCTTGACCAGCGGCGAGGCCACCGTGACCGGCGGGGGCGGCGGCGCCGACTGGGCCTGGCTGCTGCCCGATTCGTTGCACGCGGCCAGGAAGGCCACCGTTCCCAAGGCGGCGAGGGTGCCCAGCACCCTGCCTGGCCGCGTCTGCAGGCGCCTGGTCATCATGTCTCGCTCTCCGAAGGAGGTCCCCGGCCAAGAGGGTCGGGCCTGCCTGGGGGGTTGTCAATTGTCGGGGGTTATAGCTAGCCCCCGTTCGCCTTTTGCACTGCAAAAGTTCCCACGGAAGTGATTGTGATCACAACCGGGCGAAACAACGGCGGCATTGCGGCGACGACTCCCGGACTCGAAGCTCGCCATTGCGCCGCCGCGGCCGCTGGCCGACGATGCGCGCCATCATGGCTCGTTCTCCCAGACCCGACGACACCCCCTCCCTTTTCGCCGACCAGGCGCCGCGGCCGCTGGCCGACCGGCTGCGGCCGCGCAGCATCGCCGAGGTGGTCGGCCAGGACCATCTGCTGAAGCCGGACGGGCCGATCGGCCGGATGGTGGCGGCGCACCGCATCGCCAGCATGATCCTGTGGGGGCCGCCCGGCTGCGGCAAGACCACCCTGGCCCGTCTGCTGGCCGAGCACACCGACCTGCATTTCGAGCCGCTGTCGGCGATCTTCTCCGGCGTCGCCGACCTGCGGAAGGTGTTCGACGCCGCCCGCGGCCGGCGCGCGGCGGGGCAGGGTACGCTCTTGTTCGTCGACGAGGTGCACCGCTTCAACCGCAGCCAGCAGGATGCCTTCCTGCCGGTGGTCGAGGACGGCACCATCACCCTGATCGGTGCCACCACCGAGAACCCGTCCTTCGAGCTGAACGCGGCGCTCTTGTCGCGCTGCCAGGTCTTCGTCCTCAACCGGCTGGACTTCGCGGCGCTGGAGGAGCTGATGCAGCGGGCCGAGGCCACCGAGGGCCGGCCCTTGCCGCTGACGCCGGAGGCGCGCGACGCGGTCAAGGCGATGGCCGATGGCGACGGCCGCTATCTGCTGAACCTGGTGGAGGAGCTGTTCGCGCTGAAGGTGACGGCGCCGCTCGACGCCGCCGCCCTGGCCCAGGCGGTGCAGCGCCGGGCGCCGGTCTACGACAAGGCGCAGGAGAGCCACTACAACCTGATCTCGGCGCTGCACAAATCGCTGCGCGGCAGCGACGTCGATGCCGGGCTCTACTGGTTCGCGCGGATGCTAGCGGGGGGCGAGGACCCGCTCTATGTCGTGCGCCGGCTGGTGCGCTTCGCGGTCGAGGATATCGGCATGGCCGACCCGCAGGCGCTGACCCAGTCGCTGGCGGCCTGGGACGCCTATGAGCGGCTGGGCAGCCCGGAGGGCGAACTGGCGATCGCCCAGGCGGTGATCTACCTGGCCACGGCACCGAAATCGAACGCCGCCTATACCGCCTACAAGGCTTCGGCCCGCGCGGCCAAGGAGACCGGCAGCCTGATGCCGCCGATGCACATCCTCAACGCCCCGACCCGGCTGATGAAGGAGATCGGCTACGGCAAGGGCTACGCCTACGACCACGATACCGAGGATGGCTTCTCCGGCCAGAACTACTTCCCGCCGGACATGGACCGGCAGGAGTTCTACCGCCCGGTCGAGCGCGGCTTCGAGCGCGAGATCCGGAAGCGGCTGGACTACTGGGCCAAGCTGCGCGGGCAGAGAGGCGAGGACGGAGAGTAGGCCTCCCCGTCCCGGCCTGGCTCACACCATGGTCACGCCCGGCGGCGGCTCGGGGGCGCCGACGGTCTGGCAGAACCACAGCGAATAGCCGTAGGGGTCCTTCACCGCGAAGGTGCGGTCGCCCCACCATTGCGTGGCCAGCGCCTCGGCCACCGCGACGCCGCGCGACCGCACCTCGTCGTGGAAGGCGTCGACATCGGGGACGTAGAAGTAGATGTCCAGCGGCCGGGCCCCGCCCTGGCCGCGGGCGATGCCGGCGCCGGGCGATTGCGGCCGGCCCATCATCACCATGATCCCGTCGCGGCGGACGATGCCGAAGTCGAACTTCCCGTCCTTGCCGACGATGCCCATCATGTGGCCGAAGCCGAGCTTCTCCAGATAGAAGTCGCGCAGCGCCTCCACCTCCTCGACCCAGAAGCTCGGGATCACCTGCGCCGGCGCCGCCGGATATTTCAGGTGGCTCAGATCCTCGCTCATCTCGTCCTCCCCAATGAGTGGCTGGTGGAGGGATTGTCCGCGGCCGGCCTGTCGCTTTCATCTACTTTTCGGAGTAGAAATCGGTCATGCGATGGCAGGATCTGGCGCTGCTCGACGAGGCCGGCTTTTCGCTCTACGAGAAGCGCGCCCTGGTCGCCCTGGGCATTCTCGGCGTGTCGGACGCGGCCGGGCTGTGCCGCGAGGGCGACATCCCGACCTCGAAGATCTACCTGGCGATGGAGAAGCTGGCCCGGCTGGGGCTGTGCGAGGCCCAGCACAGCCGGCCCAAGCTGTATGCCGCGCTGCCGCCCGACGCCGTGGTCGACCGGCTGGTCGAGCTGGCGCGCGAGCGGGCCGAGAGCTTCGCCGCCCAGGCCGACCAGCTGCGCGCCACCCTGCGCGACCTGCCGGGGCGGCTGCGCGGCGGCCGCGGCGTGGTCGACCTGGCGCTGGGCACCGAAAGCCATGTCAAGCGCCACCTCGCCCGCCTGGCCGGCGCCCGCCGCCGGGTGCTGTCCTATCTCGAGGAGGGCGACCTCTCGGCCATCGACCGCCAGGCCGAATCCGGCTTCGACGTGCTCCGGCGCGTCTCTCGCGCCGCCTCCGGCCGCGGGCTCGACCACCGGGCGATCTTCGGCTTCTCCGATCGCACGGCGCCGCGGCTGCTGGCCTTCCTGCGGCGGCATGGCGGGTCGCTCGGCCACCTGTCGGGGCTGCGCTATTCCGGCGAGCTGGGCCACCCCTTCCACGTGCTGGACGACGAGACGGTGATCCTGTCGCTCGACCACCCCTTCGTGCCGGAAGGGCGCTTCGCCTCGCTCCTGGTGCATGACCGCGACCTGGCCGCCAGCCTGACCCAGGGGTTCGAGACGCTGTGGCAGAAGGCGCTGCAGGACCTGCGCGAGATCCGCTTCCTGCCGCGGCAGCCGGGGGCGTCCTGAGCCCTGCGGCGCCCTGACCTATCGGTAAGACCGGAGGAATGGTATAGAGCGTGCGAATTGGTCGCAAACCCGGTCCCGTCCGCCCGGGTCCCGGTTGGAGGTACGGCCCAGATGCTGGCCACTGTGTTCGCCCCGAAGTTCGTGATCGTCTACGCCTACATCGCCTCGGCGCTATGGGTGCATTTCCGCGGCCAGGTGCGGCACCGCTTCACCCGCCAGCTGACCGACCACTCGACCTTCTTCGCCCCGATCAACTGCTTCATGTACCTGTTCTCGCGGGTGCCGAGCACGCCCTATCACGACCCGCGCAGCTTCCCGGAGCTGCAGGCGCTGAAGGACAACTGGCACGTGCTGCGCGAGGAGGCGCTGCGGCTGCAGGAGGAGGGCGACATCAAGGGCTCGGACAAGCTCGACGATGTCGGCTTCAACTCCTTCTTCCGGCGCGGCTGGAAGCGCTACTACCTGAAGTGGTACGGCGACCCGCTGCCCTCGGCCGCGACGCAGTGCCCGAAATCGGTGGCGCTGGTGCAGACCATCCCCGGCCTGAAGGCGGCGATGTTCACCTCGCTGCCGCCGGGCGGCAAGCTGGTGGCGCATCGCGACCCCTATGCCGGCTCGCTGCGCTACCATCTCGGCCTGATCACGCCGAACGACGACCGCTGCCGGATCGTCGTCGACGGCAAGTCCTACAGCTGGCGCGACGGCGAGGACGTGGTCTTCGACGAGACCTTCATCCACTACGCCGAGAACTTCTCGGACGAGAACCGGGTGATCCTGTTCTGCGACGTCGAGCGGCCGATGCGGTTCCGCTGGGCGCTGGCGGTGAACCGTTTCTTCGCCAAGTACCTGATCCAGGCCGGCGCCACCCGCAACGCCGACGGCGACAAGGTCTCGGGGCTGAACAAGGCGTTCGCCTACATCTACCCGATCCGGACCTACTTCAAGGGTGTGAAGAAGAAGAACCGGAAGCTGTACTACGCGATCAAATACGTCTTCTTCGGCGGGCTGCTGGCGGCGTTCCTCGCCCTGGCCTGATCGCCTTTCTTCGGACACGCCGCCGCGCCACCGTATCGGCCGGCCCGTTCCCCGCACGAGGCGTGATCTGCGGTGACATCCCTGACGCATGAAGGCGGCCCTGCCGCCTTCGACCGCTTCGTCGCCATCGACTGGTCCGGTGCGGTCGGCGCCTATGACGGCATCGCCGTGGCCGAGTGCCGGGCCGGCGCCGAGGGACCGGCGCTGCTGCAGCCCCCGGCCGGCCGGCGCTGGACCCGCACCGCCGTGACCGAGTGGCTCGAGGCGCAGGCGCTGGGCGGCGGCCGGATCCTGGCCGGGATCGACTGCGCCTTCTCGCTGCCCTTCGCCGTCGCCGCCGGCTACCTGCCGCCGGGCGGCGACGCCCGGGCGCTGTGGGCGCTGGTCGACCGGGTCGCGGCCGGGGCGCCGGACTTCCATGGCGCCGGCTTCGCCCGCCATGCCGACTACGTTGCCGATTTCTGGCATCGCGGGCCGCGCCCGGCCGGCTGGGTCGAGCCGCACCGCGCCGCCGAGCTGGCCTGTCGCCGCGACGGGCTGGGCGCGCCGGACAGCCCGTTCAAGCAGTTCGGCCCCAAGACCGTCGGTCCCGGCGCGCTGGCCGGGATGCGGGTGCTGCACCATCTGCGCAGCCGGCTCGACGGGCGGCTGGCGGTGTGGCCGTTCGAAACGCCGGCGGCGCAGCCGCTGGTCATGGTCGAGATCTTCCCGCGGCTGTTCTGGCGCCGCTCCGGCCGCATGCTCAGCGCCAAGGTGCGCGACCGCGCCGGGCTCGACGCCGCGCTGGCCCGGCTCGGCAGCGGCCCGGCCGCGGCGCCGGATCCGCTGACCGACCACGCCACCGACGCTCTGGTGGCCGCGGCCGGGTTGCGGGCGCTGGCCGGGGATCCGATGGTCTGGTCGCCGCCGGGGCTGGACCCCGCCACCGCCCGGACCGAGGGCTGGATCTTCGGGGTACGCGGATGAAGGCGCTGCGGCTGCTGCTCGCGACCGTCATCGCCCTGATCGGCGGGTTCCTCGGCCTCGCGGTGCTGTACATCGCCGTCGCCACGGCGCTGGCGCTGCTGCCGCTCGGCGGCCGGGCGCAGCAGGTCGCGGCGGGCGACCCGCCGGCCTATGTCTGCGCCACCCTGACCCATTCCGACATCGTGCTGCCGGCACGGGACGACCTGGCCGATTGGACGGCGGTGTTCCCGGACGCGGCGCCGGTCGCCTTCGTGCCGAACCTGCATGTCGCCTTCGGCTGGGGCGACCTGACCTTCTACCGCGAGACGCCGCGCTGGGCCGACCTGCGCTTCCGCACCGCCATGGCGGCGCTGTTCGGCGGCGGCCCCAGCGCCCTGCACGTCGCCTATGTCATGGACCCGGCCACAGCACCCGGCTGCAAGCGGCTGGCGCTGGACCGGGCAGGGCGGCAGGCGCTGGTCGACACCATCCGCGGTACGGCGGCGCTGGGCCCGGACGGGCGCGGCGTGCTGGCGGCGCCCGCGGGGACCGGAACTTACGAAGCCTTCTACGCCGCCCACGGCACCTACCGCCCCTGGCGCACCTGCAATGTCTGGACCGCCGATGCGCTGCGGGCCGCCGGCGCGCCCACCGCGCTGTGGGCGCCGTTCAGCTTCGGTGTGATGTGGCCGCTGGGGTGACTATTTCTTCTGCCGGCGCTTCCGCGGCTCCGGCTTCTTCGGGATGAAGCCCTCGGCGTCGCCGTCCACCGTCTTGTCGGCATAGGAGACGGCGCGGCCCTGATAGGGCCCCTGGGCGGCGGAGATGAACTGCAGCGTGCCGCTCAGCTCATACAGCTTGGCGCAGCGCTCCTCGCCCTCGCGGAAGCTCAGGCACAGCTCGTCCCTGCCGTCCGGCAGGTACCAGCGGCCGCGGAAGGTGGTGCGCCGGTCGCGGTACCATAGCTGCCCGTCCGGGGCGAAATACTCGGTCCAGGCGTCGCCGGCCTTGTCGGTGTTGGTGTCGACCGAGAAGGTGCCGTAGACGGTCTTGTCGTTCAGCCGCTCCAGCAGGTCCATGCGGGGGATCGGCTTGGCGCCATGGGCCAGCAGGTCCTCGGCGGTCGGGGCCGGCGGCAGCGGCTTCGGCGCGCAGCCCGCCAGCATGCCCAGCAGCACGATCCCCGCCACGATCCCCAGCCTCATCGCCCGATCTCCCAAATCTCTGAGCCGACTCGCTCCCGTCGAGAGACGATAATACTATGTTATGCACGGATGGCGGGAAAATCTCTCGCCCTCGGACTCCTTTCAGCGCGCCAACGCGTTGGCCGCCCCGGCCGCCAGCACGCCGAGCCAGACCGCGACCAGGCACAATACCACCGACAGCACCACATTGGCTCCGGCGCGGGCCCATTCGCCGTCCTGCATCAGCCCCAGCGTTTGCAGGCTGAAGGAGGAGAAGGTGGTGTAACCGCCGCAGACCCCGACCATGACGAAGGTCCGGACATCGGCGCTGACCAGGAAGCGGCCGTCCGGCCCGGTCAGGCCGCCGAAGATGCCGATGACGAAGGAGCCGAGGATGTTGATGAACAGCGTGCCCCAGGGGAAGGCCGCGCCGAAGCGCTCGATCGCGAGGGCGGAGCACCAGTACCGCGCCATGCCGCCCAGCGCGCTGCCGGCCGCGACCCACAGATAAGTCCCCACGCGACGATCCCCTCTCGTGCTACACCACCCGCATGAGCCGAACGCCCGCCCCGCCGCCGACCCGAAAAGACCATCCTGCGCCGAAGCCCGCGGCCGGCGCCACCCCGCGATCCGGCGACCCAGCGCCGCGCGCTGTGCAAAACGTCGCGGTGTCGCCGGACGACGGCGAGCTGCGGCTGGACCGCTGGTTCCGCCAGCGCTTCCCGGGCCTGACCCATGGCCGGCTGGAGAAGCTGCTGCGCACCGGCCAGGTCCGGGTCGACGGCAAGCGCGCCAAGGCGGCGCAGCGGCTGGAGCCGGGCCAGACCGTCCGCATCCCGCCGCTGGACGAGGCGGCGGCGCAGCCGCCGGTGCCGCGCGCGCCGATGCCGCTGAAGGCGGAGAAGGAGCAAGGGCTGGCGGCGGAGCTGAAGCGCGCCATCCTGCTGATCGATGACGACGTGATCGTGCTGAACAAGCCGTCCGGCCTGGCGACGCAGGGCGGCGGCAAGGTCAAGGCGCATGTCGACGGGCTGCTGGACCATCTGCAGTTCGACGCCAAGGAGCGGCCGCGGCTGATCCACCGGCTGGACCAGGAGACCTCGGGCGTGCTGCTGATCGGGCGCACCGCCAAGGCGACGCGGCGGCTGAGCGAGGCGTTCCGCGAGCGCGCCACGCGCAAGGAATACTGGGCGGTGACGGCCGGGGTGCCGCACCCGCATCAGGGCCGCATCGACCTGGCCCTGGCGCGGTCGCCGAACAATGTCGGCCGAGTGGTCGAGGATGGTGACGAGGAGGGCCAGCGCGCGGTCACCGATTATTCGGTGGTCGAGGCCGCGGCCCGGCATGCCGCCTTCGTCGCGCTGTGGCCGGTGACCGGCCGCACCCACCAGCTGCGCCTGCACATGGCGGCGCTGGACACGCCGATCCTGGGCGACGGCAAGTACGGCGCCGGCAAGGCCGTGATCGCGGGGGCGGAGCTGCCGCGCCAGCTGCATCTGCATGCCCGCCGGCTGGTGCTGCCGCACCCCACGCGCGGCACCATCGACGTCACCGCGCCGCTGCCGCCGCACATGGCGACGACCTTCCGCTATTTCGACTTCGACCCCAAGGCCAAGCCCGAGGGGCCGGAGGATTGACGCGCTGACGGCCGTGCCGGCCTCCGCCGCCGAAATCGTCGCCTGGGCGATGGCCAATCCGGTGAATGCCGCGCTGCTGCAGCGGCTACCGCGCCTCGGCCTGCCGCAGTGCTATCTCACTGCCGGCTGCCTGTTCCAGGCGGTGTGGAACCGGCGCTCCGGCCAGCCGCCGGAGACGGCGGTGAAGGACTACGACATCTTCTACTTCGACAACCGCGACCTGTCCTGGGAGGCGGAGGATGCGGTGATCCGCGAGGCTGCGGCCCTGTGCGCGGATCTCGGCGTGGCGGTCGAGGTCAAGAACCAGGCCCGCGTCCATCTCTGGTACCGGCAGCGCTTCGGTGGCGCCTATCCGCAGCTGCGCTCGGCCACCGACGGCATCGACCGATATCTCGTGCAATGCACCTGCATCGGCATCGAGGCGGCAACGGGCCGGCTCTACGCCCCGAACGGGCTCGACGACATGGTCGCGGGCGTGCTGCGGCCCAACCCGCTGAACCCCTCCCCCGAGCTGTTCCGCGCCAAGGCGGAGTCGTACCGGGCGCGTTGGCCCTGGCTGACGATCGCGGAATAGACACGCCGATGGATCGGAAGGGAAGGCGGGCGTGACGCCCGCCTTCCCGTGCCGGCCTACTGGACCGTCTTGACCCGGACGGTGAAGTGGCGCTTGCCGTACCAGATCGTCACCCGGCTGTAATTCGCCTTGGCCGGATCCTCGACGAAGGGCGGGACTTCCATCGGGGTCAGCGCCTGGGTCGCGGGGTCGGAGGGCGCCGTCGCCCAGAGCTCAAGGACCTTGGTCCTGCGGCCCGCCGTGCGGTCGCTGTCGACCAGCGTGACCGTCCAGCCGCTGGACGGTGCGGTCACGGCGCCGAGCTTGCCTTCGACATGCAGTGACGCGGCCTCGCCCGGCATCGTGTTCAGCCAGGCTTCGAAGTCCCGCGGATTGACCCTCAGCTTGCCGGCTTCGTTGACCGTGGCGACCGCCGGGGCCGGTGTCTCGGCGGCCTGCGGGGCCGGGGCGGTCGTCTGCGACGAGCCGCATCCGGCCAGGCCGGTCATGAAGAATCCTGCAAACAGCACTGTATGGATCTTGGCCATTTGGGCTTCTCCCTGGAAATCAACGTTACAATAAAGCGGTTTTATACGGCATTGGCGCGTAATAAGCGAGCCTGACCGAAGCGGCGGTCTTGTTTTTCTTGGCCGTCGCAAATGGTCGGCGGCCCGGTTTCGGCCGCGATGGATGCCCGCGCAGCCCTGGAGGGCGGACCGCAGTCCTTTCAGGCTGCCGGTCCGGACCAGGGGCCGCCATAGCCCGGCTGCACCTCGGCGTAGCGCTGCGTCCACACCGGCAGCGGCGCATCGGCCAGCAGGGCCTCGAGCCGGTCGAGATAGGCGTGGGTGCCGGGGACGAAGCCCCCGGCGTCGCGCGGCCGCAGCCCGATATGGCTGAAGCGCAGCAGCGTGCCGTCGCCATCCTGCTCCAGCTCGTAGCGCACCACGGTCTCGCCGATGATCGACTGGTGCCATTCATGCTCCAGCAGCCGCGGCGGGTCCCAGGCCAGGATGCGGCCGGCGATGCTGCGGTGCTGCGGCGGCACCGGCGGGCCCTCGGCCACGGTCTCGATCCGGCCGCCCCGGCGCGGGTCGATCGTGGTGGGGCCCAGCCAGCGGCCGCGCTGCGCCGGGTCGGTCAGCGCCGCCCAGACGGCCTCGATCGGATAGGGCAGGCGGCGCTCGAACCGGATCGTCGCCGTCTCGCCGTGGCGGATGATGGTGCCGGTGCGGCTGGTCATGTCGGGTCGTCCTGCTTGTGCGGCACGGTGGCGGCCAGGTGCAGCTCCAGCGCATCGAGATGGCCGGCCCAGTGCCGGCGGAAGCGCTCCAGCCACGCGTCCATCTCGGCCAGCCGGTCGGGCTTCAGCGCGTAGATCCGCTGCTGCGCCGCCGCTCGGGCCTCGACCAGCCCGGCCTCGCGCAACACCCGCAGATGGCGCGAGACGGCGGGCTGGGTCAGGGCCGGGAAGGCGGCGACGATCTCGCCCGCCGGCCGCGCCTGGTCGGCCAGCAGGGCGAGGATCGCCCGGCGGTGCGGCTCCGCCACCACTTCGAACACGTCCATGACAATATATGATCTCAGGATTATATAATCGTCAACGTATATGGCATCACTTGCCGCGCGCCAGAGCCAGGCCGAGTCCGGCGCCGACCAGCAGGCCGCCGGTGATCCGCTGCCGCAGCCGGCCGTGCCGCGCCAGCAGCGGGCGGGCGCGGGCGGCCAGCAGCGCCCAGCACCCATCCAGCGTCATGGCCAGCAGCAGGAACACCGCCGACAGCAGCGCCACCTGCGGCCCCGCCGGCCGCGCCGGGTCGACGAACTGCGGGAAGAAGGCGCCGTAGAACAGCAGCGTCTTCGGATTGGTCAGCGACACCAGCACGGCGCGACCATAGATCGCGCGGGCGGATTTCGGCTGCGCCGCCACCCGGGTCAGGTCGGCCGGCGGCGCCCGCCAATGGGCGATGCCGAGCCAGACCAGGTAGGCGACGCCGACCCAGCGCAGCGCCTCGAACCAGTGGCCGGCCGTGCCCAGTGCCTCGGCCATGCCGAAAGCGGTGAGGCCGAGCTGCAGCACCATGGCCGAGCTGGTGCCGGCGACGGTCAGCAGGCCGGTGCGCGGCCCCCAGGCGACGCTGTTGGCGACGATCAGGGCCACGTTCGGCCCCGGGACCAGGATGATCACGGTCACGGTGGCGATGAAGGCGAGAAGCAAATGCGGGTCGATCATCGGGGCTCTCCGAACGGGGGAGGGGCCGGCGAGGATCAAAGAAAAACCCCGCCGGATGGGCGGGGCGTCGTGCGTCGGGCCGTCAGCCGCCGGTCAGGAAGACCGCGGCTTCGCCCCGGGCGCGCATGCGACAGCGACCGCCGGATGACGGCGGGCTTGTTGCAGGCGAAGGGAGGCGGTGCGACGCATGGCGGCAAAGTAAGCGCGGCGGGGTGGGGCCGTCAATCCGGCCGGCCGGCGGCAGGGCTCCGAATGCAGGCTTCGGAGACGGGAGCGTCCTCCCTTTCTGTCATTGCCGGGCCTGACCCGGCAATCCAGGGGCCACCGAGAGTTGCTCTGAAAGCCCCTGGATCCTCGGGTCAAGCCCGAGGACGACAGAAAAATAGAACACAGTCCTGAGCTCAATCCGCCTCGGTTGTTGCCACGCAGACCAGCCGTGGCCGTCAGCCGGCCCGGGGGGCCGAGGTCATCCAGCCGACGACCGCGCCGGTCGGATCGCGGACGATGGCGATGCGGCCGACGCCGGGCACGTCGAAGATGTCGCGCATCAGGGCGCCGCCGGCCTGCTGTGCCCTCGCGACGCGGGCGTCGACATCGTCGACCTCGATATAGGCGAACCAGTGCGGCGGCACGTTCTCCATGCCGGCATGGCCGCGGATGTCGAAGATGCCGCCCACCATCCGGTCGCCGGCCTTGGCGACGATGTAGTCGCCGCCGGTCGCCATCGGCATGGTGTCGAAGCTCCAGCCCAGGGTCTTGCCGTAGAAGTCCCGGGCGGCCTCGGGGTCGCGGGTGTTCAGCTCGTTCCAGCAGAAGGTGCCGTGTTCGGGCATCGTCGCCTCCCATCCGGCGGCGGGGGTGCCGCCGTCCGGACAGGATATCACGGCTTCGGTGACGATCCCGCGACCGCCGGCGCCGGACCGGCCCCGGCCGGGACGGCACGGGCCTGGCGGGCGGCGCGCAGCCTCTGCAGATGCTGGTCGGCCAGCACGCCGATCAGGATCACCGTGCCCATCACCGCGAAGTTGAGCGAGGAGGGGATGCCGAGCAGGTTGACCAGGTTCTGCAGCACCTGCAGCAGCACGGTGCCGAGGATGATGCCGAGGATCGACCCCTCGCCGCCGCGTAGCGAGCAGCCGCCCAGCACCGCCGCGGCGATGGCGTAGAGCTCATAGAAATTACCGTGCGCCGAGGGCTGGATCGAGTTGGTGTAGAAGGCGAGAAACACGGCCGCGAGGCCGGCAAGGAGGCCGCAGATGACATAGGCCGAGGCGATCACGGCCCGGGTGCTGATGCCGGAATAGCGCGCCGCCTCCTCGTTCTTGCCGACGGCGAAGAGGTAGCGGCCGAACACCGAGCGGTGCAGCACCACCCACATCACCAGCGCCACCACGACCATGGCCAGGAAGGTGTTCGGGATGCCGAAGCTCTGGCCGTTGGCGAAATCCGCCAGCGTGTCGAAATCGCCGCCATAGCCGAAGCCGACGGTGGCGTCGTCGGTGTAGTAGCGGGCGGCGCCGCGATAGATCAGCAGGGCGCACAGGGTGACGACAAAGGGCTGGATGCCGACCCGGGCGACCAGGAAGCCGTGGATGGCGCCGAACACCCCGCCCATGCCGATGGCGGCGGCCAGGGCCAGCGGCCAGGACCAGCCCCAGTTCACCACCATGTCGACGAAGACGACGCCGATCAGCGCGAACATCGACCCGACCGACAGCTCGATGCCGGCGGTGATGATCACCAGCCCCTGGCCGATCGAGAACAGCCCGTACAGCCCGACCAGATTGGCCATGTTGTACAGGTTCACCGCCGAGATGAAGCGCGGCTGCAGCACCGCCACGACGCAGCCGATCACCAGGATCAGGATCGCCAGCCCCAGTTCCTTCCTCATCTACCAGACGTCCTCCCGGTTCGCGTCTCTTCGCGTTCTATTCGCTGTCATTGCCGGGCTTGACCCGGCAATCCAGAAGATGTCGAGCCCCCTGGATGCCCGGGTCAAGCCCGGGCATGACGACAAGGGGACAGTCACTAAGCCGCCAGCGGCCGGCCGACGGCGAGCTGCATGACGTTGGGCTCGCTGAACCGGTCGCGGTCCAGGGTGCCGGCGATCCGGCCCTCATGCATCACCGCGATGCGGTCGCTGACGCCGATCACCTCCTCCATGTCGCTGGAGATCATCAGGATCGGGACGCCGCGATCGGCCAGGTTGCGCATCAGCTGGTAGATCTCGGACTTCGCCCCGACATCGATGCCGCGCGTCGGCTCGTCGAAGATCAGGAAGCGCGGCTGCAGCGCCAGCCATTTCGCCAGCACGATCTTCTGCTGGTTGCCGCCGGACAGCTTCAGCGCCGTGGTGGTGACCGACGGCGTGCGGATGCGCAGCCGCTCGCGCTGGGCTTCGGCCTCCTTCGCCTCGCCGCGGCCGTCGATCAGCCAGCGCTTGGCGACCTGGCGCAGGCCCGGCAGGGTGACGTTCTCGGCGATGGTCATGTCCAGCACCAGGCCGCTGCGCTTGCGGTCCTCCGGCACCAGGAACAGCCCCTGGGCGATGGCGGCGCGGGGCGACCCGATGACTAAGGCCTTGCCGTCCAGGCGGATCTCGCCGGCCAGCATCCGGTCGATGCCGAACACGGCCCGCGCCAGCTCGGTGCGGCCGGACCCGACCAGGCCCGCCAGGCCCAGGATCTCGCCGCGGCCGACCGAGAGAGTCACCTCGTGCTCCGGCCAGGCCGTGGTGCGCACGCCGCGAATCTCGACCGTGTCCGGCTGCGCCGCGACGCCGGGCGGGATGTACAGCGCCCGCAGGTCGCGCCCGACCATCATCCGCACCATGCGGTCGTGATGGATCTCCTCGCGGTCCAGCGCCCCGACCAGCCGGCCGTCGCGCAGGCACACCACGCGGTCGGCGCAGGCCTCGATCTCGCCCAGCCGGTGGGTGATGAAGATGATCGCCACCCCGGCCGCCTTCAGCTCGCCGATCACGCGCAGCAGCGTCTGGGTCTCGGCGATGGTCAGGCTCGAGGTCGGCTCGTCCATGATGATGATGCGGGCGTTCAGCGACAGCGCCTTGGCGATCTCCACCATCTGGCGCTGCGCGATCGACAGCTCGGCCAGCGGCGTCGCCGGCCCGAAATCGACGACGAGCCGGTCGAGCAGCCCCTGCGTGTCGGCGCGCAGCCGCGCGGTGTCGACCAGCTTCAGCGGGCCGAAGCGCCGCGGCTCGCGCCCGATGAAGACGTTGGCGGCGACGTCGAGATTGTCGAAGAGGTTCAGCTCCTGATGCACGAAGGCGATGCCGGCGGCGATCGCCTCCTGCACCGTCAGCGCCGCGCGCTGGGTGCCGCCGACGGTGACGGTGCCCGTGGTCGGGGCCTCGACCCCGCCCAGGATCTTCATCAGCGTCGACTTGCCAGCCCCGTTCTCGCCGATCAGCCCGACCACCTCGCCGCGGCCGACGGACAGGCTGACATCCTTCAGCGCCTGCACGCCGGGATAGATCTTGGAGATTCCCTCCATGGCGAGGACGGCATCGGTCATGGCCGGGCACTCCTCGTCGGGTCCGCCGAGTTCACAAACCTTTTATGAGTCCTCCCTCCCCTTGCGGGAGGGGGGTAGCAACTGTCTTGGGAGAGAGGTGTCATGCGGCGTGGTTTTGCCACGGTGCGTTGTCCCTGAGCATGGCGTTGAGGATGGTGAGCATCCGGCGCATGACGGCGACGATGGCGACCTTGGGCTTTT
>NZ_NHON01000041.1 GCF_002195995.1 Inquilinus limosus
TCACCGCCGTGCCGGAGGCGCAGCGCTCGGCGGAGGACTGGCTGTCCCTGGCCGAGGCGGATCTCGACATCGCCGGCCCCGCGGCCGCGGCGGCCGACCTGGCCAAGGCCCGCACCGCCTGTTCCGGCGTCAGCGTCCCGGCGGCGCGCGCCTTGGCCAGGTCGGCCGCCGCGGCCGCGGGGCCGGCGATGTCGAGATCCGCCTCGGCCAGGGACAGCCAGTCCTCCGCCGAGCGCTGCGCCTCCGGCACGGCGGTGACGCGGCGCTGCGCCTCGCGCCGCTCGCGGGCGGTGGTGTGGGAGGCGGGAAAGGAGTCGAAGACGCTGCCCGGCGCCAGCCAGAACAGCATCTGCTCGCGGTCCTTCGGCGTGGTGACGATGATCTTGGCCGGGGCGCTGCCGACCGCCGCCACCGCCGCCTCGCCGCGGCCGACGCTGACCCGGCCGAACGCGTTGCTCAGCTCGACCACGCCGGACAGCACCACCAGCGTGGTCCTGCCGTCCGGCCCGACCGCCAGCGACCAGTCGGTGCCGCGGATCGCCGCGGTCGCGGCCGGAGTCGCGATCTCGACGCCGCTGCCCCCGGTCACCGCCCGGGCCCAGACCGCGCCGGAGTCCAGCTCCATCCGCGCCGGGGCGCCGTCGCCGCCGATGTCGCGGACCAGCAGCTGCGAGTTGTTGTGGACGCGGATCTGGGTCTGGTCCGCGAACAGGATCGCCAGGCCGCCCAGCGGGCCGGTGCGCAGCGCGTCGCCGCCCAGCAGCACCTGCTGCACCTCGACATCCTGCCACAGCTCGGCGGCGGTGAAGCGGATCTCGGAGCCGCCATTGGCCTGGACGACGGAGCCGGCGGCCCGGCCGTCGCGCGGCACCACCGCCGCCCCGGCCGCATCGACGATGAACAGTGGAAGAGCGAGGCCCAGCGAGCCCGACAGAATCCGCCTGAGAACAAGGCGGCGCCCCGAACAATCGACCTTCATCAAATCGGACCCCCGCGGGGACTTATCAAAAACGAACGACCGCGGCCCCCCAGCCGGCAGACATCAAGACAATAAAGCGAAAAATGCCCGTGATCTCCCCTCCAATTGGAGGGGGTGAGGCGGTTTTGGCGATATCAATGGGGGAAGGACCGCCGCGATCGGGTATGAGGAGGCGCGGGGAGGGGCGATCAGTTCAGCTGTCATCCTCGGGCTTGACCCGAGGATCCAGGGGCGGCCAGAGCGGCTCTTGGTGGCCCCTGGATTGCCGGGTCAAGCCCGGCAATGACAATAAAGGGCGGGATCAGGGGCTCTATCCACAACCCCAGAAGCTCAACCGGACACCCCTGGGTCAAGCCCGGCAATGACAGCAAAAGAGAACGGGGCTCCCTTCGGCTCAGCGTCTGAGCTTCTTCCGGTCCAGCACCGCCTCGTTGACGCAGTTGCGCAGGGCGCCGCTGCGCAGATAGGCGACCGTGGTCTCGGCCGACAGGCGGCGGGCGTCGGCCTGGCTCTCCGGGCTCGACCACGCCGCATGCGGGGTCAGGATCAGCCGGCCGCGCAGCCAGTCCGGCTGCTCGTGATAGGCCTGCAGCAAGGCCGGCAGCGGCTCGGGCGGCGGCTCCTCCGGCAGCACGTCCAGCGCGGCGCCGGCGATCCGCCCGGCCTGCAGCGCACCCAGCAGCGCGTCGAGGTCGACGATGGCACCGCGGGCGGTGTTGATCAGCACCGCATGCGGCCGCATCACCGAGAAGGCGGCGTCGCCGAACAGCCGGTGCGTCTCCGGCGTCAGCGGCGCGTGGACCGAGACGATGTCGGAGGCCGAGAGCAGGTCCGACAGCGTCTCGACCCGGGTGACGCCCAGCGCGATCTCCATCCCGCGCGGGATGTAGGGGTCGTAGGCCAGCACCTCCAGCCCGAAGGCCTTGGCCCGCATCGCCGTGGCGGTGCCGATGCGGCCCAGCCCGACGATGCCGATCGTGGTGCCGCGGATGCGCCGGGTCAGGCGCCCGGCCTCCAGCGTGTAGTTGCCCACCGGGTCGGCCTGCAGCGCCCGGTCATAGGCCGGGATGCCGCGCAGCAGCGCCAGCATCAGGCCGATGGCGTGGTCCGCGACCTCGCTGGTGCCGTAGTCGGGCGTGTTCGCCACCGGGATGCCGGCGGCCCCGGCCGCGGCCAGGTCGATATGGTCGAAGCCGACTCCGGCGCGGACGATGATCCGGCAGCGCGGCATCTTGTCGATCACCGACTGGTCGACGCGCAGCTCGTGCCAGGTCAGCAGCGCGTCGCACTGGGCATAGACCTCGTCGGGGATCTTCTTCCGGTCGCGCTCGCGCCGGATCACGAATTCGACATCGGCGCCGCCGGCCTGCCGTTCGATCACGGCGTCATCGGCATATTGCGCGTCGGGCGTCAGGACGGTGAAGCGGGGCGCCATGTCCGGCCGGCCGGTCAGTGGTCGCCGCGGTGCAGGACGCTGCCCGCCAGCCCGGTGTCGTAGGCCAGGCCGTCGGCGGTGACGATGGCCGCGCCGGGGAAGCCGGAGCGGATCAGCCCCTTGCGCTCGAGCGCCGCGAACACCGCGATGTTGTGCAGCCCGGTCATGTCCCGGCCCATCACCACCGCGTCGCCGACATGGTAGTGGTCGCCATGCGGCGGCGGGAAGCTGGAGACCAGCACCGTGCCGTCCTCCTGCTGCGTGGCGAAGCGCGGCGTCTGGGCCATGTGCTGCAGCACGGTCAGGGTCTTGAGCTGCAGCGGGTTGAGGCCGAGCGGGTTCTTCTTGGCGGGCATCGGGGATCGTCGCTTGTGAAACGGGGGGCCGCAGGGGCCTGTCACCGAACGGTAGCAGTGCCCGCCGCCGGCCGCCACCGTCCTTGGGCGTCAGATCCCGCCGGGCGCGATGCCCTCGCGCATCAGCAGCCGGCGCAGCGGCGCCACCCGCTTCACCGCCTGCAGCGCCAGGGCGCGCAGGGCCAGGGCAGGGGCGGCGTCGGTCAGCAGCGACCGGTTCAGCAGGTCGACCCCGGCGGTGCGGCTGGCGACGTCGCCGCGCCGCCTAGCCTCGTAGCGGGCGGTGGCCTGCGCGGCGCCGGGATCGGTGCCGGCCCGGACGGCGGCGGCCACGATTCCGACGATGGCGTCGGCGTCGCGAAAGCCGAGATTGAGGCCCTGGGCGCCGATCGGCGGCAGGGCATGCGCCGCCTCGCCGACCAAGGCCACCCGCGGCAGCGCCAGTCGCCGCGCGGCGAGGCCGGACAGGGGGAACACCTGGCGCGGCCCGTCCAGCGTCACCGCGCCCAGGATCGGCTCGGCCCGCCGGCCGATCGCCCGGGCCAGGGCGCCGTCGTCCAGCGCCGCCAGCGCCTCGGCCTCGGCCGGCCGGGCCACCCAGACCAGGCTGGACCGCCGGTCGCCCAGCGGCACCAGGGTGAAGGGGCCGGCGGTGGTGTGGATCTCGGTCGAGATGTCGTCATGGGAGCGCGCGTGGCGCAGCGTGGTCACCAGCGCCGCCTGGTCGTAGCCCCAGCGCCGCACCCCGATGCCGGCCGCCGCGCGCACCGCCGAGTTGCGGCCGTCGGCGCCGACCACCAGCCGGCCGCGCACGCTCTCGCCGGCCGCGGTCCGCACCGTCACCCCGCCGACGCCGATGCGGATCTCCGCCGCCGCCTCGGATACCCGACGCAGCTTCGGGGTCTCGGCAACGGCTTGAGCAAGGGCGGCGACCAGGTCGCGATTGGCGATGTTGTGGCCGAAGGCGTCGCGCCCGATCTCGGCGGCGCGGAACAGCACCTCGGGCCCGCTGATCCGGCGGGCGGCATCGTCGATCAGCCGGATCGCCCGCATCGGCGCCGCCAGAGGCCGCACGGCCGGCCAGATCCCGGCCCGCTCCAGGATCGCGACCGATCCCGCCAGCAGGCCGGTGGTGCGGTGATCCTCCGGCGCCGGCGGAGCGACCAGCACGGTGTCGACGCCGCCCTGGGCCAGCAGCAGCGCCGCGAGCAGCCCGGCAGGGCCGCCGCCGCCGACGATCGCGTCGGTCTCCGGGGAGGGTGTCTTGCGGGTGCGAGTCATGCGCCGTTCATAGCAGCTTCCGCGGCCGGGCGGGGCGCGACACGCGGTCTGGCCCGCCGGCCGCCCCGCTCCCGCCACATCATTCCCGTAGGGATGCGGGGCGGTCGGGGAAGGGAGAGGGGGCGATGAGTTCGGGTGGATGGGCGCCTGCCCCTGGCCTGCGGCTGCGGGCGGCGGTGCTGGTGCTCGCATGGCTCTACCTCCTCTGCCCGCTGGCGATGGCGCAGGAGATCCCCGATCTGCGGGCACGCGTCACGGACGCGGCCGGCGTGCTGACCCAGGCGGATGCCGCCGGGCTGGAGGCCCGGCTGGCCACCTTGGAAAGGACCAAGGGAGCCCAGCTCGCCATCCTGCTGGTGAAGAGCACCGCGCCGTTGGATATCGACGCCTATGCCGGCCGCGTCTTCGAGCGCTGGAAGCTCGGCCGCAAGGGCGTCGACGACGGCGTCCTGGTCGTCGTCGCGACATCCGATCGCGCGGTGCGGATCGAGGTCGGGCGGGGGCTGGAGGGGGCGATCCCGGACGTCACCGCCGGGCGCATCAATCGCGAGCAGATGCTGCCGCGGTTCCGCGACGGCGACTTCGCCGGGGGGCTGGCCGCCGCCGTCGCCGCCATCGAGGCGCGGATCGCCGGCGAGGATCTGCCGCCGCCGGAACGGCCCCATGGCCCGGTCCCGCCATGGTGGTTCGTGATCCTTATCGCGGCCATGGCCGGCCTGATCCTGCCGCCGCTGCTCAGCATATTTCTGCTGATCCCACTTTCGCTCGTCGACCAGCCGCTTCCCGCGAAGGGCGAGGCGGAAGCCGCAAAGGCTTCGCGGTCGGAAAGCGATCGGCCGAGAAGGACCTCGTGGCTGTTCGCCGTGAACCTGCTCCTCGGCGCCGCGGCCGGATACTGGGTGTTGGGCAGCGTGTTCCACCTGACGGGCCTGCGGCTGGGAATCGCTCTTGCGATCTATTTGGTGCTAGGGGCGGGGGCGCTGCTCTGGATCCGGTTCCTGGCCCCGGAGCCGAAGGCGGGACCGGCCGGCGGGGCGGCAGGGACGCCGGCCGACACACCGTCATCCGACACGTCGGATTTCGGCAGCGGGTCCTCCGGCACCGATTTCTCCGGCGGGGGCGGCAGCAGCGCCGGCGGCGGCGCGTCGGATCGGTGGTAGCGCCGCTTCCCCTGGCCTTCCGAGCCCCCATGGGCTAAAACCCGGGCCTTCCCCACAGGGTTTGCGAACGGAGCGGCTTCCGATGGCCTCCTACCAGTACGTCTTCGTGATGAAGGACATGACCAAGGCCTATCCGGGCGGCAAGGTCGTGCTGGAGAAGATCTGGCTGTCCTTCCTGCCGGGCGTGAAGATCGGCGTGCTGGGCCCGAACGGCTCCGGCAAGTCGAGCCTGATGCGGATCATGGCCGGCATCGACAAGGAGTTCACCGGCGAGGCCTGGGTCGCCCAGGGCGCCAGCGTCGGCTACCTGTCGCAGGAGCCGGAGCTGGACCCGGCCAAGACCGTGGCCGAGAACGTCATGGAGGGCCTGGCGCCGATCAAGGCGATGGTCGACCGCTTCAACGCCGTCAGCGAGGCGATGGGCGAGCCCGACGCCGATTTCGACGCGCTGATGGCCGAGCAGGCCGAGCTGCAGGAGAAGATCGACGCCGCCGACGCCTGGGACCTCGACCGCACGGTCGAGATCGCCATGGACGCGCTGCGCTGCCCGCCCGGCGACAGCGCCGTGACCAACCTGTCAGGCGGCGAGCGGCGCCGCGTGGCGCTGGCCAAGCTGCTCCTCGCCAAGCCCGACCTGCTGCTGCTCGACGAGCCGACCAACCATCTTGACGCGGAATCGGTGGCCTGGCTGGAGCGGCACCTGGAGGACTACAAGGGCACCGTGGTCATGGTCACCCATGACCGCTACTTCCTGGACAACGTCACCGGCTGGATCCTCGAGCTCGACCGCGGCCGCGGCATCCCCTACGAGGGCAACTACTCCGCCTATCTCGAGGCCAAGGAAAAGCGCCTGGCCCAGGAGGCCAAGGAGGAGTCGAGCCGGCAGAAGACCCTGGCCGAGGAGCTGGAGTGGATCCGGCAGGGCGCCCGCGGCCGCCAGGCCAAGCAGAAGGCGCGCATCCACGCCTATGAGGACCTGCTGGCGCAGAGCCGCGAGCAGGCCCCGGGCCAGGCGCAGATCCTGATCCCGACGCCGGAGCGGCTGGGCGACAATGTGATCGACGCGACGGGCGTGTCGAAGGGCTTTGGCGACCGGCTCCTGATCGACGACCTCAGCTTCCGCCTGCCGCGCGGCGGCATCGTCGGCGTGATCGGGCCGAACGGCGCCGGCAAGTCGACCCTGTTCAAGATGATCACCGGGCAGGAGAGCCCGGACGGCGGCGCGCTGAAGGTCGGCGAGACGGTGAAGCTCGGCTATGTCGACCAGAGCCGCGACGACCTCTCCCCCAACAAGACGGTGTGGGAGGAGATCTCCGGCGGGCTCGACGAGATCGACCTCGGCAAGCGCAAGATGCCCAGCCGCGCCTATGTCGGCGCCTTCAACTTCAAGGGCGGCGACCAGCAGAAGAAAGTCGGCCAGCTGTCGGGCGGCGAGCGCAACCGCGTCCACCTGGCGAAGATGCTGAAATCCGGCGCCAACGTCCTGCTGCTCGACGAGCCGACCAACGACCTGGACGTCGAGACGCTGCGGGCGCTGGAGGAGGCGCTGCTGTCCTTCCCCGGCTGCGCCATCGTGATCAGCCACGACCGCTTCTTCCTCGACCGCCTGGCCACCCATATGCTGGCCTTCGAGGGCGACAGCGAGGTGGTGTGGTTCGAGGGCAATTACGAGGATTACGAGAAGGACCGCCACCGCCGCCTGGGCACCGAGGCGGACCAGCCGCACCGCATCAAGTACAAGCCGCTGACCCGCTGAGGCCTTCGGCGGGCTGAACGTCCCCCGCCCTCGTCATGGCGGGGGAGTGGGGCGGCCGTCATGCTCGGACGCCGAAAGCAGAGATGAGGCCACCGGCGGCTCCGTCACGGACGTCCGGACCCATTCGGGCGCGCGTCGACGCCCAGCTCCCGCGAGCCGGCGGGAGCGTCCGCTAGAGCATGATTGTTTCAGGTTGAATCACGCCGGTGCACTCCAGCCGAGGAACGACAGGATGCCGAGCGCCTTCGCGCGTTGCCTCTCCCGCCGGATGCGGGAGAGGTCGGGCGCCCGTAGGGCGACCGGGTGAGGGCTGGCCCAGGCCTCGACAAAATCCCCTCACCCGGAGCCGCTTCGCGTCTCCGACCTCTCCCGCAAGCGGGAGAGGCAACACCCGGTGCGGCTCCTCCAGCGTGACCCGACCTCAATTCATCCCACGCTAGTCAGGCCGATCAGCTTGCCGCTTCTGGGTGTTCCAGCCCTCCCGCCGGGCGAAGACCCGGGTCACCTCCGCCATGTGCTCCGTGCCCCAGGAGCAGAGCGGCACGAGGGCTTCGGCCAGGCTGCGGCCAAGGGGGGTGAGGCTGTAGTCCACCCGTGGCGGAACCTCCTTGTGGTCGGTCCGCTTCACGAGGCCGTCGGCCTCCAGCTCCTTGAGCTGCTGGATGAGCATCTTGTCGCTCACATCGCGGACGGCCCGCCGCAGCTCGCCGTAGCGGGTCGTGCCGCCCTGGGCGACGAAGTAGAGGATCAGCGGCTTCCACTTTCCGGCGATGACCCGCAACGTCGCGTCGAGGCCGCAGGTGAAGCCGGGCAGCGTCGGCGTGCAGCTCTGGACGGGCAGCGGGGTCGGGCGTGGCGGGTTTGACGACATTCTGGGTACTTACCAAAAGGTGCATACTTGTTGATAGGTGGGCACGTCGCCAGCTCAGTGCAACCTCAACCAAGGGGCACATCATGAGCAGACTGCAAGGTAAGACGGCCGTGGTGACGGGCGGCGGCAGCGGCATCGGACTCGGGGCCGCCAAACGCTTCGTCGACGAAGGAGCCTTCGTCTACATCTTCGGGCGGCGGCAGGACGCGCTCGACGCCGCCGTGGCGAAGCTCGGCTCCTCGGCGCGAGCTGTCAGGGGCTCGGTCACCGATCTGTCCGATCTCGACCGGCTGTACGAGGCGGTCAGGGCCGAACGAGGCGGGCTCGACATCCTGTTCGCCAATGCCGGGACCGGGGCGTTTGCGCCGCTCGGCGAGATCACGCCCGAGCATTACGACCAGATCTTCGACGTCAATGTGAAGGGGCTGGTGTTCACGGTGCAGAAGGCCTTGCCGCTGATGTCGGCCGGGTCGTCGATCATCCTGACCGGGTCGAGCACGGGGGTGATGGGGACGCCGCAATTCAGCATCTACAGCGCGACCAAGGCCGCGATCCGCAACCTGGCGCGCAGCTGGGCGCTGGACCTGCGCGGCACGGGCATCCGCGTCAATGTGCTGTCCCCGGGGCCGGTCAAGACCGAGCTGGCGCTGGAGATCGTGGGCGAGGACGCCATGGAAGCGCTCGGGGGCACCACGCCCGTGGGGCGCATCGGCGACCCGGCGGAGACGGGGGCGGTGGCCGCATTTCTGGCGTCGTCGGACAGCAGCTTCATGACCGGCGGCGAGGTTTTCGTCGATGGCGGCCTGGCCCAGGTGTGAGGCCTTGAGCCTCTGAGCAGGAGGGCTTCGGTCACCGGAACCGAAGCCCTCTTTCCGTCCTTCCCCTTTTTCGGCCGGTCGGGCTGAAACGGGGGCGCCCGAGGCCGGCCGCCGCAGGGGACGGCCCCGCAACGGTCATGACCGGACGCGGCCGGTTGGAGCCGCTCGAACCGCGGCGTAAGGTGAGACGATGAAGATCCGGCGGAGCACCATGGAGCATGTCGAGCCGTGGGCGCGGTTACGTGCTGCGCTTTGGCCGGACTATTCTGTCCAGCACCATCGGGACGACGTGGTTCGCACCTTCCTGGCCGGAAACGACCGGGCTGCCGCGTTCATCTGTGAAGCCGATGAAGGCGAAGTGATCGGATTTGCCGAAGGCACGCTGCGCAGCGACTACGTCAATGGCTGCAAGACCTCTCCCGTTCTCTTCCTTGAAGGAATCTATGTCCTGCCCGGCCGCAGGCAGAAGGGCGCGGCGCGACTGCTCTGCGATGCAATGGCAGGGTGGGGCAAGTCCGTCGGCTGTTCCGAGTTCGCGTCCGACGCCCTGCTGGACAATGCCGTGAGCCACAAGTTTCATGCGGCGCTGGGTTTCGAGGAGACGAGACGCGTCGTCTTCTTTCGTAAAAGCCTCTAGGACCACTCTCCGCCGCTTGCCGCCGGTGCGACCAGGCGGGGCCGCGCCATATCCGCGGGAGGACAGGGGCGCGGAGACTGTCACACCCCCGCGCAGCGGCCCGGTGGGCGCGGCGGGGCCGGGAAGAGCGTCGGCTTGCTGCGGAATGGATTGCTTCGTCGGCTTCGCCTCCTCGCAATGACGGTTTGGGGGCGAGCCGCCCTTGCCACCCCTCAGCGTCATCGCGAGCCCGGAGGGCGTGGCGATCCAGGTTGGCGCCGGCCGCGCCGGTTAAGGTCACGCAATGTTTCATTGCGCAGCCTCGCGATTCTCGTTCATGATACGTTCTATGGAGCCCGCACCAGAGGATCTCGACGTCCAGGCCTATTGCCGCAGCCTCGCGCTGCAGCAGATCCAGATGCTCACGCGCCTGGCCGAGATCGCCATGCAGCTGGCCGAGGCCGAAGGGGCGCGGGCGATCGCCGCCCAGGTCCGGGCTGCCGCACCCAAGGCCGATGAGGCCGCGGTGCAGGACGCCCGGGCCGAGGCGCAGGAGGCCGGGATGGCCTTCAGCCGCTTCTCCCGCTCGGTGCACCGCTCTCTGGCGCTGCGCAGCCGCGCCGCCGACAGCCTGTGCGCCCGCGACAAGGCCCAGGCCGCCGACCGCGCGGCCGCCCGCCAGGACCGCCGCGACCGCCACCGCAACGAGGTCGAGGGCGTGCTGCGCCACATGATCTGGGACGAGATCGGGGATTTCTCCCGNGGCGCCCGCGCCGTCGCCGCCCAGGCCAGGGCCGTCCAGCCCAAGGCCGATGAGGCCGCGGTGCAGGACGCCCGGGCCGAGGCGCAGGAGGCGGGGATGGCCTTCAGCCGCTTCTCCCGCTCGGTGCACCGCTCTCTGGCCCTGCGCGGCCGCGCCGCCGACAGCCTGTGCGCCCGCGACAAGGCCCAGGCCGCCGACCGCGCGGCCGCCCGCCAGGACCGCCGCGACCGCCACCGCAACGAGGTCGAGGGCGTGCTGCGCCACATGATCTGGGACGAGATCGGGGATTTCTCCCGCGTCGAGGCCCTGCATGCCGAGCTCGAGGAGCGGGTCGAGGAYCTCTACGATGACGAGACCCTCCGGGTCGAGGACCGGCCGTTGGGCTCGGTGATGGCCGGTCTGGCCTGCGGCCTGGGCCTGACCGAGGAATGGGGCCGCTGGTCGCCCGCCTGGCCGGGCACGCCGGACCCGGCGCGTCCGGCCGGCGACGCGGCCAAGGTCGCGGTCGAGCGGGCCCGGCGCCGGGACGCGGCCGTCGCCGCGGTCGAGCGCAGCTTCGCCGACCTTCCCGACCCGGCCCGGATCCCCGGGATCCGGGCCGGGCTGGCGGCCCGGGTGCGGGAGGCCGACGTCATCGCCTGGCTCGACACCGAGACCACGCAGACCGTCGCCCGGCGCCTCTGCCGGTCCCTCGGCATCGACTCCTATAACTGCTTCGAGAAGCCCGCCATCGCCGATACGGGGTGAGGGGCCGGCGGCGGCGCTGCGCCATTTTCCTCTGGATCGGCGAGAGTGAAGGGGCTCTCCTGTCCGCCGGCGCCGAACCGAAGGAATTGCGGCATGGGTGATCTCGCGAAGGTGATCGCGCTGGCGGCGGAGCGCCGGGGCGGGATGGACGTGCTCGAACGCGCGCTCGCCGAGACCGGGTCGAAGACGCCGGCCGAGATCGCCGCCACGCCGGACGACCGCATCCTGGCGGAGATGACCCGGCGCATCTTCAACGCCGGCTTCGCCTCCAAGGTCATCACCGCGAAATGGGAGGGCTTCGAGGCCGCCTTCGACGGCTTCGACCCCCGCCGCTGCGCCGCGCTGTCGGAGGAGGAGTCGGACGCGCTGCTGCAGGACAGCCGCATCGTCCGGCACGGCGCCAAGATCCAGTCGGTCGCGGCCAACGCCCGGTTCCTGCTGGACCTGGCGGCCGAGCATGGCAGCGCCGCCCGGTTCCTGGCCGACTGGCCGGATGCGGATTATGTCGGGCTGCTGGAGGTGCTGAAGAAGCGCGGCAACCGCCTGGGTGGCGACACCGGCATGCGGTTCCTGCGCGGCATCGGCAAGCCGGCCTTCATCCCGACCGGCGACGTCGTGGCGGCGCTGATCCGCGAAGGCGTGCTGACGAAGCCGCCCGGCGGCAAGGGCGACTTCAAGGCGATGCAGCAGGCCTTCAACCGCTGGTCCGAGGAGTCCGGCCGCGACCTGACCGAGATCAGCCGGATCCTGGCCATGAGCATCGGCAATGTCGGGCATGGCCGGCGGTAGAGCTGACAGGTTGCCTCTCCCGCTTGCGAGGCCGTTTCAGAATTCAAACACCGTCATTGCGAGCGCAGCGAGGCAATCCAGGGGCCGGTGCGCACCGGCCCCTGGATTGCTTCGTCGGCTTCGCCTCCTCGCAATGACGGCGAGGGATGCCGTTCAAGGAGCGAACCGCGTGAAGACGTAGTCATGGTCCTTCACATTGGCCTCATGGCAGCCCCAGCAGGTCTCGTGCTGGGCCTGGTCGACCGGCTTGCCGTCGATGAAGCGGCCGAAGCCCCAGCCGCCGGTGTCGGCATAGCGCTTCGAATCCTTGACCATGACCTGCACCGTGGTCGCGGCGCCGGGGACATAGGCCGGCGCGAACTCGGTCGACTGGACATGCTTCCAGGCCAGCTTCACCAGGATGGTGCCATCGGGGAAGGGCAGGGTGCCGGCTTGGTAGGCCTTGATCGCCGTCGGGTTGCCGACCACGACGCGCAGCTCGTTCAGCGGGTCGGTCTCATGCGCCGGGGCGATGAACTGCCACTGCCGGTAGCCCTCCGGGATCGTGACCCCGTAGATCGGCGAGGCGTTGGCGGGCGTGTCGGCGCCGCCGGCCTGGGCGGCCAGCGCGACCGCGCCGAAGACGGTGCAGGCCAGGGCGGCCCCGAGCAGGGCGGTGCAAGCGGGTTTCATCGGGGACTCCATACGGGCGACGATTCGGTGCGGCGCATCCCAGCAGAGATCGCGCCGCGCCGCCCGTTAGGAGTTGTGAGCGGCCCCCTGCCGCTCTGCCGTCCGCTACCGCTCGGCCGTTGCCCGTTTCGGCACCAGCGACATCGCGCCCAGCACCGCCAGCGTCACCAGGATCAGCACCACGGTCAGGGCGGCGCCCTGGAACACGTCGCCGCGATCGGTCAGGGCGAAGATGCCGACCGGCAGGGTCACCCAGCCCGGCGGATAGACCATCACCGTCGCCCCCAGCTCGCCCATCGACAGGGCGAAGGACAGGCTGAAGGCGGCCAGCAGATAGGGCGTCAGCAGCGGCAGGGTGACATGGCGCAGCCGGAAGCCGGGCCGCGCGCCCAGGCTCTCCGCCACCTGCTCGAACTCCGGCGCCAGCCGGGCCAGCCCGGCCGAGACGTTGCCGAAGGCGAAGGCCGAGATCAGCACCAGATGCACCACCAGCACGATCGCCACCGTGCCGTTCAGCAGCAGCGGCGGCTGGCTGTAGGCGACCAGCACGCCGAGGCCGACCGAGACCGAGGGCACGGCGCTGGGCAGGAAGAACGCCAGGTCCAGGATGCGGCGCAGCCGGCCGGCCAGCGGCCGCAGCGCCAGCGCCGCCCAGGTGCCGGCCGCCAGCGCGATCAGGCTGGCGACGGCGCCGGTGACCAGGCTGGCCCAGATCTGCTCCGCCGAGGGGCCGGAGACGGCGTCGGCGACGTGCCGCAGGGTCGGGTGGCTGGGCAGCACGCCGTTCCACTGGCTGGAGAAGGCGGCCATCAGGATCACCGCCAGCGGCGCGACGTAGAGCACGCCGACGATCACGGCGGTGACCGCCCAGGCCGCCGCGCGCCCGCGGTCAGACCACAGCAGCATGCCGCCCTCCCAACCGCCCGATCACCACCCGGTACAGCGTGAACAGGCCCAGCGACAGCACGACATTGACCACGGCGATGACGCAGGCGGTGGTGTAGTCGAACTCCTGGATCGCCTTGTCGTAGATCAGCAGCGGCAGGGTGATGACGCCCTTGGCGCCGATGAACAGGACGATGCCGAACTCGTTCACCGTCAGCAGCAGGCACAGGCTGCCGCCGGCCAGCAGCGCCGGCAGGGCGGCGGGCAGGATCACCTGGCGGACGATCCGCGCCGGCCGGGCGCCCAGGCTGCTGGCGACCTCGATCTGCGCCCGGTCGACCAGCGAGAAGGCGGCCATCAGCGGGCGCATGACGAAGGGGGTGTAGACCGTCACCTCCGCCAGGATCACGCCCCAGGGCGAGTACAGGAAGTCGACCGGCGGCGTGGCCAGGCCGAAGGTCTCGACCAGCCCGGCATTCAGCATGCCGGCGGAGCCGTAGAGGAAGGTGAAGGCCAGCGTCACCAGGAAGGTCGGCAGGGCGATGACGGTGTCGATCAGCCGGGCCACCAGCCCGCTGCCCGGGAAGGGCACGAAGGACAGCAGCAGCGCCAGGGCCAGCCCCGCCAGCAGGCAGCCGGCGGTGGCGGCGACCGCGATCTCGATGGTGTTCAGCAGCGCGTTGTGGAAGGCGCGGGTGCCGATCACCTGGGTGAAGTTGGCCAGGCTGGCCGCGTCGCCGTCGCCCACCAGCGCCTGGCGCAGGATCAGGGCCAAAGGATAGGCGAACAGCAATGCGACCAGCAGCAGCGGCGGCACCGCCCACAGCGCCTTGGCGCCGGGCAGCGCCGGTGCGGTGCGGTCCGAGGCGACCGTCACCGCCGCTCGTCCTCGGGCAGCAGGCTGGCATCGGCCGCGGCGAAGTGCAGCGCCAGCGTGCCGCCGATCTCCGGCGTCTCACGCAGCGGCGCCGAGACCACGCGGATCACCGTGCCGGCGATGTCGGCCGTGATGACGTGCTGCTCGCCCTGCCACTGCACCTCGCGCACCGTGGCCGGGACGGTGTTGTCGCACTCCGGCCGCGGCGCCAGCGACAGCGCGTGCGGGCGGACGCACAGCAGCGCCCGCGTGCCCCTGTCCAGGGACCGGTTCGGGGTGGCGGACAGAACATGGCCGCCGATCCGCACCTGCGCCGTCGGCCGGGCGTAGCCGCCCTCCTCGATCGTCACCGGCAGCAGGTTGGCGCGGCCCAGGAATTCCGCGGCGAAGCGGTTTGGCGGGGTGCGGTACAGCGGCCCGGTCGCGCCATGCGCATGCAGCCGGCCGTCGCGCATCACCGCGATGCTGTCGGCCAGGGTCAGCGCCTCGCTCTGGTCATGGGTGACATAGAGCACGGTCAGGTCCGGCAGGTCGCGGTGCAGCCGCGCCAGCTCCTCGACCATCGACCGGCGGATCTGCGCGTCGAGCGCCGACAGCGGCTCGTCCAGCAGCAGGACGCGGGGCTGGATCGCCAAGGCGCGGGCGATGGCCACGCGCTGCTGCTGGCCGCCGCTCAGCTCGCGCGGATAGCGCTGGGCATAGGCGCTCATGCCGACGATGCGCAGGCACTCGGCCACCCGCTGCGCGATCAGGTCGCGCGAGGCGCCCTGCGCCCGCAGCCCGAAGGACACGTTCTCGGTCACCCGCATATGCGGGAACAGCGCGTAGTTCTGCACCACCATGCCGATGCCGCGGCTGTAGGGCGGCAGATCGGTGACGTCGGCATCGCCGATGCGGATCCGGCCGGAGGTCGGGCGGACGAAGCCGGCGACGGCCCGCAGTGCCGTGGTCTTGCCCGATCCGGACGGGCCGATCAGCGCCAGGATCTCGCCCGGCCGCACCTCCAGCGTCAAATGGTCCAGCACCACGGTGCCGCGATAGGCGACGGTCACCGCGTCGAAGCTGATGCTGTTGCCGGCGCCCGCGGCCGTGGCCGCCGCCCGGACCGACGGCGCGTCCTGTGCGCCGTCGGCCATGGTGGAGGGGACTGATGTCAACTGCCGGTGACCTCGTGCCAGCGGGCCACGTCGGCCTGCAGGTCCTTCAGCACCGCGGCCCAGTCGGGCGTCCAGATCTCGACGCCCTGCATCGCCTGCTCGATCTTCCTGTAGTTCTCGTCGGTCGGCTTCACATCCTGCCGCACCGGCAGGCCAATGGCCACGGCGCTGACCTTCTCCTGCGCCTCGCGGCTCAGCAGGAAGTCGATCAGCTTCCTGCCGTTGGCGCTGTTCGGGGCGCCGTGGACGAGGGCGACGTAGTAGGGCAGGGCGAAGGTCGACCGCTTGCCGTCCTTGCCGGCCGGCCAGAACACCCGGATGTTCGGGTTGTCGGCCATCTGCGACATGTTCATCTGCAGGTCGCCATTGGCGACGAACAACTCGCCCTTGTTGACCAGCGCGGTCAGCTTGCCAGTCGAGGAGGACGGGCCGACATTGTTGTCCTGCAGCTTCTGCAGATAGGCGAAGGCCGCGTCCTTGCCGCCATAGGCATGGATCGCCTGGATCATCACGGCGGTGCCGTCGCCGGCCTGGCCGGGGGTCGAGTACTGGATCTTGCCCTTGAACCTGGCGTCCAGCAGGTCGTCGAAGGTCTTCGGCGCGTCGGCCAGGGTCGCGCCGTTGTAGATGAAGCTCAGATAGTTGTTCACCAGCGGCAGGTACAGGTCCCCCTTCTCCGCGGCCGGGATCTGGTCGGAGCCGGCGGCGGCGTAAGGCTCGAGCAGGCCGGTGGCGGCAGCGTTCTGGATGAAGGGCGGCAGCGTGACCAGGACGTCGGCCTGCGGGTTCGACTTCTCCTTGGCGATGCGGTCGACCACGACGCCGGAGCCGGCCTCGATGTACTGCACCTTGATGCCGGTGGCCTTGGTGAAGGCGTCGAACTGCTCGCCATACCAGCTCGGCGTGCCGTCATGCAGCCCGTCGGCGCTGTAGATGGTGACGACTTCGGCGGCAACGGCCGGGCCGGCGCCGAGCAGGGCGAACGCGCTGGCCGCGATCGCCAGGGTCTTGATCGACATGGGAGGACCTCTCGGTTCCACGGGAGTCGTGGCGCGCCGGAGCCTATACCCCTTATGTGAAGCTTCCGTGTCGGTCCGGACGCGGCCGGCGACCGTGGCGGATCGGCCGCCAAGCCGCTGGTCTATATGGGAATTCAGGCCTGCCCGACTCCGGCCGGGCAGGCTGCGTTCCGCCGCTCAGTTCAGTGGGATCGAGAAGTTCAGCGTCAGCGTCTCGACGCCGGGATTCACGTCGCCGATGCCGGCATTGGAGATGTGGTGGAAGGCGGCGCCGATCCGCATCTTGTTGTCGAACTCCCACGCCGCCTCGACGCCGGTGCGGAATTCGAGGGTGGAGCCCATGTCACGGCCATCGCCGTTGAAATAGGCGCCGAGCGCGGCGTTCGGCGACAGGATGAAGTGCTCGCCGAAGCGGACGTCGAACATGCCGCCGCCATAGACATAGGTGGCCGAGTCCGTGTTGGCCTCGACGCCGATGAAGGGCCGGATCCGCAGGAACTCCTGGTTGAAGCGCAGTTCCACCCGGCCGATGCCGGCGCCGCCCTTGTCGCGGTCCTCGTGGCCGGGCTCGCCCTTGTCGTTCAGGATGTTGTAGTAGCCGGCCCCGAGCGTCAGCGACAGCGGCAGGTCGCCGGTGCTGTTGCCGACCCGGATGTCGCCGATATCCGAAGTCTCGCCGAGGATGCCGGCGGCGAGGATCGCGGCCGAGCCGATGCCGATCCAGATGGGCACCGAAGCGGCCTGCGCCGCCTGCACGGATCCAAGCAAGACAGCAGCCGCCGCGACACCGGTCAGGAGCTTCTTCATTCTGCACCCTTCATTCCTGCCGGGACTGCGGCCCCGGGGTCGGGGATGATTACGGGCGCGCGAAACCCGACGCAACGCTTTTCCGCCGGCTCACTGTGCCGTGGCGGACGTGTCCGGGCCGCTGTCGCCGCGCTGGTCGAGGCGCAGCTCGATGCGGCGGTTGCGGCGATAGGCATCGGGCGTGCTGCCCGTGTCGAGCGGCTGCCACTCGCCGAAACCGGCCGCCGCCATGCGCTGCGGCGGAATGCCCTGGGTCGCCAGGAAGTTCAGCACCGACAGCGCGCGGGCGGTCGACAGCTGCCAGTTGCTGGCGAAGGGGCCGCCGGTGATCGGCTGCCGGTCGGTGTGGCCGTCGATGCGCAGCAGCCAGTCGACATCGGGCGGGAACTGGGCCGCGATTCGCTTCAGCGTGGCGGCGAAGGCGGCCAGCTGCTCCTCGCCGCCCGGCTGCAGATCGGCCGAGCCGACCGGGAACAGCACCTCGGACTGGAACACGAAGCGGTCGCCGACGACCCGGACATCCTGCCGGTCGCCCAGCACGTCGCGCAGGCGCCCGAAGAAGACCGAGCGCGAGCGGCTGAGCTCGTCCACCCGCCGCACCAGCGCCTGGTTGAGCCGCGAGTTGAGGTTGGCGATCTCCAGGTCCTTGGTGCTGACCGTCGCCTCGGAATCGCGCAGCGTCGATTCGATCTGCGACAGCTGCTGGCGCAGCGCCGCGGCCTCGGCCGCCAGCTGCTCGCCGCGGCTGCGCTCGGTCTCGCCGGCCGACTTCTCGGTCGCCAGCGCCGCGGTGGCGCGGTCGAGCGTGCCGCTGAGCTCGGCGATGCGGCTGTTGAGCTGCTCGACCCGGGCGGTCAGGTCCTGCACGTCCTTCTGCGAGGCGGCGACCTGCGTCTCCAGCGCCTGGGCCCGGTCCTCTCCCGCCTTCACATCCTGCTGCGCCGCGGCGACCTGCGCCTGCAGCGCCTGGGCGCGGTCCTGCCCGGCCTTGACGTCCTGCTGCGCCTGGTCCCGCTCGGACCGGGTGCGGTCGAGCTCGGCGCCGAGGTCCGAGGCCTCCTTGCGGCTGGCCTCCAGCGAGCTCGAAAGCTGGCTTGCGGTCAGGTCACGGTCCTGGGTGCCGGTGCGCAGGGTCGCCAGATCGGATTGCAGCTGCGCCAGCTCATGCCGCTGCCGGTCGATCGTCGACTGGTTGTCCTGGATCACGCGCGCCGCTTCCTTGAGCTGCGCGTCGCGGTCGGTGGTGCCGCCGGTCAGGGTCTGGATCTGGGCCAGGGCGGTGCGCAGCTGCCGGTCGATGGCGTCGCGGTCCTGCTGCAGGGCGGTGAGGCGGCTGCCGAGATCGGTGCGTTCCTTGGCGCTGCCCTCCAGGTCGGACGACAGCCGGTCGATCCGGGTCTTCAGGTCGCGCCCGCTCTCCTGCTCCAGCGCCAGCCGGTCGGTCAGCTCGGAGACCTGGCGGTTCAGCCGGCCGACGGTCTCGTCCCGGCCGCTGACCACGGTCGACAGGTAGAATTGCGAGGCCAGGAACACCATCAGCAGGAAGATGACGACCATCAGCAGGGACGACAGCGCGTCGACCCAGCCGGGCCAGACATCGACCTGGCGCCGCTCACCGAAAGAGTAACGGCCGCGCATCGCCATGGATCAGCGGGCCTCGGGGCCTTCCGCCAGCGCGGCGATGGTGCGGGCCAGCAGCTTGATCTCGCCGCGGATCTCGCCGGAGAGCTGGATCCGGCCGGTCGACATCTCCTCGATCATCCGGCGCATTGTCGTGTCGAGGCTGCGGATGTGCTGGCGGGTCGGCTCGTCCATGCCGAAGCGGTCGGATTCGAGCGCGGTGGCGAGGCGGGTCAGTACCGCGGCGGTGGCCTGCTCGCCCTCCGCCAGCCGGGCCATCAGCGCCTGCTGGCCCTGCAGGTGGTCGTCGATCGCCGCCAGCTGGGTGGCGACGGCGCCCAGCGCGCCGCCCTGGCCCCGGCGATCCTCCTCCGCCTGCACCGTCAGGCGGCGCAGGGCGTCGAGATTCTCGGCGGTCTGCGCCACCACCGATTCGATATAGGCGGGGAACACCGGCTCGCCGGCCTCCACCTGCAGGCCGCTTCCCTGCGGGCCGCCGGAGAGGCGGGTGTTGGCCGAGAGCCAGTCCTCCAGTTCATTATAGAAGCGGTTCTGCGCCTGGCTCGCCTGCAGCTCGAGGAAGCCGAGCGAGAGCGAGCCGGCGAGGCCGAACAGCGAGGCGCTGAAGGCGGTGCCCATGCCCTGCAGCGGCGCCTCCAGCCCGTGCTTCAGCGTGGCGAAGGCGGCGCTGGGGTCGGCCGATTCCATGTTCAGCCCGGCGATCACGCCGCTGGCCGAGCGCACGGTCTCCAGGAGGCCCCAGAAGGTGCCGAGCAGGCCGAGGAAGATCAGCAGTCCGATCAGGTAGCGCGAGATCTCGCGGCTTTCGCTGAGCCGGGCGCCGATGGCGTCGAGCAGCGAGCGCATGGCGAGAGGCGAGAGGCTGAGCTCGCCCTGCTGCTCGGCGATCACCCGGGCCACCGGGGCCAGCAGGCGCGGCTGCACCGCCGCCATCCGCCCGCCATTGACGCGCTGCGCCAGATGGGCCTCGATCCAGCGGATGTCGGGCTCCAGGTTCAGCACCGCCCGGAAGCAGAAGACGATGCCGAACAGCGTGGCGGCCAGGATGACGCCGTTCAGCGCCGGGTTGGACATGAAGGCCGAGGACACGCCGGGCGCCAGCAGGGCCGCGACGATGGCGACGATGATGACGAAGGCCGTCATCCGGACGACATACCGCCTTGGGCTGGACATCGCCGGGCGCATCGAGGACGGGCGGGATGCCAGGGCGGTCATCGACATCAGGAGGCTTTCTACTGGATCCGGAGGTCGACCCGGTCCGCGGGCTGGTCCGGCGGCGAGGTGTTGCCGAGCGCGCGCAGGGCGATGCGCTTGCTGTCGATGCCGCGGTCGATCAGGAAGGAGCGGATGTTGAGCGCGCGGCTGAGCGAGACGCGGCGGGCATTGGCCGGGTCCGGCTTGGCCCCGGCATAGGCGCGGATCTCGATCTGGCTGCCGCCGTCGGCGGCCAGCTTCTCGACCAGGCCGGACAGCAGGTCGCCGGCCTCGGTGCCGATCTCCTCGGCGCCGGGGGTGAAGCGGATCCGGAAGCCGTCTCCGACCAGGAGGCCGACCATGTCGTTGGGGTTCATCCCCGGCATGGCCTTGACCTTGACGTTCGGGTCGGCGAAGCCGGTGCCCTTCACCATCACGTCGGCGTCATAAGCCGGCGCCGGCTCGTCGACCAGGCCGGGCAGGGACGGGATGGCCGCCGGCTGGTACGACGGCTCCAGGAACGGGATCGGGCCGGTGACCGGGCCGGCGGAGGTCGGCACCGGCAGCGGTGCCGGACGCGCGGCCTCGCCGCGGGTCAGGAGCCGGGTGTCGAGCGACAGGTCGCCCCCGGCGAGCGGATCCTCCGCCCTCGCGATCGCCGTCCCCAGGACCAGGGCGGCAGGAAGCACCAGGACCGCCGCGCGGGCCCATGCCCGCTGGCCGGTCTGCTGACGATTGGCCAAGCCGAACCTCATAACGCTACGGACCATGGATCATACACCCGCATGCGACGGCGCGGACCATAGCCTAGCGGAGGAGGGCGAAACAATCGCCAAGCAGCGTCAGGACAGGCCTATCCGTCGAAGGAAGGCAGCCTTACGACGGATATCCTAGATCAGGACGCCGCAGCCGTCTTCGGCGCGCGCGGGGCGCGGGCCTTGGTGATGGCCAGGGCCAGGGTCTTGTGGATCAGCACGTTGCCGGCCACCGCGGTGTTGGCGTTCAGGGCAGGGCTCTTGCCGTCGACATCGGTGACGAAGCCGCCCGCCTCCTGCACCAGGACGATGCCGGCGGCGATGTCCCAGGGGTTCAGCCCGGTCTCCCAGAAGCCGTCGAAGCGACCGGCGGCGACATAGGCGAGGTCGAGCGACGCCGCGCCCATCCGGCGGATGCCGGCGACATGCGGCATGATCATCTGCAACTCGCGCTGATAGGCGAGGCTGTCGCCGCGGCCCATGAAGGGCATGCCGGTGCCGATCAGCGCATCCGGCAGGTTCTTGCGGCTGGAGACGCGCAGGCGCCGGTCGTTGAGGAAGGCGCCGGCACCCTTCTCGGCCCAGTACAGCTCGTCGGTCACCGGGTTGAAGATCACCCCGGCCACCGGCACGCCTTCCTGCTCCAGCGCGATCGAGATCGCGAAATGCGGGATGCCGTGCAGGAAGTTGGTGGTGCCGTCGAGCGGGTCGACGACCCAGCGGCGGTCCTTGTCCTCACCCTCGATCACGCCGCCTTCTTCCATCAGCCAGCCGAAGCGCGGGCGGGCGCGCGTCAGCTCGTCGCGCAGGGTCGCCTCGGCCTTGAGGTCCGCGGCCGACACGAAGTCGGCGGGGCCCTTGCGGCTGACCTGCAGGTTCTCGACCTCGCCGAAATCGCGGACGAGGCCGCGCCCGGCCTTCTGGGCCGCGCGGATCATGACGGTGATGAGGGGGGAACGTCCGGCCATAAGAGAAGATCAGTCCTTCGCGCGCTCGAGATAGGTGCCGTCGGCCGTGTTGATGACGATCCGGGTCTCCGAGGAGATGTGCGGCGGGACCATGACGCGCACGCCGTTCTCCAGCACCGCCGGCTTGTAGGAGGAGGAGGCGGTCTGCCCCTTCACCACCGGGTCGGCCTGGGTGATCAGCATGGTGACGGTCTGCGGCAGCTCGACCGACAGGGCCGAGCCCTCATACATGGTCACGGTGCAGACCATGCCTTCCTGCAGGAAGCGCGCCGGCTCGCCGACCACGTCGACCGGCACCTGGGTCTGCTCGAAGCTCTCATTGTCCATGAAGGTGAAGTGATCGCCTTCCTGGTACAGGAACTGCATCTCGTGCTCGTCCAGGCGGGCGCGCTCGACCGTCTCCTGGGTGCGGAAGCGCTGCTGCGTCTTGGTGCCGGTGCGGGCGTCGCGCATCTCGACCTGGATGACGGCGTTGCCCTTGCCCGGCTGAATGATCTCGATCTTGGTCACCAGCATCAGCTTGCCCTCGTATTCGAGGACGTTGCCGGGCCGGATCGTGATGGCGTTGACCTTCATGGCGGATCTTCTGCAGATAAATGCGTTTCGCGCCCCGCTGGCGCGCCGGGGCGGCACGACAGGGTGGCGCGATGGGCGCGGACCCTAGCAGCAAGTCCCGCCAAGGGCAACGTCGAGTCGGTACGATGACAGCAACGCTGCGCCGCGCCCGGCGACCTGCTATCGAAGCGGCATGACAGGATCGGACGGGATCATGAGCACGGAACCGGGCATTCGGGGCTTGCGCGGCCGCTGGTGGCAGAGCGGCGTCTATGCCCGCAAGCGGCCTTACCTGGAGGCGCGGGCGCGGATCACCGCCGCGGTGCGGCAGGTCTTCGCCGGGCGCGGCTTCCTCGAGGTCGACACCCCGGCGCTGCAGGTCTCGCCGGGGCTGGAGCCGCATCTGGTCGCCTTCGCGACCGAGCTGCGCGGGCCGCATCCGGACGACGCGCAGCGCCTGTACCTGCACACCAGCCCCGAATTCGCGATGAAGAAGCTGCTCGCGGCCGGGCTGGAGCGGATCTTCCAGCTGAGCCACGTCTTCCGCAACGCCGAGCGCAGCGCCACCCATCATCCCGAATTCTCGATGATCGAGTGGTATCGGGCCGGGGAGGGCTACCGGACGCTGATCGACGACTGCCAGGCCCTGTTCCAGGCGGCGGCCCGTGCTGCGGGACGGGACAAGCTGAGCTGGCGGGGGCAGGAGTGCGACCCCTTCGGCGAATGGCGGGTGCTGACGGTGCAGCAGGCGTTCCTGGAGTTCGCCGGCATCGACTTGCTGGCGACCACGCCGGATCCGCTGAACCCCGACCTGGCCCTGCTGAACGCCGCGACCACGGCGGTCGGCATCCCGGCGCGCGACGGCGACCGCTGGGACGACCTGTTCTTTCGCGTGTTCCTGGAGCGGATCGAGCCCAAGCTGGGCCTCGGCGCCCCCTGCGTGCTGATCGAGTACCCGGTGTCGATGGCGGCGCTGTCGCGGCCGAATCCGGCCGATCCGCGCACGGCGGAGCGGTTCGAGCTCTATGTCGCCGGGCTGGAGCTGGCGAACGCCTTCGGCGAGCTGACCGACGCGGCGGCGCAGCAGGCCCGGTTCGAGGCCGACATGGAGCTGAAGCAGCAGCTTTACGGCGTGCGCTACCCGATCGACGAGGACTTCCTGGCGGCGCTCGATCCGGACCGTGGCGGCGGCCTTCCCGATTGCAGCGGGATCGCGCTAGGCTTCGATCGCCTGGTGATGCTGGCGACCGGGGCGGACCATATCGATGACGTGCTGTGGGCGCCCGTCATCGGGACGATGACAGCTCGATGACGTCATCGGAACGATGGTCGCGCGCCGAGCGTTTCGGCCGGGCACCGAGCACCGTCCCGTCGATCCGGAGTTCTTGATGATCCTGCATCCCGACTGCGAGGCGTATCTGGAAGCGGTGGAGCGCTGGCGGGAAAAGACGAGCATCCAGTCCTGGGCCGATATCGGGGCGGACCGCGCCAAGGCGGTGTTCAGCGAGCTGAAGCTGTCGCGGATGCCGAAGCTGCCGGAGATGGATCTCGTCGAGGACTACGAGATCGAGGGCCGGGCCGGGCCGCGCCGGGTGCGCATCCTGCGGCCGAAGGGGGCGGGGACGCGCCCGCTGCCGGTGGCGCTGTACTTCCATGGCGGCGGCTATGTGCTGGGCGGCATCGAGGAGAGCGAGGACGAGGCCAGGCGGATCGCGGCCAACACCCCGGCGCTGGTGATCTCGGCCAGCTACCGCCTCGGCCCCGACCATCCGTTCCCGGCGGCGATCGACGACGCCTATGACGCGCTGCTCTGGGCCGCGCATCACGCCGCGTCCTTCGGCGGCGACCCGCGCCGGCTGATGGTCGGCGGCACCAGCGCCGGCGCCGGCCTGGCCGCCGCGATCAGCCGGTTGGCGGCGACCGAGAACGGGCCGCGCATCGCCCTGACCTATCTGCTGTGCCCCTGGCTCGACCTGACCATGAGCCAGCATTCGGTGCTGGATTACGGCGACGGCTACGGGCTGGACCGTGTCGACCTGGAATGGTTCCGGCAATGCTATCTCGGCCCGGACGAGGCGCCGGACCATCCGCTGGCGTCGCCGATCCTGCATCCGGTGCCGCCGCGGCTGCCGAAGACCTTCGTGCTGGCGGCGGAATGCGACCCGCTGCGCGACGAGGCGCGGGTCTATGCCCGGATGCTGAAGGAGGCGAAGGTGCCGGTGACCTATGTCATGGCGCCGGGCATGGTCCATGCCTTCAATGCCCTGATCCACCTGATCCCCGGCGGCCTGCCGCAGATCGCCGCGATCGACGAGGCGCTGCGGGGCGTCTGACGCTCAGCCCCGCCCGCGGCAGGTGAAGACGGCGACTTCGGTCCGGGGACCGGCCGGATCGGAGCCGGCCTGCCTGTCCCGGACTTCGATCCGTTCGAAACAGCCGGCCAGCTTGTCACGGACCGTGTCCTCCTCCAGCGCGATCTCGTGGATGGTCTCGGCCAGGAGCTCGTAGTGGTCCGGCGAGGCCGGCGTGAAGATGCGGATGTGCATGTCGACGGCGATCGGTCCGGGGCGATCGCGCCGCGCGACCTCCATGATGTAGTGGTCCCGGCCGCTCGTGTGATAGCGCGCCGGGGCGCCGGCCAGCCGCTCCAGCTTGGCCGGCATGTTGAGCTCGAGCACGAAGAGCCCGTTCGGCCGCAGGTGCTGCGCGGCCCGCCGGAAGACGAGATCCCAGTCATCGGCCTCCGGGACCTGGTTCAGCGAGTTGAAGAGCAGCAGGATGACGTCGTAGGATCGGCCGGTCTCGAAGGACCTCATATCGGCCTGGATAAGTGTCGCGTCAGGCAGCTTCCTGCGGGCCTCGTCGATCATCGCCGCCGACCTGTCGAGGCCGGTCAGGCGGAAATTCTCTCGAAACGAGAGGAGCATCTCGCCAGTGCCGCAGGCGAGCTCGAGCAGATCGCCCTGCATGGTGCCGTTGCGGTCCAGGATCTCTGCCAGATAGTGCCGATCCGCGGTGCGGTCGCCGATGGCGCTGTCGTAGCGGCGTGCGATCGCGTCATAGGGCGCGCTGGTCAAGGGACTGTCCTCCGCCTTTCATGATCATCACCCGGACTGGACGCCTGCCGGAGGGTACTGCCCTGCGGACAGGCATTGCGGTTGCCTGCGTGTTGGGTAATCTTGTTCCATTCGATCGATCTTTTCTTGCTTCGACGTCACTCCGTCCGGTTCGGCCGAGCGATGCGACTGAGACCCGACTCGCCGATGTTGACCCTCCTGCTGGGAGGGGTTGCGGCATTGCCCTCCTGGGCGATCGACGCCGCGTTGCCGGCCTTTCCGGCGATCGGGCGGGACCTCGCCGCGTCTCCGTCCCAGATCGGCTTTACGATTGCCGCCTTCATGGCCGGGCTCGCTGTCGGCCAGCTGGTCTTCGGGCCCCTGTCCGACCGGCTGGGCCGGCGACCGAGCCTGTTCGCCGGCATCGGGCTGTTCGTCCTCTCGGCCCTGGCCTGCATGCTGGCGCCGGGCGCGACCACGCTGATCGTGTGGCGCCTGTTGAGCGGCATCGGGGCGGCAGCCGGCGTGGCCATTGCCTTCGCCATCATCCGCGATCTCTTCGACGGTGCCCGGGCCCGGGCGAAGCTCGCTTTCGTGAATCTCCTCTTCGGCCTGGTCCCCCTGGTCGCTCCGACCCTGGGCAGCTGGGTCCTGGCCTCCTTCGGATGGCGCTGGATCTTCGGCGCGCTTGTCGTCATCGGTTCCGCACTGGCCCTGATCACCTGGTTCTGTCTCGATGAATCCAAGGCGCCGCGCCGGGCATCGGACCGCGTGGGCATCGTCGGCCTCTACGTCCCGGTCCTGGCCAACCGCGCCTTCGTCGCACGCGTGCTGGTCGACGCCCTGAGCTTCGGCGCCATGTTCACCTTCGTGGCCGGTTCGTCGCTCGTCCTGATGACGGGCTTCGATGTCGGCCCGTCCACCTTCAGCCTCCTGTTCGCCTGCGCCGCGTTCGGGGGCATGATCGGGGCCTGGATCAACGGGCCGCTCGGCCGGCGCGGGGTCGGCGCCGGCGCGATCCTCGATCTGGGCCTTAGCCTGTCCGCGGCCAATGCGGTCCTCCTGGTGGTGCTGTCGATCGCCGGGCTTGCCAGCGTCGCGACGATGATGCCGAGCCTCGTGCTGGCCCTGTTCTGCCGTGGCCTGGTCATGCCGAGCATCGTTCAGGCCGCGTTGGAACCGATGGATGGTCGGGCGGGAGCCGCCTCGGGCGTCCTCGGATGCCTGGAGATCCTCGCCGGAACCGCGGCCAGCGCCCTCGTCTCGCTCCTCTTCGGTTCTCTGGGGGCGGCTAGCATGCCGCTGGCCATGGCGCTGTTCGCCGTCCTGGCGCTTGCTCTCTGGGGTTCCCTGGTTCGTCCAACCCTCCAGCGGTCCGGCTTCGTCCAGGCCGGGCCGCCCGACTCTCAGTAGATCTCGAAGTATTCCTGGTGCTCCCAGTCGGTGACGCTCGCGAGGAAGCGGGCGACCTCGAACTCCTTCAGCGCGACGAGATAGGTGCTCAGATGCCGGCCGAGCGCGGCCTGCAGCAGATCGTCCCGCCGGAACGCATCGATCGCCTCCATCAGGCTGCGGGGCAGGCGGGGCTGCCCGCCCTGGTAGCCCGCGCTCGCCGGCAGGCCGGCATCGAGCCGCCGTTCGATGCCGTCGAGCCCGGCGATGAGCTGCGAGGCGATGTAGAGATAGGGGTTGGCGCAGGGCTCGCCGACCCGGTTCTCGATATGGATCTGGCCGCTTTGCCGCGCGCCGACGATGCGCAGCATGGTGCCGCGGTTCTCATGCCCCCAATTGGCGTGGCATGGCGCGAGGCTGTCGGGCCGATAGCGCTTGTATCCGTTGATCGTGGGCGTGGTCAGGACCGAGGTCCCGGCGGCATGGGACAGCAGCCCCGCGAGATAGCGCATGCCGGTTTCGGACAGCGGCGCTGGCCCGCCGTCACCGGCGAATGCGTTGGCGCCGGTCCGGATGTCCTGGAGCGACTGGTGCAGGTGCCAGCCGCTCGCCAGAGCGTTCGGGATCTTCGGAAGGGTCATGAAGGTGGCGTGGCAGCCGCGGCGGCGGCAGAGCTGCTTGACCGCACCCCGCAGCAGCAGCATCGCGTCCGCCGCGGCGAGCGCCGGCATCGGCTGGAAGGTGATCTCGCACTGTCCAGGGCCCCATTCCGCGTCGAGGCCGGCGAGCGGCAGCCCCATGTCGAGCATGGCGGAGCGGATCGCCGCCAGCACGTCCTCCAGCTCGTCGGTGCGGTTCTCAGACATGTACTGGTAGCCATGCGCGAGATTCGCCACCGCGGGAGGGGCGGGAGGGTTGCCGGACTGCTCCGCACCGAGGCGGGCGTCGACCAGCCTGAAGATGTGGAACTCGACCTCCAGGCCGATGATCGGCTCGAAGCCGGCCTGGTTCAGCCGCGCGATCTGACGCTTGAGGAACTGGCGGGTGCACAGGGGGTCGGGCTGGCCGTCCTGCAGATGCATGTCGCCTAGAACCCAGGCGGTGCCTTCCAGCCAGGGCAGCCTGCGGTAGGTCGAGGGATCCGGCAGCAGCACCACGTCCGGCAGCCCCGATATCCCCGGCAGATCCAGATGGTTGCTGTCGGAGAACGGGTAGAGGATCGGATGGTTGGTCGTGTCGAAGATGGTGAGGCTCGGGAAGTCCTTGCCGGTCTCGACGGAGCTGAGGAACTCCCCGGTCGTCAGGGTCTTGCCGCGGACGATGCCGTGCTGGTCCCCCCAGCCGAGACGAACCTGGCGGATGGCGTGTTCCTGCAAATCACGCTCGAGGCGAGCAAGCGGCGACGCAGAATCATCCTGGTTCCGAGGCATGGTCGACCCTCCGTCCACCCCACGGGCCCGGTCCGGCTGTTATCCACCTATGGGACGGGGCTCCCATTCCGCAGTCTGGCAGATCTCTCCGCGAACGCCAGACCTTCAGTCGGCCTAGCGGATCGTCGTTAGACCAGCCCTCCGCCGCCGATCCTGCGCCGGATGGTGGAGGCAGCCGGCTATCCGTAATCCTGCTCGACCCGGAACCGGGTGCCGACCACGGCGGCGATGCGGATGCGGGTGCCGGCCGGCAGGTCCGGGCCTTCCACGCCCCAGGTCGCGTCGGCGATGCGGATGCGGCCGACGCCGTTGGCGATCGGCTCGCTCAGCGTGACCACCCGGCCGACATACTGCTCGCCGCGGCGGTTCAGCGTCGGCTGGTCGCTGGCCTCGGTGTGCGGCTTCAGCCAGGCACGCCAGGCCACGACGCTGATCACCGACAGCACGGCGAAGATCAGCACCTGGAACTCCCAGCCGATCGACGGGACCAGCCAGGACAGGAGGCCGACGATGCCGGCGGAGATGGCGAGCCACAGGAAGAAGGTGGCGGGCACCATCACCTCGAGGATCAGCAGCACCACGCCGGCGATCCACCACCACCAGAATTCCGGGCCCTGGATCATCATGCCTTCGGTCCCCACGGGCCGCCCTCGGGCGCCGGGGCGCCGGGATCGGCGGGCGGCCGCCGCGGCGGGACGGCCGGCGGCGCCCCGCCGTCCGGCCTCGAGCCGGAGGGGCCGAACGCCTCACGCGCGATCTCGGCGATGCCGCCGATGGCGCCGATCACGTTCGACGCCTCGAGCGGCATGAACAGCACCTTCTGGTTCGGCGCACTGGCGATCGCCTTCAGCGAATCGACATATTTGGTGGCGACGAAGTAGTTGATCGCCTGGACGCTGCCGGACGCGATGGCTTCGCTGACCGCCGTGGTGGCCTTGGCCTCGGCCTCGGCCGAGCGCTCGCGCGCCTCGGCATCGCGGAAGGCCGCCTCGCGCCGGCCCTCGGCCTCCAGGATCGCCGCCTGCTTCATGCCTTCGGCGCGCAGGATCTGCGCCTGCCGGGTGCCTTCGGCCTCCAGGATGGTGGCGCGGCGGTCGCGCTCGGCCTTCATCTGCCGGCCCATGCTGTCGACCAGGTCGCGCGGCGGGGTGATGTCGCGGATCTCGATGCGCGTGACCTTGACGCCCCAGGGTTCGGTGGCGTCGTCCACCACCTTCATCAGCCGGGCATTGATCTGGTCGCGGTTGGACAGCAGCTCGTCCAGGTCCATCGAGCCCATGACCGTGCGGATGTTGGTCATGGTCAGGTTGATGATCGCGGTTTCGAGGTTGCCGACCTCATAGGCCGCCTTCGCCGCGTCCAGCACCTGGTAGAAGATCACGCCGTCGACCGTCACCATGGCGTTGTCCTTGGTGATGATCTCCTGCTGCGGCACCTCCAGCACCGTTTCCATCATCGACAGCTTGGCGCCGATCTGGTCGACGAAGGGGACGATCAGGTTCAGGCCGGGGCGCAGGGTGCGGGTGTAGCGGCCGAACCGCTCCACCGTCCATTCGCGGCCCTGGGGCACCGATTTGACGCCCATGAAGATGACCAGGATCGCCAGGACCAGGATGGCCAGGACGACGATCGCGAACGGGGAAATCGGCATGATGGGCTTCCGTTCCTCTTGGCGCGGCCACAGTGTGCCATAGCGGCCACAGGGCCGGCCGGATTATTTCACCGGAACTTTGTGGCGGAATCTCAGCCGACTTCAGCGGTCAGAGGGCGTCGCGAAACTCGCTCCGGCGAGTCAGCTGGCGTGGTTTTCGAGAACCGGCGCGCAGCGGACGTTCAAGTCCGTGAGCACCGGAAGCGCTGAAAACCGCGTCAGATGGCCGTCGGAGCGAGTTTCGCGATGCCCTCTACGGCTCGAACTGTTCCTTCAGGATTCTCTCCTCCAGCGTCTTGCCGGGGTCGAACAGCAGATTCAGCGACACGGTCCGGTCCTCGGCGATCTCGACCCGGGCGACGTCGCGCACCTCGGTCGAATCGGCGACGGCGCTGACCGGGCGCTTCGGCAGCTCCAGCATGTCGAGCACGATCTTCGCCCGGTGCGGCAGCAGGGCGCCGCGCCAGCGCCGCGGCCGGAACGCGCTGATCGGCGTCAGCGCCAGGATGCCGGCGCCGAGCGGGATGATCGGGCCGTGCGCCGACAGGTTGTAGGCGGTGCTGCCGGCCGGGGTCGACACGATCGCCCCGTCGCAGGTCAGCTCCGGCATGCGCACGATGCCGTCAACCGTGATTCGCAGCTTCGCCGTCTGCCGGGTCTGGCGCAGCACCGACACCTCGTTGATGCCCAGCGCCTCGTGCACCGTGCCGTCGACCGTGGTCGCCCGCATCCGCAGCGGGTGCAGGATCACGGTGCGCGCCGCCGCCACCCGGCCCCCCAGGTCCTCTTCCTGGAAATCGTTCAGCAGGAAGCCGACCGAGCCGCAATTCATGCCGTAGATCGGCCGTTTCCGCTCGACGCAGCGGTGCAGCGTCTCCAGCAGGAAGCCGTCGCCGCCCAGGGCCACGATCACGTCGGCCTGGTCCGGGGAATGCTGCCCCCAACGGGCGACGAGCCGGGCCTGGGCCGCCAGGGCCTCGGCGGTGTCGGCGGCGAGAATCGCCATGCGGGGCGAGGCCGGGGCGGAGGAGGCGGAGGTCATGGCCGGCGACTGTAGCCGAAGGGGAGCCCTGGTCTACCCCGTCCGTGAACACCTGTGAAAGAGCCGTTCACGGTCGTTTCACGGTGGAAGGGAGAGAGTGACGGCGTCATCGACGAAAAAAGCCGAGAAGGAGGTAGGGGATGATGGTCCCGGCTTTGGTGGGAACGTTCGTGACGCTCGCCGTGCTGCTGTCGCGCTGCGGCCTGCATTTCGCGGTGGTGACGGCCGGCACGGCGGTGTCGGGCACGATCCTGATGCTGACGCTGTCGTGAGTCAGCCGCCGGTCACGCTCATGTGCCGCGCCACGGCGGGCTGCATGTGGCGCCGGTCGATGAAGAAGTCGTGCCCCTTGGGCTTGCGCAGGATGGCCTCGCGAATCGCGGCCTCCAGCGCGGCATCGGACCGGTCGCTGCGCAGCGGCGTCCGCAGATCCGCGGCGTCGTCCTGGCCCAGGCACATGTAGAGGGTGCCGGTGCAGGTCAGCCGCACCCGGTTGCAGCTTTCGCAGAAATTATGGGTGAGCGGGGTGATGAAGCCGAGCCTTCCGCCCGTCTCCTCCACCCGGACATAGCGCGCCGGCCCGCCGGTGGCGTAGTCGGTCTCGGTCAGCGTCCAGCGTCGGGCGAGGTCGGCCCGCACCTGCGACAGCGGCAGGTACTGGTCCAGCCGGTCCTCGCCGCCGATGTCGCCCATCGGCATGACCTCGATCAGCGTCAGGTCGTGGCCGTTCTCGCCGCACCAGCGGATCAGCGAATCGAACTCGTCGTCATTGACGCCCTTCAGCGCCACGGCGTTGATCTTGATCTTGATGCCGGCGGCCTTGGCGGCGGCGATGCCGTCCATCACCTTGTCGAACTTGCCCCAGCGGGTGATGGCCAGGAACTTGGCCGGGTCCAGCGTGTCCAGGCTGACATTGATCCGGCGCACGCCGCAGGCGGCCAGGTCCTCGGCATGCCGGGCCAGCTGGCTGCCATTGGTGGTCAGCGTCAGCTCTTCCAGCGCGCCGGTGCCGAGATGCCGCGACAGGCTGCGGATCAGCGTCATCACGTCGCGCCGCACCAGCGGCTCGCCGCCAGTCAGGCGCAGCTTGCCGACGCCGTAGCGCACGAAGGCGCTGCACAGCCGGTCCAGCTCCTCCAGCGTCAGCAGCTCCGCCTTCGGCAGGAAGGTCATCTCCTCCGCCATGCAGTAGACGCAGCGGAAGTCGCAGCGATCGGTCACCGAGACGCGCAGATACTTGATGGCGCGACCGAACGGATCTACCAGCGGGGCGCTGGAAGACGGCGATGGATCGATCTTGGGCGTCGGCAGCTGGATCGTCATATACGGCAATATAGTGCGCCCCCTCGCCGAACGCGATAGGCCGCCCATGGCGGAGCGCGTATGCTTTTCCGCGATGTGGAAAGACAGTGGGGACCGATGATCCACAGGCTGATCGGCGTGCTGCTGCTGGTGGCCGGCGCGTTCATGGTGTTCGGCGCGGTCACCGATGCGTGGGATCGCGAGCAGTGGCGTCAGGATGCGGTCTGGCTCCAGGGCGTGGTGCTGCCGCCCGGGGCCGGGGACCGGTCGACGCCGGCGCTGGCCGCGGCGAAGACCGTGGTGCGCCTGGGCACGCTGCGCGCGATCTACGCCGCCGTCGACACCGGCCTCGCGACGGCCCCGCAGCCGGGCCAGCGCGTGGCCGTCCTGATCGATCCCGACCGGCAGGACCAGGCCGTGCTCAACGATCCCCTGGCGATCTGGGGCAACCAGATGATCGCCGGCGGTGTCGGGGCGATCATGGCGCTCGTCGGACTCGGCATGATGCGCGGCCGGTCCCGCCGCCCGGCGGCGACGGGCGATGCGGCGGCGGCGCTCACCTCCGTGATGCGCCAGGTCGCGGCCCGGCGGGCGGAGGCCCGATCCATATCACGGCCGACGAGGACGCCTCCCGCCCGGTCGCGGGCTGCATCAGGCGCCGTGATCCAGCGCATGCGCGACAGCCCGGTGACCGTGCAACGGGCCGGCGGCCCGGCCGTGACCCGCACCATCGAGCGGCCGAGCGGCATTCTCCCGATCCTGATCTTCGTCGTCGTGGTGCTGGCCCTGGCCGCCTATCTGGTCGCCGGCGCTTAGACTCCGGCCGCCTATTGCTGGGGAAAGGCCCGGCCCTGCAGCCGCAGATGTTCCAGGCGGATCGGCGGCGGCGGCAGGGGCGACAAGGCCAGGACCCGCTGCAGCGCTTGCCGGTCGACGTCCGGCTCCCCCGTCGATTGCGTCACCGTGGCGGAGCTGATGGTGCCGTCCAGCTCGATCGTGACGACGATGGTGAAGGGGGCCACGCCCGGGAGCTTCCCCGTCAGCTGCCAGCGCATGCGGCCGTTCAGCATGGCGCCGTAGTCGGCCAGGCGCTGCGTGAATGCCGCCTCGGAGATCGGCTGCGCTTCGTCCCCGCGCTGCTGGCCGGCGTCCGGCGCCGGCTCGATCGGCGCGGGAATCATCGTTGCGGCGTCGCTGTCGGAGGTCAGGATCTCGAATGGCAGGCCAAACCGTGCCTGTCCGTCGCTGCCGGCCGCCGCGGCCTCCCCGCCGGGCGGCGGCGGGGGCTTGTCGATCTCCGATGGCCTGTCCGCGTCGGCGAGGGGGCTCTGCCCGACGCTGAAGGGCGAAATCCAGCCGGCCTCGGCCGGCCTCGGGGCCACCGCCGGGCCGGCGGCATCCTGCCGTGGTTCGGGCCGACCGGCCGCCCGGGCGGCGTCGATGGATGCCGCGTCGCTGGATGTCACTGCCGGCGCTGGATCGTCCTCGGCCACGGCCCGCGCCGATGGGTCGTCCTGCAGGGGCTGGGCGGGCGGTTCCGTCGGTGGGTCGTCCAGCCGGACGAGATCGACGGAGATCGGCGGCGTCGCGGCGGGAAGGCTGCACCGGTATGGCAGCAGCGCGAGGATGGCAACGGCATGGATGGCCACGGAAGCGGCAAGGGAGAAGCCGCCGATGCGAGGACGCGACACATCGGGCCGATCTTGCCGCTTCACGGATTGCCCCACGCCGGAGATGCATCAATATGGCGCATCCTTCAGCGCAAGGCAGGTCTCCTGGTGAAAGGACTCGATCGGTGATGGCAGCGGACGCCGCGCTCGGCGTGATCCTGGCCGGCGGCCTGGCCCGGCGCATGGGCGGCGGCGACAAGGCGCTGCGGCTGATCGGCGGCGTCACGCTGCTCGACCGGGTGATCGCCCGGGCGGCGCCGCAGGTGTCGGGGCTGTGGCTCAATGCCAATGGCGACCCGGCCCGCTTCGCGCGCTGGGGCCTGCCGGTGGTGCCGGATGACGTGCCCGGCGCGCCGGGGCCGCTGGCCGGAATCCTGGCGGCCCTGGACTGGGCGGCCGCGACCCGGCCGGAGGTCGATTTCGTCGCCAGCTTTCCCTGCGACGCGCCCTTCATCCCGCGCGACCTGGTGGCGCGGCTGGCGGCGGCGCGCCGCGAGGAGGGGGCGCAGATCGCCGTCGCCGCCTCGGGCGGCCGGATCCATCCGGTGGCGGCGCTCTGGCCGGTGGCGCTGCGCCACGACCTGCGACGGGCGCTGGTCGAGGAGGGGATCCGCAAGGTCGAGCGCTGGGCCGGCCGTCATGGCTTTGCCGTCGCCGATTTCGCCGGCGACCCGGTCGATCCGTTCCTCAACGGCAACACGCCGGAGGATCTGCAGGAGGCCGAGCGGCTGCTGGCCGCCCATCCGGAGCTGGCCTGACGGCCGCCGGGCCGCGGCGGCGGCCAGCGCGCGGTGAAGCCGCTAGCGCGCCTCGATGACGAAAGGCGCCGTGATCTGTGTCGCAAACCCCTCGGGGGGTTCAGGGGCGGACAGGCGCCCCAACACCCGCAGCACGTTGTCGTCGACCCCCTCGCTTTGCGACGACGCGACGATCACCGGATTCTCGATCTCGCCATCCGGGTGGAGGATGAAACGGATCGTGATGGTGGTGTTCTGTCGGACCCTGATGCCGGCCCGGTTCAGCCGCGACTGGATGTAGCGCATCAGCTTGTTCTCGTATGCGGCCTTGGCCTGCGAACTCGCCGCGGACGCTGCGGCCGGCGGCGGCGGCTCGGCGCGCGGCGGCGGCAGCGCGGCGGTCTGGGTGGGCGTCTCGACAGGCCGTTCGATCCGGCGCGGCGGCTGGCGCTGCGGGCGCCGCTCGGCCGGCGGCTTCGGCCGGACCGCCGGCGGCGGTACGATCTCCGGCTCCGCGGCCTGGACGGTCTCCGGCACCGCGGCGACCACGGCCTCGGTCTCGCCGGTCGTGGTCACCAGCTCCGGCGGCGGCTCCTCGGGTGCCGCTTCCGGCGGCTGGATCTCCGCCGTCTCGGTCTCCGGCGTCTCGGCCGGCGGGGGCGGCTCCTCGGTCACGGCCTCGACCGGCTGGTCCTGCACCGTGTCGGGCGGCACCGTCTGCACCGGTTCGGGGGGCACCGTCTCGGTCGGCGGGACAGGCTCGGCCTGCGCGGTCTCAACCGGTTCCGTCGCGTCGACCGCCTCCGAGGTCCCGGCGAAGCTGGGCATCTCGATCGCCATCGGCGTCTCGGCCGGCGTCGGTGCCGCCGACCCGGTCAGGCTGGGCAGCAGCGCCCAGACCACGCCGCCGTGAATCAGGGCGGACGCGGCATAGGCGACGCCGCGTCCCGACAGGCGCAGGCGGGTCATGGCGCGGTCGGCGCGGCGCCGGCCCCGGCTGCAGGTGTGGGGCTGCCGGCCGCGGGTGTCACGATGCCCGCGGCCGGCTGCGGCGCCATCCCCTGGGCGATCAGCGACACCTTGGCGAAGCCGGCCTGGCCGACCACGCCCATCGCCTCCATCACCTTGCCATAGGGCACGTCGCGGTCGCCGCGGACATAGACGATGGCGTCCGGGTTGGCCTGGTGCGCCGCCTGCAGCGCCGCCGGCGCCGTCTCCGGCGTCAGCACCTGGCCGTTGTCGATCGACCAGGTGCCGGCCTTGTCGACGGTCAGGATCACCGGCTTCTGCGGCTGGCCGATCTTGGCGGCGCTGGTCTTCGGCAGGTCGACCGGCACGCCGACCATCATCAGTGGCGCCGCGACCATGAAGATGATCAGCAGCACCAGCATGACGTCGACCAGCGGCGTGACGTTGATCTCGGCCAGCGGCGCGTAGTCGTCGCCGTCGCCGCCGGAATCGAGCAGGGCGCCGGCCATTACTCGGCGGCCTCGCGCCGGGCGGCGGCGGCGCGCCGCGTGCCGGACAGGTGCTCGGCCATCTGGCCGATCGCGGTGATGAAGGTCTGGTTGATCCGGCGCAGATCGGTCGAGAACTTGTTGTAGGCCATCACCGCCGGGATCGCGGCGACCAGGCCGACCGCGGTGGCGAACAGCGCCTCGGCGATGCCCGGGGCCACCACCGCCAGGCTGGTGTCCTGCGAGCTGGCGATCGAGGTGAAGCTGTTCATGATGCCCCAGACCGTGCCGAACAGTCCGACGAAGGGCGCGGCGGAACCGATCGTGGCCAGGAACGGCAGGCCCAGCTCGCGCCGGCGCACCACCTCGCCGGCGGCGCGGCGCATGGCGCGCTCGATCCGGTCGCGGCATTCGGCTCGGCTTTCCTCATGGTCGACCGCCCGCCACTGGGCCAGGCCGGCCTCGACGATCGGCTTGGCCGGGTCGGCCGGGATCACGTCGATCTCGTGATCGGTGTCGACGCGGCGGCGCAGCGCGGCGGCGGCGCGGCGCAGCCGGCCGATGGTGAACAGCTTGTCGATGACGATGCCCCAGCATCCGATGGAGGCCAGGACCAGCAGCGCCAGCACGCCCTGGACGATGACGTCCGCCTGCTGCACCAGGGCGATGATCGAGAGATCGTGCGACATCGGGGACCTCCTCAGCGCATCAGGGCGACGGGCAGGCGGGACTTCGTCTCGACCCGGTCGATGCAGTCGGCCACGGCACCGGCCTCGGTGCGGCAGTCGAGTACGTCGTTGACCAGGACCGAGCCGATGGCGTCGCAGGCCAGGCCGGAGATCTCGAAGGCCTTGACGCTGGTCTTGCGGGCCCGCAGCGGCGCCGCGTCGACCGCCAGGCGCTTGCGGATGGCGCCGTCGGTGCCGAAGAAGACGAGGTCCAGCTTGAACGACTGGTAGGCGTCGTCGCCGGTGCCGAACACCATGTTCACGGCGCAGTTCTGGCCGCGCGGCTCGAGCGTGTTGAGCTCCAGGCTGACGCCGTTCGGCGCCGTCCCGGCAGCCAGGGCCGGCGCGGCGGAAAGGGCCAGAAGCAAGGCGGAGAGCGCGGACACTGATTGGCGTCGGCTGGTCATGATGTCCTCAAAGCGGAACAAGGTAGGGCCTGTCGGAATGCGGGTTGGGAACGATCTCGACCGGGCAGCCGAACACGGCCTCCACGGTCGCGGCGGTCAGCACCTCGGCCGGCGGGCCGGCGGCGAAGACCCGGCCGCGGCGCAGCAGCACGATGTCATCGGCGAAGCGGGCGGCCTGGTTCAAATCGTGCAGGATGGCCAGCACGCCGGTGCCGGCATCGGCCAGGGCGCGGGCGACGCGAAGCACCGCGGATTGATGCGCCAGGTCCAGGCTGGCGGTCGGCTCGTCCAGCAGCAGATAGGTCGGCGCGCCGGCGGCTCCGTGGATCTGGGCCAGCGCCCGGGCGAACTGGACCCGCTGCTGCTCACCCCCTGAGAGGGTCGGATAGGAGCGGCCGGCCAGCACCGTCACGTCGGCCGCATCCATGGCCGCGTCGACGGCCCGGCGGTCGGCGGCGGCATCGGCGACGCCGCGATGCGGGCCGCGGCCCAGCGCCACCACCTCGCGGGCGGTCAGCGGGAAGTCCAGCGTCACCTGCTGCGGCAGCACCGCCCGGCGCCGGGCCAGCGCTACCAGGTCCCAGGCCGCGATCGGCGTGCCGTCGAGCGTGATTCGGCCGGACGCCGGCGCGATTTCGCCGCACAGGCAGCGCAGCAGCGTCGACTTGCCGGCGCCGTTCGGGCCGATCACGGCGGTGAGGCGGCCGGGCGCCACGGCGAGATCGATGCCGTCCAGCAGCGGCGTGCGGCCGATGCGGTAGGCGAGGGCTTCGGCCCGGATCACGGCTCGGATCTCCGCCGCCGCAGCAGCAGCGCCAGGAAGACGGGGGCGCCGAGGCCGGTGGTGACGATGCCGATCGGCAGCTCGGCCGGCGCCACCGCGATGCGGGCGACCAGGTCGGCGCCGAGCATCAGGGCGGACCCGAACAGGGCCGCGGCCGGCAGCAGGCCGCGATGATCGGCCCCGATCACCAGCCGCAGCATGTGCGGCACCAGCAACCCGACGAAGCCGATCATGCCGCTGACCGCGACCGCCGCGCCGACCGCCAGTGCCACCGTGCCGACCAGCAGGCGCGTCAGCTTCTCGACCGGGAAGCCCAGGTGGAGGGCCACGGCCTCGCCCAGCAGCATGCCGTTCAGGGCGCGGGCGGCCAGGGCCACGGCGGCCAGCAGCACCAGGGCGAAGGGCACCACCGCCAGCACCGAGGTCCAGGTCGCGCCGCTGAGGCTGCCCATGGTCCAGAAGGTGATGGTGCGCATCGCGTTCTCATCGGCCTTGAACACGATATAGCCGGTGCCGGTGGCGACCAGCGCGTTCACCGCGATGCCGGACAGCAGCATCATGGTCACCGACACCCGGCCCTCGCGCTTCGACAGGCGGTAGACGGCGATGGTGGTGACCAGGCCGCCAAGGAAGGCCGCCAGCGGCAGGGCGTAGAGGTTCAGGAGGGGAATGCCGGCCAGCGCCCCCGGCAGCCCCAACGAGATCACCGCCACGCCGGCGAAGGCGGCGCCGCCGCTGACTCCGATCAGGCCGGGATCGGCCAGCGGGTTGCGGAACAGCCCCTGCATCATCGCGCCGGAGACGGCGAGCACGGCGCCGACCATGGCGCCCAGCAGCGTCCGCGGCAGCCGGATGGCGTCGATGATGGCGGCGTCGCGCGCGGTCACGGCGTCGAGGCCGCCGAGCCCGAGATGATGGCCCAGCACCGCCAGGACATGATCGAGCGGGATGTCCGCCGGGCCGATGCTGATGCTGGCGAGAACCGCCGCGGCCAGCAGCAGCACCAGCCCCGTGAGCGTGAGCGACAGGCGCTGAGCCCGCCGCCGCTCTGCCGGGGCCGGGGCCGCGCCGCTGGCCGTGAGCGCCGTCACGAACCCGCGCTCCATGCCCGGTCGGGCAGGGTGGGCGGGGTCCAGCCGGGATGCAGCACGACCGCCAGGTCGCGCGCCGCCTGCGGCGTCCGCGGCCCGAAGCCGAGGATGTAGAGGGAATCCAGCGAGACGATCCGGCCCGCCTTGGCCGCCGGGGTCTGGGCGAAGACCGGCAGCGCCGCGATCGTCTCCAGCCCGCCATTCGGCTCGACGGCATGACTGGCGATCACCACCACCTCCGGCGCCGCAGCGGCCACCGCCTCCGGCGACAGTGGCTTGTAGCGCTCCATCTCGCCGACCGCGTTGACGCCGCCGGCCAGCCGGATGATGCCGTCCGCCGCCGTGCCGCTGCCGCCGCCCAGCGGCGTGCCCTGGGTGATCGACAGCACGAACAGCACGCGGGGCTTCGAGGGTGCCTTGGCGACGGCGTCGGCCACCGTGGCGAAATCGGCCCGCACCGCCTGGCTCAGCCCCGGGTCGGCCACGCCGAGCGCCTTCTCCACGCCGACGATCTTGGCGACCACGCCCTCCGCCGTATACGCCTCGGGCAGCGCCTCGACCGGCGTGCCGGCGGAGCGGATCTGCTCCAGCACCGCCGGCGGGCCGGCCGACACGGTGGTCAACACCAGGTCCGGGCTCAGCGCCAGGATGCCCTCGGCCGCCAGCTGCCGCAGATAGCCGACCTGCGGCCGCTCCCGCGCGGCGCGCGGATACAGGCTGGTGGTGTCGACCCCGACGATGCGGTCCTCCGCATGCAGGGCGTAGACGATCTCGGTCAGGTCGCCGCCGGCGACGACGACGCGCTGCGGCGGTTCCGCCTGAGCGGGCAGGGCGGCGAGCAGCGCCGCGGCGGCGAAAGCGAGGGGAAGGAGGGGGCGCATCAGACGGCCCCCAGCGCGCTGACCTTGGCCACCAGCGCGCGCCAGTCGGCCCGCTCCGGCTGGCCCGGCTTGCGGGCGCCGAACAGCATCGCCATCAGCGTGCCGTCGACATCGAACAGCTCCAGCGAGGTGACGACGCCGTCCTTGGTCGGCTTGCGCACCACCCAGGCGCTGTCGATCCGGTCCTCGCGCAGATGCAGGTTGAAGCCGGGGTCCAGCACGTTCAGCCACGGCCCCATGTCGTGCAGCCGGTGCACCGGGCCGGTGTGGATCTGGATGCAGCCGGGGTTGCCGACGAAGACCATGATCGCGGCGCCGGTCGTGGCCGCGTCGGTCAGCACCCGGCGCAGCGCGTCGCGGCCGACCGCCTCGGCCCGCTGCGGCTCGGCCAGGCGCATCGCCTGCAGCCGGTTGAGGCGGTGCGACTTCAGCAGGCCGAAGAACTGGTGCGTGTCCTCCATGGCGTCCCAGCCGGCGCGGAAGCCGCCGACATCGATCTCGGAATCCTCGAGCACCGCCGGCCGCAGGATCTCCTGCGGCGCCAGCGCCGGGGCCTGGTCGGCATGGCGGAAGCGCTCGACCAGGGCGGCGAAGGCGGCGCGGTCGCTGCCCTCGGTCAGGAAGATCTTGTGCACCGCGGAGCCGGCGGCGTCGAAGAACTGCAGGCTTGGCTTGGGGTGATCGGCGCCGCCGACCGCGAAGCCATGCGCCCAGCGGGTGTAGAACAGCCGCAGATCGATGTCGGCGCCCAGCGCCAGACCGACATGGCTGCCGGCCGAGACGTTCCGGTACACGCCGGTCTTCTCGTGCACCACGCTCTCGTTGCGGGTCAGCGCCATGACCGGGCCGACCGCCTCGACCGCCTGCAGGACGGTGCTCCAGTCGCCGCCGATCCGGGTGGATCCGGCCCCCACCTGCGAGGCGACCAACTCGCCCTCGCTGACGCCCAGCTCCGCCGCGGCGTCGCGGGCGCGCAGCTGCGGCTTCTCGGCCCGCAGCGCCGCCCAGCGCGCGGCGAGGGCGGTCGGCGGGGCGGGGAGGTCGGTATCGAGGCTCTGCATCATGCTCTCCGATCACCGGGGGCGAGGGGCGCCGGCGGCCGGCGGGGTGCGACAGGACATGCGAAAGCGCGGCCAAAACGGGGGCCGCCGGGACTGCGAAGCATGACGAGAACCTGTTCGGGCGACGGGTTCTCGCGCAGACCTGGCGGCGGGCGGTGCCCGGCTTGCTGGGGGCGCGAGCGAGGGAGGGCTACTTGGTCAGGATGAGCTTGCTGTTGCGGGTGATCCGCAGGCGGTAGACATCCTCGCCGTGCTGGATGGTCAGCTCGCGGCGGGCGCCGAACAGGTCGCGGGTGTCGAGGCTGGCAGGGGCGGGCCGCTGCGGCTCGACGGCATGCGCTGTGGGTTGATCCAGCATGGTCCCCATCCACGGTGAGATTGATCGGACAAGACGATGTTGAGAGTCATTCTCATATCCATCGAGGCTGGTCAAGCAAATGCGTGTCATTCCTAATTGCATTTATCAGAAATGCCCTCGGGCCGGGCGGCCGGCGGCAGGGCGCAACGCCGGCGTCAGCGTCGCGGGGCGAGGCCATCCAGAAGGAAGCCGAGGCCCCTGGTGAAGGTGCCGCCCCAATCGTCATCCAGCAGCAGGCCGGAGCGGTCGATGGTCGGGTAGCGCTCGCCGTACCCCGGAAGGCGCTGCCGCGCGGCGGCCCTTTCGTCGTCCGAGAGGTCGAAGCTCGCCCGGGTGATGGTGGCGCCCATCACATAGTTCCACAGCGACCAGATCGCGACATTCATGTCCGCTTCCGCAACCTCGGCCCTGGACAAGGCGCGGCTCAGCAGTTCCAGGCGTCCGAGGATGTTCGGGCCGAGCGCCCGGCGCGGCAGCAGCGATGCCGACCAGGGATGGCGCAGCATGCTGGCGCGCCAGTCCTCGAGCATATGGCGGACGTCCTCGCGCCAGTCCCGGGGCTCGCCGTCCTGCGGCGACCCGCGGTACTCGAGCACCGAGTCGAGCGCCAGGTCGAAGACGTCCTCCTTGTTGTCGACGTGCCAATACAGGCTCATCACGCCCGAGCCGAGGCGATCGGCCAGCCGGCGCATGGTCAGGCCCTCGATGCCCTGGGCGTCCAGCAGTTCGACCGCCGTCGCCACGATGCGCTCCAGGGAGAGGGGCGGCTCCTGTCTGCGTCCGGTCCCCTCGCTCATCCGCTGAGACCGCTTGTCCCGGGTGCCGTCCCGTTTGCCTGCCATCCGTCTTCCCCGCTGGTCGGACCGTCGATTCTGGCCGGCAACGCCACGGATGTCGACCCTGGCCGATTGACTCGTATGGTGTACGATGCGATCCACTCGTATGCCGTACGAGTGGATCGCACGGCGATCTGATCGAAGGTGAAATCATGCCGCGCGCAGCCAGGCATCTGCTTATCGGAGGGCTCTTCATCATGACCATGGGTATTGCCGCTGCGACGGCGGCGAATGAGAGCGATCTCGAGCTGACCATCGTCAATCCGAAGACGCTCCATGACCCGTCGCCGAACGGCTACAGCACGGCGGTGATCGTGCCTGCCGGAGCCCGTGTGGCCTACATCTCCGGACAGGGCGGCCAGGACGCCACGGGCGCCCTGTCGCCCAACTTCGCCGTCCAGGTCAGACAGGCCTACGCCAATCTCGGCGCTGCGCTCGATGCGCTCGGCGCCAGGCCGGATCAGGTCGCCAAGCTCACGGTCTTCGTGGTCGACCACGACATGTCCAAGCTCGGGGTGCTGACCCAGGCGGTGAAGGACATGTTCGGCGAGGCGCTGCCGGCGCAGACGCTGATCCCCGTTCCGAAGCTCGCCATCGATCCCATGCTCTTCGAGGTCGAAGCCGTCGTCGTCCTGAAATAGGCGGGCGCATCGCCACCCGAACGGGCCGGGGACGCCGGCGGCCCCCCAGGCCGGCCGGCCCCCGAGCGGACCATGGGCGCCGGAAACCTCCGGAAACGCGATGCTTGGTGCGGACCGCCGCGGCGCGCATATAATGCGGGCATCGATGAATGCCGCGAGGACGGGTGCGGATGGAGTCAGGGGCCGGGCGATGACAGAGGTGCAGGCGATCCAGCGCAGGCCGGCTGAGAGGCCGGTCCAGCCTTCAACCGGCCTTTCCGTCTGCGAGGACCGCGTCGTCGAGCGCTTCCTCGACCGCCCCACGGCCCCGGGCAGCGATACGGAGCTTCTGCGCCGGCTCAATCACAGCCTGTTCGACGAGCCGGACTACCGGCCGAGCGTGCCGAGCCTGCGTGCCCTGGTCATGGTGGCGGCGGTGGCGCTGCTGGCCGTGGGGGCGGCGGCGCTGATCGGCACCGCCTGGCACGATCTGAGCGGCGGCGGGACCCCGCAGCAGGAGGTCCGCTGAGCCGCCCGCCCGGTCCGATGGCCTCAGCTGTCGTATTGCAGCAGCGAGACCAGCGGCGCGTCGATCCTGTCGCGGCCGCCGAGGAAGGACAGCTCGATCAGGCAGGCAGCGCCGCGGACATCGGCGCCGACCCGGCGCAGCAGCTGGATCGCCGCCGTCATGGTGCCGCCGGTCGCCAGCAGGTCGTCCAGCACCACCGCCTTCATCCCCGGCTTGATCGCGTCGGCCTGGATCTCGATCGCATCCGACCCGTATTCGAGATCGTAGAGATGGCCGATCGTCTCGCCGGGCAGCTTCCCGCGCTTGCGGCACATCACGAAGCCGCAGCCTAGCACATAGGATAGTGGTGCCGCCGCCAGGAACCCGCGAGATTCGATGCCGACCAGGATGTCCGGCTGCCACGCCTGGACCTTGGCCGCGAGGCTGTCGACGGCATGCCGCCACGCTTGCGGGTGGGCCAGAAGCGGCGAGATGTCGTAGAACAGGATGCCTGGCTTGGGAAAATCCGGGATGCCGCGTATGTGCGACTTGAGATCCATGAGACGTCCTTGGTTGCGGGCCGGAGCGACCCTGCATCGTAGTGCCTGCGGCCCGAAAGGCAATTCGCAGGTGCGGGAACCGGTTGCCCGGGGGGCCGCCCGAGGAGCTGCATGATGACCGCAGCGGCGGCTGCCGACGCCGAGGCCCGGATCGACAGCCGTGTCGAGCGCGGCGTCACCAGGCTGCATCTCGAGGGGCCATGGGTGACGCGGGCGGCGGCACCCCTGGACCGCGAGCTATCGGAGCTGGTGCAGACATCGGTGAAGGGCGAGGTGGTGCTGGACCTGTCCGGCGTCACCCGGCTGGACACGGTCGGCGCCTGGCTGGTGCACCGCACCCAGGAGGATCTCGCGGCAGCCGGCGCCACGGTCCGCGTCGAGGGCGTGTCGGACGACCAGAAGGGCCTGCTGGAGGCCGTGTCGCGGGTCGAGCGCGACGAGCCGATCAAGCATCCCGACCGCAACATCCTGTACGAGCTGGCCTACCGCACCGGCAAGGCGACCTACCATTTCCGGGACGAGGCGGTGGCGCTGCTGAGCTTTCTCGGCATGCTGGTGGTCAAGAGCATCGCCACGCTGCTGCGGCCCAGCCGGATCCGCTTCACGGCGCTGGCGCACAACATCGAGGCCACCGGCCTCAACGCCATGCCGATCGTCGGCCTCTTGTCCTTCCTGATCGGCGTCGTGCTGGCCTATCAGGGGGCGGACCAGCTCAGCCGCTTCGGCGCCCAGATCTTCGTGGTCAACCTGCTCGGCGTCTCGGTGCTGCGCGAGCTGGGCGGCCTGATCACCGCGATCATCGTCGCCGGCCGCTCCGGCTCGGCCTTCACCGCGCAGATCGGCACCATGCAGGTGAACCAGGAGGTCGACGCGATGGAGACGCTGGGCCTCGACCCGATCGAGGTGCTGGTGATCCCGCGGGTCTTCGCCCTGGCCATCACCCTGCCGCTGCTGACCTTCTACGCCAGCCTCATGGCGATCTTCGGCGGCGGGCTGATGTCATACTTCGCGCTCGACATCAGCGCGCCGCAGTTCCTGCAGCAATTCAAGGCGGCGATCAGCATCAACACCTTCTGGGTCGGCATGGTCAAGGCCCCGGTCTTCGCCTTCGCCATCGCCATGGTCGGCTGCTATGAAGGGCTGAAGGTGTCCGGCAGCGCCGAGAGCGTCGGCCGGCTGACCACCCAGTCCGTCGTCGTCTCGATCTTCCTGGTGATCGTGCTCGACGCGCTGTTCTCCATCCTCTTCGCCACTCTGGGAGTCTGATCATGAGCGGGGACTCCCGGGCGCCGGCCCAGGCGTCGGACGAGGACGTCGCGATCCGCGTCCGCGGCCTCAAGACCCAGTTCGGCAGCCAGGTCATTCACGAGGGGCTGGATCTCGACGTCCGGCGCGGCGAGGTGCTGGGCGTCGTCGGCGGGTCCGGCACCGGCAAGTCGGTGCTGCTCAAGGAGATCATCGGCCTGATCCGGCCCGCCGCCGGCAAGATCGAAGTGCTCGGCGTCGACATGGACGAGGCCGACGAAGCGGAACGCAGGGCGGTGCAGCGGCGTTGGGGAGTGATGTTCCAGGACGGTGCTTTGTTCAGCTCGATGACCGTGGCCGAGAACATCCAGGTGCCGATGAAGGAGTACACCCGACTGTCGCACCACATGATGGACGAGCTGGCGCGGGTGAAGATCGCGATGGCCGGGCTGGCCTGCAGCGCCGGGCTGAAGCACCCGTCCGAGCTGTCCGGCGGCATGCGCAAGCGCGCCGCCCTGGCGCGGGCGCTGGCGCTGGATCCGGAGATCATCTTCCTCGACGAGCCGACGGCCGGCCTCGACCCGATCGGCGCCGCCGCCTTCGACCAGCTGATCTCCGAGCTGCAGCGCAGCCTCAAGCTGACGGTGTTCATGGTCACGCACGATCTCGACAGCCTGGTCACGATCTGCGACCGCATCGCCGTGCTGATCGACAAGAAGATCCTGGTCGACACCTACGAGAACCTGCTCGAGGTCGACCATCCCTGGATCCAGGAATATTTCCACGGGCCGCGCGGCCGCGCGGCGGCGGCCGAGCACGCCGCCCTGGAGCAGGCGCAGACGGGGGCGGAGGGCTGAGATGGAGACGCGTGCGAGCTATGTCGCCGTCGGCAGCTTCGTCCTGATCCTGATGGTCGGGCTGGTGGTGTTCGCCGTCTGGCTCGGCGGATCGGGGCTGCGCGAGAATGCCGAGCGCTACCTGATCTACTTCTCCGGCAACGTCACCGGGCTGCAGGAGGGCAGCCAGGTGCGCTACCGCGGCATCCCGGTCGGCTCGGTCGAGGATGTCCGGATCGACCCGTCGAATGTCGAGCGGGTGGAGGTGCGGATCGCGGTCCGGCCGAACACCCCGATCGTCAAGGGCACCGTGGCGTCGCTCGAGATCCAGGGCCTGACCGGCGGCGCCTTCGTCCTGCTCAGCGGCGGCGCCCAGGGCGCCGCGCGGCTGGAGAAGGAGGAGGGCAAGGAATACGCCGTCATCCCGTCGCGCCAGTCCGGGCTGCAGGCCATCGTCGACACCGTGCCGCAGCTGCTCGACCGGCTGTCCGACATCTCGCGCGAGGTCCAGCGGATCTTCTCCGAGGACAATGTCCGGAACATCTCCGAGGTCCTGGCCAACGTGAACACCCTGACCGCGGCGCTGGCGCAGCGCTCGACCCAGCTGGCGGCGACGATCGAGCGGATCGACACGCTGACCCGGAATGTCGACGGGCTGGTGACCGAGGCGCGGACCGACCTGGACCGGATCACCACCGGCGCCAACGGCTTCCTGACCACCACCAACACCCAGGTCAACGCCGCCGTGGCTGATGCCCGCGAGATGCTCGCCTCGCTGCGCCAGAGCGCCGACGGCGTGGCCCGGCTGCTGAAGCAGTCCGGCCCGGGGGTGGAGAGCTTCTCCACCGACGGTCTGTACGAGATCACCCAGCTGATCACCCAGCTGCGCCAGCTGACCGACAACCTGAACCGCACCCTGTCGCGGCTCGACCGCAGCCCGGCGCAGTTCCTGTTCGGCGGTTCGTCCGGCGGCGTGCCGCCGCAAGGTTCCCAGAGGTGAAGATGAGCGTTTCCCCCCTGTCCCGGCGCCTTTTCCTGCGGCAGGCCGCGGTCTCCTCGGCCGCGGCCGGCCTGGCCGGCTGCGGCGGGATCAGCGCCCTGGCCCCGGCGGCGCCGCAGGTCTACGAGCTGACGCCGAAGAACACCTTCGACGCCAGCCTGCCGAAGGTGACCTGGCAACTGCTGGTCGACATGCCGACCGCCAATGCCGGCATCGACACCGACCGTATCGCGATCAGCGAGACCCAGACCTCGCTGGACTATTTCGCCAAGGTGGCCTGGGTCGACCGGGCCCCGGCGATGGTGGTCGGCCTGCTGGTCGAGAGCTTCGAGAACACCGGCAAGATCGTCTCGGTCGGCCGCCAGATCTCGGGCCTGCGCGCGAACTACGTGCTGCAGCCCGAGATCCGCGAGTTCCGGGCCGAACGCTGGCAGGGCCAGCCCTACCGGGTGCGGGTGCGGATCGGCGCCAAGCTGGTGCGCTTCCCGCAGCGGACGATCATCGGCGGCGAGAGCTTCGAACGGGTGGTCGAGGTGCAGGGGCCGGACTTCACGGATGTGATCCGGGCCTGGGACGACGCCCTGGGCGGCGTGATGAAGCAGGTGGTCGAGTGGACCCTGCGCACCGGCGAACGGGACGATCGCGCCGCGGGCCGGCCGCGGCGCTGAGGGAAGGGCAGGGGCGGAAGCGGTGCCGCGCCGGCGCTCCGGCCGGCGGCGGGTGTCAGCGGAACGGCTGAGTCGTCAGCGGGTGACGGTCTGCCAGAAGAAGAAGGCGATCACACCGATGATGATGACCCACTCTGCACCCATGATCCGGTCCATCCCTATCTTCGTTGCCGCCCTTCATAGCACGGCGTGGCCCGATCGCAAGGCGCTCGCGGCGCCGCCGTGCGGGGGGCGATGTTCGCAAGTGAAAATATTGGCATCGTTTTCGCTTCCCCATTAGCATCCTTTTTCGTCCAGCCACGGGAAGCAGAGCGGCCATGAACGCCACGGCGCGCCAGAACCAGATCGTCGAGCTGGTCCGCCAGGAAGGCTATGTCACGGTCGAGATGCTGGCCGAGCGGTTCCAGGTGACGCCGCAGACGATCCGCCGCGACATCTCGCTGCTGCAGGACCGGTCGCTGCTGCGGCGGTTCCACGGCGGCGTCACCGCGCCCGGCAGCGTCGAGAACTTCGCCTATTCCACCCGCCAGGTGCTGTGCCTGGAGGAGAAGCGCCGGATCGCCCAGCTGGTGGCGCGGCAGGTGCCGGACAACGCCTCGCTGTTCCTCAACATCGGCACGACGACGGAGGAGGTCGCGCGCGCGCTGCTGGGCCATCGGGGTCTGCGGGTGATCACCAACAACATCAATGTCGCGAACATCCTGTATTCGAATGCGAGCTGCGAGGTGATCGTCGCCGGCGGCGTGATCCGGGCCCGCGACGGCGGCATCGTCGGCGAGGCGACGCTCGACTTCGTCCGCCAGTTCAAGGTCGATGTCGGAATCATCGGCATCAGCGGCATCGACGAGGACGGCACGCTGCTGGACTACGACTACCGCGAGGTGCGGGTGGCCAGGGCGATCATCGACAATTCGCGCCAGGTGTTCCTGGTGGCCGACCATACCAAGTTCGGCCGCAACGCCATGGTCCGGCTGGCCTCGATCGGCGAGGTGCACGCCCTGTTCACCGATCGCGTTCCTCCGGCGCCGTTCGGCGACGCGATCGCCGCCACCAGCTGCCAGGTCCACGTCGCCGACTAACGCCGAGTCGGACGGGCCGGCCTCAGACCAGGCCGTCCTGCTTCAGCCGCGCGACCAGGTCCTTGGCCGCTCGGGCCGCGAGATCGGCGAAGTCGGAACTGGAATTGCCGCGGGCGGTGGCCTCGCCGGTCCAGATCACGGTGCCGCTGCCGGACTCCTGCAGCCTGGCCTCGTAGCGGGCGGCCGGCTCGTCGACCCAGCCGCCGCCGGTGACCGGGCCGGCGAAGGCCGGGCGGCCATACCAGCCGCCATAGGGCCAGAATCCACCATAGCCCCCGCCATAGCCGTAGAAGAACGGGTCGCCGAGATAGGTCGGCGGGATGTAGCGGGTCACCGTGGCGCGCTGGTCGACGGCGATTCGCAGCACGGCGCGGACGCCGGTGGTCCGGATCGCCGCGGCCTCGGCGGCCGGGCCGCCCGGCCGTGTCGGCGGCACCAGGTCGATCATCCGCACGGCGTGGACCCCGTTCGCCGTGAGCTCGGCCACCGCCGCGCTCTCCAGCGCCTCGCGCTCCGCGAGCCGCGGTGTCTGTGCCGCGACCGCGATCGATCGGATGGCCGCGCCGCCGCGATAGGCGGGATCGACATAGCCCGCCACTCGCGTCTGCACGCAGGCGCCGAGCAGCAGGGCGGTCAAGGCAAGGACAAGGGCGCGCATCACGCCTCCTGAGAATCGGTCTCAAAGAGATGGCGCAGCGGATCGCGGCCGCCAAGGACTGTCGTTGCCATTGTGACAAATTTGTCTCTCACTGCCCGTGACCGGAGCGGAGGAGCGCATATCGCCTCATGCTGCGGCTGGGCTTCCGCGGGCGTCTTGTGTATTCAGGGCAGGTATTCGGGGGCCGTCCGGGGGGAATAATGGCCGTTGCGAGGAAGATTGCCAGTGTCGTTGCCGCGGCCGTCATTTCGGCCTGCACGGTCGCGGCGACGACGGGAACGGCGACGGCCAGCCCGTGGGCGGAGCCGGGCGATTCGACCCTGCGCAACGACATCCACATCCTGGAGAACTTCCGGCTGATCGACGGCGTGCTGAACGCCTGGCCGCTGCCCTGGGCCCAGATCACCTACCGCCTGGCGAAGGCCGACCGGGATGCGCTGCCGCCCTACGCCCAGGCCGCACTCGACCGCGTCCGCGCCCGGGCGGCGGCGGAGACCCGGCAGGGCCAGCTGCATGCCGAGCTGCGGGCCGACCTGACCAACCAGCCCGCCCTGGTGCGCGGCTTCGACTACACGGCGCGGCAGCGCGGCGAGATCACCGCCTCCTTCGAATACATGGGCGATTCGACCGCGCTGCGGCTGTCGGTCGGCGCCTATTCCCGCTTCGTCAAGGGCGACAGCCCCTGGTACTACGCCGGCGAGGATTCGTTCCAGCCGTCGCTGGACGGCACCTACCTGGCCCAGCGGGTCGACAACTGGATCCTCTATGCCGGCTGGCTCGACCAGTGGTGGGGGCCGGGCGAGACCACCAGCCTGATCCTGTCGACCAATGCCCGGCCATTCCCGAAGGCCGGCTTCATGCGGTCCAACCCGCACGCCTTCGAGACGCCGTGGCTGAGCTGGATCGGCCCCTGGCAGCTCACCGGCTTCCTCGGCGTGCTGCCGGACGACCGGGTCAACAGCAACACCCTGATGTTCGGGCTGCGGGCCTCGGTCAACCCGATCCCGGGGCTGGAGCTCGGTGCCTCGCGCATCATGATGTTCTGCGGCAGCGGCCGGCCCTGCGGCTTCCGCACCTTCATCGACGGCTTCTTCGGCAACACCAACGTCAACGCCGCGCAGCAGGCCCAGGACCCCGCGAACCAGATCGCCGGCTTCGACGCCCGCTACAGCGCCCAGCTGTTCGGCCAGCCCTTCGAGGTCTATGGCGAGCTGACCGGCGAAGACGCGGCCTATTCCGACATCGGCATCCCGCTGCCGTCGCGCAACGCCGCCGTGCTCGGCGCGTCGGTGTGGAACGGCTGGGGCGATGACGGGGCGGTGTGGAAGGTCAATGTCGAGTATTCGAACTCGACCGCGAATTTCCTGAACGACAAGATCTACAGCTATTTCTACGAGAGCGGCGCCTATCCGGACGGCTATCGCTTCTACCGCCGCGCGATGGGCGACAGCCTCGACGGCGACGCGGAGCTGTTCGGGGTGACCGGCACCTTCGTCGACAGCGACAACTGGACCTACAAGGCGGCCTACTACCACGCCTACTTGAACCCGACGAACAACCCGCGCAACACGGTCACCCAGAGCAAGGAAAACATCAACATCGTCGATCTCGGTGTCTCGATCCCGATGCGGCGCAACTCGGTCGGCATCAATCTGCGGCTGCAGGATGATTCGCCGAACAGCCCGGGCGAGCAGAAGCCGATGGCGGCCCTGGGCGTGTCGACGACGATCCGCTTCTGAGAGGCCACCCGAAACTCTACTGCGACGGCCATCTGACGCGGTTTTCTCCGCTTCCGGTGCTCACGGACTTTAACGTCCGCTGCGCTCCGGTTCTCGAAAACCACGCCAGCTGACTCGTCGCAGCGAGTTTCAGGCGGCCTCTCGCCGCATTCAGGGCTCTTCGAGTCTCACGACGTCGTCCTCGCCGAGATAGGGCCCGGTGCGGACCTCGATGAGCTCGAGGTCGATCTTGCCGGGGTTCTCGAGCTTGTGGTCGGTGCCGATGGGGAGGTAGACGGCCTCGTTCTCGCGCAGGATGCGGGACTGGCCCTCCATGG
>NZ_NHON01000042.1 GCF_002195995.1 Inquilinus limosus
TCTTGCGCGACAGGCAGGACGGGCATTGCCGGCATTCCGGCGTGTACAAGGGGATCACATGGTCGCCCTTCTGCAGGCTGGTCACCCCCAGCCCCACATCGACCACCACGCCCGCGCCCTCATGCCCCAGGATCGACGGGAACAGCCCCTCCGGATCCGCCCCCGACAGCGTGAACTCGTCCGTGTGGCAGATCCCGGTCGCCTTGATCTCGACCAGAACCTCGCCGAACTTCGGACCCTCCAGGTCCACCTCCAGGATCTCCAGCGGCTTCCCTGCGGCGACAGCCACTGCGGCACGCGTCTTCATCTTCCCGGCTCCTCGCGAATCGTCCGGCGAAACCCTAGCGGACAGGTCGGCCCAGTCCCAGGCCCGACATGCCGCGGCTCCCGCCCCGATAACCTGAAGTTCAGGCCTCCGTCGCTTTCGGGCCTTGTCAGGAGCGACGGCCGCCTGCCCAAATCGCGACCGGCGGGGCGGACCATCCCCGCAAGACGCTGAGGCAGGAAGGCAAGAGAAGCCCGGCAGGACCGGGACCGCGGCGCCGCCTCGGCGCGGGGGATCACGACACTGGGGGTTTGCATGAGCTTTCTGAACAAATCGGCCATGGCGCTGGCCTTGTGCCTGGCGGTATCCGCCGGGGCCCTGGCCGGCCCGGCGGCGGCGGAGACGGTGCTGAACCGCGGCTTCGGCAGCGCGCCGTCGACCCTGGACCCGCAGCTGAACAACGGCGCGCGCGAGAACTACATCATCGCCGACCTGTTCGAGGCGCTGCTGATCCTGGACCCACAGGGCAACCCGCAGCCGGGCGCGGCGGAGAAGTGGGAGACCAGCGCCGACGGCCTGACCTGGACCTTCCATCTGCGGCCCGGGCTGAAATGGTCGAATGGCGACCCGATGGTGGCGGCGGATTTCGTGCGCGGCATCATCCGCGCCATCGACCCCGCGACGGCGTCGGAGCACGCCTACTATCTGACCGCCGTGCTGCCGATCAAGAACAGCAAGCCGTTCAACGAGGGCAAGCTGACGGATGCGAGCCAGCTGGGCGCTGCGGCGCCGGACGACCGCACGGTGGTGCTGACGCTCGACTACCCGATGCCGGACGCGCCCTACATCCTGGATTTCCACACCACCGCGCCGGTGCATGAGCCGAGCCTCAAGGCCGCCGGCAACAAGCTGGACTACACCCGGCCGGAGCTGTTCGTCAGCAACGGCGCCTACATGCTGAAGGAATACGTGCCGCAGTCGAAGGTGGTGCTGGTCAAGAACCCGAACTACTGGGATGCGGCCAACGTCAAGATCGACACGGTCGTCTACCACGTCACCGAGGACGCCTCGACCGAGCTGAAGCGCTACCTGGCCGGCGAGCTGGACAGCACCATGACGGTGCCGTCCGACCAGATCGAGAAGCTGAAGGCGGAGCGGCCGCAGGAGCTGCACCAGAACCCGACGCTGGGCATGAAGTATCTGAGCTTCCAGCCCGATGCCGGCCCGCTGTCCGACATCCGCGTGCGCAAGGCGCTGGCCTATGCCATCGACCGCGACTTCCTGCAGGAGAAGATCGAGAAGGCCGGCAACGTGCCGATGGTCACCTTCTCGATCAACCAGGATCCCAGCTACAAGCCCGGCCGCGTGCAGGAGGCCGGGCTGAGCAAGGAAGAACGCCTGGCCGAGGCCAAAAAGCTGCTGGCCGAGGCCGGCTACGGCCCGGACAAGCCGCTGGAGATCGAGATCATCGGCCCGTCCAGCGCCGCCAGCAAGCGGCGGGTCGAGGGTATCGTCGCGATGTGGAAGCAGAATCTGGGCGTCCGCACCAAGCTGGACCTGACCGAGGTGAAGACCTGGCTGGAGAAGCTGCACACCGGCAATTGGCAGGTCTGCATGGACAGCTATGGCGGCGACTATCCGCAGGCCAAGACCTGGCTGGACGCGCTGCGCTACAGCGGCACGGCGAGCTATCACTGGAAGGACGACGAGTACGAGAAGCTGATGGACCAGGCCAACGCCGTCGCCGCCGACAAGGCCAAGTTCTACGAGACGCTGGGCCAGGCCGAGCAGCGGATGCTGGACCAGTACGTGTTCATCCCGATCACGGTGTCGAGCGACAACCTGCTGGTCCAGACCTACGTCAAGGGCTGGGGCGCCAACCCGATCGGCCATCCGATGTCGAAGTTCCTGAGCATCGAGAAGTAGGCTCCGGAGTCCTTCGATCGACACCCCCCTCCCCCTGTCCCCCTCCCGCAGGGGGAGGGGGGACATGACGGTTCTGTTGGGGTCGTTCCCTCCGAGGGAGCAGTTATCTTGAGTCCCCCCTCCCCTCGCGGGAGGGGGCTAGGGGGAGGGGGTTCCCTCCGCCAGAGCAGAGACAGGGAGCCACCAGGGCCGATGGTCTTGTCCGTCCTTCGCCGCATGCTGGGCAGCGTGCCGACGCTGTTCGCGCTGGCGACGATCACCTTCTTCGTCATCCGGTTCGCGCCGGGCGGGCCCTTCGACGGCGAGAAGAAGCTGCCGCCGGCGCTGATCGCCCGGATGGAGGCGCAGTTCCACCTGAACGAGCCGCTGTGGCAGCAGTACCTCCGCTTCCTGGGCGACATCCTGCGGCTCGATTTCGGCCAGTCGATGTACTACCGCGAATACACGGTGACGCAGCTGATCGGCCACGGCCTGCCGATCTCGCTGCAGATCGGGCTGTGGGCCACGCTGCTCTACGCCGTCGCCGGCGTCACCCTGGGCGTGGTCGCGGCGCTGCGGCGCAACGGCCCGCTGGACAACCTGGTCAGCGCCGTCGCCATGGGCGGCATCGTGGTGCCGACCTTCGTCATGGCGCCGATCCTGCAGATCGTCTTCGCCCTGATGCTGAGCCTGGTGCCGGTGGCGGGCTGGGACAATGGCTGGCGGTCGATGGTGCTGCCGGTGGTGGCGATGGCGCTGCCCAACATCGCCTATGTCGCCCGGCTGACCCGCGGCGCCATGATCGAGACGCTGCGCAGCAACTACATACGCACCGCCCGGGCCAAGGGCGTGGGCGAATGGCGGGTGCTGACCCACCACGCCATCCGCGGCGCCATGATCCCGGTGATCGCGTATCTCGGCCCCGCCACCGCCGGGCTGATCACCGGGTCGATGGTGATCGAGACCATCTTCGCCGTGCCCGGCATCGGCCGCTACTTCGTCGAGAGCGCGATCAGCCGCGACTACACCATGGTGATGGGGGTCACGCTGGTCTATGGCAGCTGCATCATCCTATTCAACATGGTGACCGACGTGGCGCAGATGCTGCTGGACCCAAGGTCGCGCACATGACCGACGTCCCTGCCGATCTCGCCTTGCCGACAGAGGGCGCCGAGGGCGTCAGCCCGCTGCGCGAGGCGCTGCGCCGGTTCCGCGCCAACCGGGCCGCCGTGGCCAGCCTGGCCATCCTGATCCTGATCGTGATCTTCTGCTTCGGCGGGCCGCTCTTGTACAGCTACGAGCCGGACGACGCCAATTTCGAGGCGATGAACGCGCCCTTGGACCTGTTCTCGGCCTATCCCTTCGGCACCGACGACCTGGGCCGCGACCTGCTGCTGCGGATCATGGCCGGCGGCCAAGTGTCGCTGATCATCGGCCTGGTGGCGACGCTGATCGCGGTGGCCATCGGCGTCACCTGGGGGTCGGTCGCCGGCTTCCTCGGAGGCGTGGTCGACCAGGTGATGATGCGCATCGTCGATGTGCTGTACGGCATCCCCTATATCTTCCAGGTCATCCTGATCAGCATGGCGCTGGGCCGCGGCAGCACCGCCGTGATCATCGCCGTGGTGCTGTCGCTGTGGCTGACGCCGTCGCGCATCGTCCGCGCCCAGGCCATCGCGCTGCGCAACCGCGAGTTCATCGAGGCGGCGCGCGCCGGCGGCATGACCAAGCGGCAGATCGTGCTGAAGCACATCATGCCGAACTGCGTCGGCGTGGTGATCGTCTATTCCAGCCTGCTGATCCCCGACGTGATCCTGAGCGAATCCCTGCTCAGCTTCCTCGGCCTCGGCGTGCAGGCGCCGGAGACCAGCTGGGGCGTGCTGATCAGCGAGGGCCAGGCCAAGATCGAGACCGATCCGCATATGCTGATCCTGCCGGGCCTGGCCTTGGCCCTGACCCTGTTCTGCATGAACTTCGTCGCCGACGGGCTGCGCGATGCCTTCGACCCCAATGAGCGCTGATCCCCTGCTCTCCGTCGAGGGCCTCGGCATCCGTTTCCGGACCCGCCGGGGCGAGGCCGTGGCGGTGGATGGCGTCGACTTCACGGTCCGCCGCGGCGAGGTGCTGGGCATCGTCGGCGAGAGCGGATCGGGCAAGAGCCAGATCCTGCTGTCGATCATGGGCCTCTTGGCCGGCAACGGCGCCGCCACCGGCCGGATCCGCTTCGAGGGGCAGGACCTGCTGGCGCTGGACCGGCGTGGGCTGGACCGCCTGCGCGGGTCGGCCATGACCATGATCTTCCAGGACCCGATGACCTCGCTGAACCCCTATCACCGCGTCGGGGCGCAGCTGACCGAGGTGCTGATCCGCCACCAGGGCATGAAGAAGAAGCAGGCCTGGGAGACGGCCACCCGGATGCTGGACCGGGTGAAGATCCCCGATCCGGCGAAACGGATGCGGCAGTACCCGCATGAGCTGTCGGGCGGCATGCGCCAGCGGGTGATGATCGCCATGGCCCTCTTGTGCAACCCGCGCATCCTCTTGGCCGACGAGCCGACCACGGCGCTGGACGTCACCGTCCAGGCCCAGGTGCTGGATCTGCTGCGCGGCCTGGTGCGCGAGCTGGGGACGGCGGTGATCCTGGTGACTCACGACCTCGGCGTCGTCGCCGAGATGTGCGACCGGGTGCTGGTGCTCTACGGCGGCAAGGTGATGGAGGCTGCGCCGGTCGAGCCGCTCTTCGCCGACCCGGCCCATCCCTACACGCGCGGCCTTTTGGATTCGACGCCGGACCTGGAGGGGACGGAGGGCGAGCTGCGGGTAATCCCGGGCCAGCCGCGCGCGGCATCCGGCGACCTGCCGGGCTGCCCCTTCGCCCCGCGCTGCGACCGAAGGGTCGACGCCTGCACCGCCACCATGCCGCCGCTGCTGCCGGCCCGGGACGGAGACGGCCGCGTCGTCGCCTGCCACCGGCCGCTGCCGCAACCCGCCGCCGTGCCGGAGCTGGTGCCATGACCCCGGTGCTGTCGGTCCGCAACCTGAAGGTCCATTTCCCGCTCTCGGCCGGGCTGCTGGGCGGGCCGCCGCTGGTGGTGAAGGCGGTGGACGACGTGTCCTTCGACCTGGCGCCGGGCGAGGTGCTGGCGGTGGTCGGCGAATCCGGCTGCGGCAAGTCCACCTTGGGCCGGGCGGTGCTGAAGCTGATCCCGCCCACCGCCGGCACCATTGCCTGGAACGGCAGCGACGTGACCGGCCTGCCGGAGGATGCGCTGCGGCCGCGGCGGCGGGACATGCAGATCATCTTCCAGGACCCGCTGGCCTCGCTGGACCCGCGCATGACCGTGGCCCAGATCATCGGCCGGCCGCTGCGCACCTTCCACCCCGAGCTGAAGCGGGCCGAGGTCGCGGCCCGGGTCAACGAGGCGATGCGCCAGGTCGGCCTGTCTCCCGCCCTGGCCCACCGCTATCCGCATGAATTCTCCGGCGGCCAGTGCCAGCGCATCGGCATCGCCCGCGCCATCATCCTGCGGCCGAAGCTGATCGTCTGCGACGAGCCGGTGTCGGCGCTGGACGTCTCGATCCAGGCCCAGATCGTCAACCTGCTGATGCGGCTGCGGCGGGAGATGGGCATGGCGCTGATCTTCATCTCGCACAATATGAGCGTGGTGCGGCACATCAGCGACCGGGTGATGGTGCTGTATCTGGGGCGGGAGGCCGAGATCGCCGGCCGCGACGCCTTCTTCGCCCGGCCCCTGCACCCCTATGCCCAGGCGCTGCTCTCCGCCGTGCCGGTGCCGGACCCGGTGCGGGCGCGGCAGCGCCGGCGGGTGGTGCTGCAGGGCGACACGCCGTCGCCGATCAACCCGCCCTCCGGCTGCGCCTTCCGCACCCGCTGCCCGCATGCCGTGGACCTCTGCGCCCGGGCCGCGCCGGTGCTGCGCGATTTCGACCCCGGCCACCGCGCGGCCTGCCACCGGGTCGAGGAGCTGGCCGGCGTCCCGGCCTGACCGCGCCGCGCCCGCCATGCGTCCGGCGCCATATCCCGACCTGCCGCCGCTGGAGTAGCATTTCCGTCATGAGCATCGATCCCGGCTTCCTGGACCGCCTGATCGCAGCACCACGGCTGCTGTTCCCGGCCGTGTCGCCGGACGGGCGCTGGGTGGCCTGGCTGTGGAACGGCAAGGCCGAGGGCAACGGCCCCTGGGTCGCCCCGACCGCCGGCGACGTGGCGCCACGCCTGCTGCTGGAGCCGTTCTCCGGCTGGGATTGCGACAGCTTCAGTTGGGCGCCGGACAGCCAGGCCCTGATCGTCGCCCGCCGCCGCGACGGCGAGGAGCAAGTCGGACTGCAGCGGGTCTGGCTCGACCCCGCGCGGCCGGCCGAGGCGCTGCTGCCGGACCGGCCGGGCTACTACGTCTACACCGCCCAGCAGCATCCGGACGGGCGCCGGCTGATCTATGCCGCCAGCCGCGACCCGGCCACCGGGCTGGGCGGCGACATCCTGCATCTGTACGAGCACGACATCGCCACCGGTACGCAGCGCGTCCTCGCCTCGCCGCTGCGCTCCTGCAAGCTGATGCCGAAGCTGGACCCGACCGGCCGCCGCATCCTGTATCTGCGCAACGATCACCACCCCAGCGGCCGGGCGCTGTGGGTGTACGAGCTGGAGACCGGCACGGACCGCGAGCTGTACAACCCCGGCGGCCCGGCCAAGGCCGAGGGCGTGTGGTCGCCGGACGGTAGCCGCATCGCCTTCGTCGCCGAGGGGCCGTCGCACAAGCGGCTGGGGCTGATCGATGTCGCCAAAGACGAGCTGCGCTGGCTGGTCGATGACCCGGCGATCCCGGTCGAGCATGTGCGCTGGCCGTCTCAGGCCGATAGCGACCGGCTGGTGGTGATCGAATCCAGCGCGGCGCGGGACGAGGCCGGCTTTCTGGACATCGGCACCGGCGCCTACGCCCCGGTGTTCCGCGGCGGCGACATCCTGCGCCCGATCGCGCCGCTGCCGGATGGCCGCTGGGTACTGGAGCGCGGCCGGGCCACGGCGCCGACGTCGGTCGTCACCCTGGCGGCCGAGGCGCCGGACCTGCTGACCGCGCATGAGCTGACGCCGCTGCCCGAAGGCTCCCTGCCCGACCCGGCGGAGCTGAGCCCGGCCGAGCCCTTCTGGTGGCATTCGGTCGACGGGCTGCGAATCCAGGGCTGGCTGTACCGCGCCAAGGGCGAGGCGCGCGGCGCCGTGATCCATGTCCATGGCGGGCCGACCGCGCATTACGACGGCCGCTTCGATCCGATCCCGCAGGCGCTGTGCCGTGCCGGCTTCCATGTGCTGCAGCCGAACTACCGCGGCAGCACCGGGCTGGGCCTGGCCTTCCAGGAGGCGATCAAGGCGGATGGCTGGGGCGGCCGCGAGCAGGAGGACATCCGCACCGGCATCCTGGCGCTGATGAATGCCGGTCTGGCCCGGCCGGGCCGGGTCGGCATCACCGGCCTGTCCTATGGCGGCTATTCCGCCTGGTGGGCGATCACGCATTTCCCGCGCGAGGTGATCGCCGCCTCGGCCCCGATCTGCGGCATGACCGACCTGGTCACCGACTACTGGACCACCCGGCCCGACCTGCGCCCCTATTCCGAGGCGATGATGGGCGGCACGCCGGACGAGCTGCCGCAGAAGTACCGCGAGCGGTCGCCGATCCATGCCGTCGACCGGATCGAGGGAGCCCTGCTGATCGTCCAGGGCCTGACCGACCCCAATGTGACGCCGGAGCATGTCGAGATCATGCGGGCCGAGCTGGATGCCCGCGGCATCCCCTATGAGACGCTGCTGTTCCCGGATGAGGGCCACGGCATCGTCAAGCCGGGCAATTGCCGCGTGCTGTATGAGCGGCTGGTCGCCTTCTTCGACGAGGCGTTCGGGCCGCTGTCGGCGGATCCTGGAGCAGACGACATCGAGATGGTCGAATTGCCTCTCCCGCCGGACGCGGGAGAGGTCGGGCTCGCGTAGCGAGACCGGGTGAGGGCTGGCCCAGGCCTCGACGAAATCCCCTCACCCGGAGCCGCTTCGCGTCTCCGACCTCTCCCGCAAGCGGGACCTTTTCAGAACAGCAATCCATCCCTTTGCTGTCATTCCCGCGAAAGCGGGAATCTCTTTCCAGTCAGAGCGTTACGAGATCCCCGCTTTCGCGGGGATGACGGATTGAGGGATTCTGAAAAGGTCTCGCAAGCGGGAGAGGCAACAAGACGCTTGGTCAACTGGGCCTGTAGTCGACGATCGACGGCACCGCCGTCCCGCCCGGCGGCATGATGTTGGTGCCGCCCAGCGGCGCCATGTAGGTGTGGGTGCTGTGCTGCACGCCGGCCTGGTCGACCCAGCTGGTGCCAAGGCTGCTGCAGGCGCCGGAGAGCTGGGTGTTCAAGGCGGGCTGGACATAGCTGACGCCCTTCAGCTCGTTCTCGAAACGGGTCAGCCCGTCGGTGACGAAGCCGGGCGGCGTCAGGTCGCAGGGCTGGTAGATCGTCGCGATCCCCGGCAGGTTCCACCACGCATTCGGGACGATGTCGTAGTCGTTCCAGTAGCGCATCGAATAGGTGAAGTCCTGGGCGAACAGCGTGGCGAAGTCGGCATTGCCGGCGGTCGGCGCGGCGAAGGTGGCGGGGACGATCTGGGTGGTGATGGTGCCGAGGCTCTGCAGCCAGGGCGCCACGACGGTGGTCAGCGCCCCGCCCAGGCTGTGGCCGGTGACGACCAGCACCGGCTGCTGGTTGGCGTTCAGATAGCCGGGCACGAACTCCGCCAGCGTCTGGCCGTTCGAGCTGAGCTTCTGGATGACCTCGAGCGCCGAGAGGGTGCCCTTGGCGATCCGCGCCGTCTCGGTGGAGGGCGCCCAGGGCAGCGCCACCTGGTCGGGCACCCGCAGATCCTCGAACAACTGCTTGAGGATGCCCCAGGGGTCGTCGACATGGACGTCGGTGCCGCGCAGGCAGACCACCAGCAGCACCGGCACGTTCGACGCCGCGTCGGTGTAGGCCGCGGCATAGGCGAGGTTGCTGTCGTCCCAGTCCTTGGCCGGGCCCCAGACGACGCTCCAACTGCCGATCGAGGAGTCCGGCGCGTTCTCCCCCGGCGGCGGCATGCCGGGGACCGCCTCGGCGATCTGGTCGGTCGAGAAATACGAGATCTGGCACAGCTGCAGATAGCTGATCGCGAAGGGCGTGGGCGAGGTGCCGGCCTGGCCGGTGGCCCCCTGCCTGATCTGGTCCGGTGTCATGACGCCTCCATTCCGCGCGGATCTTGGCAGGCCGGTCCTGCGCCTGCGCGGCGAGGCGGGCCGGTCGCAACCATGACCGCTCGCGGCCCCGTCGGCGTCAACACCTATAAGTTGCGCAAAATACCACCAAACTCGCTAGAACGGACGGGGGCGACAACGCGGATGCAATCCGGCGGCCGGCCCGATACTGTGCGGCCGAGCACAGACCCCTGCCCTCTGGACCCTTGATGAGCCGCACCGTCCCCTCCGAAGCCGCCGCCGCCTGGCGCACCAGCATCGTCGTCAGCGCCGAGATCGGCGACGACGTGCAGACCGCCTTCGACGATATCTTCGCCTCGGTCGCGGCTTTCGAGATCGAGGAGGGCGGCGACTGGGTGATCGAGGGGATCGACCGCGCCCCGCCGGACGAGACGATGCTGGCCGCGCGGCTGGCCCTGGTCGAGAGCATGCTGGGCGTCGCCCTGCCGGCGCCGGTGGTGGAGAAGGTGCCGCCGACCGACTGGCTGGCCGCCACCTACCAGGCCTTCCCGCCGCTGCGCATCGGCCGCTTCTTCATCCATGGCTCGCATATCGAGGATGCGCCGCCGCCCGGCACCATCCCGCTGTGCATCGACGCCGCCACCGCCTTCGGCTCCGGCGAGCACCCGACCACCGAGGGCTGCCTGCGGGCGCTGGACCGGCTGTCACGCCGCCGCCGCTTCCACCGCATCCTGGACATGGGCTGCGGCACCGGCATCCTGTCCTTCGCCGCCGCGCGGCTGTTCCACGCCCCGGTGCTGGCCGCCGACATCGACCCGGAATCGATCCGGGTCACCCGCATCAACGCCCGGATCAACAGGCTGTCGGACCGGATCACCGCCGTGGTCTCGAACGGCTATGCCAGCCGGGTGGTGGCCGAGCACGGGCCCTACGACCTGATCATCGCCAACATCCTGGCCCGGCCGCTGATGGCGATGGCGGACGATCTGCGCCGCCACCTGGCGCCGGGCGGCGTCGCGATCCTGGCCGGGCTGCTGGAGCGCCAGGCGCCGCAGGTGCAGGCCGCGCACCGGCTGCAGCGCCTGACGCTGCAGGACAAGATCCCGATCCGCGGCTGGCCGACGCTGATCCTGGGCTGAGGACTGCGCTCCGCCGGCGACGGTTCGCTGCCCGAACATTGCCAAAACTTCATCTTCGGCGCCGCGGATTCCACCGGCGGAGTCACGGATGCGTCATGGCCGGCGCTCTAGCCTGGGGCGCGTTCACCCTGCCCCAGCCAAAGGTCGCCCCGCATGGGAAGCCTCCGCCCCGTCTCGCTGATCGCCCTCGCCGCCGTCGCCCTGGCCGCCGGCGGCCGCACGATCCTCGCTGCCGATCCGCAGCCCTTCCAGACCCTCGACGGCAAGCCGCCGCTGGTGATCGGCCATCGCGGCCTGCCCGGCCTGATGCCGGAGGAGACCCAGCCCTCCTACGACATGGCGGCGGCGCTGGGCACCGACGCGCTGGAGGAGGATTTGCACCTGACCCGGGACTGCGTCCTGGTGGCGCGGCACAACCCCTGGCTGAGCGACAACACCAACATCGCCGAGGTGGCGAAGACCAACCCGGAGGTCGCGGCGCGCAAGCGCACCGTGCCGGGCGTCATGGTCAAGGTCGCCTGGGCCCAGACCCCGACCAGCGGTCCATCGGAATATCTGACCGACCTGACCGACCCGAAGGATCCCAAGTCGGTGCTGAAGTCGCTGATCGTCGACGGCGAGGACCACACCCGCGACTGGGCCATCACCGACTTCACCGCGGCCGAGCTGAAGCAGTGGCTGGGCGGCACCACCTTCGACGCCGCCGCCCTGCGCCCGGCGGAGTTCAACGGCAAGTTCCCGATCCTGACCTTCCAGGAGATCATCGACATCGCCAAGGCGAAGAGCCAGGAGACCGGCCGGACGATCTCGGTCTATCCCGAGACCAAGAACCCGACCTGGAACAACGAGCAGGCGATCGCCAATGGCTGCGGCGCGCCGGGCAGCCGGCCGCTGGAGGATGCGCTGCTGAAGATCCTCGACGCCAACGGGCTGAACGCCAAGGACGCGCCGATCTTCGTGCAGAGCTTCGAGCCCGGCAGCCTGAAATACCTGCGCGCCCACGGGCTGAAGACCAAGGTGGTGCAGCTGATCGACGGCTACGACATCGACTACAGGACCGGCGCCGTGGTCTACAACGAGGTGGTCGACAGCCGGCCCTATGACTGGACCGTGGCCGGCGACCCGCGCTGGTTCGACGCGATGCTGACGCCGGAAGGCCTGGCCGAGATCAAGACCTATGCCGACGGCATCGGCCCGTGGAAGCCGCAGATCGTGCCGCTGAAGGTCGTGCCCTGGCAGGACAAGAATGCGGACGGCACCGCCTTCACCGGGTCGACCCCGCAGGCCACGACCCAGCCGCCGACCAGCCTGGTGGCCGATGCCCACAAGGCGGGGCTGTTCGTCCATGTCTTCACCTTCCGCAACGAGGGCAAGTACCTGGCCGGCGACTACAAGGGCGACCCGCAGGCCGAATACCTGAAGTTCTTCCGCCTGGGCATCGACGGCGTGTTCACCGACTTCACCAATGCCGGCGTGGCCGCCCGGGCCGCATATCTGCACGAGCTGGGGCGCTGAGGCTCGACGGCACGGTCCGAATCCCCCCTCACCCTCCCATTCGCCAACGCGAATGGGCCCCTCCCTCTCCCCAAGGAGAGGGAAGGTTTACCTCTCCCCTGGGGAGAGGTCGAAATCGCGACCCGCGATTTCGGGTGAGGGGGCGGCGCCGGCCCATCCCCTTATCTCAGCGCCTATCGCCTTGGAGCGACGGCGCGGCGCAGCGGCTGTCGCTTTCGGACAAAATCCGGGCGATTGCCCGGCCTAGGCTGAGTCTCCGGCGGCGGGATTCTCCGTCGCCGGTGCCGCCGAGGTCGATCCCATGTCCGCCGTGCTCTCTTCCGTCGCCGCGCTCCTGGCCGGGGTCGGGCTGATGCTGTGCGGCAACGGCCTGCAGGCGGTGCTGGTGGCGGTGCGGGCGACCGATGCCGGCTTCGGCACGGTGGTCACCGGCCTGCTCGGCTCCGGCTACTATGCCGGCTTCGTGCTGGGCTGCCTGCTGGGTCCGCATCTGGTCCGCCGCGCCGGCCATGTCCGCACCTTCGCGGCGGTGGCGGCGCTGGCCGCGGCGGTCGCCCTGTCCTTTCCGCAGTTGGTCCACCCAGCGCCCTGGATCGTGCTGCGCGGCGGCACCGGCTTCTGCTTCGCCATCGTGTTCATGGTGATCGAGAGCTGGCTGAACGAGCAGGCCACCAGCCGGACCCGCGGCACCGTGCTGTCGCTCTACACCATCGTCACCCTGCTCGCGATCACCATCGGCCAGATGCTGCTGGGGGTGGAGACCGGCAATCCGATGGCCGCCTTCACCTGGATCGCGATCATGATCTGCCTGGCCGTGCTGCCGGTCGCGATGACCCGCATCGCCGCCCCGCCGGTGCCGGAGGCTGTGCGGCTGCGGCTGGCCCGGCTGGTCGCGACCTCGCCGGTCGGCGCCGCGGCCTGCCTGGTGGTCGGCATCAGCAACGCCGCCTTCTGGTCGCTGGGGCCGGTCTTCGCCCAGGCCCGCGGCTTCGACGCCGCGACCGTGGCGCTGTTCATGAGCGTGGCGGTGCTGGGTGGCGCTGCCGGGCAATGGCCGCTGGGCCGGCTGTCCGACCGGGTCGACCGGCGCTGGACCATCGCGATCTCCGGCATCGGCACCGCGGCGGCCGGCATCGCCCTGCTGGCGGTCGACTGGCTGCCGGGGACGGCGGTGATCGGCCTCGCCTTCTTCTACGGCGCCTTCTCGCTGCCGCTGTATCCGCTGGCGCTGGCGCACACCTTCGACCAGGTCCGGGCCGGGGAGTTCGTCGAGACCTCCAGCGGCCTGCTGCTGATCTACGCCATTGGCGCTGTGGTCGGGCCGGTACCGGCCAGCCTGCTGATGGTGCGGCTGGGCAGCCCGACGCTGTTCGCCTTCGTCGGCGCGGTGAACTTGGTGCTGGTCGCCTTCACCCTTTACCGGATGAGCCGGCGGGCCCACGCCCCGGCCGAGTCGCGGCCGGGCTTCGTGTCGGTGCAGCCGGCGACGCAGGGCGCCATCGGCCTCGACCCGCGGGCGCCCGAGACGCCCGCCGCCGAGACTGCCGAACGCTGATCAGGCCGATCAGGCGGCGCCGGCCAGCCGGTTGGTGTTGGCGGCGCGCTGCAGCGAGGCGCGCACCGCGCCCTCCGGCAGCATGGCGGCGACATCCTCGTCGCCCTGGACCAGCACCGTCTCGATCAGGTTGCGGGTCAGGCCGATATCCTCGAGCTGCCGGTCGGTCAGCTCCATCAGCTCGTGATAGGTCATGCTGCGGTCGATGCCGCCGCGGATCCGGAAGAAGCCGCGGATGAGGGTGGCGAGAAGCTGGTATCCCATGATCGTGTCCCGTGTTTCCGCTTCCTGCTGGTGCAGGTTATTGCGTTGCAACATCCGCCACGGGGTGCCGTGGCGGGCTGGAGGAACGCAGCTTCCGGGAGACGTTTCCGAGATTGTCGTTGATGGAGGGATCACCAGGATAGCGATCCCGCATTGATAGAATGCGCGCTTGTTTGTGCAGCGCAATATCGAATTTGTGCATAGCAACATATCGGTTTACGCGGCCTCCCGGCGGTTGAGCGGGGCGATGCCGGCCGCTTCCCCCGCCCCGGCCGATGCGCGATAAGGAGTCATCCCGCCCGGCGCCCAGCCCGGGCCGCCCCGCTGACGGACGCGCTGCCGATGACCACCGATCTCGCCGATGCCCTCGCCGCCGCGTCCGCCGACACCGGCGGCCGCTATGACGCCGCCGGGCTGCAGGAGCTGCTGGAGGGCGTGGTCGCCGCCCCCGCGGCGCTGGACGACCGGGAGTGGATGGAGCTGGCGGTGCCGGGCGCGACCGAGGCCCAGGCCAAGCGGCTGCGCGCCGCCAGGGCCGCCGTCGCCGCCGCCCGCCGCCCGGCCGGGCCGAAGCCGGCGGACCGGCTGGCCGCGCTGCGCGGCGCCCTCGCCCGCCTCGGCCTCGACGCCTATGTCGTGCCGCATGCCGACGAGCATCAGGGCGAGTACCTGCCGGCCCGGGCCGAGCGGCTGGCCTGGCTGACCGGCTTCACCGGATCGGCCGGCCTCGCCGTGGTCACCGCCGATCGGGCCGCGATCTTCATCGACGGCCGCTACACCATCCAGGCGCAGCAGCAGACCGACCCGGCGCTGTGGGAGCGACGGCACCTGCACCCAGGAGCCGCACGAGGCCTGGCTGGCGGNCTCGACGCCTATGTCGTGCCGCATGCCGACGAGCATCAGGGCGAGTACCTGCCGGCCCGGGCCGAGCGGCTGGCCTGGCTGACCGGCTTCACCGGATCGGCCGGCCTCGCCGTGGTCACCGCCGATCGGGCCGCGATCTTCATCGACGGCCGCTACACCATCCAGGCGCAGCAGCAGACCGACCCGGCGCTGTGGGAGCGACGGCACCTGCACCAGGAGCCGCACGAGGCCTGGCTGGCGGAGGCCATGCCCAAGGGCGGCCGCGCCGGCTACGACCCGCGCCTGGTCACGGTGTCCTGGGTCGATAAGGCCCGCAAGGCGGTCGAGGCCGCGGGCGGCACGCTGGTGGCGGTCGAGGAGAACCCTATCGACACGCTGTGGACCGACCAGCCGCCGGCCCCGATCTCTCCCACCATCGTCCAGGCGCTGGACGTCGCCGGCCAGGATGCGCGGGACAAGCGGGCCGGGCTGGCCGAGGCGTTGCGCCGCGACCGGCTGGACGCGGTGGTGCTGAGCGCGCCGGAGAGCGTGGCCTGGCTGTTGAACCTGCGCGGCGCCGACGTGCCGCATACCCCGCTGCCGCTGTCCTTCGCCGTGCTGCATGCCGACGGGCTGGTCGACCTGTTCATCGACCGGCGCAAGCTGGTGCCGGGCGTCGACACCCATCTCGGCAACGAGGTGGCGATCCAGCCGCCCGCCAGCCTGGGCCAGGCGCTGGAGGCCCTGGGCCGCGCCGGCAAGGCGGTGCGGATCGACGTGGCCTCGGCCAGCGCCTGGGTGCAGGACCGGCTGAAGGGCGCCAGGGTCGATATCGGCGCCGACTCCTGCGCCCTGCCCCGCGCCCGTAAGAATGCGGTGGAGCTGGAGGGCACCCGCGCCGCCCATCGCCGCGACGCCGCCGCCATGAGCCGCTTCCTGGCCTGGCTGTCGCGCGAGGCGCCGTCCGGCAAGCTCGACGAGGCCGGCGCTGCCGCCAAGCTGCTGGAGTTCCGCGTCGCCACCGGCGCGCTGCGCGACCTCAGCTTCGACACCATCTCCGCCGCCGGCCCGAACGCCGCCCTGCCCCACTACCGCTTCAGCGCCGAGAGCAACCGGCGGATCGAGCCGGGCAATGTCTATCTGGTCGACAGCGGCGGGCAGTACCGCGACGGCACCACCGACATCACCCGCACCATCGCCGTCGGCACGCCGACCGAGGAGATGCGGCGGAACTTCACCCTGGTGCTGAAGGGCCATATCGCGATCTCGACCCTGCGCTTCCCCAAGGGCACCACCGGCTCGCAGATCGACGCCTTCGCCCGCCGGCCGCTGTGGGAGCACGGGCTGGACTTCGACCACGGCACCGGCCACGGCGTCGGCAGCTATCTCAGCGTGCATGAGGGGCCGGCGCGGATCTCCAAGACGCCGAACACGATCGCGCTGGAGCCCGGCATGATCCTTTCGAACGAGCCCGGCTACTACGCCGCCGGCCGCTACGGCATCCGCACCGAGACGCTGGTGGTGGTGCAGCCCTGCGCCGCGCTCAGCGACGACAGCCGCAGCTTCTACGAGTTCGAGACCATCACCTTCGCGCCGATCGACCTGGCCCTGGTCGACGCGGCGCTGCTGACCCCGGTCGAGCGCGCTTGGCTGGACGCCTACCACGCCAAGGTGTGGGACATCGTCGGCCCGCAGCTGGAGGGCGAGGACCGCGCCTGGCTGGAGCAGGCGACCCGGCCGGTGGGGTAAGGCTCCTCCCCTTCCTGTCATGCCCGGGCTTGACCCGGGCATCCAGGGAATGTCGATGCCGCTCTGGGTGGCCCCTGGGTTGCCGGGTCAAGCCCGGCAAATGACAGATGAGGGTGGGGCGCCGGCAGCGTGCCCCTATTCCAGCTCCACGCCCCGCGTTTCCGGCAGCATCAGCGTGGCGCCGATGTCGAGCACGTAGATCACCGCCAGCAGCCCGATCGCCAGGCTGAAGGAATACTGGGAGGCCAAGGCCCCGACCACCAGCGGGCCGAAGCCGCCGACGCCGCGGCCGAGGTTGAACAGCACGCTCTGCGCCGTCGCTCGCGCCTCGGTCGGGTACAGCTCGGAGATCAGTGCGCCGTAGCCGCCGATCATGCCGTTGACGAACAGCCCCATCACCGCGCCGCCGACCAGCAGCGCCGCCGGCGAGTCGAGCTGGGCGTAGACCACGACCATGATCGCGGCGCCGGCCTGGAACAGGATGAAGGTTGGGCGCCGGCCGATGCGGTCGGCGAGATGGCCGAAGGCGCCGATGCCGACGCACATGCCGAGGATGGTCACCACCGTCCACAGCGCCGACTTGGTCAGGGAATAGCCCATGGCTGTCGACAGATAGGTCGGCAGCCAGATCATCAGCCCGTAATAGCCGAAGTTCTGCACCGAGCAGAGGATGAAGACGGCGACGCTGATCCGGGTGGTGCGCGCGTCCTTGACCAGGAGGCCGAGCGCATTGCCCTGGCGCGCCTGTCCTTGACGTATCTGGGCGGCACGGTCGAGGAATAGCGCCGGCTCGCCGATCGTGCGGCGGACGATGAAGGACACGATCGCCGGCAGCAGGCCGATCGCGAACATGCCGCGCCAGCCGATCACCGGCAGCAGCAGCGGCGTGGCCAGGGCCGCGGCCAGCACGCCGGCCTGCCAGCCGAGCCCGACATAGGAGGAGGCGCGGGCGCGGTACTTGGCCGGCCAGGTCTCCGCCACCAGGGCCATGCCGATGCCGAACTCGCCGCCCAGGCCGAGGCCGGCGATGGTGCGGTAGGCCAGCAGGTCCCAATAGCCCTGGGCCAGGGCGCAGAGGCCGGTGAAGACGGCGAAGAGCAGGATGGTCCAAGTCAGCACCCGCACCCGGCCAAGACGATCGCTGAGCATGCCGAACAGGATGCCGCCGGCCACGGCGCCGATCAGCGTCGCGGTCACCAGCGACCCCGATTCGGCCGGGGTCAGCGCCAGCCCGGCGGCCACCGCCGACAGCATGAAGCCCAGGATCAGCAGGTCGAACCCGTCCATGGCATAGCCGACCGCGGAAGCGACCAGCGCCCGCCGCGCCGTCGCATCCGGCCGGTCCGCCTGTACCCCGCCCGTGGTCATGCCGAATTCCGTCGTCGCCATCGCCCCGCCCCCTGCCCCGGTTCTGCCGCTGTCCCAGCATTGTTTCAGTTCGATTGCAAGCAAGAGCGGTGCCATTCCATGCGTGGCCGCACCATATCCCGTCATCGCGAGCCCCGAAGGGGCGTGGCGATCCAGAGATCGTGCCGCTGGATCGCCACGTCGCTGCGCTCCTCGCGATGACGATTTGGTTGCGAGCCGCTAGAGTTCGGCACAACGACTGGCGAGGGCGGGCGATGCTGAGCGAGACGCAGAAGGCGCACTACGAACGCGACGGCTATCTGGTTCTGGACGGCTTCAAGCCGATCGAGGAGATCCGCGCCGTCCGCGCCCGGGCCGAGGCGATCGTCGAGGCCTTCGACCCCGGCGAGTCGGTGTCGATCTTCACCACCAGGGAGCAGGAACGGAAGTCGGACGAGTACTTCCTGACCTCCGGCGACAAGGTGCGCTGCTTCTTCGAGGAGGAGGCGTTCGACGCCGAAGGCCGGCTGCGCCAGGCCAAGGCGCTGTCGATCAACAAGATCGGCCACGCGCTGCACGACCTGGACCCGGTGTTCGACCGCTTCTCACGCGACCCGAAGCTGGCGGCGCTGGCCGCCGATCTCGGCCTGGCCGAGCCGCAGATCTGGCAGTCGATGTACATCTTCAAGCAGCCCGGCATCGGCGGCGAGGTGCGCTGGCACCAGGACGCCAGCTTCTTCGAGACCACGCCGATCAGCGTCACCACCTTCTGGTTCGCGCTGGAGGATGCCGACCGGTCGAATGGCTGCCTGTGGGTCGAGCCCGGCGGGCACCGCGGCCCGCTGCGCGAGCGCTTCCTGCTGGAGGACGGCGCGACGCGGATGGAAAAGCTGGACGCCACGCCCTGGCCGACCGACGCCACCGCGGTGCCGGTCGAGGTCAAGGCCGGTGCGCTGGTCTGCTTCCACGGCCGGCTGCCGCATTACAGCGCCCCGAACCGGTCGCCGGTGTCGCGCCACGCCTACACGCTGCACGTCACCGACGGCCGCACCGCCTATTCCCCGCGCAACTGGCTGCGCCGCGGCCCGGAGATGCCGGTGCGGGGGTTTGCTTAGGTGGAGGGCTTCAGCCGGATCAGGTCATAACCCCGAAATCTAAATACCGTCATTGCGAGCGCAGCGAAGCAATCCAGGGGCCGGTGCGCACCGGCCCCTGGATTGCTTCGTCGGCTTCGCCTCCTCGCAATGACGGCGAGGGAGAAGCGTTGCGAAAACGCTAGCCCACCTTCTCCCTACGACAGGAACGCGCCGCCATTGACGTGCAGGGCCTGGCCGGTGATGTAGCGGGCCGACGGGCCGGCGAGGTAGCGCACCAGCCCCGCCACCTCCTCCGGCGTGCCGCGGCGGCCCACCAGCGTGGCGTGCCGGGAATGGTGCGCCGGCTCGCCGCCGCCGAGATGGGCGCGCTGGGTGCCGATCAGCCCGGGCACGACGCAGTTCACCGTGATGCCGTCCGGACCCAGATCGTGCGCCAGGCCGCGGGTGAAGCCGACGATGCCGGCCTTGGCGGTGGTGACATGCACCCGCCCGGCCGAGCCGGTATGGGCCGACAGGCCGCCGATGGTGATGATGCTGGCGGCATCCGATGCCTTGAGATGCGGCACCGCCGCCTGCGCGGTCAGGAAGGCGCCGTCCAGGATCACGGCCAGCACCTCGTGCCATTCGGCGAAGCTCATCGTCTCGAACGCCGTCTCCTTCCTGAGCGCGGCGTTGCTGACCAGGATGTCGAGCCGGCCGAACGCCTCGACCGCCGCGGCCACCGTGGCCGCCGCCTGGTCCGGCACCGTCACGTCGGCCAGGTGCAGCCGGGCGCGGCCGTCCTTGGCCTCGATCTCCCGCACCACCCCGGCGGCGAGGTCGGCGGAGCTCCTGGCATGGACCAGCACCGCCGCACCGGCGGCGGCGAGGTCCAGCGCGATGGCGCGGCCGATGTTGCGGGCGGCGCCGGTGACGAGGGCGACGCGGCCCTCCAATTCCCGGGTCATGGCGAGGTCCTCAGGGCGTGGGGATGGACGGTGTCGGCCGGCCGGTCCGCCGCTTCCACCGGCCGGTCGGGGCGGACGAAGAAGGCCAGGACGATGCCGAGGCCGAGCAGCGCGATCGACACCAGGAAGGGCGGGCGGTAGCTGCCGGTGGCGTCGAGGATGGCGCCGAAGGCGACCGGCGAGACCAGCGCGGCGACGCCGGCGGCGGTGCTGACGAAGCCGCTGGCGATGCCGGCGAAGCGCGGCGCGATGTCCAGCGGCACGGCCCAGATTGGCGCCTCGGTCATCTCCAGGAAGAACAGGCCGAGGGCGAGGCAGCCGGTGATCAGGGTCTCGCTGTGGATGAACAGCACGCCGCTGAGGCAGACCAGCGAGCAGGTGAAGCCCAGCAGCATGGTGTTGCGCCGGGCGCGGTTGACGTCGCCGGTGCGATGGTAGATCCGGTCGGTGACCAGGCCGCCGACGGTGTCGCCGACCATGCCGGCGATGAAGATGATGCTGGAGAGAACGGCCGAATCCTTCAGGTCGAAACCGTACTCCCCGACGAAGAAGCTGGGCAGCCAGGACAGGTACAGCCACAGCGTCCAGGCATGGCAGAAGAAGGCCAGCGTCACCGGCGCCACCCGCGGGATCAGCCGCCGCCAGGGCACCTCGACGCGGCTGCCGACCTCGCGGTCATGCACCGGCAGCTCGGCCAGTTCCTCCCGGGTCACATCCTCGTGATCGGCCGGGTCGTCACGGAAGTAGTTCCACCACACCGCGACCCACAGGAAGCTGACGACGCCGAGCACGATGAAGGCGCCGCGCCAGCCCAGCAGCGGGATCATCGCCACCACCACCGGCGGCGTCACCGCGGCGGCAAAGCGGGCGGAGGTGTGGGTGAAGCCCTGGGCGAAGCCGCGCCGGGCCTTCGGCACCCAGCGGCCGATCGCGCCGGTCGCAGTCGGGATCGTCCCGGCCTCGCCGATGCCGACCACGAGGCGGGCGGCGATCAGCGTCCACAGCCCGCTGGCGAAGCCGGCCGCCACGGTGCCGGCGGCCCAGAACAGGCCGCTGATCGACAGCATGCGCCGGGCGCCGATGCGGTCGCCGAGATAGCCGGAGACGATCTGGAACAGCGCGTAGCAATAGCCGAATGCGCCGAGCGCCAGGCCGAGCTCGGTGTTGCTGAGGCCCAGCTCGCCCTTGATCAGCGGTGCCGCGATCGACAGGTTCACGCGGTCGACATACATGATGAAATACATCAGGCAGAGCAGGATGAAGACCCTGCCCGTGGCGCCCTTGAAGGCCCGGAAGATCATGGCTTGCCCTCCCTAGGGGATTGCCCGGCCGTTCTTGTCCTTGGTCTTGGCCGGCATGGCGAAGGAGTGGCGGCGCCGGAGGCCTGGCGCCGCTCGGGATCAGCGGGTCTGGGCCATCCGGGCGATGTCGCCGGCATCGGCGAGGGCTTCGAGGTCCCAGCACGCCCGCAGCAGCGCCGCCGTTCCGGCCTCGCCATGCACCGGCTGCACCAGGTCGGTGAACTTCGCCTCGAGGTCGCGGTCGGTCATCGGCCGGGCGACGCTGCCGATGGCATGGTCGACCCGCTTCTGCAGCACCCGCCCGCCCTTCAGCGTCACGGTGACGGCCACGGCATCCGCCGGCATCGCCGGGTCGATCACGGCCGTCACCCGGTCGCGCAGGCCCACCACCTCCGGATCCCGCACCCGCTCGTCGCTGTATTGCGGCTCGCCCGCCCGGCCATCGATGATCGCGACCGCGGCCGAATGGTAGACGCTGAACTTGCCGTCCAGCCCGGTCTTCGGCGCCGTCTTGCCGGTCAGCTCCAGCACCAGCGGGTGGACCTTGAGGTCGATGCGCTCGATCTCCGCCGCCACCAGCCCGTGCTCGTTGCGCAGCTGCACGCAGCCGTCGATCGCCGGGTGGATGACGATGCCGCAGGCGAAGGGCTTGTAGCTGTTCAGCAGGATCTCGTTGCGGCGGCCGAGGTCACCGGTGATCTCATCGTAGTTGCGATGCGTGCTGGTGACGTTGGCCCAGCCGCGCTTGGCCTCGATCCCCTGCTCCGAGCTGGTGTAGCCGCGCTGGGCCAGCAGCGCCGCGGTCAGGCCGTTCTGCGCCGCCCGGCCGGGATGGAAGCTCTTGGTCATGGTGCCGAACATCTCGCGCAGCCCGACCGGCTGGGTCGCGGCCAGGCCGAGCGCCCAGACCATGCGCTGCTCGTCCAGCCCCAGCAGCTTGCCGGCGGCCGCCGCCGCGCCGAACACGCCGGTGGTGCCGGTGATGTGCCAGCCGACATGGTAGTGGTCGGGATAGACCGCGTTGCCGATGCGGCATTCGACATCGACGCCCAGCACCAGGGCGTTGAGAAAGTCGCGGCCGCTGACCGGCCGCAGTTCGGCCAGCGCCAGGATCGCCGAGGCCACCGGGCCGGCCGGATGGATCACCGTCTTCAGATGGGTGTCGTCGAAATCGAAGACATGCGAGCTGATGCCGTTGATCAGCGCCGCGTGCAGCACGTCCATCCGCTCGGCCCGGCCGAGGATGCCGGCCTGGGCCGGCCCGCTGAACGGCGACAGCGCGTCGATCGCGATCGACACCGCCTCATGCCGGGCTGAGCCGACGGCGCAGCCGAGCCAGTTCAGGAAGGTGCGCAACCCCTCATGCCGGACATCGGCCGGCAGGTCCTCATACCGGGCGGCGGCGAGATGCCGCGCCAGGATGCGCGTCACCGCCGGCGGCAGCTCGACGGAGGCAGGGTCGGATGGGCCGTGGGCCGCGGCCGTGGCGGTGCTCATTCTCGGTCTCTCTCGTCTCTGGGTCGCTCGGGGTCGTCGCGGGCGGGGCCGCCTGAGGATCCCTGCGTCGCTCCTGGTCAATTACATATTGTCGACAATCTTGCAATCGACAATCTCCATTCACACATCCGGCGGGCTGATCTATGGTGCGCGCCATGACCCCGCCCCTCGCCTCCCCGCTGGAGCTGCTGCGCTCCCTCACCCTCTCCGGCCTGGTGCAGGAGGAGATCCTGCGCCGCATCAAGGCCGGGGAGATCGCCGCCGGCTCGCGCCTGAACGAGCTGGAGCTGTCGCAGCACCTGCAGGTCAGCCGCGCCCCGGTGCGCGAGGCGCTGCGGGCGCTGCAGGAGGCCGGGCTGGTGCGGCTGGAGAAGAACCGCGGCGTGTTCCTGCGCGAGCTGTCGGACACCGAGGTGGCGGAGCTGTACGCCCTGCGCGCCACGCTGGATGAGATGGCCGGCCGGCTGCTGGCGCCGCGGATCGGCCAGGCTGAGGTGCTGGAGCTGAAGCGGATGCTGGCGGCGCTGGAGAGCGCGTCGATCCGCGACGGCGTGAACGGCTATTTCCCGCTGAACATCGCCTTCCACGACCGGCTGGTGGAGATGACCGGCAACGCGACGCTGCTGGAGATGTATCGCCAGGTGGTGAACCGGATGCATCTGGTGCGGCGGCAGAGCTTCGCCACCGCCGGCAGCAGCGCCGCCTCGCATGACGAGCACCGCCGGATCCTGGAGGCGCTGCAGACCGGCGATGCGGAGGCGGCCGGCGCCGCCATGCGCGGCCATGTCGAGGGCGGTTACGCCCGCAACATCCTGGCCCGGGCGCATGACCCGGCCGATCCCGACCACGATCCCGCCATCGTCGCCGGCCCGGCGCCGCGACGCCGCCCCGCTGCCCGGAAGGCATAGACCCCATGACCGCCAACACCCTGCCCGCCGCCGGCCATGCGGTGGCCGAGCAGCTCGGCCGCTGGATCGCCGGCACCGAGGCGCGCGCTTTGCCGGACGAGGCGGTGGCCACCGCCCGCCGGCTGCTGCTGGACGTCGCCGGGCTGTGCGTCGCCGGCCGGCGCGAGGACTACATCGCCGCCACGCTGCAGGCGGCGGACGGCACCGGCGGCTGCACCGCGCTGGGCCATGCCCGGCCGCTGACCGCCTTCGACGCGGCGCTGGTCAACGGCACCGCGGCGCATGGCGAGGATTACGACGACACCTTCGAGGGCGGCCCGGTCCATTCCGGCGCGGTGATCGTGCCGGCGGTGCTGGCCGCCTGCGAGCGCGAGCGGCTCGGCGGCGAGGCGCTGCTGCGCGGCATCGCGGTGGGGGCGGAGCTGATGTGCCGGATGGCGCTGGTGGCGCCGAAGGCGATCCACACCGCCGGCTTCCACCCGACCGCCGTGCTGGGCGCCCTGGCCGCCGCCGGCGGTGTCGCGGCCAGCCTGGAGCTGCCGGCCGACCAGGCGGCGTCGGCGCTGGGCATCGCCGGCAGCATGGCCGCCGGCATCATCGAATACCTGGCCGAGGGCACCTCGACCAAGCGCATGCATGCCGGCTGGGCCGCCCAGTCCGGCCTGCGCGCGGCGCTGATGGCGCGCGGCAGCTTCGCCGGCCCGCGCACGGTGCTGGAGGGGGTGCACGGCTTCTACAAGGCCTTCGCGCCGTCGCGGCAGCCGGACTTCGCGCCGCTGCTGGACGGGCTGGGCCGCGACTGGGTGATGGCCGGCATCGCCTTCAAGCCCTATGCCTGCGGGACCATGACCCAGCCCTTCATCGACTGCGCCATCCGGCTGGCGCGGCAGGGCGTGCGGGCCGAGGAGATCGTCGCGATCACCTGCAATGTCGGCGAGGGCACGGTGCACCGGCTGTGGGAGGACCTGGCGGTGAAACACCGGCCGCCCACGCCCTATGCCGCCAAGTTCAGCACCCCCTTCTGCATGGCGGTCGGCTTCTTCGACGGGCGCGCCGGCTTCGGCCAGTTCACCGAGGCGCGGATCCGCGACCCGCAGGTGCTGGCCCTGGCCGCGAAGATCCGCTACCGCATCGACCCGGCGGACGAATACCCGAAGAACTTCACCGGCCAACTCGCCGCCACGCTGGCCGACGGACGGGTGGTGGAGATCCGGCAGCCGCATCTGCGCGGCGGCGCCCGCGAGCCATTGAGCGATGCGGAGCTGGAGGCCAAGGCCCTGGACAACCTGCGCTATGGCGGCTGGGACGACGACCGGGCCGAGGCCGCGCGGGGCTGGTGCCGGGACGCCTTCGGGGCCGCCGACCTCTCCGCCCTCGCCGGTTTCCGGGGCTGACCGGGGCCGGTCCCGGCCGCCGCGCGGTTTTGCCTGGACCCACAAGGGCTTGCATCCCGCCGCGGCTTCATCCCATCCTTGCCGGCAACAGGTTCCGCCAGGAACCGACCGCAAGCCGGGAGGGACCCATGGTCAAGGCCGTGTTGACCGGGACGGATGACCAGGGCGGTGCCGTGTCGATCCCGAAGGGCGACATCGTCTTCATCCGCGAATCCTACCGGTCGGGCGAGATCCCCGGCCGCACCAAGATCGATTTCGGCACCGCCGCGACGGAGCAGGAGGCCTATCTGGTCGATTCGCTGACGACGGTGCTGAAGAAGCTGGGCAACGGCGTGGTGGTCGCCCGGCTGACCACGCCGTCGGGCACGCCGGTGCACATCGTCGCGGCCCGGGTCGAGGGCGTGCGGGCGCCGCAGAGCTGGCACCACCCGAGGGCGCGCACGGTGCTGCTGGCCCGTGGCCGCGAGATCCAGGTGCGCGAGGAGCGCGACCTGGTGCTGCGGCGGATCAACGCCGCACGGCCGGAGCGGGCGAAGCCGATCGCGTAGAGCGGGTGATGACGAGCAGATCATGTGGAGGGCCACATTGGCGTTGCCTCTCCCGCAAGCGAGACTTTTTCATAACGCTTCCCCTTGCCGTCATTGCGAGGAGGCGAAGCCGACGAAGCAATCCAGGGGACGGTGCGCACCGGCTCCTGGATTGCTTCGCTGCGCTCGCAATGATGGTGTTGGGAAAGGGTCTCGCTTGCGGGAGAGGCCACGCCAAGATGCGGGACATCCCGCCGTTCTTCGGCCGGGCGCGCTGACGTGATCCAACAGACAGAAACGGGCCGGGAAGAGCCGGCCCGTCCTGCGATAGCGCATCCCGAGGGTCAGTTCATGTTGCGGGACCAGTCGTCGACCTGGCGCTCGGCCTCTTCCCTGGCGATGCCGTAACGCTCCTGGACGCGGCCGACCAGCTGGTCGCGCCGGCCGTCGAGCACGTCGAGGTCGTCGTCGGTCAGCTTGCCCCACTGCACCTTGGCCTTGCCCTTCATCTGCTTCCACTGGCCGGAAATCTGGTCCCAGTTCATCGCGATCTCCTGTCTCGAGGTGTCAGGCCCGAATCAAAGCGAGCCCGCTTTCCGGATCGAACGCCTTCCGCAGATGCGCCGGGGATTCGGTGACGATCAGCTCCAGCGTCGGCCGCACCCGGGCCTCGGCCAGATGGCCGGCCAGGGCGGTGCCGTCGCGGCGGCCCAGCACCAGATGCACATGCAGCGCCGGCTTGCCGTCGGGCGACACCGCGACGTCGCCGATCAGCGACGCCACCTCGACCTGCTCCTGCACCGGGATCGGAAGGTATTCCTTCCGATCCCAGTCGAAATAGCGCAGCCCGGCCTCGCTGAAGGCGCCGATGCCGGTGATCTGGGCAGCGGTCAGCCGCTCCGCCTCGGCGAAGCGCTGCAGGCTCTCCATCACCGCCTCCCCGGTCTCGAGGATGACGGCGAAGACCCGCTGGCCGTCGGCCGCATGCAGCTGCTTGACGTTCATCCGTCGCTCCCATCGCACTCCTCAGGGCAACGGGCCGCCGAAGCGATGCGTTCCGGCCGGGACGGACGGCTCAGGCGTCGCAGGCGGTGTCGACGTCCCTCAGCGCCGCGGTCACCCCCGCCAGGGAGAAGGTGTAGGCCGTCTTGGTGCCCCGGGCCGAGACCGCCTTCACCAGCATGGTCGCGCCCGCCTTCATCGCCGCGACCAGGGCGTGATCCATCCGGGTGCTGATCGACCAGGCCGTGTCGCCCTTGGTGAACATCCGGAAGCGCTGATCGCCGATGATCGCCGTGACCTCGCTGCCGGTCTTGTAGGCGTATCCGGCCACCAGGCTGACGACGTCGCTGCTGTTCTCGGCCGGCCGGTCGGTGACCAGAAGATAGATGTCGCCGTGCCGCACATTGGTCGGCCGCAGCTCCGTCGGCCGGCTGGCGGCGTAGCACACGGTCCCGCCGGCATCGGCGGCCTGGAAGGAAGACCAGTCCCCGTGCGTGGCAATATAGCGGACATCCCGAGCCGACAGCGGGGTCGCCGCCCCCCAGACGGCGGATGCGGTGACAATGGCGGCGAGCGCGAATGCGTTTCGAAGCTTCGACATGATCCAATCTGTTTGAATGTTTCAGGTCCCGCTGCGATGCAGCCAAGCTGGACTAGTATATGAAAATGATCTCGTAAAGCCTTAATATTCCCCAGATAGTTGCAGGACAATCCGGCCGCCCTGATATCCGCACGCTGCCGCAGGGCGCGTCACGCGCGGCCGAGCAGCCGGGCGAAAGCGCGCCGAAGCTCCGCGGCCTCGTCATCGATCATTCCTCCCGGGCCATGCGTCAGCGTGCTTCGCCGTCAGTCGCCCGTGCCGTCTTCACCCCATCGGATCGGCCATTCCTCCGCCTCGGCGGCCACGGTCCGCAGCGCCTCCAGAGCCGGCTCCAGCACCGTGCGGTCGGCGCTTTCCTGGTAGACCACATGGACGGGGTAGGAGAATTCGGGCGCCCGCGGCACCAGGCGGAGCCGCCCGGCTTTCAGATAGGGCTGCGCCGCCCGGGCCCGGAAATATCCCGATCCACCGCATCTGAGGATGAAGCTCAGCCCCAGCGGGCCGAGATCGACCAGAAGGCCGGGATTCACCAGGTCCGGGAAGTTCATGTTGTGGCTGGCGGAGAAGCGCGGCCCCCAATCGACATAGACATAGCCCGAATTGTCCAGGTCGGTCTCCTGGTGCGTGGTCACGCAGATCAGCTTCTCCGTCAGCAGTTCCTCGATACGCAGGCCGGGCAGCTGCTGGGGCTGATGCATGACCGCGATGTGCAGCAGCCCCTCCGCGATCTGCCGCATCAGCTCACCGGCGATGCTGATCTCGGTCCGGATCGCGACCTGAGGCGCACTGCGCCGCATCTCCAGCAGCCAGTTCAGCAGCAGCGGATTCCACAGGCTGAATTCGCCGCCGAAGGCCAGGAGCGTCCGACCCGTTTCGAGCAGGGCCATCTGCTCGCAGGCATGCCGCCACATCTGCACCAGCGAGGGCGCGTGGCGCAGGAACTGCTCTCCCGCCGGAGTCAGGGCCGCGCCGGACTTGCTGCGCACGAACAGCGCCCGTCCCAGCTGGCTTTCCAGCAGCCGGATGCGCGCCCCCACGGTCGTCTGCGCCACGTTCAGCCGCTCCGCCGCGCGGACAAAGCTGCCGGCATTCACGATTTCGAGGAAGGTCTGCGCGAGCCGGATATCCATGTCCGTATAGCAAAAACATTGCAGTCATCAGTCAATCAATTTCGCTTGTCATAGCGGCATCTGCGCGCAATCGATGGTTCCCAAACGCCGCGCAGCCAATATGCGCGCATCGGCACAGGAGGTTCGGAGATGGCGGACACGACGAAGTTGGGAGACCGCTGGCGCAACTATCGACCGTCGAAAGCGACGGCTTTCTGGTCATGGGTCGCGGTCAGCGCCCTGACGATGCTGATCGGGTTCACCTGGGGCGGATGGGTGACGGGCGGCTCGGCCCAGGACATGGCCCGGCAGGCGCGGGCGGAGCTGGTGGCCGATGTCTGCGTCGCAAATTTCCTGGATGCCCCGGATGCCCAGAAGCAGCTGGCCTCGTTCAAGGACACGAGCAGCTGGCGCCGCAACGATTTCATCAAGGATGGCGGCTGGGCGAAGATCGGTGCCGATGGCAAGCCGACGACCGAGGCGATCTCGCTCTGCGTCAAGAAGCTCGGCGACGCGAAGCTGCCGGCAAAGGAGCAGCAGGCGACCAACGACAAGGCCGACGCCGCCACGGTCACCCGCTAGGCGGGCCGCCGATCGTCAGTGAACCGCTGGAGGGAGCTGCCGGATGGACGCACGGCCGGACACGGACCACGCCGCCCCATCGACCGCCGTGCTGGTGGTCGAGGATGATGCCTTCCTGCGATCCTCGATCGCGTCCTTTCTCGAACAACGCGGCTTCGTGGTCTCGGCGGCGGGCTGTGCCTCGGACGCGATCCGGATCCTGATGACCGGGACACCGGTCGATGTCATCTTCACGGATGCGAGGATGCCGGGCGTCCTGAATGGCCTCGACCTCGCCCGCTGGGTGCGGGATGAGCGGCCGGGGATCACGGTGATCGTCACCTCGGCGGACCTTGGAGCGTCGGAGCCTGCAGCCCGGACGCTGGGCGCCCGGTCCGTGATCCAGAAGCCCTACGATCCCGAGACCGTCGAAAGCCATATCCGGGAGGACAGCATGCATTCCTGATGCATGCGCCCTCCGCTCGGCCGTCAGCCGGCGGCGTCGACCCGCCGGATCCGGGCACCGCAGCGGCGCAGCCGGTCGACCAGGCTGTCATAGCCGCGGTCGACATGCTCGACCCCGTGCAGCGTGCTGGTGCCCTCGGCGCCCAGCGCCGCGATCAGCAGGGCGGCGCCGGCGCGGATGTCGGTCGCCGTCACCTCCGCCCCGTGCAGCGCCGGGACGCCGCGGATCACGGCGTGGTTGCGCACCACCCGGATGTTGGCGCCCATGCGCTGCAGCTCCGGCACATGGCGGAAGCGGTTCTCGAACAGCGTCTCGGTGATCATCGCCGCGCCCTCGGCGCAGGACAAAAGGGCCATGGCCTGGGGCTGCAGGTCGGTGGCGAAGCCGGGATAGGGCTGGGTCATGATGTCGACCCCGACCAGCCCGCCGGCGCCGCGCCGGGCGGTGACCGCGCCACCGGCCGCCGCGATCTCGATCCCCGCATCCTGGAACACCGGCAGCGCAGCGCTCAGCAGCTCGGTCGAGGCGCCGGCCAGGCGCAGCTCCCCCCCCGTGGCCGCGGCGGCGCAGATCAGCGTGCCCAGCTCGATCCGGTCCGGCAGCACGTCATAGGTGGCGCCGTGCAGCCGGTCGACGCCGCTGATGTGCAGCGTGTCGGTGCCGATGCCGTCGATGCGGGCGCCCATCGCCGACAGGCAGCGGGCCAGGTCCGTCACCTCCGGCTCGCGCGCGGCGTTGGTGATGCTGGTCTCGCCCTTGGCCAGCGTCGCCGCCAGCATCAGGTTCTGGGTGGCGCCGACCGAGGGGAAGGGCAGCACGATGGCGGCGCCGCGCAGCCCGCCCGGCGCGCTCAGCACCACCTCGCCGCCCTCGATCTCGGCGGTCGCGCCCATCTGGCGGAAGCCGGCGAGGTGGAAGTCGACCGGCCTGAGGCCGATGGCGTCGCCGCCCGGCAGCGGCAGGGCGATCCGGCCCAGCCGGGCCAGCGCCGCGCCGGCGATCAGGAAGGAGGCGCGCATGCGGGACACCAGGGCCGAATCGACCCGGCCGCTGCCGAAGCCGGCGCCGCCCAGGGTGCCGGTCAGGGCCGGGCCGCTCTCGTCCCAGGACACCTCGGCGCCGAGCTCGGCCAGGATGCCGGCCAGGATGGCGACGTCGAGGATCCGCGGCAGGTTGCGCAGCGTCAGCCGCTCGTCGGTCAGGGCGGCGCAGACCATCAGCGGCAGCGCCGCGTTCTTGGCGCCGGCGACAGCGATCTCGCCCCTGAGGGGCACGCCGCCGTCGATCTCCAGCCGTCCGGCCGCCGACGCGGTCCACCACGGCGCCGCACGACGGAACGACACGACATTTGCACGCGACATGGGCACCCGGCTCCACAACCTTGATCAGGACATCGTTACCGCCGGGATAGCACGACCGACCCTGCGGCGGTCCAGCCGGAAGCGAAACGAGTCAGGATCCGGGCGGATGGGAGAAGCCGGTCGCCAGCTGGTGCGCCCATTCGGGACGGCCGTTCTCCGCTGCCCTTCGGGCCGCGCGCTCGTGGTCGTAGGGGATGGCGATCAGCTCCGCCGCCACCCGGTCCCCGTCCAGCTCCAGCATCGCGTAGCGGGCGGCGGGCGACCCCGATTCGGAGACATGGGCCGGCGGCGTCGGGTCGTCATAGGCCGGGGCCCCGATGCTGCCGGGATTGAGGATCCAGCGGCCATCTGGCAGGCGCAGCAGCCACGGCAGGTGGCTGTGGCCGCACAGCACCACCCGGGCAGAGACACCGGCCAGCCGCGCGGCGATGGCGTCGGTCGGGGCGTGGACCAGCCGGCCGGCCTCGACATCCTCCAGCAGATAGGCGTTGTCGTCCCCCGGCCGGGCATGGAAGGCGGTGATGCCGCCCGGCAGCTCCAGCCGCGCCGGCAGGGCGCCGAGCCACGCCCGGCCGGCGGCGCCCACCTCGCTGCGGGCGTAGCCGTCGGAGCTCCGCGGCGAGTCGTCTCCGTCCTCCCACACCCAGCGGTCATGGTTGCCGCGCACGGTCGGCCAGCCCTTGGCCATCAGCAGGTCCAGCGTCTCGCGCGGCCAGAGCGGGCCGGAGACGCAGTCGCCGAGATTGACGATGGCGTCGGCGCCGCGGCGGCCGAGATCGGCCAGCACGGCCTCGAGGGCCGGGAGGTTGCCGTGGATATCGGCGAGGACGGCGAAGCGCATGCGGGACCTGCGGCGGAGGGCGGGAGGGCCACGATGCCGCCCCGCCGCACCGATGGGAAGCTTACTCCGCCAGCGCCTGCTCGCGCTTGCGCGTGATCGCCGGCACCAGCATCGCCAGCAACAGGATCGCCACGACCGCCAGCAGCACCGCGCTGATCGGGTGGGTCAGGAACACGGTGAAGTCGCCGTCCGACAGCAGCATGGCGCGGCGGAAATTCTCCTCCAGCTGCGGCCCCAGCACCAGGCCGAGCAACAGCGGCGCCGGCTCGGCCTTCACCTTGACGAAGAAATAGCCGACCAATGCGAAGCCCAGCATCAGCCAGACATTGAACATGCTGTTGGCGATGCCGTAGGTGCCGATGCAGCAGAACAGCACGATCGCCGGGAACATCAGCCGATAGGGGATCTTCAGCATCGAGATCCAGATCCCGATCAGCGGCAGGTTGATCACCAGCAGCATCAGGTTGCCGACCCACATGCTGGCGACCACGCCCCAGACCAGCTGCGGCTGCTCGGTCATGATCTGCGGCCCGGGCTGGATGCCGTGCATCATCAGCGCCCCGATCATCAGCGCCATCAGGGCGTTGGACGGGATGCCCAGCGTCAGCAGCGGGATGAAGCTGGTCTGCGCCCCGGCATTGTTCGCGGCCTCCGGCCCGGCCACGCCCTCGATCGCGCCCTTGCCGAAGCGGCCGGGGTCGCGCGCCAGCTTCTTCTCCATGGCATAGGCGGTGAAGGGCGGCAGCGCGGCGCCGCCCCCCGGCAGCACGCCGAGGAAGGAGCCGATGGCGGTGCCGCGGACCATCGCCGGGAAGGCCTGGCGCAGCTCGGCCCAGCGGGGCATCAGGTCGCGCACCCGGCTGCTGACCAGCTGGCGCGGCTGCGGCCGGTCGAGATTGGCCATGATCTCGCCGAGGCCGAACAGGCCCATGGCGATCGGCACGAAGTCGAGCCCGTCGCCCAGCTCCGGAATGCCGAAGGTCAGGCGCGAGGCGCCGGAGGAGACGTCGATGCCGACGATGCCGAGCAGCAGGCCCAGCACCACCATGGCCAGCGCCTTGGCCACCGAGCCATGCGCCAGGATCACCGCCGCGATCAGGCCCAGCACCAGCAGGCTGAAATACTCGACCGCGGTGAACTGCAGCGCCAGGGCGGCGAGCGGCAGGGCCAGCAGCGCGATCACCACCGTCGCCACCGTGCCGGCGAAGAAGGAGGAGATGGCGGCGATGGCGAGAGCCAGCCCGGCCTTGCCCTGGCGTGCCATCTGGTGGCCGTCGAGGCAGGTGACGACCGATGAGGTCTCTCCCGGCACATTGACCAGGATCGCCGTGGTCGAGCCGCCGTACTGCGCGCCATAGAAGATGCCGGCGAGCATGATGAAGGCCGAGGAGGGATCCAGCCCGAAGGTGAAGGGCAGCAGCAGCGCCACGGTCGGGATCGGCCCGATGCCGGGCAGCACGCCGATCGCCGTGCCGATCAGCACGCCGAACAGGCAGTACAGCAGGTTCTGCAATTGCAGCGCCGTGGTCAGGCCGAGGAGCAGGTTGTCGAACAGGTCCATGGCGTCCCTGGAATACGGCCTAGAAGCGCGGCCAGACCGGCACCGGCAGGTCCAGCAGCAGCACGAACAGGATGACGGCGGCGGCGCTGAGCCCGACGGCGAAGACGGCGGTCTCGCGCAGCCGCGTCTCTCGGCTGGCGAGGCCGGCGACAACGACCGTGGCGAAAGCGGCGACCGCCAGCCCGGCCTTGGCGGCGAGCAGGGCGAAGATTGCGACGGCGGCGAGGACGCCGAGGATCGGCCGCAGCTTCGGCGCCTCGATCCCCTCCCCGCCGATCGCCAGGCTGCGCAGGGCGAAGACCAGGCCGAAGCCGGCGGCGCCGATCGACAGCACCCGCGGCATGAAGCCCGGCCCCATATCGGCCGGGCTGCCGAAGCTGAGCTTGCGGGTGGCGACCAGGACGACGGCCGCCACGACGCAAAGGAAGAGGCCGAACAGCAGGTCCGGCCAGTTGATGCGCGTCACCCCGTCACTCGCCCTTGATGCCGGCGTCGGCGATCACCTTGCCCCAGGCCGCGGTGTTGGTGGCGAGCCAGGAGCCGAGATCCGCCGGCGGGCCGGCGACGACCCGACCGCCCTGCTGGGCAACCCGCTCCGCCACCTCCGGCTGCTTCAGGATCTCGCCGAGGGCCTGGTTCAGCTTGTCGACCAGGGCCGGCGGCGAGCCGGCGGTGGTCAGCAGGCCCTGCCAGGACCCGACATCGGCGGAGGGCAGCTTGGCCTCGGCGAAGGTCGGGAGGTCCGGCGCGCTGGCGATCCGGTCCTGGCCGGTCACCGCGATGCCGCGCAGCTGGCCGTTGGCGACGAAGGGCAGGGTCGCGGTGGCGCCGTTGATGATCACCTTGCTCTCGCCCGACACCACGGCCTGGGTGGCCGCGGAGCCGCCGCGATAGGGCACGGTCTTCCACTGGATGCCGAGATCCTTGGCCATGGCGACGGCGGTGATGTGGTTGACCCCGCCGATGCCGGAATTGGCCACCGCCAGCTTGCCGGGATTGGCCTTGGCATAGTCGACCAGCTCGGCTGCATTGGTCACCGGCAGGTCCTTGTTCACCGCCAGCACATAGGGCACGAACATGATCATGCCGACCGGCGCCAGATCCTTCAGCGGATCGTAGGACAGGTCCTTGAACAGGCCCGGCGCGGTGGCGATCGAGCCGACATCCGCCAGGAGCAGCGTGTGCGCGTCCGGGTCGGCCTTGGCCACGGCGTCGGCGCCGATATTGCCGGCGGCGCCCGGCTTGTTCTCGACCACCACGGTCTGGCCGATCGCCTCGGAGAGCTTCGGCGCGATGATCCGCGCCAGCGTGTCGGAAGTCCCGCCCGGCGCGTAGGGGACGATGATGCGGACGGTGCGTTCGAAATTCTGTGCGGATGCCTGCCCGGCGGCCCCGAGCATCGCGAAGCCGGCGGCGAGCGCGAGCGCGCTGCGTCTGGTGATCATGGTTGGTCCTCCCCCTGATGAATCGTCTGGATCGCTCGTCTTGAAGCGGGCTTATGCGGACGGTACGGAGGTCATCGATCCGACTCCATGTCCAAGACGGCATCGATCGATGCGCCACGAGCATCAATCCAGGGGATTTCAGGGCCCTTCCGTCGCTAGATCATGCCTCTTGCCCCGCCGACAGGCCTCGCGTCTGATGGCGCGGCAACGAGCGAGGGAGCGGCGCGGTGGACATCCTGAACGAGAGCTTCCTGTCCCCTGCCCTCGACCCGCGCCTGGCCTGGACCAACCCGCCGCCCGACTGGTCGATCGGGCCGGAGGGCTTGCGGCTGCGCACCGCGGCCGGAACCGATTTCTGGCAGGGCACGCATTACGGCTTCCGGGTCGACAACGGCCATGTGCTGGCGCTGCCGGTCGACGGCGACTTCGTGATGGAGACGGTGCTGCGCGGCAGCCCCCTGCACCAGTACGACCAGGCCGGGCTGATCATCCGCCTGTCGCCGGAGAGCTGGATCAAGACCTCGGTCGAGTTCGAGACGGCGGCGCACAGCCGCCTCGGCGCCGTGGTCACCAATGCCGGCTGGTCCGACTGGTCGACCCAGGACGTGCCGACCCGGCCGGGCGGTGCGATCGGCTTCCGTATCCGCCGCACGGGGGCCGACTACATCGTCGAGGCCGCGCCGGAAGGCGATGACCGCTGGGTGCAGCTGCGCATCGCCCGGCTGCACGCCGATGACGGCGCCGGCCCGGTGCTGGCCGGCCTGTACGCCTGCAGCCCCAAGGCCGCGGGCTACGAGGCGCGGTTCGCCCATCTGCGGATCACCCGGCCGTAGGACGGCACCCCGAACCGGTTCGAACGGACGCTTTGGCGGGCACTCCTGGAAGCGCCTCCCGCCTCACTCCAGCGAGATCATCGCGGCCCGCCGGCTGGTGATCTCATCCCGCGCCTTCGCCTCGCACGCCTGCAGGGCCCGTTGGTGTTCCCGGTGCATCTCCAGCAGATCGGGAATCCAACTGCCGGGCCGGAAGGCCTCGATCGTGGTCGGCCGCCAGTCGTCATAGGCGGCACCCGGCCGGCTGGCCATGGCCATCCCGAACACAACCTCGCCGTCCGCCAACAGATAGGCCTCGCCACGGCTGTCGGCATGCGGATCCGGATGGGACGAGGTGAACTCCTTGAAGGTGACACCGTAGCGACGGCCCCGATAGGCGAAGCGCGCGGCGAAGTCCTTCATGTTGTCGGCGACCATCTCGAGATCGGTGTATTCGGGCGGCACCGAGCGGTCCTTGGCATGACAGGACCAGGCGACGAACCGGCGGACATCCCATACCAGGGCGGACAGCGCGTCGCCGATGCCGCTGCTCTCCATGAAATGCTGTGCCTCGGACACCCTGGCGCGTTCTTCCGCGGTGCAGGCCGGGCACGCATTCCGCTCGTCCCGCTCGAGTTGCCGGGCCCTGTCCCTGAACTCGTCGACCAGGGACCGCCACTTCTCCAGATGAGCGTTTCCCAAAGCAGCCTCCTCCTTGGCCACATGGGACAATGGTGCGCCGTTTGGGACGGAATGCAAGGCCCAGCATGCTTCTGACCGCGGCGAAGCCAGGCCCGATCCGTCATGGCAGGTCGCCGGCCTGCCGCTCCGCCTCCGCCGCCAGCGGATGGCCGGCATAGGCCCGGGCGAAATCCCGATAGGCCTGGGCCGTGCCGGCTCGGCGGGCGGCATCGAAGGCGGCATAGACCGCCGCGTCCGGATCGCCGGCGAGAGGTCGCTGGTCCGGCGCCGTCCGCAGCGCCAGGCGCCGGCGCGCCTCATCCGCCAGGGCGCGGTCGGGATGGCGGGCGATGAAGCGGATCAGCGCCGCATTCGAGCCCTCGTCGACGGCGCCTTGGAATTCCTGCGCGATCACCAGCGCCTCATCCGGCGGGGGCGCCATGACGGATTGCGCCGACACCCATCCGCCTTCGCGAACCGGAACAGCGCCATCACTCCGGCCATCGCCGCTGTCCGCCCGGCAGGACAAGGATATGAACAATGTCAGCAATGCCGGCGGCATCGTGAATCTGCCCAGGACTCTCATTGTTCCCGTCGATCTGGCCGCACGCATCCTGCGCCTCGCCGTCAATTCGACTGCATGCGAAAGGCAAGCCCCTGAAGGCTAGACTTGGAATATGGCGAATCCATGAGCCCATTTCAGAGAAAACCCTTAGGAAATCAGTCAATATCAGTCACATCCCAAATTGTTGATTTGATCATACAATTCCATTCCCTTGCCACTTCTTGACATCGGAAAGAATTTTATCTACAATAGTAAAGATAGGAAAAGATCGTTTCCATTGGGACATCTTGCAATGAGGTAGGATCGAGACTCGTCCTTTTCCGAAACTGGACAAAGTCACGACATCTTCGCGACAAGGTTCCGTGCCACAAGGAATGTGGGCCCGAGCATCTGCGATCGCGGAACGGCTCGGAGCTCGAACGATCATAGATCAATCAAAAATGTTGCGGATATCACTGAAGGGTTGCGGATCTTCACCACGTTAGGGGAGACCCGATATGACGTCTTTGCCATTTTCTGACTCAAACCTGCTGACATCGAACGACGATCTTTTCCATACGCCCCTGAACGGGTCGCCGCTTTGGAAGCTGTCGGACGACCTGACGATCCACAACACGATGTTCGACGCGTCCCGGCTGGACGCGATCCTCGCCGGCGGCGGCCCCATGGCCGATGCCATCCGCGCGGCGATTGGCGATCGGTCCGACGGGTTCGTCGTCCCCGCCCCCACCACCAGCACCGGGACCGGCGCGCCGAAGCCGGAGGAGCAAGGCTCGGGCGACCCCACCGTGGCCGTGGCCGCGTCCGGCAACCAGTTGATCGACGGCATCCTGGCCGGTATCCGCTGGTCGGACGGCTTCATCACCTACAGCGACCCGGACTCCGTGTCCGACTACCAGGCCGGCCATCCGGAGGCCTTCACCGGCTTCCATCAGATGACGGCGCAGCAGATGATCGCCGTCCATTTCGCGCTCAACTCCGCGATCTTCACGCAGCCTATCGGGGCCAGCGGCTTCGGCGTCGAAGGCTTCACCAATCTCGGCATCGACTATGCCGGCAGCGGTTCGGGGGCCGGCACGATCCGGGTGGTCAACACCACCGACCCGGGCACGGCCTACGCCTACTACCCGAACACGGCCGTCTATGGCGGCGATGCTTTCTTCGGGCCCAGCGGCGACCTGCCGACCGCCGGCAACTACGACTGGCACACCGTGATCCATGAGCTCGGCCACGCGCTGGGCCTCAAGCACGGCCAGGAGACCGGCGTCTATGGCGCCCTGCCGGCCGACCACGACTCGCTCGAATTCTCGGTGATGACGTACCGTACCTTCATCGGCGACGACACCAGCGGCTACAATTACGAGACCTGGGGGGCACCCCAGACCTTCATGATGCTGGACATCGCCGCGCTGCAATACATGTACGGCGCGGACTTCACCACCAATTCCGGCAACACGACCTACACCTGGAGCCCGACCGGCGGTGACACCTTCGTCAACGGCTCCCTCGCCATCGATCCGGGCGGCAACCGCATCTTCGCGACGATCTGGGACGGCGGCGGCGTCGACACCTATGACCTGTCGAACTACACCACCAATCTGAGCCTGGACCTGAATCCCGGCGGCTATTCCGTCTTCTCCTCGGCCCAGCTGGCCTATCTCGGCGGCGGCCCGAACGGCGGCTATGCCCGCGGCAACATCTTCAACGCGCTGCTGTTCAACGGCGATTCCCGGTCCTACATCGAGAATGCCAATGGCGGCAGCGGCAACGACACCATCCAGGGCAATGCCGTCGACAACGTGCTGAACGGCAATGCCGGCGCCGACACCATCAACGGCAACAGCGGCAACGACACCGTCAACGGCGGCGATGGGAACGACGTCCTGACCGGCGGCCTGGGCATCGACGTGGTCAATGGCGGCGCCGGCAACGACTGGATCGAAGGCGGCTTCTCCACCGACACCGTCAATGGCGGCGACGGCAACGACACCTTCTATGTCCGCGACGGCGAGTTCGGCGACAACACCACCGGCGGTGCCGGGGTCGACACGCTCGATCTCAGCAACTACTCGTCGCGCGGGTCGACCGTGAACCTCGCCTCGGGGACCTACGACTTCGTGGCCACCTTCGGCGGCCCCTACACCATCACCGGGGTCGAGAACGTCAACGGCACGCAGCTGGTCGACACGATTGTCGGCGACGGCGCCAACAATGCACTCTACGGCAATGGCGGCAACGACAGCATCCAGGGCGGCGCCGGAGCCGATTTCATCAGCGGCGGCAACGGCGACGACCTGATTCAGGGCGGCGCCGGCGACGACGTTCTGACGGGCGGCGGCGGCAAGGACCAAGTCTACGGCAATGACGGCAACGACCGCTTCTACATCGAGGCCGGGTGGAATGCCGGCATCGGCGAGGCCTTCTTCGGCGGTGCCGGCATCGACACCTTCGATGCGTCGACCGTGATCTTCGTCGGCTTCTCCGCCACCATCAACCTGCAGGATGGCATCTTCACCGACAGCAATTTCCCGGGCTACGAGATCTGGCTGTCGAGCGTCGAGAATGCCATCGCCACCGATGAGAACGACACCGTCACCGGCTCCGGAGAGAACAACGTCCTGACCCTCGGTGCCGGAAACGACACCGCATGGGGGTTGGGCGGCAATGACAGCCTGCTGGGTGAGGCCGGCAACGACGTCCTGCGCGGTGGCGCAGGGGCCGACATTCTCAACGGCGGTGCCGGCATCGACACCGCCAGCTACTACGAGAGCTCGACCGGCATCTCGGTCAACCTCGCGACCGGCACCGGTACCGGCGGCGACGCCCAGGGCGACACGCTGATCGGGATCGAGAACCTCTCGGGCAGCCAGGGCAACGACACCCTGGTCGGGAATTCCGGCGCCAATACGCTGCAGGGCTGGAACGGCGACGACGTGCTGCGCGGTGGGGCCGGGGCCGACATCCTCAATGGCGGCAACGGTGTCGATACCGCCAACTATGGCGACAGCACCGCCGCGATCTCGGTCAGCCTCCTCACCGGCACGGGCAGCGGCGGCGACGCCGCCGGCGACACCCTGACCGCGATCGAGAACCTCTCCGGCGGCCAGGGCAATGACGGGCTGGCCGGGAATGCCGGCGCCAACACCCTGCAGGGCTGGAACGGCAACGATAGCCTCGTGGGCGGCGGCGGCAAGGATACCCTGACCGGCGGCTCCGGGACCGACCGCTTCTACTATATGGCCCTGAGCGACAGCGTGGTCGGGGCGAATGCCGACCTGATCACCGACTTCAGGCACGCCCAGGCCGACCGCATCGACCTGAGCGCGATCGACGCCAGCACCAGCGTCGCCGGCAACCAGGCCTTCACCTTCATCGGTACCGGCCTCTACACCGGCGTCGCCGGCCAGCTGCGCTACAGCTCGAGCGGCGGCGTCACCATCGTGGCCGGCGACGTCAACGGCGACAAGGTGTCGGACTTCCACATCCAGCTCACCGGCACGATCGCCCTGGTAGCCGCCGATTTCGTGCTGTGAGCCGGCTCAAACACGAAGCCTAGGGGACATCGGAAACTCGCAGGGCCCGGGGATCATCCTCCGGGCCCTTTTCCGTTCCCCGCGGCCGCGCCGGGTGCCGGGCCGGTCAGGCCCCCGCCCCGCCGATCAGCTCGATCCATTCCGGCTCGGTCAGGGTGGTGACGCCGAGCTCACGCGCCTTGGCGGCCTTGGATCCGGCATCGGCGCCGACCACCAGATAGTCGGTCTTGCCGGAGACCGAGCCGGCGACCTTGGCGCCGAGCGCTTCCGCCCGCGCCTTCGCCTCCGGCCGGGTCATCGTCTCCAGCGTGCCGGTGAACACCACGGTCTTGCCGGCCACGGCGCTGGAGGTGGCGCGCGACCGCACGAAATCCTGCACCGTCAGCTGCGCCGCCAGGTCGTCCAGCACCGTGCGGTTGTGCTCCTCGGCGAAGAAGGCCAGCAGGTCGTCGGCCACCGACGGGCCGATCTGGTCGATCGCCGTCAGGTCGCGCCAGGCCTCGCTGTCTCGGTCCTGCGCCGCCTCCATGCCCGCCCGCCAGGCGGCGAAGCTGCCATAGTGCCGGGCCAGCAGCTTGGCCGTCGCCTCGCCCACCTGGCGGATGCCGAGAGCGTAGATGGCACGGTCCAGCGGGATGGTCCGGCGGGTCTCGATCGCCTCGAACAGCTTCTGCGCGCTTTTCGGCCCCCAGCCCTCGCGGTTGCGCAGCGGGGTGAGGCTGGCCTTGTCCTTCTCCTCCAGCCGGAAGATGTCGCCGGGGGTCCGGATCAGCCCATCGGCGTGGAAGGCGCGGATGTGCTTGTCGCCCAGCCCCTCGATATCGAAGGCGTTGCGCGACACGAAGTGGCGCAGCCGCTCCACCGCCTGGGCCGGGCAGATCAGGCCGCCGGTGCAGCGGCGGATCGCCCCGCCCTCCTCCCGCACCGCCAGGCTGCCGCATTCCGGGCAATGGTCGGGGAAGACGTATTCGACCGTCCCTTCCGGGCGGCGCTCCAGGATCACCTGGACGATCTGCGGGATGACGTCGCCGGCGCGCTGCACCACCACGGTGTCGCCGATCCGCACGTCCTTGCGCTTGATCTCGTCCTCATTGTGCAGCGTGGCGTTGGAGACGACGACGCCGCCGACGGTGATCGGCTCCAGCCGCGCCACCGGGGTCAGCGACCCGGTGCGGCCGACCTGGATGTCGATCGCCTTCAGCACCGTCTGCGCCTGCTCGGCCTTGAACTTGTGCGCCGTGGCCCAGCGCGGCGCCCGGCTGACGAAGCCCAGCCGCTCCTGCCAGTCCAGCCGGTCGACCTTGTAGACCACGCCGTCGATGTCGAAGGGCAGGCTGGACCGCATCGCTCCGATCTCGTCGTAATAGGCCAGCAGCTCCTCGGCGCTGTGGCACAGCCGCGACGGCTCGTTCAGCCGGAAACCCCAGCCGGAAAAGCGCTTGCGGATGTCGACGATGGTCTTGCCCAGCGGCTCCGACACCTCGCCCCAGGTGTAGCCGAAGAAGCGCAACGGCCGCGACGCGGTGATCGACGGGTCGAGCTGGCGCAGGCTGCCGGCAGCGGAGTTGCGCGGATTGGCGAAGATCGGCTCCCCCGCCTCGGCCCGGCGGGCATTCAGCGCCGCGAAATCGCTGCGGTCCATATAGACCTCGCCGCGGATCTCCAGGATATCCGGCGCGTCGCCGTTGAGGCGCTGCGGCACGTCCTTGATGGTCTTGACGTTGGCGGTGACGTCCTCGCCCTCGCTGCCGTCGCCGCGGGTCGCGGCCTGGACGAAGCGGCCCTTCTCGTAGCGCAGCGAGCAGGACAGGCCGTCGATCTTCGGCTCGGCCATGATCGCCACCGGCCGCTCCGGATCGTCGCGCAGTTCCTTGATGAAGGACCGGACCGAGCTGAGGAAGTCGTGCACATCCTCCGGCGTGAAGGCGTTGCCGAGCGACAGCATCGGGATGGCGTGGCGGATCTTCCTGAAGCCCCCTGCCGGCGCCGCGCCGACCTTGGCCGAAGGGCTGTCCGGCCGGATCAGCTCGGGGTACAGCGTTTCCAGCTCGGCATTGCGCCGGCGCAGCGCGTCGTATTCCGCGTCCGAAACCGTCGGCGCGTCGTGCTGATGATAGGCGATGTCGTGGCCGGCGATCTCCTTCGCCAGCGCCTCCAGCTCCGTCGCCGCCTCCTCGGGCGTCAGCGCGTCCACCGGCCGGCCGCGCAGATCCTGGTCGCTCATCACCGCCTCCCTCACACGGCCCGGGCGCGCCGCAGCGCCGTTCCCGCCCGCCGACTCATCCGGAAATCCTAATGGCTGCAGCCCCGGTCACGCGAGATCCGTTCGACCGGGTTACGAACGGGCGGCCAGCAGGCTGTCGGCCGCGGCGCGCGCCTCCGCCGTGATCTTCGCGCCGGACAGCATCCGGGCGATCTCCTCGCGCCGCTCCTCGGCCGTCAGAGGCGCCACCTGGGTGACGACGCCGCCGGCGCGATCGGATTTGCGCACCTGCCAGTGGTGGTCGGCGCGGGCCGCCACCTGCGGGCTGTGGGTCACCACCAGCACCTGCACCTGGTGGCCGAGACGCTTCAGCCGCTCGCCCACCGCATCGGCCACGGCGCCGCCGATGCCGGCATCGACCTCGTCGAAGATCATCGACGGCAGGGTGCCAGGCGTGCCGCGCTGATGCACCAGCACCACCTTGATCGCCAGCATGAAGCGGGCCAGCTCGCCGCCCGAGGCGATCTTGCCGATCGGACCGGGCGGGCTGCCGGGATTGGCCGCGACCAGGAAGGTGACGCGGTCGAGCCCGGCCGGACCCCACTCCGCCTCCGCCAGCCGCTCGACCTCGGTGACGAAGCGGGCCCGCTCCATCTTCAGGGGCGGCAGCTCGGCCTTCACCCCCGCATCCAGCTTCGACGCGGCCTTCCGCCGGGCCTTGGACAGCGCCTCGCCGGCCTGGACATAGGCGGCGCGGCTCTCGGCCGCGGCCGCGGCCAGGTGCGCCAGGACGGCCGCCCGGTCCTCGACCAGGGCCAGCCGCTCGGCGAACTGGCGGCGCAGATCGGGCAGCGCCTCGGTCTCCACCCCGTGCTTGCGGGCCAGGGAGCGCAGCGCGTAGAGCCGGTCCTCGAGCCGTTCCAGCTCGCCGGCGTCGAGATCGATGTCGGTGGAGAAGCGCTCGATCGCGGCCGCGGCCTCCGCCGCCTCGTCCAGAGCGCGGCCCAGCTGCTCCAGCACCGGGTCCAGGCGGCCGGCGGCGCGGTCGGCGATGCGCTGCAGCGCGCGCTGCGCCGCCACCAGCGACCGCTCGGCGCCGCGGTCGCCGGACAGCTCCGAGAGCGCGGCGGTGACGCCCTCCATCACCTTCTCGCGGTGCTGCAGCAGGGCCCGGCGCTCGGCCAGCTGCGCCTCCTCGCCCGACTCCGGCGCCAGCGCCTCCATCTCCTCGACCGAATGGCGCAGGAAGCCTTCCTCGGCCTGGGCCCGCTCGGCCTCGGCCAGGGCGTCCTCCTGCCGCCGCAAGGCGCCGCGCCAGGCCTCCCAGGCCTTGGCGCTGGCGGCGGCGAGCGCCCCGGCGCCGGCATAGGCATCCAGCACCTCGCGATGGGTGCGGGGATCGAGCAGCCCCTGGGTGTCGAACTGGCCATGCACCTCGACCAGCCCGGCGCCGATCTGGCGCAGCAGGCCGATCGACACCGGCTGGTCGTTGACGAAGGCGCGGCTGCGGCCGTCGGCGCCGACGCTGCGGCGCAGCACCAGCGCGTCGTCGACCGGCAGATCCTGGTCGGCGAGAAGCCGCTTCACCGGATGATCGTCGGGCAGCAGGAACTCGGCGCTGACGGTCGCGGCGTCCGCCCCATGCCGCACCAGCCCGGACTCGCTGCGGCCGCCGAGGGCGAGGCCGAGCGCGTCGAGCAGGATCGACTTGCCGGCGCCGGTCTCACCGGTCAGCGCCGACAGGCCTTCGGCAAAGCCGAGCGAGAGCTGTTCGATCAGAACGACATTCCTGATCGAAAGTCCGGCCAGCATGGGATCAGAAGAGCGACTCGAGGGTGCGGTCGAAGAAGCCCTTCTCGTCATCGGGCGGCCGGATGCCGGCCCCGGTCAGCGTCACATAGGCGTCCTGGTACCAGGGGTCACCCGGATAGTTGTGGCCCAGCACAGCCGCCACGTGCCGCGCCTCCTCCTTCAGGCCGAGCGCGACATAGGCCTCGACCAGGCGCTCCAGCGCCTCCGGCACCTGGCTGGTGGTCTGCCAGTTCTTGATCACGCTGCGGAACCGGTTGATCGCGGCGTTGTACTCGCCCCGCTTCAGGTAGAAACGGCCGATCGACATGTCCTTGCCGGCGAGCTGGTCGTAGGTCAGGTCCAGCTTCAGCTTGGCGTCGCGGGCGTAGTCGCTGTTCGGGAAGCGGGTGATGACGTCGTTCAGCGCGTTGGTCGCCAGCTGGGTGATGCGCTGGTCGCGCTCGACGTCCGAGATCCGGTCGTAATAGCAGAGCGCCTTGAGGTAATAGGCGTAGGCCAGCTCCTCGCTGCCCGGATGCAGGCTGATGAAGCGGTCCAGCGCCACGGTCGCGCCGTCATAGTCGCCGCGCTTGTAGCTGGCATAGGCCGACATCAGCTGGGCCTTGGTCGCCCAGCTCGAATAGGGGTGCTGCCGCTCGACCTCGTCGAACCGGGACGAGGCGGTCTTGAAGTCGTTGTCGTCGAACGCCTGCTGCGCCTGGGAATAGAGCGCCTCCGGCGGCTGGTCCGCTGCGGGCTTGTCCTTGTCGGAGGAGGAACCGCCGCAGGCGGCGAGAAGAACGGCCGGCAGGACGAGCCCGACCCGCGCCAGGTGGCGAAACTGCAGACGCTTGTTCACTCGATCATCGCCTTCGGTTCTGTCCGGGCCCCTATATACCCACCCCGAACGCGAATGGCGAGACGCCTTCCCGCAGACGGACGCACGCCGCCCTTCCGCGAGAATCGGGGAAGGGCGGCGGCGGCAAGCGGAACGGGATCAGGCCGCGTTGGCGGTGGGCAGCGAAGCGGCAGCGGCCGCGGGCCGGGCCCAGGGCTCAGCCGCGGTCTCGGCGCCGAAGCTGGTGTCGTAGCACCAGGCGGTGTCGTCGGCGAACAGGGCCCGCAGCAGCTGGTTGTTCAGCGCGTGGCCGGCCTTGTAGCCATGGAAATGACCGAGGATCGGGGCGCCGGCGAGGTACAGGTCGCCGATCGAGTCGAGGATCTTGTGGCGCACGAACTCGTCCTCGTAGCGCAGGCCCTCGGCGTTCATCACCCGGTCGCCATTGACCACGATCGCGTTCTCCAGCGACCCGCCGCGCGCGAGGCCGTGGCGGCGCAGCGCCTCCACCTCCTGGGCGAAGCCGAAGGTGCGGGCGCGGGCGATCTCGGTCTTGAAGTTGCCGTTCGCCAGCCGGATCAGGCCTTCCTGATGCGCGATGGCGCGGCTCGCGAAGTCGATCTCGAAGCTGAAGGTGGTGCTGGCCGACGGCGTCAGCCGGGCCCAGCGGTCCTCGGCCGTGACCTCGACCGGGCGCAGCACGCGGATGCTGCGGCGCAGCGCCGGCTGGCTGACCAGCCCGGCGCATTCGATCAGGAACACGAAGGGGGCGGCGCTGCCGTCCATGATCGGCACTTCCGGGCCGTTCAGCTCGACCACGGCGTTGTCGACGCCGCAGCCGCGCAGCGCAGCCATCAGATGCTCGATGGTGCCGACCGCGACGCCCTGGGCGTTGCTGATGACGGTGCACAGACGCGTGTCCGTGACCTTGTCCCAGCGCGCGGTGATGCTGCGCCGGCCCTGGGGGGCGTCGGTGCGCACGAAGACGATGCCGGTGTTGATCTCACCGGGGCGCAGCACCATGGTCACGTCCTGGCCACCATGCAGGCCGACGCCGGTGCACTTGATCGCGGTCTTCAGCGTCTTCTGCGTTGCCGCACCCGATTCCGCCGAGAGGTGAGCCACGATGGGGGGTATCCTTCGCTTCGCTTAACATGCACTTCGCAGCGCAAAGTGCTGATCGAGCGCCCCTTTCGGGACGAAGGCACCCTAGACCGGCAGGCACGCCAGAAAAAATCACACTTTGTTTCGGACTGTTACGTGCCGGTGTTCGAATTGCGACCGGACGGAGCAAGCGCCTCCAGCCTCGTGCTACGGCATTCACACGGGCGATGTCCGATTGCCTCTCCCGCCTGGCGGGAGAGGTCGGGCTCGCGCAGCGAGACCGGGTGAGGGCGGGCTCAGGCCTCGACAAAACCCCCTCACCCGGAGGCGCAAGCGCCTCCGACCTCTCCCGTAAACGGGAGAGGCAAAACACTCGGTTCTCTTAATCAAAGGCACCTCACCGAAGAACCGCGCCCTTACCCCGTGTCCGGGGCCGGCGGTTTGCGGCCGGTGGCCGAGCGGGGCGCAGGCGGATCGTCCTCGTCATCCTCGTCCGGCAGGAAGCCCAGTTGCTCCATGGCCTCGTCGGCCATTTCGAGCCAGCGCTCCACCCGCACCGGGAAGCCCCACCGCCGGCACAAGGCCGCCACCGCGACCGGGGCCCGGCTGGCTTCGATCAGCTCCACCACCTCCGGCCGCTCCAGCCGCTCGCGCATCTCGGCGACGCGGCGAGCGATCTCCTCATTGTCCTTCGACACCTCGGAAGCGGCCGCCAGCATCGCCAGCTTCACCCGCAGATCGTGAAAGTCCTCCTGCGCCGCCTCGCGCTTCGCCGCAGCCTTGCGACGCTCGACGACTTGTTGCGACAGCTTGTCCTTGATCAGCAGGGTCAGCCGCACCGAGCGCGCGACGGTGGCGATGCGCCAGCAATAGTCGACCCCGGGCTGCGGCGCCTGCAGCGCCTCCTGCTGCGTCGCCCGGGCGATCGACATCTGGATCTCGACCAGTTCCGCCAGCACGTGCAGATCCGACGCCCCCGCTTCCGCCGGAGCGGATGGGGCCTCCGAACTCGAATCGGTCTCCGCCTTGTCCATGGAACATAGCATGAACAAGATCGCAGATTAATACAAGGCCACGATGTGTTAACAGGCTCCACCCGATGCCGGGAGAGGCGGCGCCGCCGGCCGGATCGTCCGATTCAATGTTCCCTCTTTGTTCTTGACGCGATGCCGCGTCACGCCGCACAATTCCGGCAGTGTCGAAGAGTCATGCCCGCCCGGCCCCGCCGCGGCGGGCATTTTCATGCGAGGCCGGGATGCGGAGGAATGTGACGGGGAGCAGACTGGGCTGGAGCGATATCGCCGGGCAGCTTCACAGCGACGCCGGGGCGGCGGTCCTCTTCGCCCGCTTCGATCACGGCAACGGCAGGAGACGGGCCCACGAGATGCCGAAGCGGCCCGAAACCCTGATCCTGTGCTTCGAGACAACGGCCAGGCGGCGGCGACGGGGAGAGCCCCTGCCGGAGCCGATGCGCCGGCTGACCGGCGCGACCGAGGCCCGGCTGTCCCCGGGCGCCGCCACCGGCCGCGCCGCAGCCGCCCTGCTACAGCTGGAACAGGCATATCGGGAGTTCCGCAACCTGGACGAATCGGCGGCCACCCTGCCCCGGCCCGACCTGGCGCCCGCGTTCCGGCCGCTGCTGGAGCGGTCGCGCTACAAGGGCGCCTATGGCGGCCGCGGCTCCGGCAAGTCGCATGTCTTCGCCGAGCTGCTGGTGCGGCGCTGCATCGAGGCGGCGCCGGTGCGGGCGGTGTGCATCCGCGAGGTGCAGCGCTCGCTCGACCAGTCGGTCAAGCGGCTGCTCGAGGACAAGATCCAGGCGCTGGGCGTGGGCAGCCACTTCCGGGTGCAGGCCGATCGCATCCTGGCGCCCGGCGGCGGGCGGATCATCTTCCAGGGCATGCAGAACCATACGGCGGAGTCGATCAAGTCGCTGGAGGGCTACGACGTCGCCTGGGTGGAGGAGGCGCAGGCGCTGTCGATCCGCAGCCTCGACCTGCTGCGCCCCACCCTCCGCAAGCCGGGGTCGGAGCTGTGGTTCTCATGGAATCCGACCCGGGCGACCGACCCGGTCGACGCGCTGTTCCGCGGCGGGCCGCCGCCGCCCGACACCGTGCTGGTGGCGGTGAAACATTCCGACAACCCGCATTTCCCGGCGGTGCTGCGGGCGGAGATGGAGTGGGACCGGCAGCGCGACGCCGACAAGCACCAGCATGTCTGGCTCGGCGGCTATCGCACCCACAGCGAGGCCCGGGTGTTCAGGAACTGGAAGGTGGAGGCGTTCGAGACGCCGGCCGGCGCCCAGTTCCTGTTCGGCGCCGATTGGGGCTTCGCCCAGGACCCGACGGTGCTGGTGCGCTGCTTCGTGCAGGATCGGACGCTGTTCGTCGACCACGCAGCCCATGCCGTGGGCTGCGAGATCGACCGCACGCCGGCGCTGTTCGACACCGTGCCGGGGTCGCGGCAGGGCCAGATCATCGCCGACAGCGCCCGGCCGGAGACGATCAGCTACATGCAGCGCCACGGCTTCGGCGGCATCAAGGGGTCGACCAAGGGGGCGGGGTCGGTGGAGGACGGAATCGAGTTCCTGAAGGCGCACGACATCCTGGTGCACCCGCGCTGCCGGCACCTGATCGAAGAGCTGGCCGTCTACAGCTATCGCACCGACCCGAAGACCGGCGCGACCCGGTCGGAGGTCGAGGACCGCGACAACCACGTGGTCGACGCCCTGCGCTATGCCGTCGAGGGGCTGCGGCGGGGCAGCTATGACAGCTCGATGAAGTGGGTGTGACGGGGGGCGCCAGCGATGGCGGGGCAGTGCACGGGTGTACGCGGCTTTGGCTGGACGGCGCGGCCGGTTTGTCCCCAAAAGCGAACATCTCGCGTTGCCGTACCGGATTTTGGAAGCTCAGCGACATCGGTCTATTGTTCAGGCTTTCACAAGCCCCTTCAGCGCGGTGCGATGAGCCCATCGCGGGAGCCGATCATGTTGAAAGCTACCGAAGAGGAAATCGAGAAAGTCCGGGAATACTTTGAATGGCAGGCACCCGATCTCGAAGTAACCTTCATGCAAAAGGTCTACTCGGAGGCCATCCTGAACACCGGCCACGATGTATGGGATATCCACACCAACAAGGATCGCTGGTGGGTGATCACGGGTGGCACAAATCTCTACTCTCAGGAGCAATTCCCAAATATGGACCTTGCTCTAACCTTCCATATTGGCCTGATCCTCCGTATCCCGCGCACAGAAGAACAACAGCAAGACGATCTACGCATCCTCCCGTTCGGTCCCGTCTTCGATAAGATGGAAGAAGCCGGCATCGCCGTGACACAGTCACATAACCTCACGGACTATCAGGCCGTCGGCGTCCGCTGCCGTGAGGTGCTACTCGAGTTGATCAGCGTCGTGCAGGACGCGGCAATGTGGACCGAGACACCGCCACAACGTGCGAACTTCCGCGCGTGGACGGAAGTCATCTGCAACAATCTTCTGCCGGGCGATACCAACAAGGAGCGTCGCGGCGCTCTCAAGGGCGCGCTTGAGTCCGCATGGACGTTTTCCAACTGGCTGACGCACTCAAAGTCGGCCACCTGGATTGATGCCGATATGGCGCACTCGTTGACCCAGCACGCCAGCGGCATGGCGTCCTCACTGATCCTTCGCGAGTTGCGCGGCGTGCCCGAGGAATGCCCAAACTGCGGCTCACCGCATCTCGAACCCGAACAGGGCGAAAATACCGCGGCACCCAGCGTACTTTGGGAACGACCGTGCTGCGCCGACTGCGGATGGACCGGCAGGCCCGTTCCAGTCCTCGACATCGAGAATGGCCAGCCCATCATCACGCGCGAAGGCGAGGAATCCGACGAGCACGGCATCATGACAGTACCGCTGCGCAGGATCCTTAAGCCGGGCGATCCGCCGATCGAGCCCCTGAAGAAAATAGAGACCGGGCCACCAGAGCCCGTCGTCTATTTTGCCTACGGGTCCAACATGTCGACCGTCCGGCTGCGCAAGCGCATGCCGAGTTGCAAGCCGCTCGGCATTGCTACTTTGCCCGGTTATGCGCTTCGCTTCCATAAGCGCGGCATGGACAAGTCCGGGAAGTGCAACGCTTTTGCCAGTGGCAACGACAATACCGTGATCGGAGTCCTGTTCAGCTTCGATCCTGCCGAGCGTGCCAAGCTAGATGAGGCCGAAGGCGTTGGCAGTGGCTACGAGCACGTGATGGTCACGGTCATCAATGACAAAGGTCGCCGGAGGAAGGTCCTTACATATCTCGCCGCCCCCGACTACATCGACGACAGCCTCAGACCCTATGGCTGGTACAAGGACTTTGTCCTTGCAGGCGGCAATGAACATGGTCTGCCGCCGGAGTATATTGCCCAATACATCCAGTCGGTTGAGGCGATCGAAGATCCCAACAAGACACGGGACAAGAAGCAGCGGGCCTCGCTCGAAAGTCCCGGCTGAAGGTCTGGCTCTCCCGCTTGGACATCGGTTCTCCTTCTCAGAGAACTGTCCCTATTTCCATGTCTCGCCAATGGGGTCCACTCCAGAGGTGACTGTCCCGTAACGGACTGCTGCGTGCCGGCGCTCTGACCGCGACCACAGCATAGAAAAAGCCGCCCGCAGTGAGCGGGCGGCCGAGGCACATGAAAATTCCCACCGGCCGCGAGGGGAGCGTGCGGCCGGTGGCGGAAGCGGCAGGTCCGGCCTCAGTTCGCCTGGCGGCGGAGGAAGGCCGGGATGTCGAGCGCGTCCTCGTCGCTGCGCGGCAGCGGCGCGCGGCCGGCATCGATCGCCAGGCGCTGCTGCGCCACCGGGCGCGGCGCCTCCGGGGCCCGCGCCGGCTCGGCAGCGGCGCGCGGCGCCGGCTCCTGGCGCAGCGTCGGCTCGTGATGCGCCTCGGGCTGCGGCTGCTCCTCCTCCCGCAGCAGGCCGGTCACCCGACGGAACAGGCC
>NZ_NHON01000043.1 GCF_002195995.1 Inquilinus limosus
GCACCTCCTGCGCAAGGCCGCTCGACGCAACCCCGACGCTATCTGCGACGCCATCGCCTCCATCCTCGACACTGTCACCCCGCCACAGTGCCGCAACTTCTTCGCCCAGGCCGGTTATGACCTCAGATAAATTCATCCCGCTCTAGGCTCTCAGGTCCTGAACCGTCATTGCGAGCGCAGCGAAGCAATCCAGGGCGGTTTGCCGTGGCCCCTGGATTGCTTCGTCGGCTTCACCTCCTCGCAATGACGGTGAGGGTGGCCCTACCGCCGACCGCCGACCTCGTCGATATGCAGCAGCATGTCGGCCGGGTCCTCGAAGACGCGGTAGGCGCCGGCGCGCTCCAGCTCGTCCTGGCCGTAACCGCCGGACAGGAAGCCGATGCCCAGCGCCCGCGCCCGCTGCGCCGCCAACATGTCCCAGACGCTGTCGCCGACGACATGGGCGCGCTCGATCGGCACGCCCAGCTTCTCGGCCGCGGCCAGGAACAGGTCGGGGTCGGGCTTGGCGTATTTCACCAGGTCGCGGGTGACGACCGGGACCTGGTCGAAATCGACGCCGAGATTCTCCAAGACCGGCCGCGCCGTCTCCATCCGCCCGCTGGTGGCGATGGCCCAGGGGATGCCGGCCTCGGTCAGCCAGGCCAGCAGCTCGCGCGCGCCGGGCAGCGGCACGCTCTGCTCCGAATGCCGGTTGTAGGCCTCGGCGTGGCGGCGGCGCAGCCGCTCCACCCGCTCGTCGCTGATGTCCAGCCCGGTCTCGCGCAGCAGCATGTTGGTGAACAGGCCGCCGCTCATGCCGATCTTGCGGTGGATGCGCCAGACCGACAGCTCGATGCCCTCGGCGTCCAGCGCCTCGCGCCAGGCCATGACGTGGTGATAGACGCTGTCGACCAGTGTGCCGTCGAGGTCGAACAGGAAGGAGGTCTGCTGGCGCATCTCACGGTCTCCGCGTCGGGGAACAGGGCCTCGGGACAGATGTAGCCGATCCGGCGCGGAGGGGAAGCCTGCCCTACCGCACGGGATCGGGATGGTGCGGCACGAACAGCCGGCCGCGCTCGGTCCACAGCACGATCAGCAGCGCCAGCAGGCCGAGGCCGAAATAGCCGAAGGCCAGCGGCACCACCGTGCCGTCGAAGGCCTGGCCGACGACGGCGCCGAGGATGGCGCTGACGATCGTGGTGTAGCTGCCGAACACCGAGGAGGCGGTGCCGGCGACGTCGCCCAGCGGCTCCATCGCCATGGCGTTGAAGTTCGGCACGGTCAGGCTGAACAGGAACATGTTGGCGGCCAGCACCACGCCGAACAGGAACAAGGGCGGCTTGCCGCCGAAGACGAAGGCGAAGATGACCTGCAGCGCGCCGACCGCGACGAAGCCGAGGATGCCGGTGTGCGACAGCCGCCGCATCCCCAGCCGGCGCACCAACCGCGAGTTGAGGAAGGAGGCGAAGCCCATCACCATCGCGATCAGCCCGAAGGCCATCGGGAAGTAGGTGCCCAGCGCATAGACATCGGTCTCGAAGATCGCCTGGGAGGAGCCGAGATAGGACATCAGCGCGCCCATCATCAGCCCCATCGCGCTGGCATAGCCGATCGACACCCGGGTGGTGACGCAGCGCCGCATCGCACTGCCGATCGCCGAGGGCGAGAGCCGCTTGCGATACTCCGGATGCAGCGTCTCCGGCATCCGCAGGTTGAACCAGACGATCTGCACCAGGGCCAGCACCAGCATGCTGACGAAGATGGCGTGCCAGCCGCCGAGGAACAGGAAGGCCTGGCCGATCGCCGGGGCGAAGACCGGCACGATGATGAACACCATCATGGTCAGCGACATCACCCGCGCCATCTCGCGGCCGGAGAAGCGGTCGCGGACGATGGTGACGGTCAGCACGCGCGCCGCGGCGGCGCCCATGCCCTGCACCACCCGGGCGATCAGCAGCCATTCGAAGCCATGGGCGACGATCGCGAGGATGCTGCCGAAGGTGTAGACGGTCAGCCCGATCATCAGCGTCGGCCGTCGCCCGATGACGTCGGAGATCGGGCCGTAGATCAGCTGCATCACGCCGAAGCCGGCCATGTAGGCGGTGAGGACGTATTGCAGCGCGTTGGCGTCGGCGATGCCGAGATCGGCCTGGATGGCGCCGAAGGCCGGCAGCAGGTTGTCGATCGACAGCGAGATCAGCGCCATCATGAAGGCGATCAGGCCGACGAACTCGGCGAAGCCCGGCGCGGGCGCGGCGCGCCCGGGCACCTTCGCGCCCCCGGTGATCCTGCTGACGAACGACATCCGCTCCGGTCTCGCTTGCACGCGGCACGGCCCGGCCCGCGCCATGCCGCCTGGGCGGTGGTGCCGGTCGAGCGCTGCCCGCCCCCGCGGGGATGATGAGAAACAGGATGACCTTCCGCCCAAACCGCGATCCGGGGCAAGGGCTTGTCGCGCAACGCTGCCCCTCGCCCGCGGAGGGGAACCGGGTCCTGCGATCGGCGGTCAGGCGCCCCGCACCTCGCGCGCCGCGTCGCGCACCATGGCCATGAAGATCCTTCCAGCATCGGTCGGCGGCACCTCGGCCCGCATGGTCAGGCCGACCGGGCCGGTGGAATCGCCGGAGGCGAGCGGCAACTCGGCCAGCACGCCCTCCTCCACATCCTGGGCCACGGCGCCGCGCGAGATGATCCAGACCGCGTCGGTGCGGCGGAGATAGGAGCGGCCGAAGGTCGGCGACACGCTCTCGATCCGGTTCGGCAGGGCCTCGATCCCGGCGGCGATCAAGAGGCGGTCGACGGTCGGCTGGATCACCGACCCCGGCGGCGGCGCGATCACCGGATAGGCCCTGATGTCGCGCACCGCCAGGCCCGGGCGGGACAAGAGCGGATGGCCGGGCCGCACGGCGAAGGCGATGCGCTCGGAATAGAGGTGCTCGAAGCTGAGGCCGGTCATCTGCTCCGGCTCCGCCAGCCGGCCCAGCACCAGGTCCAGCCCGCCGACGCGCAACTGGCCCAGCAGCATCTGGTTCGGCCCGTCCACCACCCGCACCACCACGCCGGGGCAGGCGGTGCGGAACCGCTCCAGCGCCGCCGGCATCATCAACCCGGCCACGGTCGGCAGCACGCCGACGCGCAGCAGCTCCTCCCCCGCCGCGCGCGCCCGCACCACGCTCTCGATGCCCTGGCGCAGCGCCGTGACGCTGGTGCCGGCATGGTGCAGGAAGGTGCGGCCGAAGGGGGTCAGCACCACGCCCTTGCGGCTGCGGTCGAACAGCGGCGCGCCCAGCGCCTCCTCCAGCTCGCGCAGGGTCTTCGACACCGCCGGCTGGCTGATCCCCAGAGCGTCGGCCGCGGCCACCACGCTGCGCAGCCGCACCGCCTCGAGGAAGCATTGCAGGTGGCGCAGCTTGATCCGCCGCTCGATCGTCAGCGCAGTGTCCGCCATAATCATCCGGTTATGTTTCTCGGCGAATTCCTTATTTTACATAACCGCTTGGGCCGCGCACAGTGCGGCGTCACAGCGGGACGAACCGCAGGAATCGAGCCAGGGCAAGGGATGGACGCGGTCAAGGCGAACGGCATCGTGCTGCATGTCGAGGACAGGGGCCCGCGCGACGCGCCCACCCTGGTCTTCATCAACTCGGTCGGCACCGATTTCCGCATCTGGGATGCGGTGGTGCCGCGGTTTCCTGAATATCGCACCCTCCGCTACGACAAGCGCGGCCATGGCCTCTCCGGCAGCGAGGGCGGCGACAGCATCGAGACCCATGCCGCCGACCTGGCGGCGCTGCTCGACGCCCGCGGCATCCGTCGGGCGGCGGTGGTCGGCCTGTCGATCGGCGGCATGATCGCGCTCGGCCTCACCAAGCTGCGGCCGGAGTTGGTCGGCCGGCTGCTCCTCTGCGACACAGCCCACAGGATCGGCACGGCCGAGGCCTGGCAGCAACGGATCGCGGCGGTCGAGGCCAATGGCGTGGCGAGCATCGCCGAGGCGACGATGGAGCGCTGGTTCTCGCCGGAGTTCCGGGCCCGGCAGCCGGACCTGGTCGCAGCCGCCCGCACTATGCTCAGCCGCACCCCGGTGGACGGCTACATCCGCGCCTGCGCCGCCCTGCGCGACGGCGACCTGACCGCGGCGGCAAAGGGCGTGGCAGTGCCGACCCTGTGCCTGTGCGGCACCGCGGACATCGCCACGACGCCGGAGCTGGTGCGGTCGCTGGCCGCCCTGATCCCCGGCGCGCGCTACCGGGACATCCCGGGCGCCGGCCACATCCCCTGCGTCGAGGCGCCGGAGGCCCTGGCCGGGCTGATCCGCGATTTCATCGGCGAGGGCACGCCCCTCGGGAATGAGGCCGCCCATGGCTGACCCGCTCCACGACCAGGGCATGGCGGTGCGCCGCAAAGTGCTGGGCGACGCCCATGTCGACCGCGCCCAGTCCCGCACCACCGAGTTCGACGCGCCGTTCCAGGAGTTCATCACCCGCGGCGCCTGGGGCGGGGTGTGGAGCCGGCCGCAACTGACCCATCGCGAGCGGTCGATGCTGACCATCGCGCTGCTGGCCGCCTTGGGCCATCACGAGGAGCTGGCAATGCACATCCGCGCCACCGTCAACACCGGCGCGACGCCGGAGGACATCCGCGAGGCGCTGCTGCATGTCGCGGTCTATGCCGGCGTGCCGGCGGCCAATGCCGCCTTCGCCATCGCCAAGCAGGTCTTCGCCGAACGCGACGGCCTGGACGACCGGGAGGAGACGAAGTGAGCTTCCAGCCGCGCGACTGGCGCATCCATCCGCCGCATCTCTACGAGGGCTACCGCTCGACCGTGTTGCGGGCGCCGTCGCAGAAGCTGATTCCGCTGACCGGCGCGCTGTCCGAGCACCAGGGCCCGACCTTCCCCGCGGCGCCGGAGGGCGAGGCCGACCTGACCCGCAACGGCCGGGTCAATGGCGAGCCGCTGGGCGAGCGCATCATCGTCGCCGGCCGGGTGCTGGACGAGGATGCGCGACCGGTGGCCAACACGCTGGTCGAGCTGTGGCAGGCCAACGCCGCCGGCCGTTACATCCACAAGGTGGACCAGCACGACGCGCCGCTGGACCCGAATTTTTTGGGCGCCGGCCGCTGCGTCACCGATGCCGAGGGCCGCTACCGCTTCCTCACCATCAAGCCGGGCGCCTATCCCTGGCGCAACCACGCCAATGCCTGGCGGCCGCAGCACATCCATTTCTCGCTGTTCGGCCCGGCCTTCGCCACCCGGCTGGTGACGCAAATGTATTTCCCAGGCGACCCGCTGCACGCGCTGGACCCGATGTTCAACAGCATCCCCGACCCGGCCGGGCGCGAGCGGCTGATCGCGGCCTTCAAGCTCGACCTGACCGAGCCGGAGGTCGCGCTGGGATACGAATTCGACATCGTGCTGCGCGGGCGGCTGGCAACGCCGATGGAGGACGGCCACCGATGAGCAAGCTTCCCCAGACCGGGTCGCAGACGGTCGGCCCCTTCTTCGCCTACGGCTTGACGCCGCGGCAATATGGCTATGACTTTCCGCAGATCGCCGACGGCGCCATGGCCGGCGACGCCGTGCCGGGCGAGCGCATCCGCGTCGCCGGCCGGGTGCTGGACGGCGCCGGCCAGCCGGTCGAGGACGCGCTGATCGAGATCTGGCAGGCGGACTCCAAGGGCATGTTCCCGGGCCCGCAGCGCACCGCCAATGACGGCTTCACCGGCTTCGGCCGCTGCGGCACCGGCACGGACCCGGAGCGGCGCTTCGTCTTCGACACCATCCGGCCGGGTGCGCCCAGGCCGGGCCAGGCGCCGCATCTCAGCGTCATCGTCTTCATGCGCGGCCTGCTGGTGCATTGCTTCACCCGGATCTACTTCCCGGAGGAGGCCGCGAATGCGCAGGATCCGGTCCTCCTGGCCGTGCCCGAGGCCCGGCGCAGCACCCTGATCGCCCAGCCCGATGGCCCCGGCCGCTACCGCTTCGACATCCGCATGCAGGGCGACGGCGAGACCGTCTTCTTCGAGATCTGACCCATGGCAAAATTCCAGACCCTGGCCGAGGCCGTCGGCGAGAACCTGCATGACGGCGACACCGCGGCCTTCGAGGGCTTCACCCATCTGATCCCGCACGCCGCGGCGCATGAGGCGATCCGCCAGGGAAGGCGCGACCTGACCCTCGTGCGGATGACGCCCGACCTGGTCTACGACCAGATGGTCGGCATGGGCATGGCCCGGAAGCTGGTCTTCTCCTATGCCGGCAACCCCGGCGTCGGCCTGCTGCGCCGGGTGCGCGACGCGATCGAGAAGGGCTGGCCGAACCCGGTGGCGATCGAGGAGCATTCCCACGCCGCCATGGCCAACGCCTATGAGGCCGGGGCGGCCGGCCTGCCCTGCGCCGTGTTCCGCGGCTATCGCGGCGCCGGCCTGGCCGAGGTGAACCCGAACATCAAGACGGTCACCTGCCCCTTCACCGGCGAGATCCTGGCGGCCGTGCCGGCGATCCGCCCGGACGTGACCTTCATCCACGCCCAGAAGGCGAACCGCCGCGGCGACATTCTGATCGAGGGTATCGTCGGGGTGCAGAAGGAGGCGGTGCTGGCGGCCAAGCGGTCGGTGGTGACGGTGGAGGAGATCGTCGAGGATTTCGACGGGGTCCACCCCAATGCCTGCGTGCTGCCGCGCTGGACCGTGACCTCGGTCGTCCAGGTCAAAGGCGGCGCCCACCCATCCTACGCCCATGGCTATTATCCGCGCGACAACGCCTTCTACCTGGCCTGGGACAAGATCGCCGCCGACCGCGAGGGCTTCCTGGCCTGGATGAAGGAGAATGTGATCGACAGCGGCCCCGACGCCTTCGCCGGCCGGGCCGCGACGCTGAGCGGGAGGGCCTGAGCATGGCCGACGCCTTCACCCCTGACGAGATGATGACCATCGCGGCGGCCCGGGCGCTGCGCAACGACGATGTCTGCTTCGTCGGCATCGGCGCGCCCTCCGCCGCCTGCAACGTGGCGCGGCTGACCCACGCCCCGGACATCACCCTGATCTACGAATCCGGCACCATCGGCACCGCGCCGGACGTGCTGCCGCTGTCGATCGGCGACGGCGAGTTGTGCGACACCGCCGTCACCACCGTCGCGGTGCCGGAGATGTTCCGCTACTGGCTGCAGGGCGGGCGCATCACCATCGGCTTCCTCGGCGCCGCCCAGCTCGACCGCTTCGGCAACATCAACACCACGGTGATCGGCGACTATCACCACCCGTCGGTCCGCCTGCCCGGCGGCGGCGGCGCGCCGGAGATCGCGACCTCCTCGGGCGAGATCTTCATCACCATGAAGCAGAACAAGCGCGGCATGGTGGAGACCATCGACTTCTTCACCTCGCTCGGCCACGGCACGGGCGGCGACGACCGCGCCCGCCGCGGCGTCACCACCAAGGGCCCGACCCTCTTGGTCACCGACCTCGCCGTCTGGCGCCCCGACCCGGCCACCCGCGAGTTCACCGTCGTCTCGCTGCATCCGGGCGTCACCCGCGAGCAGGTGCAGGAGACCTGCGGCTGGACCGTCCGCTTCGCCGACAATCTGGAACAGACCCCGCCGCCCTCGGCGCTGGAGCTGAAGACGCTGCGCGACCTGAAGGAGCGCACCCGCATCGCCCATGGAGAGGCCGCATGAGCCGCGACGCCTATATCTGCGCCTATCTGCGCACCCCGATCGGCCGCTATGCCGGCGCCCTGTCCGCGGTGCGCGCTGACGACCTCGCCGCCATCCCGCTGAAGGCGCTGATGGAGCGTCACGGCAAGGTCGATTGGGAGGCGGTCGACGACGTCGTGCTCGGCTGCGCCAACCAGGCCGGTGAGGACAACCGCAACCTGGCCCGCATGGCGCTGCTGCTGGCCGGGCTGCCCTCCGCGATCCCGGGCTCCACCGTCAACCGCCTCTGCGGCTCCGGCCTCGACGCCGTGACCATCGCCGCCCGGGCGATCAAGGCCGGCGAGGCCGAGCTGATGCTGGCCGGCGGCGCCGAGAGCATGTCGCGCGCGCCCTTCGTCATGCCGAAGGCGGAGAGCGCCTTCTCCCGCTCCAACGCGGTCTACGACACCACCATCGGCTGGCGCTTCGTCAACCCGCGGATGGAGGCGCTGTACGGCACCGATTCGATGCCGGAGACCGGCGAGAACGTGGCCGAGCAGTTCCGGGTCAGCCGCGCCGACCAGGACGGCTTCGCCCTGCGCAGCCAGGAGAAGGCGCTGGCCGCCCAGGCCAACGGAAGGCTGGCGCGCGAGATCGTGCCGGTGACCATCCCGCAGCGGAAGGCCGAGCCGATCATGGTCGACCGCGACGAGCATCCGCGCCAGACCTCGCTGGAGAGGCTGGCCGCCCTGCCCACCCCGTTCCGCAAGGGCGGCACCGTCACCGCCGGCAACGCCTCCGGCGTCAATGACGGCGCCGCGGCGCTGATCGTGGCGTCCGAGGCCGCGGCCGCGCGCCACGGCCTGACTCCGATCGCCCGCGTGCTCGGCGGCGTCGCGGCGGGCGTCGAGCCGCGGATCATGGGCTTCGGGCCCGCCCCCGCCAGCCGCAAGCTGATGGCGCGGCTCGGCCTGTCGATCGGCGATTTCGACGTGATCGAGCTGAACGAGGCCTTCGCCTCCCAGGCCCTGGCGGTGACCCGCGACCTCGGCCTGCCGGACGACGCGGCCCATGTGAACCCGAATGGCGGCGCCATCGCGCTCGGCCACCCGCTCGGCATGTCCGGCGCCCGCATCGCCGGCACCGCGGCGCTGCAGCTGAGCCTCGGCGGCGGCAAACGGGCGCTGGCCACCATGTGCATCGGCGTCGGCCAGGGCATCGCCCTGGCGCTGGAAGCGGTCTAGGCCTCCCTCACCGTCATTGCGAGGAGGCGAAGCCGACGAAGCAATCCAGGGGCCACGGCAAGCGGCCCTGGATTGCTTCGTTGCGCTCGCAATGACGGTTTTGATACGTCACGACTGAATGCCCCATGGGGTAGAGTGCCGCCATGACCGTCTCGCCCTTCGACTCCGCCCTGCTCGGCCCACTGCTCTCCGACGCCGAGACCGCGCTGATGTTCAGCGACACCGCGGCGCTGCGGGCGATGCTGAAGGTCGAGGCGGCGCTGGCCGAGGCCGAGGCGCGCTGCGGCGTGATCCCCGCCGCGTCCGCCAGCGCCATCGCCGCGGCCGCCGGCGCCCTGATCCCGGATGCCGCGGCGCTGGCCGCGAAGACGGCGGAGGACGGCGTGCCGGTCCCCGCTTTGGTCGCGGCGCTGCGCCGGGCGGTGGCGGTATCGGCCGGCGAGGAGGCGGCCCAGGCGGTGCATTGGGGCGCCACCAGCCAGGACATCCTCGACACCGGGCTGGTGCTGCGGCTGCGCCGGGTGATCGCGATCCTGGAGGATCGGCTGGACGCGCTGATCCAGGCCCTGGCCGGGCTGGCCGATGCCCATCGCGCCACGGTGATGCCCGGCCGCACCCGGTCGCAGCAAGCGACGCCAGTGTCCTTCGGCCTGAAGGCCGCGGGCTGGCTGGCGCCGCTGCTGCGCGACCGCGACCGCCTCGCCGAGCTCAAGCCCCGCCTGTTCCTGCTGTCCTTCGGCGGGGCCAGCGGCACGCTCGGCGCGCTGGGCGCGGACGGGGTCAAGGTCGAGGCGGCGCTGGCCGAGATCCTCGACCTCGCCGTGCCGCCGATGCCCTGGCACAGCCAGCGCGACGGCATCGCCGAATTCGCCGGCTGGCTGGCGCTGGTCACCGGCACGCTGGGCAAGCTGGGCCGCGACCTGTGCCTGCTGGCCCAGACCGAGGTGGCGGAGGTGCGGCCCGGCGCCGGCGGCGGCTCCTCGACCATGCCGCAGAAATCCAACCCGGTGGGGCCGGAGACGCTGGTCGCGCTGGCCCGCTTCAACGCCGGCCTGGCCGGGCAATTGCAGCAGGCGATGCTGCACGAGCATGAGCGCGACGGCAGCGCCTGGCCGGTCGAATGGCTGGCCCTGCCGCAGATGGCCGTCGCCGCCGGCGCGGCGCTCACCCATGCCCTGGCCGTCGCCGGCAGCCTGACGGTCGACAAGTCTCGGATGGCGGCGCAGTTCGAGGCCTCGCACGGCCTACTGCTGGCCGAGGCCGCCAGCTTCGCCCTGGCCGCCCACATGCCGCGGCCGGAGGCGCAGGCGCTGGTGAAGGAGGCGGCGGCGAAGGCCACCGCCGCCGGCCGCCATCTGTTCGACCTGCTGGCCGAGATGTCCCAGGCCCCGGTCGACTGGCCCGCTTTGCGCGACCCCGCCCGCCATCTGGGCGCGGCCGACGCCTTCATCGACCGGGTGCTGACGGCGGCTCGGAACGCTTGATGGTGGAGAGAACTCGTTGCCTCTCCCGCTTGCGGGGAGCGCCCGTCCCTCGCCGTCATTGCGAGGAGGCGAAGCCGACGAAGCAATCCAGGGGCCGGTGCGCACCGGCCCCTGGATTGCTTCGCTGCGCTCGCAATGACGGTTTTGGGATTCCGAAGGGATCTCGCAAGCGGGAGAGGCAACGCAAAGGGCGCCGTGGTGCTACGCCGCCACATCCTCCCGGTGCGCGTAGATGTGATCGACGATGCCCCAGGCCCTGGCTTCCTCGGCGGTCATGAAGCGGTCGCGGTCGAGGGTGCGCTCGACCTCCTCATAGGTCCGGCCGCAATGCCGGGCGTAGATCTCGTTCACCTGCCGCTTCAGCCGGACGATGTCCTCGGCATGGCGCTCGATGTCCGAGGCCTGGCCCTGGAAGCCGCCGGAGGGCTGGTGCAGCACCACCCGGGCATTGGGCAGGGCGATGCGCCGGCCGGGCGCGCCGGCCATCAGCAGGAAGGAGCCCATCGACCCCGCCGTGCCCATGCACACGGTCGACACCGGGCTCTTGATGTATTGCATCGTGTCGTAGATCGCGAGGCCGCTGCTGACCACCCCGCCGGGGGAGTTGATGTACATCGCGATCTCGCGCCGCGGATCCTCCGATTCCAGGAACAGCAGCTGGGCGCAGACCAGCGCCGAGACGCCGTCGTCGATCGGCCCGTTCAGGAACACGATGCGGTCGCGCAGCAGGCGGGAGAAGATGTCGAAGGCGCGGTCGCCGCGGCCCGACTGCTCCACCACCATCGGCACCAGGTTCATCGTCATGCCGCCCATCGCCGCCCCCCGCCGACCGCCATGGCCTTGATCCGTGGTTGGGCCGCGAGGCGGGACCGCCGCGGCGCCGGCCGGCCGGTCCAGGGCAGCGCCCGGGCCTCGACACCGAAGCCGCTGTGCACGATGCGCAGCCGGGTGCCGCCGGCCGCGGTGCCGTCCAGGGTGAAGGTCACCACCGTGTCGAGCGGCCGGGCCTCCGCATCCCGGCCGCGCCAGCTGTAGCGCAGCAGCCGCGGCGGCTCCGCCGCCAGCACCTCGCAATCCACCGGCTTGTCGGTGCCCGGCGCGCCGCGCAGGGTGAAGTGCCGCCCCTCCTCCGCCGCGATGTCGTTCGGCAGCAACCAGGCGGCGAGCAGCTCCGGCTCGGTCAGCGCCCGCCACACCTTCTCCGGCGGATGGTCCAGGTCGCAATCGACCACGACGGCATCATCGGGAGTCGGATCACTCATCATCCATGTCCTCGAGCAGGGTCTTGAGGCGGCCGACCTTCTCCGGCCAGAAGGCGCGGTAGCGGTCGATCCAGCCGGCCAGCGGCGCCAGCCCCTCCGGCGCGGCGCGGTAGTAGACGAAGCGGCCGTCGCGCCGCTCCGCCACCAGCCCGGCGCGGCGCAGGGCGGCGAGATGCTGCGAGATCGCCGGCTGCGACACGGCGAAGCCGGCCTTCAGCTCGGTCACGCTCAGCTCGTCCTCGGCCAGCCGCTCGAACACGGCGCGGCGGGTCGGGTCGGCCAGGGCCTGGAAGATCTCGGGCGCGGTCATGCAGACATATAAGCGGATACTTATTCGATTCGCAATGCTGCACCCGCCGCCTCCGCGCGCGGCTCGACAGAACCTACCCCCTGACAAGTCCGATGATAGCCCGGCCGCCGGAACCCCGAGGCGGCGGCAGCGGGGCCGCGCCGCCGGCGGCGCAGCCCCTGATGCCGGTCAGGCGGCGTCCCGGGCCGGCGCGTCGACCCTGGGAATGGCGCGCAGGCCGACCTGCACCCGGTTCCACAGGTTGATCGCGCCGATCAGCAGGGTGAGGTTGCCGATCTCGGCGTCGTTGAACTGGCTCTTCAGCGCCGTGTATTCGGCATCCGGGGCGTGCGTGTCGGCGACCCGGGTCAGGGTTTCGGTCCAGGCCAGCGCGGCGCGCTCGCGGTCGGTGAACACCGGGGCTTCGCGCCAGGCGTCGAGCAGATGGATCCGCATCGGGCTCTCGCCCTGCTTCACCGCGTCGGTGGCGTGCATGTGGATGCAGAAGGCGCAGCCGTTGATCTGCGAGGCGCGCAGCTTCACCAGCTCGATCAGGCTGTGCTCCAGGCCGCTGCCCTCGATCGCGGCGCCGACCGCGATCATCGCCTTGGTGCCCTCCGGGGCGGCGTGGAAGATGTTCAGGCGCGGGGTCATGTGTATCTCTCCGTCAGGGAATGGGTCGAGCGGGCGTCAGCGATCGCCCAGAGGGTCAGGAGCGTCCCGATCGCGGCCGGCAGCGTCACCGCGGGGAAGTCGCGGATCAGCACCGACGGCCCGCAGATGCCGACGGCGACCTCCCAGAAGTGGAACAGGGCATGGCCGGCCAGCCACAGGGTGGGCGCGGCCCAGAAGATGATGCGGTGCCGCGGCTGCGCGGCGCCGAACAGGTAGGAGGTGCCGACGAACAGGAAGATCAGGCCGATATCGCGGATGAAATGCTGGTTGAACGGGCCGGTCGTGGTCACGCCGGGCACGGCGAAGTACCAGCCGTCCGGCGACAGCAGCATGAAGACGCCGTTCGCCTCGGCCAGGACTCCCATGAATACGGCCACGCCGACGCAGATCTGCTTCAGCATCGCTGGGTCCTTTCTGGATGGGATGCCACCTGTCACTTCTTCGGCGGCGGGGGAACGTTGGCCAGCCACCAGTCGAGGGTGGTGGTGCCGAGGCGGACGTCCGGCCCGGGCATCAGCGACGTGTCGTCCACCTTGATGCCGAAATACGGCGCCTGCGGATCGGTCACCACCCGGCGCGGGTCCTTGTCATAGGCCAGGACCTTGGCGACCGCGTCGTCGAGATGGAGCGGGACGGGCCCGCCCACCTCCCGCATGCCGTTCGCCGGCGGGGCCAGCGCCGCCTCGGCGATCGCGGCGGCGACGTCCTGCGCCGCCATCGGCTGGAACAGCGTGTGCGGCAGCCGCACGACGCCGTCGACCGTGGAAAAATCCGCGATGCCGCGGATGAACTCGAAGAACTGGCAGGCGCGGACCAGGGTGTAGGGGATCGGCGACGCCTTGATCAGGCGCTCCTGCGCCAGCTTGGCGCGGAAATAGCCGCTGACCTGCAGCCGCTCGGTGCCGACCACCGACAGGGCGACGTGATGCCGGACCCCGGCCTTCACCTCCGCCGCGGCGATGTTCCGGCCGGCGGTCTGGAAGAACTCCATCGCCGCCTGGTCCGCGAAGGACGGCGAGTTGGCGAGGTCGACGACGACGTCGGCAGCGGTCAGGACCTCGGCCAGCCCCTGGCCGGTGATGGTGTCGACGCCCGTGCCCGGGGCGGCGGCAAGGGCGTGATGGCCCTTCTGGGACAGCATGGCCACGACCTTGGACCCGACCAGGCCGGTTCCGCCGATGACGACGATCTTCATGGATTCACCTCTCACGGTCTGGGCACCAGCTGCCGCTCCGGTCGAGGGTCCCTCCCCTTCGCCCCGCGGCCGGCGCCCGGAAACGAGAGGAAGGATCGTGGATCGCCACCTTTCCCGGCCATTGTGCCGACCGCCAGTCCCGCACATCAAAGGATGGATCGACCTCGACCTTGGCATAGATCAGGCGCGCGGCGGCGGTCCTAGCCCTGGGTCGCCGCCCCCCGCTGCGCCGGCAGCCACAGCCGGAAGCAGGCGCCGCCCTCGGGGCTGTTCGAGGCGGCGATGCCGCCGCCATGCGCCGCCATGATCGACTGGCAGATGGCGAGGCCGAGGCCGATCCCCTCTTCCTTGGTGGTGAAGAAGCCGTCGAAGATGCGATCGAGATTCTCCTCCGGGATGCCGGGTCCGTTGTCGCGGATCACGAAGGCCACCTCGCCGTCCCGGCCGAGCCCCGTGCTGAGCTCGATGCGCCCCTCCCCGGCCTGGCCGATGGCCTGGATGCTGTTGACCAGCAGGTTGACCACCACCTGCTGCAGCTGCACCCGGTCGCCGATGACATCGGGCAGCCCGAGACCGAGCCTGACCAACAGCTGGATCGAACGGGTCTCGATGTTGTGGCGGATGAACAGCAGCGCCTCGTTCACCACCTGGTTCAGGTCCAGGGGCAGGCACTCCGGCGTGTGCTTCGCCGTGGCGGAGCGGATGCGGTGGACGATCTCGTTGGCGTGGCGGGCGCTGGCCACGATCCGCGTCGTCAGCTGGATCACCTTGGCCAGGTTGGGCTCGTCGCGCGACAGCCAGCGCAGGCTGGTCTCGGCATTGGTGAAGATCGCGGCCAGCGGCTGGTTCACCTCATGCGCGATCGAGGTGGCGAGCTCGCCGAGGGTCGAGATCCGGGCGGCGCGGGTGAAATCGGCCTGGAGCTGGCGCAGCTGCGCCTCGGTGCGCAGCCGGTCGGTGATGTCGTCGAGGCTGATGACCGTCACGTCCAGCTGCTCCGGCGGCGTCGGGAATGTCACCGCCATCTGCACGTCGCGCAACCGGCCGTCGAGCGTGCGCAGCTTCATCACCTCGGCATGGCTGCGCCGTCCGTCGAAATGCGCGATCATCACCCGCCGCGCCGTCTCGGGCGACGCCTCGAACAGGCAGGTCACCGGGCCGATCAGCTCCGCCGTGCTGCTCGCTCCGAACAGCAACGCCGCGCTGGGGTTGATCTCGGTGATGCGGACGCTGTGCTTGGCGAGGTCGATCAGCTCCGGATGCGCATCAAGATACGCGCCGAGATCATGGACGCCCTCGGTCCTCAGCTGCGTGAAGATCGGCACCATCGCTCTCGCATCGACCCGCAGGAGCGGATTGGGCAGGTGGCGGATGAGATTGCGGTATCGCTCCTCGCTCGCGCGAACCGACCAGTAGGAGCGGTGGTCCTTCAGCGGCCCCGTCACCGTCACGATCACCGTGTCGCGGGCGCCATTGTCCAAGCGCCGCACCGTCAGCACCGGGTGGCTGAGCAGCAGGGAGGCGATGTCGCGCGTCCGCTCGGCGCGGGGAGGCCGGGCCGTCGCGACCTCGGCGATCAGTTCGGCCAGGTCGGCTCTACTGTCCGGCGGCCAGAACTCCGCGATGGGCCGGCCGATCATCTCGTCGCGGCCGCTGGGTCCCCCGAGCAGATGCTCGCTCCGCTCGTTCAGATCCTCGACCAGGGCCCGCCCAAGCACCTCGGTCACCCAGTCCGCCTGGCACAGCCCGCTGCCGGACAGCCGGGCGCTCATGAACGGCCGGACCCCGGCGATGTCGAGCCTCCAAGTGGCCACCTCCCGGCAGGGCACGCCGGGCCGCGACACGATCCCGAAATCGGGTTCATCGGTGGAAGGAAGCGTCTCGTCCATGTCAGCCCCCCGGTGATGGGTCTCCGCCGCACTGGTCGCCAGGTCCGTCCTCCGGCCCCAGGGCCGCCCTGAGATGGCCGAGCAGCGCGCCGTCATCCACCGGCTTGGTCAGGTAGGCACGGGCGCCGCCGCCCAGGGCACGGGCCCGCGCCGCCGGGTCGGGAACCGCGGTGATCATCAGCACCGGCATCGTGCAGCCCGCAGCGCGCAGCCGGCGCTGCAGCTCGATGCCGTCGATTCCCGGCATCCGCACATCGGTGATCAGACAGTCGAACCGGCCGGGCGCGAACTCGGCCAGGAAGGTGGCGCCACAGTCGAAGGACCGGCTCTCGAACCCCATCACCTGCAGCAGGTCTGACAGAGCGTCACGCATGGCTTCGTCATCGTCGACGATCGCGATCATGGGAACCTTGGACACACGGGCGGCCCTCGTCGGCGCGGCTGGCCCTCCATGTCGCCCCATCCGCGATCCCTTGGGTACTATCCCGGGGGCTAGGTCGGATTTGCTTCGCGCAGGTCGGCGGGAAGCGCCTCCCACGCGCGGATCACCTCTCCCACCGAGGTGGCGTGCATCTTCCGCATCACGTTGCTGCGGTGCAGCTTGACGGTGACCTCGCTGATGCCGAGGTCGAAGGCGATCTGCTTGTTGAACCGCCCCAGCGCCACGGCGCCCAGCACCTGGCGCTCGCGCCGGGTCAGGGTCCCGTAATGGTCGACATGCCGCCGGGCGATACGGTCCCGGGCCCGCTGCGCGACGTCGCGCTCGATGCCGGTGGTGACGGCGTCCAGCAGCGTCTGGTCGCGCACCGGCTTGGTCAGGAAGTCGATCGCGCCGGCCTTCATGGCCTGGACCGTCATCGGGATGTCGCCATGGCCGGTCAGGAAGACGATCGGCTTGTTCTTGCCGTGGGCGGCGAGCTGCTGCTGCAGGTCGAGCCCGCTGGCGCCGGGCAGGCGCACGTCGAGGACCAGGCAGCCTGACCGGTCCGGCAGGGCCGTGTCCAGCAGCTCGCGCGCCGAGGCGAAGCCGACGGCGTCGAGCCCCACCGACAGCATCAGCTCCTGCAGCGCCAGGCGGACGGCTTCGTCGTCATCGACGATCAGCACCAGGGGACGCTCGTTTGCAGCGACCATATTCATGGGTGACCTCACTTCGATGAAACGGGGTCGGAAGGGTCGACGAGGCCGGATCTGCGGCCGCGGCCGCCGACCCGACGGTCGATCCACTCTTCCAGCGCCGCCGTGAAATCGGGCGGCGCCGCGCGGAACAGTCCCTGCGCGATGTCGCCCAGGGACTGCCTTGCCAGCTCCTGCCGCATCGCCTTCTCGGCCCGCAGCATCACGCCGTGGATGGCGCAGACGCCTCCCGTCGCCCAGCCGGGCGGGTTGCCCCCGAAGACGGCGCAGCGGCCGCGGATCTCCTGGCAGTCGAACAGCGGCTTGCGCCCCTCGATCGCATCCACGACGGCGAGGAAGCTGATCTCCTCCGCCGGCCTGGCCAGGACGTAGCCGCCGCGCACCCCCTCCGTGGCCCGGACGATCCCGCCCTTCTCCAGCTTGGCCATGATCTTGGCCAGGAAGGCCGGCGAGATGCCCTGCAGGTCGGCGAGGTCGCGGGTGCTCATCGGCGTGTCGTCCTTGCCGACCAGCCAGAGCAGGCAATGCAGCCCGTATTCGACGCTTGCCGTGATGTGAGCCATAACTCGGACCTTATCAGTCCGAGTTACGAAGCGCAACGGCAAACTCGGACTGACTATGTCCAAGTTCCGGTCGGCCGCTCAGAGCAGCGCCATGCCGCCGTCGACCCGCAGGTTGATGCCGGTGACGAAGCTGCCGGCGTCCGAGGCCAGGAACAGCGCCGCCCGCGCCAGCTCGCCCGGCTGGCCCAGGCGGCCCAGCGGGATCGCCGCGGCCATCGCCGCCTCGAACCCGTCGCGCCTCTCGGGCGGGATGCCCAGCTTGTCGAGGATCGCGGTGTCGACCGGGCCCGGGCTCAGCACGTTGACGCGGATGCCCCGCCCCTTCAGCTCGATCGCCCAGCTGCGGGCGAAGGCGCCGATCGCCGCCTTGGAGCCGGCATAGACCGCATGCCCGTCCAGCACCTTCTCGCTGGCCAGCGACCCCACCAGGATGATCGACCCGCCGTCGCGCAGGATCGGCACCATCCGCTGGACGCCGAAGAAGACGCCCCGCGTGTTGACGGCGAACTGCGCGTCGTATTCGGCCTCCGACACCTCGGCCGAAGGCGTGATCTGGTTGATCCCGGCATTGGCCATGTAGATGTCGAGCCGGCCGAAGCGCTCCGCTACCTCCGCCGCCACGCGGTCGTGATGCGCCGGCTCGGCGACGTCGCCGTCGATGCCCAGCGCGCCGAACCCGATCTCCCGCACCGCCTGGTCGACCACGTCGCGGCGGCGGCCGGTGATCACCACCTGCGCGCCCTCGGCGGCGAAGACCTTCGCGGCGGCCAGGCCGATCCCGCTGTTCCCGCCGGTCACCAGCGCGACCTTGTCCCTCAGCATCTGCATCTCGTTGTCCTCGGAATGTCCGACCTGTGAGCCGGGCTTACTTTCCCCCAGCCGGCGGGCCCGCCGACACTGTGCGGGCGTCCGTTTCCCCACACCGATGGGTGGCCGACCCTGGCCTTCGGGATGGGTCGGCCGCGACGGCGGCGTCAGCCGGCCGGTTTCCGGTGGAAGACGGTGCGGATGGCGCCCAGGAAGACATGGGCGCCGCGGTCGTGCCTCGCCCCGTGGATGCCGTTCGCCCTGGCCTTCTCGGCCCGGGCGGACAGGCCCTGGGCGAGGTCCTCGGCCAGGGCCGGGCGGTCGTGGATCAGGGGCTCGAAGGCCTCCTGGCCGATCTCGTAGACGGTCACGCGGGTCAGCGCCTCCAGCGTGCACGCCTCCCCCATCCCCGCCAGCAGCCCGGTCTCGCCGAAGAAGTCGCCGGGCGCGAGCCGCCCGGCCTCCGCCCCGCCATGGCGCATGACGACGATGCCGGCCCGCAGGATCATCAGCGAGGACAGCGCGTCGCCCTCGCGGACGATGACCTCGCCCTTGCGATAGGCGCGCGGGGCGGTCGCCTCGGCCAGGGCCTGCTTCTCCTGATGCGTCAGCCCGGCGAAGATCGGCATCGCCTCGATCAGCGCGAGCGGGGAGACCTGCGGCGGGCTGGCCGTCTCCTCGGTCGGCAGGTCCTTGATCGCGGCGATGCCCCCGGGCGGCGGCGCCAGCAGCAGCCCGGCCGACTTGCAATGGCGGTAGACGAGGTCGATCACCTCGTTCCGCGCTTGGCTCCGCCTGGCGGGGCTGGCGACCCGGAAGGACAGATCCATCTGCAGCGCCGACGCGTCCAGGCCGGTCAGGGCCACCGAGGGCGGCGGCTCCTTGACGATGGAATCGGCGCTCAGCAGCGCCATCTGCATGACCTCGATCACCGCCGCCGGCATCCGGGTCGGGGCCAGGCGCAGCGACAGCGACACCAGATGCGATTCGTCGGGCCGGCTGACATTGGTCAGGCCCAGCCTGGCCAGGAAGCTGTTCGGCAGCACGACCAGGTTGCTCGCCCCGGTCAGCAGATGGGTGGCGCGCCACGTGCTCTCGACCACCCGCCCCTCGGTGCCGTCGCTGAGGACGATCCAGTCGCCGATCGCGAAGGGCCGGCCGAGGGTCATGGCGATGCCGGAGAACACGTCGCTCAGCGTGCTCTGCAGGGCCAGGCCGAGGATGATGGCGATGACGCCCGAGGTGGCGACCAGCGTGCCGATCGGGATGCCGAAGACGAAGGCCAGGATTGACAGGCCGACGCCGAGATAGACGCCGCCGACGACGAGGTCCTGCAGCAGCCGCGCCTCGCGCGGGCGCCCCTCGAGCACCAGGGTGATGCGGACGACGCCGATGGTGGCCCAGGCCAGGTGCACCCACCACAGCAGCCTGGCGGCGACGACCAGCAGGGCGCCGTCCTCCGCCGTCCGGCGGCTCTCGACCATCGAGGGGGAGAGGCTGTCGCGGAGGAGCAGCGCGGTCATCGCCAGGAAGAACGCGATCTGCACCAGCAGGCGGGTGTTCGAGCGCCGCGCCGGGATCAGGCCCCAGGCGAGGATTCCGGCGAGCCCGACCAGGATCACATGCGCGAACGGGGACGCCAGGAGCGCCGGGACGGACATCTGGTCCATGGTGCCGCATATCCTGTATCGGCCCGGGCGGCGACGGCGGGCGGGAGATCCGCGCCGTTCGGCCGGCGCCGGCGCCATGCGCGAGCTTCGCCGGCAGCCTATCGCGGGCAAGCGGCCGCGGCGATGCGCCCGAGGGCGAGGATGGCCGATACCCCGGCACAGCTTGACCGCGACCGGCGGCGGGCCCGGGCCGGCCCGCGGGCGCAGGACTCGCGCCACGATTGTCACTCCCGGCTGGCCGGGGCCCGACCCCACCCTAAGTCAAGACCAGCACCGAGCGATGCGCCGCGGCTGGATCCGCGCTTCGGTCCCGGGGCGCGGCAACTCGCCAATCAGGAGGTCGCAGATCATGACGAATTCAGCCGAGACCAAGGCCCCCGTCCCGCACACGCCCCCGGTGGTGTCGCCGGAGGGGTGGGAGGCCGCCCGCCGGCAGCTGCTGGTGAAGGAGAAGGCCCACACCCGTGCCCGCGACGCCCTGGCCGCCGAGCGCCGGCGCATGCCGTGGATGGAGGTGAGGACGGACTACGCGTTCGACGGCCCCGCCGGCAGGGTCGGCCTGCTCGACCTGTTCGACGGCCGGCGCCAGCTGATCGTCTACCGCGCCTTCTATGAGCCGGGCGTCCATGGCTGGCCCGAGCATGCCTGCCGCGGCTGCTCGATGGTGGCCGACCAGGTCGCCCATCTGGCCCATCTGAACGCCCGTGACACCACCCTGGTCTTCGCCTCGCGGGCGCCGCAGGCCGACATCGCCCGGCTGAAAGCGCATATGGGCTGGACCATGCCCTGGGTCACCGTCACCGACAGCTTCGACGCCGATTTCGGCGTGGATGAGTGGCACGGCACCAACGTGTTCATCCGCGACGGCGACCGCGTGTTCCGCACCTATTTCGTCAACAGCCGCGGCGACGAGCAGATGGGCGGCACCTGGAACTATCTCGACATCACCCCGCTGGGCCGGCAGGAGGTGTGGGAGGATTCGCCCGAGGGCTATCCGCAGACCCCGACCTACAAATGGTGGAACTGGCACGACAGCTATGTCGACGGCGCCGCGCCCGACAAGCGATGGGTCGAGGTGTCGGATGCCGGCGAAGCCGCCTTCCGCAACAAGAACGCAGGCTCGCCGTCATAGGCCGGGCGCGCCCGGCCGACATGAGGACTCACCGCCGGGGGCGGTCGCGATGATCCGCGACCGCCCCCGGGCTTGTCCGGATGCCATTTCATCCGCTGCCGCAATTTCGAGCAGGCGATTGCCGCAATAATAACTTTTTACATCTCGCGAAGAAAACACTTGGAATTTTATATCTTGACTCATTTCATTAAAACAAAATTGGATGCATTTTTTTGAGAAGAAATTCTTTTAACTCTCCAAAAGTCGCGACGCTAAATAAAGCCGCATAAAAGGAATCCCACTATCCAACAATATTCGTCCGCCCATGAATAAGGCGGCCACGACCGTCGCTGAACATTACGGCCATCGCGCCTGATCCAGCGCCGTTCCGGACAAGAACACGGACCGACCCGCGCTTTGCCGAGCGTAGGGCGATGTCCGGCGGCCGGATGGTGCCCTGAAGGAGAGGTTCCATCATGTCCACCGGTTCCGGCCTCCGGCCCCTGACGATCTTCGACACCAGCCTGCGCGACGGCGAGCAGGCGCCCGGCAACGCCATGACGCTGGCGCAGAAGCTGCGCATCGTCCGCGAGCTGGAGGCGCTGGGGGTGAACACGATCGAGGCCGGCTTCCCGGCCGCGTCCGACAGCGACCTCGCCGCCGTGCGCGCCATCGCCGAGGCGGTGCGCGACAGCCGGATCTGCGCCTTCGCCCGGGCCAGCCGCACCGACATCGAGGCCGCCGCCAAGGCCGTGGAGCCGGCCCGGGCGTCGCAGATCGAGATCCTCGGCGTCGCCTCGGAGATCCATCTGCGCCACAAGCGCCAGATCAGCCGCCAGCAGGCGCTGGAGGAGATCGAGGGCGCGGTCGAGTTGGCGCGGCGGGTCGGCTTCGACGACATCTGCGTCGCGCCGGAGGATGCGACCCGCGCCGACCCCGCCTTCCTGGGCGCGATGTGCACCGCCGCCGCCCGCGCTGGCGCCACCATGATCCTGATCCCGGACACGGTCGGCTGCCTGCTGCCCGGCCGGGTGGCGGCCCTGGTCGAGACCGTGCGCGCCAGCGTGCCGGCGGCGGTCAAGGTGGCGATGCACGCCCATGACGACCTCGGCCTCGCGGTCGCCAACACCCTGGCGGCGATCGAGGCCGGGATCGACGAGATCCAGGTGACGCTGTGCGGCATCGGCGAGCGCGCCGGCAACTGCGCGCTGGAGGAGGTGGTCGCGGCCCTGGCCGCCCACCCCGCGCATTTCGGCCGGTCGACCACCATCGATGTCCGCCGGGTCTATGCCGCCTGCCGGCTGCTGATCGAGACCCTGGCCCTGCCGATGGCGCGGGGCAAGGCGGTGATCGGCGAGAACGCCTTCGCCACCGCCGCCGGCATCCACCAGGCCGCCATCATCCGCAACCCGCAGACCTACGAGTTCCTGGAGCCGGACATGTTCGGCGCCGAGCGGCGGATGGTGATCAGCCGCCATTCCGGCCGGCACGCGCTGAAGGCGAAGATCGAGGCCTTCGGCCTGGCGCCGACGCCCGGCCTGATCGAATCCCTCTATCGCGAGCTGACGGCGTCGGCCGAGCCGGTGTGCAGCGACAGCACCCTGCGGTCCCTGGTCCTGCGCAACGCGGCGGAGGCGGCGGCGCCGGTCTGAGCCGCCCCTCCCCTGATCTTCAATCGAGCGGAACACGAGGCGTTCGCATGGACGTGCATCTTGCCGAGACCGTCACCGGCTACCAGGCGCTGGTGGCGGCGCTGGACTCCTGGGGTGTCGAACTCTGCGCCGGCGTCACCGGCGGCGGCACGATCCGGTTCCTGGAATACCTGCCGCCACTGCGCCCGGGCGGGGATGCGGCCTCCGGCGGCGAGCCCGAGGGGCTGAAGTTCCTGACGCTGGGCGAATACGCCGCCGGCTTCGTCCCGCTCGGCAGCTACCTGGCCACCGGCCGCATCGCCGCCGGCATCGCCACCACCGGCGCCGCGACCAAGCTGCTGGGCTGCGGGCTGAGCGACGCCAAGCTGCACGACATCCCGGCGGTCTACATCGTCGCCGCCTCCCCGGCGGAGACCGAGGGGCTGAGCCCGCTGCAGGACACCAGCCCGCTGGGCAGCAACATGCTGGCGCAGCTGCGGGCGGAGTTGCCGGACGGCGTCTTCGTGCTGGACCACGCCGCCACCCTGCGGCAGCGGCTGCGCCAGGCCGAGGACCGGCTGCGGCGCTGCCAGCCGGTGGTGCTGGTGCTGGACCACGGCGCGCTGCAGGCCGAGATGGCGCCGCACCGCGCCGCACCGGAGGCGGCGCCGGCCCTCGACCCGGCCGAGGCGGACGCCTTCGCCGAGGCCTTCTGCCGGCGCAGCCAGGGCCGCCGCGTCGTCATCCTGGCCGGCGAGGAGCTGGCCCGGCTGCCCGACGCGCCGCGGCTGACCACCCGGCTATGCGAGGCGCTGGGCGCGCCGATCGTCTGGAGCATCAACGGCGCCAACGGGGTCGAGCGCGCCAACCCCCACGGCCATGGCACTATCGGCTTCGGCGGCAACGACGCCGCGGCCCGGCTGTGGCGCGGCATCGGGCCGGAGGATGTGCTGCTGGTGCTGGGCGCCTGCCCGGACGAGTACACGGTCAACCTGGCCCCCTACGCCGCCGGCGACACCTTCGTGCTGACCGGCCTGCCGGAGGGCTACGGCCAGGTCGAGGGCGGCTTCGGCCACCGCGCCGCCGGCGGCTACCGGCAGCTGGTCGCGCCGCTGGACCCGGCGCTGCGCCGGCTGCTGGCCCGGATCGAGCGGCGGCCGCCGGAGACCCGCCGGTCCGACCCGGCGCCGGACGACCTGAACACCCGCCGGCCCGGCCCGCCGCGGCCCGGCCATGCCGACATGGCGGCGCTGTTCCGCGCGCTCGACGCGCGCTGGCGGCCGGGCACCATCGGCTTCGACGATGTCTGCCTGGCCTACAAGGACCGGCAATTCGTGCTGCAGCGCCCGAATCCGCAGGCCCGCTTCTTCTCGCTCTATCGCGGCTCGGCCATGGGCAACGTCCTGGGCCTGGCGATCGGCGCCCGGCTGGCGGCGCCGGAGAGCGACGTCGTCGGCTTCACCGGCGACGGCTGCTTCCGGCTGTTCGCCGGCTGCCTGGCGGAGGCGCGCGACCTGGGGATCCTGCTGTTCCTCTTGGACAATGCCAGCTACGGCATCATCGAGCAGGGGGTGCGGACGATCATCCCGGACGCGCCGGCGGCGCGCCGCCACAACCGCCTGGACGCGATCGACTACGCCGCCATGGCCGGCGCCTGCGGCTGGCGCTCGGCGGCGCTGCGGCCCGACCTGGCCAATCTCGACGGCATCCTCGCCGCCCACCGCGCCGGCCGGGCCTCGACCCTGGTCACCGTGCCGGTCGATTCCGGCCACATCCTCGGCATCAATCCGCGGGCCAGCAACCTGTGACCGCGCCATCCGATCCGCATTCCGGAGCCCGCCCCGTGAGCCTCGCCCTCGACCCCGGTTTCCTCCGCCTCCTCGCCGGCAGCCATGCCCGGCTGGTCGGATCGCCGCTGCTGCCGGAGGATGCCGGCGACGATGCCGACCGGGCGCAATGGCTGTACGAGGCCGCGCCGTTCTGCGTGCTGGCGCACAACACCGACGCCGATCCGCGCTTCGTCTACGCCAACCGCGCCGCCCAGGCCCGTTTCGAATATGGCTGGGACGAGTTCACCACCCTGCCCTCCCGCCTCTCCGCCGAGGCGCCGGACCGGGCGGAGCGGCAGCGCCTGCTGGACGCGGTCACCCGCGACGGCTTCATCGCCGATTACCGCGGTGTCCGAATCGCCAAGTCGGGCCACCGCTTCCGGATCGAGAACGCGGTCGTCTGGCAGCTGATCGACGAGGCCGGCACCCTGCACGGCCAGGCCGCCGCCTTCGGGGAGTGGCGGGAGGTGGTGTAGGGGAGCGGCTGCGGGGAAGGCCGGTGCTTCAGTCGCTCGCGCCGGCTGTGCCGATCCCGCCCGGCTGCGCGGCCCGTTCCGACCGCTATCGACCGAGGCTGTGTGAAAACGCTGCGCCGTCGTTCTTGCCGGCAATTCCGTTGCGGTGCGGGCCGCCATCCAGAATCTTTCATGCTGCGGTGGCAGCCGCTTCCGGTGGGAGATTGCGCTGCAGTCGCCGTCGGTTGCGTTTTCACGTTGTGCCTCATCATCATAGGGCGCAACAGCTTTAATGACGCTGGACTCAGGAGCGCTGTCGATCTGCGAGGCTATGTCTCCATTGAATATCATTGCTACTCTGGACGGTAGCACTACGATATTATCGACCTCCTCGCTCCCTCCGATAACTAATGAGGGCGCATACGTGAGATGATTCTCCGGATCGATGTCTCCGAACTTCTCTCTCGCCCGCACCATCATTATGTCGTATGGCGCCGTTGCTATCTTAATTAGTTCGGATTCCAAGAAGCCGGAAAAGGACGACGCCACAACTTCGGGCGACATTGAGAGCCAATCCAGGAAATAAACTCGTGTATCTCCTTGTCGGAGGCGCTCGATATTATATGCATACTGGTCTCCCCATATAGTTTCCCCAAAGCAAAAATAATTCGCGCACCTGCTCTCCCAAGAGAATTTCCAATAATCAAAGTGGTTCCATTCCCTAGAATCGATGCATCCGGCGGCGCTTATCCCAAACAGACGAGCATATCCTCCGTATACAGTCGCTCCATTGCTATAATGAAGAGCCGCCAAGTGATCATCCGGGAGTGTTATTTTGGAGATTCGAGAGAAATTATGCAATTCCGCATTGCTCACGCCTGGAAAAAGTTGAGAATCATGCACATCCATCAGCTCGCTCAATTTCGAACCCATCGCGCACCATATAGCCTGCGTTGAATGGACTCATAGCAGCATGCCGGACGTCAGCCGGCAATCTATCACTGATCGTAACGGCGGCTTTCCGCCCATCCCGGTCACCCGAACTGCCTGCAGAATTCCCAGACACCGCCATCACAAGGCTCCCTTGGGATTCTCGATCCCGAGCCGGGCCAGCTGATCGCAGAGCCAGCGCCAGCAAGCGGGGGCGCGATCGGGCATCTGGGCCAGGCCGGTGCCGATGCCGTCGGCCGGCATGACCACCGTCCCGCCGGCGGCGAGGTGTTCGCGGAGGCGGTCGAGCGCCGGGGTGGCATGCTGTTGCAGCCGCGCCAGGTCGGCATCCGTCAGGAAGGCGTTGGTCACCAGGCTCGGCGCCCGCTTCGTCGCGATCCCGACCGCGTTCGGCTCCCCCCGCGCGGCCGCCGCCTGCCCTCCCAGGCCGCGCTCCACGAAGTTGTCGCCGAACACATAGAGCGCCTGCGGATGGGACCGGATCTCCTCGCGGCTGTAGCGCGCGACATACTCCACCGGCATCTGATCCTCCTCGGGCGTTCGGCCCAACTCTCTCGTGGAAAAGGCTGCAGTGAACATTTTGTACCCTAGCATGATCGATCATCTTCGTTCATGATATGTTCTATGGACATGGCGCAGCCCGACTCTGGTCCGATCAAGCCCCGCGACACCGACCTGCACTGGACGGAGTGGGCGCTGGACCGGCTGCGCGAGGTGGTCGACCTCGACATCCGCACCATGCGGGCCACCGTGCGGGAGCATGAGCAGATCCTGCGCGGCGCCGAGATGCCGGATTATCCGCTGATGCAGTCCCGCCTCTCCCGCTCGGTGCGCCTGTCGATCGCCATGACCGAGCGGATCCGGCGTGACTATTACCTGCGCATGCAGGCGCGGATCGCATCCGGTGAGCAGGAACGCCGCCGGGCGAAGCGCGAGCAGGCGGTCGAGACCGCGGTGAAGGCGATCGCCAGGCCCGCCGAGCCGAAAGACGCCGAACGCGTCCGGTTGCTGGTCCGGGAGAGGCTGGTCGAGGACGAGATCCTCGACGTGCAACTGGACCTGCTGTCGCCGGAAGAGTTCGTGCGCGCGGTGAGCCGCAGGATCGGCCTCCCGCCCGACCCCTCCTGGCTGCCGCCGGGATGGGCCGATGAGGCGGTGACCGTCGAGGTCGTGGCGGAGACGGCCGAGCCTGCCGAGGCCTGGCCTCGACCGGCAGATGAGTCCATCGCCGGCCGGCTTACGCCACCGCCGTCGAAACCGGACAGCAGCTGATCGCTGCGTCGCCTCCCCTCACCGTCATTGCGAGGAGGCGAAGCCGACGAAGCAATCCATCGTCCCGTGCAAGCTGCTGCATGGATTGCTTCGCTGCGCTCGCAATGACGGCTTGGGTTGGAGAGTCAGAGACCAGAATCGTTGTTTTGCCTCTCCCGCTTGCGGGAGAGGTCGGAGGCGCTTGCGCCNGCAATCCATCGTCCCGTGCAAGCTGCTGCATGGATTGCTTCGCTGCGCTCGCAATGACGGCTTGGGTTGGAGAGTCAGAGACCAGAATCGTTGTTTTGCCTCTCCCGCTTGCGGGAGAGGTCGGAGGCGCTTGCGCCTCCGGGTGAGGGGGTTTTGTCGAGGCCGGGACCAGCCCTCACCCGGTCTCGCTAACGCGAGCCCGACCTCTCCCGCCAGGCGGGAGAGGCAACACGAAAACATGCCCGGCATCGGGTGAGCGCAGGCTACGGGAGGGTAAGAGGGAACCGCCCGCAAGAGAAAAGGCGGTGCTCTCCTACCGCCCGAACAGCCGCGGATATTCGGTCTTGGCCAGGGCGTCGCGCAGGGTCGCCCGCTCGACGTCATTCAAGGCCCGCAGCGGCGGGTGGGCCCGGCGCCAGGAGGCGTCGCCATGGATCTCGGCGACCGTGTCCTTGACCGCCGGCACCAGGGTCACGGTGCTGAGCGCCGCCCGCAGCGCCGCGGCGGCGGCCACCGCGGCCTCGGCCTCCGGCGTGCCGGCCTGGTGGTACGCGATCCGCGCCAGCGGGCCGGTGACGTTGGTGGTGGCGGAGATGCAGCCGGCGAAACCGCGCTCCTTCGCCATGCCGAGCGTCGCCTCCGAGCTCGGGAACACCGCGATGCCCGGCACCCGCTTCGCCAGCTCGGTCGAATAGGCGATGTCGCCGGAGGAATCCTTCAGCCCCGCCAACGTGTCCGGATGCCGCTCGGCCAGCTGCGCCACCACCTCGATCGGCCAGGGCACGCCGGTGTTCTGCGGGATGTGATAGAGGTAGAGGCCCAGCCCCTCGCCGCCGACCTGCGCGATCACGGTGTCGACGTAAGCCGCCAGGCTCTCGTCGTCGATGCCCTTGTAGTAGAAGGGCGGCAGCAGCAGCGCCCCGGCGAAGCCGAAGGCCTTGGCCGCCAGGGTCAGCCGCACCGCATCCTCCAGCGCCGAGGCGCCGGTGCCGACCATGAAGCGCTCCATCGGCAGCCCGGCCTCCGCCACCGCGCGCATCGCCGCCAGCCGCTGCTCGACCGAGAAGGACGCCGCCTCGCCGGTGGTGCCGAGCAGGTTGACCGCGTCGCAGCCGCCATCGTTCAGCAGCCAGCGGCAATGCGCCACCAGCCTGGCGTGGTCGATCGAGAGGTCGTCGCGCAGCGGCGTGGTGGCGGCGGCGATGACGCCGGAGAGCTTCGGCATGGCAGGCACCTTGTCAGTTCAGCCGGCCTTGCGGCCGGGCACCGGGGTCAGTTCAGCCGGCCTTGCGGCCGGGCACCAGGAAGTCGAAATCGCAGCCCTCATCGGCCTGCAGCACGCTGTCATGGAACAGCCTGGCATAGCCGCGGTCCGGCGCCGGCTTCGGCGGCGGCGCCGCGGAAGCGCGGCGGGCCAGCTCGGCCTCGTCGACCAGCAGGTCGAGGCGCCGGCCGGCGGTGTCCAGCCGGATGCGGTCGCCGGTGCGGACCAGGGCCAGCGGCCCGCCATCCGCCGATTCCGGCGTGATGTGCAGCACGATGGTGCCGAAGGCCGTGCCGCTCATCCGCGCGTCGGACAGGCGGACCATGTCCTTCACCCCCTGCTGCGCCAGCTTGCGCGGAATCGGCAGGTATCCCGCCTCCGGCATGCCCGGCGCGCCCTTCGGCCCGGCGCTGCGCAGCACCAGCACGTCGTCGGCCGCGACATCGAGATCCGGGTCGTCGACCCGCGCTGCCATGTCCTCGACCGAGTCGAACACCACCGCCCGGCCGGTGTGCTGCAGCAGGGCTGGCGTCGCCGCCGACTGCTTGATCACAGCGCCGCGGGGGCAGAGGTTGCCCTGCAGCACCGCCATCGCGCCCTGGGCCTTCAGCGGGTTGGAGCGCGGCCGGATCACCGATTCGTCGCGCCACTCGCCCGGCTTGGGCAGCGTGTCGGCCAGGGTGCCGCCGGCCACGGTCGGCACGGTCAGGTCCAAGAGGTCCCGCAGCTCCGCCAGCAGATGCGGCACGCCGCCGGCGTGGTGGAAATGCTCCATGTAATGCGCGCCGGAGGGCTTGAGGTCGATCAGCACCGGCGTCTCGCGCCCGATGCGGTCGAACTCGGCATAGTCGATCGGCTGGCCGACGCGGCCGGCGATGGCGGCGAGATGGACAAGGCCATTGGTCGACCCGCCCACCGCCTGCAGCGCCGTCATGGCGTTGCGGAAGGCGCCGGGCTGCAGGATCTCGGACGGCCGCGGCCCGCCGGTCACCGCCATCCGCGCCGCCGCCTGGCCGGTGGCCTCGGCGCAGCGGATGCGGTCGGCATGGGTGGCCGGGATGGCGGCGGCACCGGGCAGCGACAGGCCCAGCGTCTCGGCCAGGATGGCCATGGTGCTGGCGGTGCCCATCACCATGCAGGTGCCGACCGACGGCGCCAGCCGGCCGTTCACCGCCTCGATCTCCTCATCGTCGATCTCGCCGGCGCGGTAGCGGCCCCACAGCCGGCGGCAATCGGTGCAGGCGCCCAGCACCTCGCCCTTGTGGTGGCCGACCACCATCGGGCCGGTGGGCAGCACGATCGCCGGCAGGTCGGCGCTGGCCGCCGCCATGATCTGGGCCGGCACGGTCTTGTCGCAGCCGCCGATCAGCACCACCGCGTCCATCGGCTGGGCGCGGATCATCTCCTCCGTGTCCATCGCCATCAGGTTGCGCAGGAACATGCTGGTCGGGTGGGCGAAGGATTCGTGGATGGAGATGGTCGGGAACGCCATCGGCATGCCGCCGGCCAGCATCACCCCGCGCTTCACCGCCTCGACCAGCTGCGGCACGTTGCCGTGGCAGGGGTTGAAGTCGCTGCCGGTGTCGACGATGCCGATGATCGGCCGGTCCAGCGCATCGTCGGAATAGCCCATGGCCTTGATGAAGGCCTTGCGCAGGAACAGCGAGAACCCCGCGTCGCCGTAGCTGGTCAGCCCCTTCCGCAGGCCGCGCTTGTCCATTGGGATCCTTCCGATGTCACGGAGCGCGGCCACAGGGCCGCAAGACGGATGCACCCTACGCCGCAAGCCCGGATTGTCAATAATCCGACGATACAAAGCGACAGCCGTGGCGAAACCGGCCCTGATTATTGACAATACCAGGGGCCGATGTGATCTGATCCGGCATCGCAATGGACCCCGGGACACCGCGGATCATGACGGACATCGCTGGCGCCGCCGGCAAGGAGGCCGCGGTCGTGCGGGCGCTGGAGGAGGACATCATCTTCGGCCGGCTGCCGCCCGCCGCGCGGCTGGTCGAGGATGCGCTGCTGGCCCGCTTCCCGGTGACCCGCCATGTCGTCCGCCAGGCGCTGGTCGAGCTGGAGCGGCTGGGCATCGTGGTGCGCGAGCGCAACAAGGGCGCCGCCGTCCGCGCCCTGACCCCGGGGGAGGTGCGGCAGATCTACGAGGTGCGCGAGCTGCTGCAGCGCCAGGCGGCGCTGGCCATCCCCCTGCCCGCCCCGCCGGAGCTGATCGACCGGCTGCAGGAGATCCAGGCCGAGTACGAAAGCCATGCCGGGCGCGGCCATCTGCGCGGCGTGCACGAGTGCAACGACCGCTTCCACCTGACCCTGTTCGGCGCCTGCGGCAACGCCTATCTGGTCGGCTCGATCGAGCACTACATGCGGCTGAGCCTGCCGATCCGTGCCAAGACCCTGGCCGATCCGGAGAATGTGGAGGTGTCGCGCCGGCACCACCGGCTGATGATCGAGCTGCTGCGCGGCCGTGACAGCTGGGCCCTGGCGCAGCTGTGCATCGACCATCTGCAGCCGAGCAAGCAGGACTATCTGGCCCGGGCCGAGCGGCCGTCCGACGCGGCCTAGCCGGGGTACAGCGCCGCCACCCGCCGGGCGCCCTCGGCCAGGGCCTGGCGCAGCTCCGGCGGCTCCAGCACCTCGACCAGGTCGGTGAAACCCAGCAGCAGCCGGGCGGCATGGCCGACGCCCTCGATCGGCACCGTGGCCTGCCGCCGGCCCTCGGCATCCGGCGGCGCCTGCAGCACCGCCTCCGCCGCGTCGGCGCCCAGCCGGTCGATCAGCGGCAGCGCCTCCGGCGAAACGCGCAGCACCGCCTCGGCCCGGCGCAGCTCGCGGGCGAAGCGCCGCAGCGACTCCCGCCACTGCGCCGCCAGGTCGAAGCCGGCGGGGTAGTCGAAACCGTCCGGCAACACGTCGAGATCCAGCACCTTGGCCACCTTGTAGGTGCGGATGTCGTCTCCGATCCGCGCCATCAGGTACCAGGCGCCGGCCTTGAGCACGAGGCCGAGCGGGTCGACCGTGCGCCGCACCGTGGCCGACCAGCTCTCATAGCGGATCACCAGCCGGCGCTGGCCCCACACCGCCCGGGCGATCGCTGGCAAATGCGGCGGCGGCTCGGCCCGGCGGTACCAGTCGACGGGGTCGAGGTGGAAGCGGTCGCCGACCCGGGCCGCGCCCTCCCCCGCCGCCTGCGGCACCGCCGCCAGCAGCTTCAGCCGCGCCGTGGCCAGCGGCTCGGCCAGGCCGAGATCCGCCGCCGGCCCGGGCAGCCCGGCCAGCAGCAGGGTCTCGGCCTCGCCGGCGGTCATGCCGGTCAGCCGGGTGCGGTAGCCGTCGAGCAGGGCGAAGCCGCCGCCCGGGCCGCGGTCGGCATAGACCGGCACGCCGGCGGCCGACAGCTCGTCGATGTCGCGATAGACCGTGCGGACCGAGACCTCGAACTCCTCCGCCAGCGCCTGGGCGGTCAGGCGGCCGCGGGATTGCAGCAGCAGCAGGATCGACAGCAGGCGGTTGGCGCGCATGGGGCGAGCATAGCCGAAAAAATCCTGACACTGGCTGTCAGTTGCCCGCCCGCATCCTCCGCCGCATCGCCCTTTCATCATGGAGACACCGATGCCCGCGCTGTTCGCCAAGCCCGCCCCCGGCACCGATGCCAGCGTCCCCGACACCCCGAACGACGGCCGCGATGACTTCTTCCCGCTGTTCGGCCGCTGGGCGGTGTCGCACCGCCGGCTGCGCCGCCGCCTGGCCGGCGACACGCTGTGGGACGAGTTCGCCGGCCATTCCGAGATGCGCCCGCTGATCGGCGGCCTCGGCACCATCGACGACAACATCCTGGAGCTGCCGTCCGGGACCTATCGCGCCGCGACGCTGCGCCTGTTCGACACGGAGTCGAAGCTGTGGTCGATCTGGTGGTTCGACGGCCGCAGCCTGCACATGGACGAGGCGCCGCTGCGCGGCCGGTTCGAGAACGGCATCGGCACCTTCTTCGCCGACGACGTGTGGGAGGGCACGCCGATCCGCGTGCGCTTCATCTGGTCGGAGATCACCGGCCGGTCGGCGCGCTGGGAGCAGGCCTTCTCCACCGATGGCGGCGGGAACTGGGAGACCAACTGGATCATGCGCTTCGAGCGCACCGGCGACTGACCGGCGCCGAATCTCCTGGGCAGCAGCCCCCCGATGGTCCAGAACCGGCGGCGGAGACAGCCACGGGGAAGGACCGGCATGGACGAGCTGAAGATCGACCGGGAGGCCATGGCGCGCCTAGCCAAGGCGGTGGCCTTCATCTGCGGGGCGGAGCACGCGACCGCGCAGGCCCTGAAGGCCGCGGCCGAGAGCGGGACCGACCGCGACATCAAGGCGGCCCGGGCAGCGTTCCTGAAGCTGAAGCCCGGCGACCGCAAGGCCGCCCTGACCATGCTCGACAGCTGAGCCGGGGCCGCGGGCATGATCAGAGACCAGCGACCGGAAGACGACGCCACGGTGCGGCAGCTGGTCGAGGACGCGTTCCGCGGCCGGCCCTACAGCGATGGCCGGGAGCCGGCGATCCTCGACGCCCTGCGGGCCGCCGGGGCGCTGACCGTCGCGCTGGTGGCGGAGGAGGATGGCGAGATCGTCGGCCAGGTCGCCTTCTCGCCGGTCAGCATCGATGGCTCGGTCCAGGGCTGGTACGGGCTCGGCCCCGTGGCCGTCCGCCCCGACCGGCAGGGCCGGGGCATCGGCCAGGCGCTGATCCGCGCGGGGCTCGACCGGATCCGCGCGCTGGGCGCCAAGGGCTGCGTCCTGGCCGGCGCACCGGGCTATTACAGCCGCTTCGGCTTCGCCGCCGATCCGCGGCTGCAATCGCCCGGCATCCCCCCGCAATACTTCCTGGTGCTGTCCTTCGGCGCCGAGGTGCCGGAGGGCAGCGTGACGTTCCACCCGGCCTTCGACGCCGGTTCCTAGGCGCAGTGCGCCGACCGGGCCATGCCGCCGAAGACGTCGAGCAGCCGGTCGCGCCAGGCGAAGACCGGGTCGCCGGTCTCCAAGAGCTCGACCGGGCTGATGCAGCGGGCCCACATCAAGAGGCCGAAGACGCAGTAATCGGCATAGGCCGGCGCCGTCCCGGCGATGAAATCCGCCGCCGCCAGCGCCCTTCGCACCGGCAGCAGGGCCTGGCGGACGGCAGCGAGGTTGGCCGGCCGGTCGGCCGCCACCTCCTCCAGCGTCCGGCCGAACCTCTGCTCGCGGCTGGCGCGGAAATAGGCGCGGTCGTCCTCGTGCACCCGGTCGAGGATGTCAAGGATGATGACCCGGGCGATCGCCGGGCTCAGCGCCGTGTCGGCCCAGCTGTTGATGAAGCGCGCCAGCGGCATGGCGCCGGCGCCGCCGAACAGCGACGGCCGGTCGGGGAACCGCTCTTCCAGATGCAGCGCGATGCGCCAGGAATCGCACACCGTCTCGCCGTCATGCACCAGCACCGGCACCAGCCCCTGGCCGGTGAAGGAGATCGCCGCCTTCTCGGTGAACCGCCAGGGGATGCGCTCGGCCTCCAGCCCCTTATGGGCCAGGGCCATCCGGGTCTTCCAGCAATGCGGGCTGAAGCGCAGCGCGGCGTCGGCGCCCGCCAGCTCGTACAGTTTCAGTACGGCCTCTCCCATGGCTCAGGCCCGGCCCTGCACGGTCGAGGCCGAAGCCGTTGCTGCCGATTGGCCGAACAGGTGGCGCTTCGACTCCTCGGTCACCGTCGGCACGGTGTTGATCTGCGCCGCGATCTCATAGGCACGGATCACCGAGGGCCGGGCCGCCATGGCCGCGAACCAGCGGGCGACGTTCGGGAAATCCTCGAGCCGCTGCTGCTGCCGCTGATACGGCACGATCCAGGGATAGATGGCGATGTCCGCGATCGAGAATTCGCCGGCGACGAAGTCGCGACCCGCCAGCTGGCGGTCGAGCACGCCGTAGAGCCGCCCGGTCTCCTTGACGTAGCGCTCGGTGGCATAGGGGATGCGCTCCGGCGCGTAGACCGAGAAGTGGTGGTTCTGCCCGGCCATCGGCCCCAGCCCGCCCATCTGCCAGTGCAGCCATTGCAGCACCGCGAAGCGCTCGCGCGGCGCCCGCGGCAGCAGCGCGCCGGCCTTGTCGGCGAGGTATTCCAGGATGGCGCCGGATTCGAAGATCGGGATCGGCGCGCCGCCATCCGCCGGGGCGTGGTCGATGATGGCGGGGATGCGGTTGTTCGGGGCGATCGCCAGGAAGCCCGGCCTGAACTGCTCGCCCTGCGAGATGTTCACCGGCACGATCCGGTAGGGCAGCCCCAGCTCCTCCAGCGCGATCGTGATCTTGTGGCCGTTCGGCGTGGTCCAATAGTGCAGCTCGATCATCGTCGAGGTCCTTGTGGGAGTCCGGGGGTCTGGTCGTCGCGATGGCGGTCGACTATGTTTGACATGAACGTCAAATTTGACATCGATGTCAAGAATGATCCGAGGCGGTGATGGCCGGTGTGCGGCAGTTCGATGAAGGCGAGATGCTGGCGGAGGCGCTGGGCGTGTTCTGGCGCAAGGGCCTGCGCGCCACCACCATGCAGGACCTCGCCGAGGCGACCGGCGTGCTGCGCGGCTCGCTCTACAACGCCTATGGCGGCAAGGAGGAGATCTTCCTCCTGGCCTTCGACTCCTATGTCGGGAGATTCCTGGCCGTCGCACGGCAGGCGCTGGAGTCGACGCCGGATCCGGAACAGGCGCTGCGGGCGCTGTTCGGCGCGGCCATCGCCAGCATGACCAGCGGGTCGCCGGCGCGCGGCTGCCTGAGCACGCGGACCGCGACGGAGGCGGCGCTGGACGATCCGCGGCTGCAGGACCGGCTGCGCGGCATGCTGGACGAGCTGCGCCGCATCATCCTGGCCGCGCTGTCGGCGGAGCCGGCTCGCGCCCGGCTGACGGTGACGCCGGAGGAGGCGGCGGACCTGGTCGTCACCTTCACCCGCGGCCTGGCGGTGATGGAGCGGGTCTATCGCGACACGGCCCATCTGGAGCGGATCGCCGCGGCGCTGGTGCGGGCGCTGGTGCGATGAGCATAGGCCTCCCCCTCCTGTCATTGCCGGGCTTGACCCGGCAATCCAGGGGCCCCGGGAGCGGTTCTTGGAAGCCCCTGGATCCTCGGGTCAAGCCCGAGGATGACAGCAGTGAGGGAGACGAGCTCGAAGGGGCCTTGAACTTATTTCCAAAATAGAAATTATCCGGGTTGCCTGACCCAGAATCCTGAAATATGAGTCCCATCAGACGCCGTCCTCGCGAATGAAGGGCGGCGCGGCGGGGGCGAGATGGCGCGAGGCACCGGAGAGCTGGATCTGCGCGGGCGTGATGCCTCGGAGCTGCTGCGCCTGATCCATCGCCGCGGCGGCCTCAGCCGGATCGAGGCGGCGCGCGAGCTCGGCCTCAGCGCCTCGGCCATGACACCCCTGGTCCGCACCCTGATCGGCCACGGCCTGCTGCGCGAGACCGGCGCCAAGGCATCGGGCGGCGGCCGGCCCCGCGTCATGCTGGACCTGGACCCCGGCTACGGCACGCTGCTGGGCCTGCATCTCGGCCCCGATTCGGCGCAGCTGGTGATCGCCGACCTGGCCGGCGCGCCGCAGCAGAGCCCGATCCCCCTGCCCGCCCCGGCCAATGACGACCCGTCGCCGCTGGTCGATGCCCTCGACCGGCTGCGCCGGCAGGGCGGCCCCGGCTGGGACGCGCTGGCCGCCGGCGGCGTGGTGCTGGGCGAGGTCGGGCCACGCCGGGCCGAGGTGATCGGCGCCGGCCAGCGCCTGACCGCGGCGCTGCAGGACGCCTTCGGCATCGGCGTGGCCGCCGAGACCCCGTCCAACGCCATCGTCGTCGCCGAGCGCATGCTGGGCCTGGCCCGGGCCTATGAGAACTACGCCGTCGTCAGCCTGCAGAACGAGATCGGCTCCGGCATCTCGATCAACGGCGACGTCTATCGCGGCAAGGGCCAGGCCGGCGAGATCGGCCATCTGTCGCTGGCGCCCTATTCCGGCGCCGCCTGCCGCTGCGGCAAATGCGGCTGCCTGGCCTCCCTCGCCTCGCTCTCCGCCATCTCGCGCCAGGCGCTGAAGCGCGGGCTGTCGGACGACATCGCCGTGCTGGCCCATATCGCGTCGCAGGGCGACCCGGAGGCGATCGAGATCTTCGACTGCGCCGGCCGCTGGATCGGCCAGGCCCTGGCCCAGGTCGCCAACCTGTTCGACCTGGAGGCGATCGTGTTCCGGGCGCCGCAGCCGGCGCTGAACATCTACCTGCTGAAGGCGCTGAACGAGAGCTTCCGCGCCCATGGCTACAATTTCGACGAATGCCGCACCGGGATCGTCATCAGCCCCGACGAGGGCGACGGCTATCTGCGCGGCGCGGTCGGCCTGGCGCTGGACCTGCTGCTGCGCCAGGGCGGGATGAGACGCCCGCCCTGATCCCGCCGGGATCGGGGCGTTCCCAAGCCAAGCAACACACCAGCCAGCCACGGGAGGCTAGAATGAACCTGCGCAGCATGCGGCTCGGGCCGAGCCTTTGCGTTCTTCTCATGGCCGCCGGCCTGTCCGGGCCGGCCCTGGCCGAGACCGCCGAGATCCGCTTCTTCATCCCCGGCGCCAGCGACGAGGTCAGCCAGAAGACCCTGCCCGGCTTCATCGCCGATTTCGAGGCGAAGAACCCCGACATCAAGGTGAAGGTCGAGGGCGTGGGCTGGGACGAGGCGTTCCAGAAGCTGTCGACCGACTTCATCGCCGGCCGTGCTGCCGACGTGGTCTATATCGGCACCCGCAACGTCGCCGAACTGTCGATGATGGGCGCGATCCAGCCGGTCGACGGGCTGGTCGACGCCGCGACGCTGGGCCGGATCCCGGAGACGCTGCGCCAAGCGGCGCAGTTCGGCGGCAAGCAGATGGCCGTGCCGATGGCCTTCTCGACCCAGGCGCTCTACTACCGCACCGACCTGATCCCGACCCCGCCCAAGAGCTGGGACGAGCTGGTGGCGACGGCCAAGGCGGTGATGGAGAAGAACCCCGGCATGTATGGCTACGCCACCTCGGCGGCGGCGCATGTCACACTGGTCAGCCAGTTCCTGAACTTCGTCTACCAGAATGGCGGCGAAGCCTTTGATTCATCTGGAGAGACGAAGATCAACAGCCCGGAGGCGGTGGCCGCGCTGCAGTTCTATGTCGACCTGTTCCAGAAGGACAAGGTCGTGCCCAATCCGCTGGAGTTGAACCGCGAGCAGCACCCGCCGCTGTTCGCCCAGGGCAAGATCGCGATGATGGTCAGCGGCCCCTGGGGCAAGTCGATCATGGGCCTGCCCCCCGACAACAAGACTGCCCCCTACGCCGTGGCGCCGCTGCCTTGCGGCAAGGAATGCAAGGGCGAGCAGGTGTCGGACAGCCTCGCCATCTCGGCCAAGTCCGAGCATCCCGAGGCGGCGGGCAAGTTCGTCGCCTATCTGCTGCAGCCCGAGGTCCATGCCAAGTGGGACGACCAGCGCGGGCTGGTGCCGCTGCTGGCCGAGGAGGAGCAGATGGACACGTTCAAGACGCCGTTCTGGCAGACCTTCATCGCGATGAAGGCCAGCGGCTTCGCCCAGCCGACGCCGCGTGCCTGGCAGCCCTTCGAGAAGATCCTGGTCGAGGCGGTGCAGTCGGCCATCCTGGGCAAGGCGACGCCGCAGGAGGCGCTGGACGCGGCGGCGGAGAAGATCCGCAAGGCCCGCATCGAACCGCGCGCCTGACCCCGTGGTCGCGCTCGCCCCCACCGTGCCGCGCCGGGCCGGCGGCGCCCGGCGCTGGTCGCCGGACAAGGCGCCCTGGCCCTACCTGGCGCTGCCGCTGCTGCTGATCGCGGCGCTGCTGGGCCTGCCGGTGCTGCGCATCTTCTGGCAGTCGGTGCACCATGTGGTGCTGACCGCGCCCTGGGAGGGCAACGACTTCGTCGGGCCTGAGAACTTCCTGGCGCTGGTGCAGGAGCCGGCCTTCCTGCGGACGCTGCAGCTGACCGTGATCTGGACCGCCTGCTCGGTCGGGGCGAAGCTGCTGATCGGGCTGGGCGGGGCGCTGCTGCTGCAGCGCCCCTTCCCCGGCCGCAAGGTGTATCTGGCGCTGCTGATGCTGCCCTGGGTGACGCCCGCGGTGATCGCCGCCATCTCCTGGCGCTGGGTGCTGGACGGGCAATCGGGCTGGATCAACGCCGTGCTGCTGGTGACCGGCGCGATCCGCGAGCCGATCTCCTTCCTCGGCCAGGAGACCACGGCCTTCATCGCCACCGTGGTGGTCGATGCCTGGCTGGGCATCCCCTTCATGGTGGTGACGCTGATGGCCGGGCTGCAGCGCATCCCCGACGATTACATTGAGGCGGCGCGGATCGACGGCGCCCGGCCGATGCAGATCTTCCGCCGCATCACCTTGCCGCTGCTGCGGCCGGTGCTGATGACCTGCGTGCTGCTGTCGACCGTCTGGACCTTCAACTCCTTCCAGGTGATCTGGCCGCTGACCAAGGGCGGCCCGGCCGGCGCCACCGCCACCCTGCCGATCCAGATCTACGAGACCGCCTTCGGCAGCTTCGACTTCGGCACCTCCTCGGCCATGGCGGTCGTCGTCTTCGCCATCCTGATGTCGGTGTCTCTGCTGTACTGGCGCGTGCTGAAGGGGGGCGAGGAATGACCGCGAGACGCACCCTGCCCGAGATCGGCCGCCACGGCGCGCTGATCCTGCTGCTGGGCTTCCTGCTGCTGCCGGTCTGGGTGATGCTGAAGACCTCCTTCACCCCCTATGACCGGCTCTATGTCTGGCCGCCGGAGTTCCTGCCGACCAGCCTGGATCTCGGCAACTACGCGCGCGCCTTGTTCGGCCAGTACCGGGTGGTCGAGGCGCTGGGCAACAGCCTGGTCATCGCCGGCTGCGCCGCCGCGATCTCGACCAGCTTCGGCTTCCTCGGCGCATACGGCCTGGCCCGGTTCCGCTTCACCGGCCGAACCACACTGCTGTTCCTGGTGCTGGCGACGCAGATGCTGTCGCCGGTGGTCATCGTCATCCCGCTCTACGAGGCGATGATCGCCGCCGGCCTGCTGGACACCTACCTGTCGGTGATCCTGTGCGACACCGCGCTGGCCACGCCGATCGCGATCTGGCTGCTGCACGGCTTCCTGCTGGGCATCCCGCGCGAGCTGGAGGAGGCGGCGATGGTCGATGGCTGCTCGCGCCTCAAGGCGCTGTGGCACGTCATCCTGCCGGTGGTGCGGCCCGGCCTGGCGATGACCGCGATCTACACCTTCATCCATGCCTGGAGCGACCTGATCTTCCCGCTGGTGATGCTGACCGACGACAGCAAATGGCCGGTGACCCTGGCCCTGACCCGCTTCGTCGGCGAGAACGTGATCCGCTGGGACAGCCTGATGGCGGCCGGCGTCGTCACCACCCTGCCCGCCGCCATCCTGTTCGCCCTGGTCCAGAAGCACTTCACCCGCGGCATGGTCGCCGGCGCGGTGAAAGGTTAATCCTCGTTCTCAACTCCATCGTCCGAGCCTGAAAGCCAAGACCGATGTCCAAATCCCTGAAATCCCAGCAGATCCGCGTCGCCGTCATCGGCGCCGGCAGCCGCGGCATCGAGGCCTATGGCGACTACATCCGCCGCCGGCCCGACCAGGCCCGGGTCGTCGCCATCGCCGATCCGCGCACCGATCGGCTGCAGGACGCCGCCGCCCGCCACGGCCTGGGCACCGAGCACCTCTACACCGACTGGCGCGAGCTGCTGGAGCGCGAGACCGAGCTGGACGCCGTGCTGATCACCACGCCGGACGCGCTGCATCTGGAGCCGGCGCTGGCCGCCATCCGCCGGGGCCTCGGCATCCTGCTGGAGAAGCCGATCTCCCCGACCGAGGAGGAGACCCGGGCGCTGGCCGAGGCCGCGAGGGAGACCGGCGCGGACGTGACGGTCGCCCATGTGCTGCGCTACACGGCCTTCTTCTCGCGCATCAAGGAGATCCTGGACCGTGGCGTGATCGGCCGGCTGGTGACGCTGCGCCAGACCGAGCATATCGGCTACTGGCACTTCGCCCACAGCTTCGTGCGCGGCAACTGGCGGCGCGAGGACGAGTCGAGCCCGCTGATCCTGGCCAAGACCTGCCACGACCTGGACATCATCCGCTGGCTGGCCGGCGCGCCCTGCACCGAGCTGTCCTCCTACGGCTCGCTGGCCCATTTCCGGCGCGAGAACGCGCCCGACGGGGCGACCGACCGCTGCGACGAGGGCTGCAAGGTCGAGCGGGTCTGCCCCTACTCCGCCCAGCGCCTCTACCTGGAGAAGTTCAAGCCGGCCGACCGCTGGCCGCACAAGGTGCTGACCCTCGACACCTCGCCCGACGGCATCCGTACCGCCCTGCGCGAAGGCCCCTATGGCCGCTGCGTCTATCGCTGCGACAACGACGTGGTCGACAACCAGGTGGTGGCGATGCGCTTCGCCAACGGCGTCAGCGGCACGCTGAACGTCAGCGCCTTCACCGCCGAGAACACGCGGACCTTGCACCTGATGGGCACCCATGGCGAGATCGCCGGGCATCTGGAGAAGAACGAGATCACGGTGATCGACTTCCGCACCGACGACGTCACCACCATCCGGCTGACCACGGTGGAGGACAGCGGCCACAGCGGCGGCGACGACCGGCTGATGGCCGAGTTCCTGGGCCGGCAGATCCAGCGCCGCGGCCGCAGCCAGGTGAACGTCTCGCTGACCTCGCTGGAGGAATCGCTGGACAGCCACTTCATGGCCTTCGCCGCCGAACGCTCACGCCGTACCGGCACCGTGGTCCGGCTGTGATGCGGACAATCCGGTGACCGACCAGAGCTGGCTCCTCCTTTCGCGTTGCCTCTCCCGCCTGGCGGGAGAGGTCGACAGCGCGCAGCGCTGGCGGGTGAGGGCTGGCCCAGGCCTCGACAAACTCCCCTCACCCGGTCTCGCTTCGCGAGCCCGACCTCTCCCGCAAGCGGGAGAGGCCACGCGATGAGCAGCCCGTCGGACGGCGTCTCGCAGCCCGCGGCCGATCACGGCCGGCTGCGCGCCGTCGCGGCGCTGTCGGCGCATTACGGTGTCAGCGGCATCCTGACGCCGTATCTGCCGGTGTGGCTGGCGGCCAGCGGCCTGGCCGCGGACGCCGTCGGCTGGACCATGGCCGCGGGCTTCGCCCTGCGCGCCATCTGCATCCTCGGCTTCGGCATGGTCGCGACCCTGCTGCTGCCGGCCGGCGGGCTGGCGGCTGGCGCCGCCCTGTCCGCCGCCCTGGTGCTGGTCGCCGCTTCGCTGATTGCCGATCCCGGCACCGTCGGCCTGCTGTCGGTGCTGGCGGTCGGCTGCGTCTACGGCTCGATCCCGCTGATCGAGAGCTTCGCCAACACCGTCACCCTGCGCAGCGGCCACGGCTATGGCCGGATGCGGGCCTGGGGATCCTTCGCCTTCATGATCGGCAATGTCGGCATGGGGGCGCTGCTGACCCTGCCGGACGGCGCCGCGCTGCTGCCCTGGATCGCCGCCGGGCTGCTGCTGTGCCTGTGCCTCGCCGTGCTGGGCCCGTCCTGGCAGCCGCCGGTGCCGCGCCTCGACCCGCGCGCCGGGGCGGCGGCCCTGGCGGTGGCGGCGCCGCTGCTGGTCCCGGCCCTGCTGCTGCAGGCCTCGCACGCCTTCTACTATTCCTTCGGCACCCTGTGGTGGATCGACCATGGTGTCGCCAAGGGTAGCACCGGCATCGTCTGGGGCGCCGCCGTCGCCGCCGAGATCGTGGTCTATCGCTATTTCGCCCGGCGGCTGGAGAAGGTCCCGCCGGCCACACTGCTGGCGGTCTGCTGCGTCGTGGCGATCGGCCGCTGGCTGCTGCTGTCCCTCGACCCGCCGCTGCCGCTGATCGTGATCAGCCAGTTCGGCCACGCCATGACCTTCGGCGGCGCCTATCTGGCGGCCCAGACCGTGATCCGCACCCGGATCCGGCCGGAGCTGCACTACATGGCCCAGGCCGGCTACGCCTTCCTGACCACCTTCGTCGGGCTGGCCGGGACCACCGCCGTGATCCCCTGGGCGCTGCGGGTCACCGGGGTCGATCCCTGGCTGCTGATGGCCGCGATCGCCGCCGCTGCGCTGGCCTGGCTGGGCTTCGCCCGCCTCGGCCGCGCCGCGCCCTAAAGCGACCCTGGCTCACCGGACAGCTTTCCTCGCACCGCCGAACCGGGATACAACAGCGCCCGCCGCCTGCCCCCTCCCATCACCGCAAAGCAGACCGCGTGCCTGTCTCCAAACTGTCCGGAACCCGCGCCCTGGTCTATCTGGGTGCCTTCTGCCAGCGCCATGCGCTGTGGGTGATCGGCGCCGCGCTGGTGCTGTCGGTCTGCGCCGTGCTGGTGGTGATGCACCGCCTGTCGATCAACACCGACACCGGCAAGCTGATCGACCCCAACCTGCCCTGGCAGCAGGACAACGCGGCGCTGGACAAGGCGTTTCCGCAGAACACCGGCCTGCTGGCCATCGTCATCGACGGCAAGACGCCGGAGCTGGCGGAATCCGCCGCCGCGCAGATCACCCAGGCGCTGAAGGCGGAACCGTCGCTGTTCAAGACCGTCCGCCGCCCGGATGGCGGGCCGTATTTCGACAAGAACGGCCTGCTGTTCCTGTCGGAGAAGGACCTGCAGCAGACGGCGGACGACATCGTCGCCGCCCAGCCCCTGCTCGGTGGCCTGGCCGCCGACCCGACGCTGCGCGGGATGCTCAACGTCGTGCAGCTGTTCCTGCAGGGGGTCGAGAGCGGGCAGGCCCCGCGGTCGCGCGTGCAGCCGGCGATCAGCCAGATGGCGGCGACGATCGATGCCAACCTGACCTCCGCCCATGTGGTGCAGCCGCTGTCCTGGCAGTCGCTGCTGTCCTCGGCCCCGCCCTCGCCGCGCGCCCTGCGCCGCTTCGTCCTGGCGCAGCCGGTGCTGGACTACGGCGCGCTCGAGCCCGGGGCGAAGGCCACCGGCTTCGTCCGCGCCACGGCCGAGACGCTGCACCTGACGCCGGACTACGGCGTGACCGTGCGGCAGACCGGCAACATCCCGCTGAACGACGACCAGTTCGCCAGCGTCAGCGAGGGCATCGGCCTGTCGACCACGGTGTCGGTGGTGCTGGTGCTGGGGCTGCTGCTGCTGGCGCTGCGGTCCTTCACCATGACCGGGGCGATCATGGTGACGCTGTTCGTCGGGCTGCTGATGACCGCGGCCTTCGCGGCCCTGGCGGTGGGCACGCTGAACCTGATCTCGGTCGCCTTCGCCGTGCTGTTCGTCGGCATCGCCGTCGATTTCGGCGTCCAGCTCTGCGTCGCCGTGCGGGCCAAGCGCACCACCGCGCCCACCATCCAGGCCGCCACCACCGCCGCCATCCGGCGCGTCGGCGCCGCGCTGGTCCTGGCCGCGCTGTCCGCCGCCAGCGGCTTCTTCGCCTTCTTGCCGACCGCCTATCGCGGCGTCTCCGAGCTCGGGCTGATCGCCGGCGTCGGCATGCTGATCGCCGTCACGCTCAATCTCACACTGCTGCCGGCCCTGCTGGCGGTGCTGCCGGTGCGGGCCGAGCCGAGCGAGGTCGGGTGGCGGGAGCTGGCGCCCGTCGACCGCTTCCTGCTGAAGCGCCGGCGCTGGGTGCTGGCCGGCGGCGCGGTGCTGGCGCTGGCATCGCTGGCGCTGATGCCGCGGCTGAACTTCGACTTCAACCCGCTGAACCTGGTGGACCCGCGCTCCGAGGCGGCCTCGACGATGTTCGAGCTGATGCGCGACCCGCTGAGCACGCCGAACACCATCGACATCCTGACCCCGTCGGTCGAGGCCGCGGCGGCGCTGACGCCGAAGCTGCAGGCCCTGCCCGAGGTCGACACCGTGCTGTCGCTGAACAGCTTCGTGCCCACCGACCAGCCGGCCAAGCTGGCGATCCTCTCCGACCTCTCCCTGCTGGTCGGGCCGACCCTGGACACGCAGCCCGCCTTGGATCCGCCCTCGGATGACGCGATCCGCGCCGCCGCGACCGCCACGGCCGAGAGGCTGCGGAAGATCGGGCCGGAGGCCGACAGCCCGGAACGCCGCCTGGCCGATGCGCTGGACCGGCTGGCCAAGGCCGATGCCGCGACCATGGCCCGGGTCGGCGACGCGCTGCTGCAGGGGCTGCCGGCGACGCTGGACCGGCTGCGGACGCTGCTGTCGGCCGGGCCGGTGACCCTGGCCGACCTGCCGCAGGAGCTGCGGGACACCTGGGTCGCGCCGGACGGCCAGGCCAGGCTGTCGGTGTTCCCGTCGGGCAATGCCGCCGACAACGCCGTGGTGGCGCGCTTCGTCGATGCCGTGAAGGCGGTGGCGCCGCACGCCACCGGCACCGCGGTGACGATCCAGGAATCGAGCCGCACCATCGTCGGCGCCTTCGTCACCGCCGGCATCCTGGCGACCGCGATGATCGCGCTTCTGCTCGCCATCGCCCTGCGCCGGGTGATCGACGTGCTGATGGCGCTGACGCCGCTGCTGCTGGCCGGCCTGATGACCCTGGCGACCACCATCCTGATCGGCCTGCCGATCAACTTCGCCAACATCATCGCCCTGCCGCTGCTGCTCGGGGTCGGCGTCGCCTTCGACATCTACTTCGTCGTCAACTGGCGGGCCCGGCGCGGCGAGCCGCTGCAGTCCAGCACCACCCGCGCCATCGTGTTCAGCGCCCTGACCACGGCCTCGGCCTTCGGCAGCCTGTGGCTGTCGCCCCACCCCGGGACGGCGGGCATGGGCGAGCTGCTGACGATCGAGCTGCTGTTCACGCTGTTCGCCGTGCTGGTCTTCATGCCGGCGCTGCTGGGCCCGCCCGCGCCGCCGCGGCGCCATCATCCCGCCCCGATCGTGAAGCCAGACTTCACGGATCATCCGGATCAGACCCGGTGACGGACCGGCCGGATGACGCTAGTGTCGCCCGTCACGGCATGACTCGCCTGGACGGAGGACAAAGTTTTTCGACAGGTGGTTGTTGCCGCACAGGTCACAGGATATCGTTCGGATTGTAACTTTCTTCCCCGTCGCGGGACCGGGTCGACCCGAACCGTGGTAGGAACCGTACCAGGCCGCCGATTCCCGGCGGCCCCAGATCACTGATTTTCCGATTGCTTACGGGATCGAACCGGACATGCCGTCGCGCTCATCCTCTCGCCCCCTCGCCCTCGGCATGGCCGCGCTCCTCGCCGCCACGGCGCTGAGCGGCTGCGCCACTCCGCCGACCGACCCCGCGCAGCGGGCGGAGTTCGACCGGATCAACGATCCGCTCGAGCCGATGAACCGGGCGATCTTCGACTTCAACCAGGCGCTGGACAAGAACGCCATCCGGCCGGTGGCGGTCGCCTATCGCGACGTCGTGCCCGAATTCGCGCGCGACGGCATCCACAACGCCTTCCAGAATTTCGGCGAGCCGGTGGTGTTCCTGAACAAGGTGCTGCAGGGCGAGCCGATCGCGGCCGCCAAGACGCTGCTGCGCTTCCTGGCGAACTCGACCTTCGGCCTCGGCGGCTTCTTCGATGTCGCGACCCCGCGCGGCGTGGTCCGGCAGCAGGCCGGCGACTTCGGCGCCACGCTGTACAAATGGGGCATCGGCGACGGCCCGTATCTGATGCTGCCCCTGCTGGGCCCCTCGAACCCGCGCGACACCGTCGGCTTCGCGGTCGACACGGTCAGCAGCCCCTGGGGCTACATCGTCGACATCCCGACCGAGGCCAGCGTCGGGATGTTCGTCGGCAAGGGCATCGACATCCGCTCCCGCACCGTCGACGCGACGGATGAGCTGGAGCGCAACTCGGTCGACTACTACGCGACGCTGCGCAGCGTGTTCCGCCAGTATCGGCAGGCCGAGCTCGATGGCGGCCAGGCCCCGCAGGGCGGCGGCGGCGACCTCTACACCGACCCGGCCGGCGCCGCCGCAGCCGGGCCGGCCGCGACCGGTGCCGCCGGCAACATCCCGGCGTCGCAACTGCCGGACATTCCCTGAGCCATTGGCCCTGAGCCATTGGCCCTGACCGGCCTGGCGGAGGCGCAGCCCCCCGTCAGGCCGGCGGTGCCTTACTTCTTCGGCGTCAGCTCGGCGGTCTTGCTCTCGAGCAGCTTGATCAGCGCGTCGCCGCCGCCGCTGCGCAGCGTGGCCCCGAACTCGGAGCGGTAGTTGGCGAGTTGGCTGATCGTGCCGTTGAGATAGACGTCGATGATCTGCCAGTTCGGCCCCCGCAGCCGGTAGTTCAGCGGCACCGCATCGGCCTTCGGCCGCACCAGCTTGGTGTTGACCACCTGGTCGCCGCCGCTGACCGGCTTGGCGTCCTCCGAGGTGAAGCTCTCGCCGCTGTAGCCGTCGAAGCGCGCGGCATAGGTGGTGATGCTGAACCGCCGGAACGCGTCGGTGAACTTCTGCTGCTGGGCCGGGGTCAGGCTCGACCAGTCGGGCCCGACGGAGATTCGGGCCATCAGCGGCAGGTTGAACGCCTGGTCGAGCACCGGCTCGAGCTTCTGGTACCGCCCGCGGAAGCCCAGCGAGTCGGCGTTCTTCATCACGTCGAGCAGGGCATTGTCGAGCGTGTCGATGACCTGGCGCGGCTCCGCCGCCATGGCCGCCGGGGCGGCGAAGGACAGCGGCAGCAGCAGCGCGACGGCCAAGGCGAGGCGGCGGTGGAGGGCAGGCGAGCGCATGGGTGTCTCTTCCGATTCGGAACGTTGGGTCCGCCGCCATCCGCGCCCGCGGGGCGACGCGATCGACCTATGATGGCCTCAACCCCGGCCTTTGCCGAGAAGTTCCGAACGACGCCCCGCCGGAATTCTGCTGTGACGGCCCGCACAACCGCCATGCGTCCAATTTGATAAATATCAATCGTAACCTATTGCACACGGCGCGCGTGGTCATGTTAGTGACACGCAAAGTTGGCCCGGTGTATGGTCCAAATTGAGAGCGATTCACTCTGGCGAACCCCAGCCCTGCCAGAACATCTAAGGTGCGTAATGCGGATCATCTTGGCCCAGCCGAGAGGCTTTTGCGCCGGTGTCGAGCGTGCGATCGAGATCGTCGAGCGCGCGCTGGAGATCTACGGCGAGCCGGTCTATGTCCGGCACGAGATCGTGCACAACCGGCACGTGGTCGAGAGCCTGCGCGCGAAGGGCGCCCGTTTCGTCGATGAGCTGGACGAGGTTCCGGCCGGCAGCATCACGATCTTCAGCGCGCATGGCGTCGCCCAGTCGGTCGAGACCGACGCGGCGCAGCGCGGACTGCAGGTGATCGACGCGACCTGCCCGCTGGTGTCGAAGGTGCATATCGAGGGCCGCAAATACGCGGCGCAGGACCGCACCGTCATCCTGATCGGCCATGCCGGCCATGCCGAGGTCGAGGGCACCACCGGGCAGATCCCGGGCGGCGTCACCCTGATCTCGACGGTCGAGGACGTGGCCGCGCTGGAGGTGCCGGACCCCGAGCGGGTGTCCTATATCACCCAGACGACGCTGAGCGTCGACGACACCAAGGCGGTGATCGACGCGCTGAAGGCGAAGTATCCGGCGATCGTCGGGCCGGACACCAAGGACATCTGCTACGCCACCCAGAACCGCCAGGGCGCGGTGCGCGAGCTGGCGCAGATGGTCGACGTGCTGCTGGTGATCGGCGCCCGCAACAGCTCGAACTCCAACCGGCTGCGCGAGATCGGCGACGAACTCGGCGTGCCCAGCTACCTGATCGACGACGCCTCGGCGCTGGATCCCGCCTGGCTGGACGGCAAGGAGACGATCGGCATCACCGCCGGCGCCTCCGCCCCCGACAGCCTGGTGCAGGAGCTGGTCGAGACCCTGCGACGTTTTGGCGACGTCGAGGTCTCGACGCTGACGGGCGTCGATGAGAATATCCGCTTCCGCCTGCCATCCCAATTGACCGCACCGGTGCCTGCCGAGTAGGCAGTGTCGCTTGGCCCGGATTCGGCCGACAGTTTTGCGAAGGTCCCCATGGGTATCCCGCTTCAACAGCAGATCCGTATCGGCGCTTACCTTCTGAAGAACCACCTGATGGGCACCAAACGGTACCCGATGGTTCTGATGCTGGAACCGCTGTTCCGCTGCAACCTGGCCTGCGCCGGCTGCGGCAAGATCGACTACCCGGACGAGATCCTGAACCAGCGCCTGTCGGTGGCCGACTGCCTGCAGGCGGTGGATGATTCGGGCGTGCCGGTGGTCTCGATCGCCGGTGGCGAGCCGCTGCTGCACAAGGAGATGGCGGAGGTGGTGCAGGGCATCATCGACCGCAAGAAATACGTCTACCTGTGCACCAACGCGCTGCTGATGGAGAAGAAGCTCGACCAGTACAAGCCGAGCCCCTTCCTGATCTGGTCGGTGCATCTGGACGGCGACCGCGAGGACCATGACCGGTCGGTGTGCCAGGACGGCGTCTACGACCGCGCGGTCAAGGCGATCAAGGCCGCCAAGGCCCGCGGCTTCCGGGTCAACATCAACTGCACGCTGTTCAACAATGCCGATCCGGAGCGCGTCGCGAACTTCTTCGACGACGTCAAGGCGATGGGCGTCGACGCCATCACGGTGTCGCCCGGCTATGCCTATGAGCGCGCGCCGGACCAGCAGCACTTCCTGAACCGCCAGACCACCAAGCAGCTGTTTCGCGACATCTTCAAGCGCGGCGACAAGGGCAAGCGCTGGTCGTTCAGCCAGTCGTCGATGTTCCTCGACTTCCTGGCCGGCAACCAGACGTATCACTGCACGCCCTGGGGCAACCCGACCCGCACCTATTTCGGCTGGCAGCGTCCCTGCTACCTCCTCGGCGAGGGCTATGCCCAGACCTACAAGGAGCTGATGGAGGAGACGGATTGGGACAAGTACGGCACCGGCAACTACGAGAAGTGCGCCAACTGCATGGTGCATTCGGGCTATGAGGCCAGCGCGGTGAAGGACATGTTCCGCAACCCGCTGAAGGCCTTCATCGTCGGCATGCGCGGCATCCGCACCGAGGGGCCGATGGCGCCGGAGATCTCGCTCGACCGGCAGCGCCCGGCCGAGTTCGTGTTCTCCTCCCACGTCCAGAAGGCGCTGGAGAAGCTACGCCACACCCCGAAGGTCGCGGCCGCCAAGGGTGCCGGCGGCGGCAAGTAAGGCCTTCATCGCCGCGCTGCTCTGCCGCCCCAGGCGGATCAGCGCCGGCAGCTGACCAGGGCTGCGGGCCAGGGCCCGCAGCACCGGCCCGATCGCCGGGCGTCCCTCCGCATCGAGACCGACCAGTGCCGCCGGCGGCAGGCCATGCGCCGCCGGGTCGGCCACGGCCCGCAGCACGCCGAAGGGCAGCCCCGCCCCGGCCGCGGCCCGCGCCACTGCGGCGCTCTCCAGGTCGACGATGACCGCGCCGCTGTCGCGGTGCAGCCGGGCCTTGGCCGCGGCGGTGTCGACGATGACGTCGCCGCCCCAGACACTCCCCTGAACCGCCCCCGGCAGTGCAGCCGCGAGCCGGCCCGCCAGGCCCGCATCGCAGGCATAGGCCGCGTCGGCCGTCGCCACGGCGCTGCCGATCACCAGATCCTCGGTCGCCAGCTCCGGTGCCAGCCCGCCGGCGATGCCGAAGCTGAGCAGCGCCGTCGCCCCCTGCCCCGCCAGGTCGCGGGCCAGCCGCTCCGCCCGGGCCGGATCGCTGGCCGAGCAGGCGACGAGCGGCGAGATCCGCCGCGCGATCTCCGCCTCCCGCGCCAGTCCGGTCAGGATGCCGAGCATGCGCGAGACCCAGCTTCTTCATGTCCCCCCTCCCCTCGCGGGAGGGGGGACATGAAGAAGCTGGGTC
>NZ_NHON01000044.1 GCF_002195995.1 Inquilinus limosus
CACCGTGCCGTCCTTCTGGCTCGGGGCGCTGCTGATCTACCTGTTCCACGGCGTGTTCCCGGCCTTCCCGGCGATCGGCTTCGTGCCGCTGGCCGATGACCCGCGCGGCGTGAGCGCCTTGCTGATCGCCACTCGTTCTCGAGTCCCCCCACCCCTCGCCGGAGGGGGCAAGGGGGAGGGGGTTGTCGATCGAGGGGCGTGGTCTTATTCAATCCTGACACATCGCCACGGCCTGATGCCGACCACCGGCTTCGGTTCCAACGGTGCGAACCCCCTCCCCCTWSCCCCCTCCCGCGAGGGGAGGGGGGACTTCATCAGGTTGCCGGACTCCCTCGAATGACCCTTGCCGCCGCGGCCGATGCCGCCTTCGCCCTGATCGATGAAGCGATCGACGCCGGCCGCATCCCCGGCGCAGTGCTGGGGCTGGTGACCCGTGACGGCGACCGCGCGATCCGCTTCGGCGGCCAGGCCGTGCTGGTGCCGCAGCTGGTGCCCCTGGCCGAGGACACGCTGTTCGACCTGGCCAGCCTGACCAAGGTGATCCTGACCGCCACCGAAGTGCTGCGGCTGGTCGAACAGGGGCGTGTCGACCTGTCCGACCCGCTGGCGCTGCACCTGCCGGACCTGCGCCAGTACCAGCCCGAGCACTGGGTGCGGCAGGTCACCATCCGCCAGCTGCTGTCCCACCGCTCCGGCCTGCCGGCGGTGGAGCCGCTGTACACCTGGGGCAACGACGCCGAGACGCTGAAGGCACTGGTGCTGCAGAAGGACTGGACCGCCGGCGCCGACGGCTATTCCGACGTCAACTACGTGCTGCTGGGCATCCTGGTCGAGCGGCTGCGGGACAAGCCGCTGCGCGACCTGCTGCCGCCCGGCGACTTCGCCGTCAGCCCCGGCCCGGCCCGCGCCGCCGCCACCGAGCGCTGCACCTGGCGCGGCCGGGTGATGCGCGGCGAGGTGCATGACGAGAACGCCTATGCCCTGGGCGGCCTGGCCGGCCATGCCGGGCTGTTCGGCAGCGCCGCCGCGGTGCTGGACTTCGCCCGGGCCTTCCTGGCCGAGGAGGTGCTGCGGCCGGCCACCATCGCCGAGATGCTGCGCGCCGAGGGCCATCCGCACGGCCTGGGCTGGCAGGTGCGGCACGAGGGCTGGTCCGGCGGGTCGCTGTGCTCGCCCGACACCATCGGCCACACCGGCTTCACCGGCACGGCGATGTGGATCGACCTGGAGCGCGGCCACGCCTGGACGCTGCTGACCAACCGGGTGCACCCGTCGCGCCATGTCGAGACCGGCATCCAGGCCCTGCGCCGAGGCGTGTCGAACGCCGTGTCGGCTGCCTGGCCGTTTTAGGTCAGGGAGCGGACTGGGGTCAGAAGCCCTTTTTCGTCATGGCGAGGAGCGTAGCGACGTGGCCATCCAAGGGGGCGGCGCCGCTGGATGGCCGCGCCCCTTCGGGGCTCGCCATGACGGGTTGATATTTCGGGCACCGCTCTGCCCGGCAACGCGGCGATTGACAGGCGATTTCCCTCCCGTTTCCATGGGCGCAATCGGTCCGGCCATGGAGAGAAGGCCGGCAATTTCTCATAAAATTCAATGCATAGGGGGACCGTTCCGATGAGATCCCGCCTGCTGGCCGCCGGCACAGCCGCGGCCGCCCTGCTGTGGGGCATCGCCGCCCCGGCCCAGACCGCTGCGCCGACCCCGGAAGAGGCCCGCGCCTTCGTCGACAAGGCCGAGGCCGACCTGGCCGCCACCAGCGAATATCTCAACAAGGCGTCCTGGGTGCGCGCCACCTTCATCACCGACGACACCCAGTGGCTGGAAGCCAAGGCCAATGGCGAATGGACCGAGAAGACCAGCGCCTATGCCAAGCAGGCGTCGCGCTTCGACGGCCTCACGCTCGACCCTGTCACCCGGCGCAAGCTCGACATCCTGAAGCGCAACCTGGTGCTGCCGGCGCCGGACCGGCCGGGTGCCGCGCGCGAGCTGGCGACGCTGAGCACCAAGCTGGATTCCATCTACTCCACCGGCGAGTTCCAGCTGCAGGGCAAGACCCTGACCCTGAGCGACGCCGAGGACATCCTGGCCGCCTCGCGCGACCCGGCCGAGACCAGGGCGGTGTGGGAGGGCTGGCATTCGATCGCGCCGGTGATGCGGCCGGACTATGCAAGGCTGGTGGCGCTGGCAAATGAGGGATCGACGGCGCTGGGCTATGCCGACACCGGCGCCCTCTGGCGCTCCGGCTACGACATGCCGGCCGACGATTTCGCCGCCGAGACCGACCGGCTGTGGGGCCAGGTCGAGCCCTTCTACAAGAACCTGCACTGCTATGTCCGCGGCCGGCTGAACGCGCAATACGGCGACGCGGTGCAGCCGAAGACCGGGCCGATCCGCGCCGACCTGCTGGGCAACATGTGGGCCCAGTCCTGGGGCAACATCTACGACCTGGTGGCGCCGCAGGACGAGGCCGAGGGCTACAGCCTGGACAAGCTGCTGGTCGCCCAGGGCTACGACGCCACGAAGATGGTGAAGACCGGCGAGGCCTTCTACACCTCGCTCGGCCTGGCGCCTTTGCCGGAGACCTTCTGGCAGCGGTCGCAGATCGTGCGGCCGGAGGGGCGCGACGTCGTCTGCCACGCCTCGGCCTGGGACCTCGACGACCGCGACGACGTCCGCATCAAGATGTGCACCAAGATCAATGGCGAGGATTTCTACACCGTCCACCACGAGCTGGGGCACAACTACTATCAGCGCGCCTACAAAGGCCAGCCCTACATCTTCAAGAACGGGGCCAATGACGGGTTCCACGAGGCGATCGGCGATTTCGTCGGGCTGTCGGCGCTGACCCCGACCTACCTGAACCAGATCGGCCTCTTGGACAAGGTGCCGGGCGCCGAGGGCGACATCCCGTTCCTCTTGAAGATGGCGCTCGACAAGATCGCCTTCCTGCCCTTCGGCCTGCTGGTCGACCGCTGGCGCTGGGAGGTGTTCGCTGGCCAAGCCAAGCCGGAACAGTACAACGATGCCTGGTGGGCGCTGCGCTTGAAGTACCAGGGTCTGGTGCCGCCGGGGCCACGCCCGGCCGACGCCTTCGACCCCGGCGCCAAGTACCACATCCCCGGCAACACGCCCTATATGCGGTACTTCCTGGCGGCGATCTACCAGTTCCAGTTCCACCGCGCCGCCTGCCAGCAGGCCGGCTGGACCGGGCCGCTGCATCGCTGCTCGGTCTACGGCAACAAGGAGGTCGGCGAGCGCTTCAACGCGATGCTGGAGATGGGCCAGTCCAAGCCGTGGCCGGACGAGCTGGAGGCCTTCACCGGCGCGCGCGAGACCGACGCCAGCGCCGTGGTCGAGTACTTCACACCCCTGAACGCCTGGCTGACCGAGCAGAACAAGGGCGAGAGCTGCGGGTGGTGACGGGTCGACATTCCTTTTGCCTCTCCCGCTTGCGGGAGAGGTCGGAGACGCGAAGCGGCTCAGGGTGAGGGGATTTTGTCGAGGCCAGGACCAGCCCTCACCCGGTCGCCCTTCGGGCGCCCGACCTCTCCCGCCAGGCGGGAGAGGCAATCCGTTCTTCGGCCGAGCGCCGTCCCTCACACCACCTTGACGTACCAATCGAAATCCAGCGGCGGCACCTGGCTGTGGAAGCGCCGGTACTCGGCCAGCTTGATCTTGGCGAAGGCGTCGACGAAGGCGTCGCCGAGATAGTCGCGCATCAGCGCCGACTCCCGGAAGTCGCGGATCGAATCGAGCCAGTTCGGCGGGATGTCCGAGGCCGGGGTGCCGTAGCCGTTGCCGGTCACCGGCGGGCCGGGGTCGCGCCGGTCGAGGATGCCGCGATGCATCCCGGCCAGCGCCGCCGCCAGCGCCAGATACGGGTTGGCGTCGGCGCCCGCCACCCGGTGCTCGACATGCTTGGCCGCCGGCGGGCCGATCGGAACGCGCAGCGCCACGGTGCGGTTGTTGACGCCCCAGGTCGGCGCCAGCGGCGCGTAGCTGAGGGTCTGGAACCGGCGGTAGGAGTTGGCGTTGGGCGCGAACACCAGCATGCCGTCGCGGATCGTCGCCCCCATGCCGCCGATGGCGTGGCGCAGCAGCTCGTCCCCGCCCTCGGCCGCGAAGCGGTTGCCGCCGTCGCCATCCGCCAGGCTGATGTGCAGATGGGTGCCGCTGCCGGTCTCGCCGGCATAGGGCTTGGCCATGAAGGTGGCCTCCATCCCGTGCCGCTTCGCCACGGCGCGGACCAGCCGCTTGTACATGATGGCGTCGTCGGCCGCCCGCAGCGCGTCGGCGCGGTGCTTCAGGTTGATCTCGACCTGGCCCGGCGCGTATTCGCTGATCGCGGTGTCGGCCGGCAGGCCCTGGATCTCGCAGCAGGCGTAGAGATCGGCCAGGAAATCGCCGAGCTCGTCGAGATCGGCGACGCCATAGGCCTGCTTGCCGCTGCTGGCGCCCTGCGGCGGGACCGGCCGCCCGGTCTCGCGCCAGGACGCGTCGAAGACATAGAATTCCAGCTCCACCGCCACCACCGGGTGCAGGCCATCGGCGGCCAGCCGCGACACCACCCGGGCCAGCACTTGGCGCGGGTCGTAGGCCGAGGGCGTGCCGTCCAGCTCGAACAGGGTCAGCAGGACCTGGGCGGAGGGCTCGGCCTTCCACGGCACCGGCACCAGCGTGCCGGGCACGGGGCGGGCAGTGCGGTCGGCGTCGCCGTCCTCCCACACCAGTCCGGTCTCCTCCACATCCGCCCCGGTGATGTCGAGGCTGATGATCGAGCCGGGCATGTAGCGGCCGTTGCGCCAGATCCGCTCCAGCTCGCCGACCGGGATGCGCTTGCCGCGCTGCACGCCGCAGGCATCGGTCAGCAGGATGTCGACGAAGCGGACGTCGCGGTGCCGGGCCAGGAAGTCCAGGCACTCCTCGGCGGGATCGGCGCCTTTGGTCATATCGGGCATGTCCGGTCCTCCCCTCAGGCGTGGCCGGCCAGCGCCGCGGCGCAGGCGTCGAAGGCGTCGTGGAAGCGGGCGATCTGCGCCTCCGTCGTGGCCGGGCTGGTCAGCATCATGTTGTGGAACGGCGCGATCAGGATGCCGCGGTTGATCAGGAACAGGTTCACCAGCTGCTCCAGATCCGGCCGCATCGCCGCCGCGGCCTCGCTGCCGCTGCGATAGGGTGTGGGCGTGAAGTGGAACTCGACCCGGGCGCCGATCTGGGTGACGTGCCAGGCCAGGCCATGGCGCGCCACCGCGGCCTCGATCCCGGCAGCCAGACCTCTGGCGCGGTCGACCATGCCGGCATAGGCGGCCTCGGTCATCACCTCCTCCAGCATCGCCCTGAGCGCGCGCATGGCGAGCGCATTGGCCGAGAGGGTGGTGCCCATGCCGCTATGGCCGTGCGGCACGCCGGCCTCGACCCGGCGCATCCGTGCCTCGATCTCGGCGGTGAAGCCGTAGACGCCGCAGGGGATGCCGCCGGCGATCGGCTTGCCGAGGGTGAAGACATCAGGCTCCAGCCCGTATTCCCGGGTCCAGCCGCCGGGGCCGGTCGAGATGGTGTGGGTCTCGTCGATCACCAGCAGCGTGCCGTGCCGGCGCGTCAGGTCGCGCAGGGCCGCGTGGAAGCCCGGCTCCGGCAGCACCATGCCGATATTGGTCAGCGCCGGCTCGGTGATGACGCAGGCGACGTCGCCCGGCGCCAGCGCCGCCTCCAGCCCCGCGAGATCGTTGAACTCGACCACCTTGGTGGTGGCGGTCAGGTCGGTCGCCTGGCCCAGCAGGCCGGGGCGGTGCACGGCGCGGCCATCCTCCAGCCGCACGAAGGTGTCGTCGACCGTGCCGTGATAGCAGCCGTTGAACACCAGGATCTTCGACCGGCCGGTGATCGCGCGCGCCCAGCGCAGCACGAAGCGGTTGGCATCGGTCGCGGTCGTGGTCACCTGCCAGAACGGCAGGCCGAAACGCCGGGCCAGGGCCTCGGCGGCGGCAACGCCGTCCTCGGTCGGCAGCATGGCGGTGACGCCGCGGGCGATCTGGTCGGACACCGCGCGCACCACCGGCGCCGGCGAATGGCCGAACATCGACCCGGTGTCGCCCAGGCAGAAATCGACGTAGTGGTGGCCGTCGGCGTCGATGAGCTCCGCGCCCCTCGCCTCGGCCATGAACAGCGGAAAGGGCGTGGCCCAGTCGCGCATCCAGTGCAGCGGCACGCCGCCGGGAAAGGCCTCCGCCGCCCGCTCCGCCAGGCGCCGCGAGGCGGGGTTCGCCGCCGTGTAGCGATCGAGCTCCGCCCGCATCAGGCCCTCGATCACCTTGCCCGCATGGTTCATGTCCTGCCTCCCTCCTAGGTATGTGGCGCCGGAGAGATTAGGGGGAGGCGCCGGCGAGCGGAACGGGTCCCGACCGCGGGACCGTCATGCTGTCGGTCGGCCGGGTCCTTCGCCGGAGGGGGACAGGGCTTTCCGCAGGAAGAACCGGTCGTGGCCGGGTGGATAGTCCGGCAGCGTGCCGAACACCTCGTAGCCGTGCTGCCGGTAGAACCCCGGCGCCTGGAAGCCGTGCGTGTCCAGCCAGGCGCCCCGGCAGCCGCGCCGCCGCGCGATGTCCTCGGCCTGCGCCAGCAGCCGCGAGCCGAGGCCCCGGCGCCGCAGCCCCGGCGGCACGAACAGGAGCTCGACCAGCAGCCAGCCATAGGCGGTGCCGCCCCACAGCCCGCCGACCGTGGCGCCGCCGTCCGGATCCCGGATCAGCAACGCCAGCGGCCGGTAGCCGGATGGTCCGGCCACGGCGTCGTTGAAGGCGAACAGCGCGCGGGCGATGGCGTCGCGGTCGGACGGGCCGGGCTGGTGTGGGACCGTGATGGTCGGAGCCATCGGCCTATTTCTTCTTCCCCGCCGCCTGGAACCGCTCGACATACTCCGCCATCAGGGTGCGGATCGCGGTGCCGATCTTGACGTAGTCGGTCTCGTTGAGGTTGGCGAGCGACACCCGGGCCGAAGGATGCAGCGTGCCGAAGCCGCGGCCGGGCAGCAGCACCACGCCGCTGTCCCTGGCCAGGCGGAACAGCACCTCCTGCGGCCTGGTGTTCTTCATGAACCAGTCGACGAATTTGCGGCCATGCAGCCGTGTGCCCAGCACCTCGAGGTCGAGGATGGTGTAGTAGTCGACCGAGTTCTCATCCTCCTCCACCGTCACCCCCGCCGCCTGGTACAAAGCGGCCTTGCGGCGGCGGATGATCCGCTTCATCGCCTTCTTGTAGGAATCGGGCTCGTCCATCAGGCAGAACAGCGAGAACAGCACCATCTGCACCTGCTGCGGCGTCGACAGGCCGGCCGTGTGGTTCAGCGCCACGGTGCGGCTGTCGGCCACCACCCGGTCGATGAAGGGCAGGTGCCGCGGGTCGGTGGTGATCGAGGCGTAGCGCTCGTCCAGCTCCTTCTGCACCTTGGCCGGCAGCCTGGCGATGCTGCGGTCGAGCACGTTGTCCCGGTGGGTGGCGATCACGCCGAGGCGCCAGCCGGTGGCGCCGAAATACTTCGAGTAGGAATAGACCAGGATGGTGTTCCGCGGGCAGGTCGCGAACAGCGAGACGAAGTCGTCGGCGAAGGTGCCGTAGACGTCGTCGGTCAGCAGGATCAGGTCGGGCCGCTTGGCCACGATCTCCTGCAGCCGCTTCAGATTGGCCGCGCCCAGCTTGACCGAGGGCGGGTTGGACGGGTTGACCAGGAAGAAGGCCTTCACCTTCGGGTCGAGCAGCTTGTCGAGCTCCTTGTCGTCGTACTGCCAGCCCTTCTCCGGGTCGGCGTCCAGCCCGACCTCGACCAGCTTGTAGTCGTTGAGATGCGGGATCTCGATATAGGGGGTGAAGATCGGCAGGCCGATGGCGATCGCATCGCCCGGCGCCAGCAGCCGGTTTTCGCGCAGGCTGTTGAACAGATAGGTCATCGCCGCGGTGCCGCCCTCGACCGCGTAGAGGTCGAAATCGCCGGTGAAGGGCTGGCGGCCGATCATCTCCTTCCGCAGGTACTGGCCGACGATTTTCTCGCTGAGCACCAGCATCCGGTCGGGCACCGGGTAGTTGCAGGCCAGGATGCCCTCGCACATCTCGTACAGGAAATCGCCGGCGGAGAGGCCGAGCTGGTCGCGGACATAGGAGACGGCGCCGACCAGGAAGGACACGCCGGGCACGTCCTTGTGAGCGCGGGCGAAGATCTCGAACCGCTCCTCTATGCCGTCGCGCTTCGGGAAGCCGCCGACCCCTTCCGGCATATAGGCGAAGGAGCGCTCGGCCTCGGTCATGGCGAACAGGCCGAGCTGGAAGAAGCCGTGCCGCGGCACGGTCGCCAGGAAATTCGGGTTGCCGCGGCCGGCGTTCAGCATCATCCGGTCGGCGTCGCTCCTGGCCAGCTGGATCAGCGCGTCCTTCAGCTCGAACGGGCTGAGCTTGGCGAGCGAGACGGCGGTCTTCTCGTCGATGGCGGGTGCGGTGTCGTTCATGATGGCTCTCCTCAAACCAGACCGACCACGAGCGGGCCGAGGATGGTCAGCAGCACATTGGCCATGGCGTAGGTGATGGCGAAGGGCACGGTCGGCACCGAGTTGCCGGCCTTGTCGAGCACGGCGCCGAAGGCCGGGTTGGCGCTGCGCGAGCCGGACAGGGCGCCGGCCAGGATGGCGGCGTTGTCGTAGCGCAGCACGTAGCGTCCGAAGAGCAGGGTCAGGACCAGCGGCACCAGCGTGACCACGAGGCCGAGCACGAAGATCGCGGCGCCGCTCTGCTGCAGCGTGGTCCAGGCCTGGGCGCCGGAGGACAGGCCGACGCAGGCGACGAAGGCGGCGAGGCCGAAATCCTTCAGGATCTGGCCGGCCGCCGAGGGCATCGCGCCGAAGGTCGGGTGCTTGGCGCGCAGCCAGCCGAAGACGAGGCCGGACAGGAGCGCGCCGCCGCCGCTGCCGAGGGTCAGCGGGATGCCGCCGACCCGCGCGGTGATCAGGCCGACCAGCAGGCCGAGCAGGATGCCGAGGCCGAGATAGACGAAATCGGTCTTGTCGCTGGGCGCGATCTCGTAGCCGAGCAGCCTGGCCGCCCGGTCGACATCGGAGGCAGCGCCCTGCAGCGTGATCACGTCGCCGTGATGCAGCGCGGTGCCGTCCAGCACCGGCAGCGGCCGCTCCATCCGGGTGATGCCGGCGATATAGACGCCGTGCTTGGCCGCGGCGTCGGCCTGGGCCTTGAGCTCGCCGATCGTCCTGCCATTGGCGCCGGGGCGGGTGAAGACCACGTCGCGGAGATGCAGCACCATCTCCATGCCGACTGTGGCCGGTTCCTCTGTGCCGATCGCCGGCGCCGCCGCGACCACCGCCTCGCGCCGGCCGACCACCAGCACGTGGTCGCCGGGCTCGAGCCGCAGCCCGGGGTCGAGCGCCGGCGCCTCGTCGCCGCGGCGCACCCGCTCGATGGTGATCCCCGGCGCCGCGGCCTCGATCTCGCCGACCGTCCGCCCGGCGGCGGCGGTGACGGCATAGGTGCGGCCGACCAGCGCCGGCGCCGCGGCGACGTCGCCGCGGCCCAGCACCGCGCCGCCGCCGGCCAGCGCCCGCTCCGCCTTCACCGCATCCTCGCGGATGTCGCGGCCGAACAGGCGCGGGATCAGGATCAGGCAGACCAGGATCGGCCCCAGCGAGCCGAAGATGTAGGTCACGGCGTAGCCGATCGCGATCTCGGCCTGCTGGCGCGCCACCTCGTCGGCCGGCAGGCCGAGGCGGTTCAGCGTGTCGCCGGCGGTGCCGATGATCGCCGACTGGGTCAGCCCGCCGGCGGCGATGCCGGCCGCCAGCCCCTTGTCCAGCCCGCCGATCCGGGCGCAGAGGATGACGGTGACCAGCGCGGTCGCCGCCAGGAACACGGCGAGCGCGATCTCGCGCAGCGCCGAGCGGTTCAGCGAATTGAAGAATTGCGGGCCGCTCTCGAAGCCGACGGCGTAGATGAACAGGGCGAAGGCCACCGCCTTGATGCCGGGGTCGATCGTCACGCCGACCTGGCTGATCAGCACCGCGGCGATCAGCGAGCCGGCGACCCCGCCGAACTGGAATCGCCCGAACTGGATCTTGCCGACCGCGTAGCCGATCGCCAGCGACAGGAACAGCGCCGCCTCTGGCGAGGCTTTGAATAAATTATGAAGTATTTCCATGCGTGTGCTCCATCATCTGGAGGCGCTACATGACCATCGTCGAAGACGCCAGTGGCGTCATCCAAACTCCCACGCTCTGAATACTATGGTAATCGCTGCCGCGATTACGGCCGAATCATAGCACGAATCGGCAGTGCCGGGCGTCGACGGCAGGGCGCGAGGGCGGCGATTTCAGGAGAGGCTGGAGCGGGTGAAGGGAATCGAACCCTCGTCGTAAGCTTGGGAAGCTTCTGCTCTACCATTGAGCTACACCCGCGCGCCGTCGGTTATAGGCGAAGCGCCGATGCCGTTCAAGGCGCCTCGGTGCGATCGTGGCAGGTCGGGTTTTGCCCGCTGTGCTACGACGATGCGTCGGATAGGATCGCGGCACGGCAACGCCGACGAAATGGAGCGCGGATGAGCGGCGAGATCGCCACTGTGATGGACCTGCTGGCAAGGCTGCCGGGGCTGGGGCCCCGCTCGGCCCGCCGGATCGCGCTGCACCTGCTGCGCCACCGAGACACGGTCATGCGCCCGCTGGCCGAGGCGCTGGAGGCGGCGGCCGAGGCCATCGTGCCCTGCTCGATCTGCGGCAATCTCGACACCATCGACCCCTGCCCGATCTGCAGCGACCCGACCCGCGATGCCGGGGTGATCTGCGTGGTCGAGCAGGTGGCCGACCTGTGGGCGCTGGAGCGGGCGCGCGCCTTCCGCGGCCGTTACCACGTGCTGGGCGGCACGCTGTCGGCGATCGACGGTGTCGGGCCGGAGGACCTGGCGATCCCGCGCCTCCTGGCCCGCGCCCGCGAGCCGGGCGTGACCGAGGTGATCCTGGCCCTGAACGCCACGGTCGACGGCCAGACCACCGCGCATTACCTGGCCGAGAAGCTGGAGGGCGCCGGGCCCAGCATCACCCGGCTGGCCCACGGCGTGCCGGTGGGCGGCGAGCTGGACTATCTCGACGACGGCACGCTGGTCGCCGCCCTGCGCTCGCGCCGCGGGCTGTAGGACCGGCCCCGGGTTCTACCCCGGCAGCGGCGGGTCGCGCGGCGGCACCGGGGTCGACTGGACGATCGAGGTGGTGGTCTGGCCATGCGCCAGGAAGCGGTCGAGCAGCCGGTCCAGCGTCTCGATCGCCTCGACATGCACCTTCAGGATGAAGCAGTCCTCGCCGGTGATGCGGTGGCACTCCGCCACCTGCGGCATCGCCCGCGCCAGCTCGGCGATCTTCGGCACCTGCCCCGGCATCGGCCGGATGCGGACGAAGACGGTCAGCGGGTAGCCGAGCGCCTTCGGCTCCAGCTCCAGCCGCCAGCCGCGGATCACCCCCGCCTCCTCCAGCCGCAGCAGCCGCTCGCGCACCGCCGGCGCCGACATGCCGATGCGCCGCGCCAGCTCGGCCGTGCCCAGCCGCGGCTCGGCCTGCAGCAGGCGGATCAAGGCGAGGTTCCGGTCATCCGCGAGCAGCGGCGAGAGCTGAAAGGTCAATTCGATAAATCTCCTTCGAAGCGAAGGCCGAAGGCTGCATCCGGCTTCGCCTGATCATGGGCCGCTTCGCCGGGACATGCAAAGCTTCGGGCATGTCGACCTCCGAAGCGTCCCGCGCCGCACCGCTGGCGCGGCGGGTGCCGCCGCAGCTGTTCTTCGTGATCAGCGCCGTGTTCCACTATCTGGGGCCGGCCTGCGCCGTGCTGCTGTTCGCCCGGGTGGAGGTGCTGGGCGTCGCCTGGCTGCGCATCGCCGCCGCCGCCCTGGTCTTCACGCTGTGGCGCCGGCCCTGGCGGCTGTGGCGGCGCAGCAGCCCGGCCGACCGCCGCACCCTGCTGGCGCTGGGCCTGGTGCTGGCGGCGATGAATGGCTGCTTCTACCTGGCCATCGCCCGGCTGCCGCTGGCCACGGTCGGCGCCATCGAGTTCCTGGGGCCGATCGGCCTGGCGCTGGCGGGGCTGCACAGCCGGCGCAACGTCGTGGCGCTGGGCCTGGCGGCGGCCGGCGTCGCGATGCTGACCCAGCTGCGGCTGGAGGGCGACGCGCTGGGCTACGCCCTGGCCTTCGCCAATGGCGGGCTGTTCGTCGGCTACATCATGCTGGGGCATCGCGTCGCCGGGGCCGGCGGCGTCGACGGGCTGGCCGTGGCCATGCTGGTGGCGCTGGCCGCGATCAGCCCGATCGCCCTGGGCCCGGCGCTGCCGGCGCTCGCCGACCCGGCGCTGCTGCTGGCCGGCATCGGGGTCGGCATCGCCTCCTCGGTCATCCCCTATGTCTGCGACCAGCTGGCCATGGCCCGGCTGCCCCGTGCCAGCTTCGCGCTGATGCTGTCGCTGCTGCCGGCCACCGCCGCCGGGATCGGCGTCCTGGTGCTGGGACAGGTCCCCTCGCCGCGGGAGCTGGCCGGGATCGGCCTGGTGATGGCGGGTGTCGCCCTGCACCGGGCCGCCAGGGCCTGAAGCGCGGGGCCGCGGCGGCGATTCGGAAAAGCCCGCTAAATTGTCGGATTGGGACGACAATCTCACCCTGGTGACACAATCGCGCCACCATCCCCCGATATCCAGGCTGACAAGCGCAGTGATGACACGGCCCTGATCCCGGCGTCCTCGCAAGCAGCCCGCCGGCGGCACGTCCGGCCTGCGGAACCATCCGATCGAACGGCGCCCGCCGACCGGCGGGCCATCCAGGGCGGATTGCCGATCGGAGAATGGCCGCGGTATGTTCCAATTTGAATCAAATTATATGCAATGAGCGTGGGGGAGCATCTTGGATGTCATCCGCTTGATCGAAACGAGGCCTGGGACGGCATGGAAGCGGCCCTCGGCGTCCCGCATCCCGATGGCAGCGACATCGCACGCGGCGGGCCGAAGCCCCGGCCGCCCGAGGGGCCTGCGCCTCCTCCTGTAGCACCTCCGGCGCCGGCAAGGCCGGCCGCTCCCTGAGACATCCGACACGGCGCCGCTTCCGCCCATCGCACGGAAGCGGGCGGGGACGCCTTCCACAACGGAAGGTGCCTGCAGCGCCGTCGTGCCCGGCGCCCCGCGCCGCGGCCATCCGCAGGCAGCCGCCTGCATCGTGCAAAAAGGGGAAACAGCAATGGCAGACTACATCGGTACCGACAGCAGCGAGACGATTGTCGGCGGCTCCGGCAACGACAAGATCATCGGCCGCGGCGGCAATGACACGCTGACGGGTGGGGGCGGCAACGATGTCTTCGCCTATGACACCCGGTCCTTCGGCAGCGACACGATCACCGACTTCAACACCAATGGCGACAAGATCGACCTGTCGTTCCTCAAGGTCGCCGATCTCGCCAGCCTGCAGCCCTTCATGCAGCAGGACGGCGCGGACGTCGTCATCACCCTCGGCTATTTCAGCAACACCGAGATCATCCGCCTGCAGAACGTCTCGCTGGCCAGCCTCAGCGCCAGCGACTTCGTCTTCAACACCTCCACCGCCGCGATCACCGCCACCGGCACCGCCTATCGCGACACCANGACGTCGTCATCACCCTCGGCTATTTCAGCAACACCGAGATCATCCGCCTGCAGAACGTCTCGCTGGCCAGCCTCAGCGCCAGCGACTTCGTCTTCAACACCTCCACCGCCGCGATCACCGCCACCGGCACCGCCTATCGCGACACCATGTTCGGCGGCAACGGCAACGACACCCTTTCCGGTGGCGACGGCAGCGACAACCTCGTCGGCGGCGCCGGCACCGACCGGCTGGTCGGCGGCTCCGGCGACGACTGGATGATGGGCGGCGCCGGCAACGACGTCTTCGCCTACAACACCCGGTCCTTCGGCAGCGACACCATCGCCGATTTCAACACCAACGGCGACAGGATCGACCTGTCCTTCCTCAAGGTCGCCGATCTCGGCAGCCTGCAGCCCTTCATGCAGCAGGACGCCGACGACGTCGTCATCACCCTCGGCTATTTCAGCAACACCGAGATCATCCGCCTGCAGAACGTCTCGCTGGCCAGCCTCAGCGCCAGCGACTTCGTCTTCAACACCTCCACCGCCGCGATCACCGCCACCGGCACCGCCTATCGCGACACCANGGCGCCGGCAACGACGTCTTCGCCTACAACACCCGGTCCTTCGGCAGCGACACCATCGCCGACTTCAACACCAACGGCGACAGGATCGACCTGTCCTTCCTCAAGGTCGCCGATCTCGGCAGCCTGCAGCCCTTCATGCAGCAGGACGCCGACGACGTCGTCATCACCCTCGGCTATTTCAGCAACACCGAGGTCATCCGCCTGCAGAACGTCTCGCTGGCCAGCCTCAGCGCCAGCGACTTCGTCTTCAACACCTCCACCGCCGCGATCACCGCCACCGGCACCGCCTATCGCGACACCATGTTCGGCGGCAACGGCAACGACACCCTTTCCGGTGACGACGGCAGCGACACCCTCGTCGGCGGCGCCGGCACCGACCGGCTGGTCGGCGGCTCCGGCGACGACTGGATGATGGGCGGCGCCGGCAACGACGTCTTCGCCTACAACACCCGGTCCTTCGGCAGCGACACCATCGCCGACTTCAACACCAACGGCGACAGGATCGACCTGTCCTTCCTCAAGGTCGCCGATCTCGGCAGCCTGCAGCCCTTCATGCAGCAGGACGNACCGGCCGCTGGCGTTGCTGATCCGGGATCCGGACGGCGGCGCCACGGTCGGCGGGCTGTGGGGCGGCACCGCCTATGGCTGGCTGCTGGTCGAGCTCCTGTTCGTGCCGCCGGGGCTGCGGCGCCGGCAACGACGTCTTCGCCTACAACACCCGGTCCTTCGGCAGCGACACCATCGCCGACTTCAACACCAACGGCGACAGGATCGACCTGTCCTTCCTCAAGGTCGCCGATCTCGGCAGCCTGCAGCCCTTCATGCAGCAGGACGGCGCCGACGTCGTCATCACCCTCGGCTACTTCAGCAACACCGAGATCATCCGCCTGCAGAACGTCTCGCTGGCCAGCCTCAGCGCCAGCGACTTCGTCTTCAACACCTCCACCGCCGCGATCACCGCCACCGGCACCGCCTATCGCGACACCATGTTCGGCGGCAACGGCAACGACAGCCTTTCCGGCGCCGACGGCAGCGACACCCTCGTTGGCGGCAATGGCGACGACGTGCTCCGCGGCGGCGACGGCAGCGACCGCTTCATCGGCGGGGCCGGCGTCGACACCGTCACCTACTACGGCACCAACACCGGCGTGACCGTGAACCTGCTGGCCGGCACGGGCAGCGGCGGCGAAGCCCAGGGCGACACTTTCAGCGGCGTCGAGAACGTCAATGGCTCGAACGTCGCCGATACCCTGATCGGCAACGCCGGCGCCAACCGGCTGCAGGGCTATGACGGCAACGACACCCTCCAGGGCGGGGATGGCAATGACGTCCTCGTCGGCGGTGCCGGGGCCGACAGCCTCAACGGCGGCGCCGGCATCGACACCGCCAGCTACTACGGGGACACCGTCGGGGTGTCGGTGGATCTCTCCACCGGCAAGGGCATTGGGGGCAATGCTCAGGGCGATGTCCTGATCGGAATCGAGAACGTCTCCGGCAGCCGCGGCAATGACAGCCTCACCGGCAATGCCGGCGCCAACGTGCTGAACGGCTATGAGGGGAACGACGTGCTTCGCGGCGGGGCCGGGGCCGACCGCCTCGACGGCGGCGCCGGCACCGATACCGCCAGCTACTACACCGGCACGGTCGGGGTCGCGGTGGATCTCTCCACCGGCAAGGGCACCGGCGGCGACGCCCAGGGCGACGTCCTGACCGGAATCGAGAACGTCTCCGGCAGCCAGGGCAATGACAGCCTCACCGGCAATGCCGGCGCCAATACCCTGCAGGGCTGGAACGGCAACGACGTGCTCCGCGGCGGGGCCGGGGCTGACCGGCTCGATGGCGGCGTCGGCATCGACACTGCCAGCTACTGGAGCGAATCGACGGGGGTCACGGTGGATCTGTCCACTGGCAGGGGCACTGGTGGCAATGCCCAGGGCGACATCCTCGTTTCGATCGAGAACGTCAACGGCAGCAGGGCCGGGGACACCCTGATCGGCAATAGCGGGGCCAATGTGCTCAATGGCTATGAAGGCAACGACGTGCTCCGCGGCGGAGCCGGCAAGGACACGCTGGCTGGCGGCATCGGCAGCGACCGCTTTGTCTTCACGGCGACGGGCGACAGCGTCGTCGGGGCCAATGCCGACCGGATCATCGATTTCAGCCACGCCCAGGGGGACCGGATCGACCTCTCGGGAATCGACGCCAACACCGGTGCCTCCGGCGACCAAGCCTTCACCTTCATCGGCAACGGCCTGTTCACGAACCATGCCGGGGAGTTGCGCTTCGCCGCCAACAACGGGCAGACCACCATCGCCGGCGACATCAATGGCGACGGCGTCTCCGACTTCCACATCGTGCTGACCGGCGCCATCTCGCTGCAGGCGTCGGACTTCGTGCTATAAGGACTGGGGCCGGGCGCCCAGGCGCCCGGCCAAACGGAAAGGGCCGGCTATCGCCGGCCCTTCTTTGTTCAGCGGAGCAGAGCCTACTTGCCCATGCCCTTGTCCCAGGCGGCGTGGGTCCAGGCGGCGTCGCCCGGGTCCTTGGTGATCACCGGGTCGCTCTTGCTCGACAGCAGCACCTGGACCGTACGCTTGTACGCCTCGGGGTCGAGCCAGCCGATCTTGTCGTCCGGCACGGTGATCAGCTTGGCGATGTTCTCGGCCATGCGGGTCTGCACCGCGTCGGTGGTCGCGCCGGAGGCATCGGCCTCGGCGACGATCTTGCCGGCCTCGTCCGGATGCGCCTTGGCGTAGGCCCAGCCCTTGGCCGACGCCTTGATGAAGCGGCCCAGCCGGTCGACATAGGCCGGGTCCTTCAGCTTGGAGTCGAGCGCGTACAGCCCGTCCTCCAGCGTCGCCACGCCCTGGTCCTCGTAATAGAAGGTGATCAGGTCGCTCTCCGGCACGCCGGCGTCGATCACCTGCCAGTACTCGTTGTAGATCATGGTCGAGATGCAGGCCGCCTGGTTCTGCAGCAGCGGGTCGACGTTGAAGCCCTGGCGCAGCACCTTGACGTCCGGTGAGGATCCCGAGGTCGACAGGCCCAGCTTGCCCATCCAGGACAGGAACGGATACTCGTTGCCGGCGAACCAGACGCCGAGGGTCTTGCCCTTGAAGTCGGCCGGGGAGGTGACGCCGCTGTCCTTCTTGCAGGTCAGCATCATGCCGGAGCGGTTGAAGAACTGCGCGACATTGACCAGCGGCACACCTTTCTCGCGCGCCGCCAGCGCCGCCGGCATCCATTCGACGATGACGTCGGCGCCGCCCGCCGCGATCACCTGCGGCGGGGCGATGTCGGGCCCGCCCGGCTTGATCGTGACGTCCAGCCCCTCATCCTTGTAGAAGCCCTTGTCGGCCGCGACGTAGTAGCCGCCGAACTGCGCCTGGGTGACCCATTTCAGCTGGATGGTGAAAGGGTCCGCCGCCTGCGCCATGCCCATGGCCGCGAGCAGCGCCGCGGCCGAGGCCAGTCCCAGAATCGTCTTTTTCATAAAGCCTCTCCCGTTCGTTGGATCTTGTTTACCGTTCTGCTTCCCGCATCGAAGGGTGCCAGAAGGTGGTCGCCCGCTCCACCAGGGCGAGCAGCCCGTAGGAGGCGGAGCCGGCGACCGCCGCGACCAGGATGGTGGCCCACACCATGTCGACATTGAGGCGCGCCACCTCGGTCGAGATGCGGAAGCCCATGCCGTAGATCGGGGTGCCGAAGAACTCGGCCACGATGGCGCCGATCAGGGCGAGCGTGGCGTTCAGCTTCAGCGCGTTGAAGATGAAGGGCAGCGCCCCCGGCAGCCGCAGCTTCCACAGCGTCTGCCAGTAGCTGGCGGCGTAGGACCGCATCAGGTCGCGCTCCATCGTCCCCGCGGCCTCCAACCCCGCCAGCGCGTTCACCAGCATCGGGAAGAAGGTCATGACCACGACCACGGCGGCCTTGGAGTGCCAGTCGAAGCCGAACCACATGATCATCACCGGGGCGATGCCGACGATCGGCATGGCCGAGACTGCGGAGCCGAGCGGCAGCAGCCCGCGCTGCAGGAAGGGCGAGCGGTCGATCGCCACCGCGGTCAGGAAGCCGGCGCCGGACCCGATCAGGAAGCCCGGTATGGCCGAGCGGATGAAGGTCTGGACGAAGTCGACCCACAGCGTGTCGGTGCTGGCGGCGAAGCGCGCCGCGATCTGCGACGGCGCCGGCAGCAGGATCTGCGGCACCTGGAATCCCGTGACCAGCACCTGCCACAGCCACAGCAGCATGGCGCCGAACAGGACCGGCACGGCAATGCCGGCGGCCCGGCCGGGCACCGGCGACAGGCCGCGCAGCGCCGCCCAGGACGCAGCCACCGCCGCGACGATCGGCAGGGCGATCCAGGCGGTGCCGGACGCGAACACGCCGCCGTCGCCGATCCACCACAGCACGGCGGCGGCGAGGATCACCGCCAGGACCAGCCAGCCGAGGCTGCGCAGCACCCTCGCGCTCATCCCTTGCCTCCGCGGCTGGCGATCACGGCACGCTCGGTGAGGGTGACGGCGAAGACACAGAGCAGGGCCAGGATCGCCGCCATCACCAGGGCCGACCACAGCTGGATCATCTGGCCGAAATAGGAGCCGGCCAGAAGCCGGGCGCCGATGCCGGCCTGGGCGCCGGTCGGCAGCTCACCGACGATCGCCCCCATCAGCGCCAGCGAGATCGCGATCTTCAGGCTGGGGAACAGGAACGGCACCGCCGCCGGCCAGCGCAGCTTCCAGAACACCTGCGCGCCCTTGGCGGAGTAGGTGCGCAGCAGGTCGAGTTGCAGCGGGTCGGGCGAGCGCAGGCCCTTGACCATGCCGATGGTCACCGGGAAGAAGCTGAGATAGGCGGAGATGATCGATTTCGGGATCACGCCGGTGAGGCCGATATTGCCGAGCACGACCACGATCATCGGCGCGATCGCCAGGATCGGCACGGTCTGGCTGGCGATCACCCAGGGCATCAGCGACCGGTCGAGCGTCGGCACATGGACGATGCCGACGGCGAGCCCGATGCCGAGCAGCGTGCCGAGGACGAAGCCGACCAGGGTCGAGCTCATCGTCACCCAGGCATGGTAGACGAGGCTGCGGTTGCTGGTGACCGGCCGGCCGATTGTGTTGGTCCACAGGTCGGCCGCCACCTGGTCCGGCGTCGGCAGCAGCGGGCGGTCCAGCTTCCAGACGGCCTCGAAGAATTGTTGCGTGGTCCAGTCCGGCCCGGCGCGGTTCAGCCGCTCCACCGCCGCCGGCGCGTTCAGCCAGAACGAGGCGAGGTACCAGACCACCAGCAGCACGCCGAGCACAGTCGCCAGCGGCAGCGCCCGTCCGCCCTTCAGCCGCGCCCAGGCCCCCGGCCGGGCAGGCAGGGTCTCGGCGAGGGCGGTCATGCGGCCCTCACTCGTAGGAGTGCCCGGCCCGCAGGCCTTCGCGGACCTGCTGGGCGATGGCGAGGAATTCCGGCGTCTCGCGGATGTCGAGGTCGCGCTGGCGCGGCAGGTCGCTGTCGATCACGTCGAGGATCCGGCCCGGCCGCGGCGACATCACCACGATCTTGGAGGACAGAAACACCGCCTCCGGGATCGAATGGGTGACGAAGATCACGGTCAGGTTGGTGCGATTCCACAGGTCCAACAGATGGACGTTGAGGTTATCGCGGGTGATCTCGTCCAGCGCGCCGAACGGCTCGTCCATCAGCAGAAGCTTCGGCTGGAAGCCGAGGGCGCGTGCGATCGACACGCGCTGCTGCATGCCGCCGGAGAGCTGCCACGGGAACTTCTTCTCGAACTGACTCAGGCCGACGGTACCGAGCGCGACCCTCGCCCGCTCCTCCCGCTCCGCCGCCGGCACGCCCATGATCTCGAGCGGCAGCTCGACATTGCGGCGGACATTGCGCCATGGATAGAGCGCCGGCGCCTGGAACACATAGCCATAGGCGCGGGCCAGCCGCGCCTCTTCCGGCGTCAGCCCGTTCACCGTGACCGAGCCGGCGGTCGGCCGCACCAGGTCGGCCACCACCCGCATCAGCGTGGTCTTGCCGCAGCCGGACGGGCCGATCAGCGACACGAACTCGCCCTCGCCGATGGTCAGGTCGACATCCTGCAGCGCCACCACCGGCGCGTCGGCGGTCTGGAAGGTCAGGCCGAGGCGGCGCGCCTCGACCACCGGCGGAGCGGCGGACGCCACCTGCGGGGATTGACGGACCGCCGACACCACCATGCCTCAGCCCGCCTTCTGTTCGAGCGAGCGGTCGTAATCGAGCACGGCGCGCAGCAGCACATTGGCCCCGGCGGCGGCGTGGTCGAACTCGATGCTCTCCTCCTCGTTGTGGCTGATGCCCTCGCGGCACGGTACGAAGATCATCGCGGTCGGCGCCACCCGGGCGATATAGGCCGAGTCATGCCCGGGGCCAGAGACGATGCGGCGATGGCTGAAGCCGTTCGACTGCGCCGCCGCCTCGACCGCGTCGATGCAGGCCGGGTCGAACTTCACCGCCGGCGAATCCCAGATCGCCTCGAGCCTGACCTCCAGCTTCAGCTCGGCCGCGATCCGGTCGATCGCTTCTCGCGCGGCCTTTTCCATCACCCCGATCTTCGCATCGTCGGGGTGGCGGTAGTCGATGGTGAAGAACACCTCGCCCGGGATGACGTTGCGGCTGTTCGGGCGGACCTCGACCAGGCCGACCGTGGCGACGGCATCGGCGGTGGCGTCGCCGACCGCGATCACCGCCTCGATCATCCGGGCGGCGCCGCGCAGCGCGTCGCGCCGCAGCCGCATCGGGGTCGACCCGGCATGGCTCTCGCGGCCGGTCACCGTCACCTCGTACCAGCGCATGCCCTGCACGCCGGTGACGACGCCGATCACCTTCTCCTCGGCCTCGAGGATCGGCCCCTGCTCGATATGCAGCTCGAAATGGGCGCCGAGCTGGCGCTGACCGACCGGCTCCGTGCCGCGATAGCCGATCCGGTCCAGCTCGTCGCCGAAGCGCCGGCCCTCGCGGTCCTCCCGGCTGTAGGCATATTCCTTGGTGAACACGCCGGCGAAGACGCCGGAGGCCAGCATCGCCGGGGCGAAGCGGGAGCCCTCCTCATTGGTCCAGTTGATGACCTCGATCGGCGCGTTGGTCTCGTAGCCGGTGTCGTGCAGGGTGCGCAGCAGCTCGAGGCCAGAGAGAACCCCGAGGATGCCGTCGAACTTGCCGCCCGTCGGCTGGGTGTCGAGATGGCTGCCGACGCAGATCGGCGGCAGCGAGTTATCCCGGCCCGGCCGGCGGGCGAACATGTTGCCGATCTCATCGACGGTGACGATGCAGCCGACCGCCTCGCATTGCTGCCGGAACCAGTCCCGCACCTGCTTGTCCAGATCGGTCAGGGTCAGGCGCTTGACCCCGCCCTTCGGGGTCCTGCCGAACTCGGCGGTCTCCATGATCGCGTCCCAGAGGCGCTGCGGGTCGATCTGGATGTTCTGCTGCATCGTTCACACGTCCTTGAGGTCGGATCCGGGGGCCTGGCCCCGGATCAGGCCGGCTTGCGGATGAAATCGCCCTCGATGGTCGAGGCCGGCTGGCCCGCCACCTCGCGGGTGTAGGCGAGCTTCAGATGGGTGCCGTCGACCAGGGTGCGGCGGTAGAGCTGGCGCTCGACCTTGCCTTCCTTGGTGGTGCCGACGACCTCGACCGTCAGGGTCGGGCCGGCCAGGCTGGCGGTGGCATAGGCGCGGTCGGCTGGGACCGAGGCGGTCCAGAAGTTCGGCCGGGTCGAGGGCTGGAAGCCCAGTTCGCGCTCGCGGAACTCCAGCCCGTCCTTGCCGTCGCCGGCCTGGACATTGCGCCAGAACAGCCGGAAGCCGCCGTCGGTCCGCGGCTCGACGATCACCGCCGAGGCCCGCTGCACCTCTTCCTGGCTCGCGCCGATCCAGGAGCCGGCGAAATCGTCGATCTTGGCCTCCGCCACAGGTCCGGGTGCCGGCGCCTTGCTGCCGGCACATCCGGCGAGCGCCGCGGCCATGATCCCCACCAGCACCGCGCGTCGCATGACAGCCATTGTACCCCTCGCTTCTTTTCGTATCGAATGATTGGAAGGGCGCCATCATGACCGATCACCCCCGAGCCGACGATGCCAAATCGCATCAAAGTGAGAGGGTTATTCGGCGGCGTCCTTGCCCGCATGGCTCACACCCCCTGCGCCCTGCGCCAGCGCCACAGGCCGGCAGGGCAGGAGCCGCGCGCGGCGCGATGCGGGGACATCGGGCAAGCGCGGCGACGCACCCTGCCGGCCTGTGGCGCTGGCCCGAAGGGTCGCCTTGCGGCGGCCGCCTGCGGGCGCGGGCCACTCGACCGTATGGTCCGATACGCTCTTCGTGGCCCGCGCCCTCATTCGACTCACCGCAAGGCGACGCAGGACGTAGGGGGTGTGAGTCATGCGGGCTCACGCATCGGGTTGTTGGGGTGGTGCTGCCAGTTCAGGTACGGCCGGCCGGTGTCGACCGTCTGCATGGTGATGCAGTTGTCGACCGGGCAGACATGCATGCACAGATTGCAGCCGACGCACTCTTCCTCATTGATCTCGTAGCGGCGGCCGCCCTCGGGCGTGCGCAGCGCGAAGATCGACTGGTGCGAGGTGTCCTCGCAGGCGATGTAGCACTTGCCGCACTGGATGCAGGCGTCCTGGTCGATGTTGGCGACCGACTTGAAGTTGATGTTCAGGTCCTGCCATTCGACGAAGTTCGGCACCGCCAGCCCCTGGAAGGCGCGGGTGTCGGCGTAGCCCTTGCCGTCCATCCAGTTGGCCAGGCCGGAGGACATGTCCTCGACGATCTTGAAGCCGTGGGTCATCGCCGCGGTGCAGACCTGGACGTTGGTGGCGCCCAGCGCCATGAACTCCGCCGCGTCGCGCCAGGTCGAGACGCCGCCGATTGCCGAGATCGCCATGCCCCGGCATTCCGGGTCGCGCGCGATCTGCCCGACCATGCGCAGCGCGATCGGCTTCACCGCCGGGCCGCAATAGCCGCCATGGGTGCCCAGCCCGTCGACCGTCGGCGTCGGGGCCATCACATCGAGGTCGATCGACACGATCGACTGGATGGTGTTGATCAGCGACACCGCGTCGGCGCCGCCGCGCCTGGCCGCCCGCGCCGGCCCCAGGATGTTGGTGATGTTCGGCGTCAGCTTGACGATCACCGGCATGCGGGTGAACTGCTTGCACCAGCGCGCGACCATCTCGACATATTCCGGCACCTGGCCGACGGCGGAGCCCATGCCGCGCTCCGACATGCCGTGCGGGCAGCCGAAGTTCAGCTCGATGCCATCGGCGCCGGTGTCCTCGACCAGCGGCAGGATCGCCTTCCAGCTTGCCTCCTCGCAGGGCACCATCAGCGACACGATCACGGCCCGGTCCGGCCAGTCGCGCTTGACCTGCTTGATCTCGCGCAGATTGACGTCCAGCGGCCGGTCGGTGATCAGCTCGATGTTGTTCAGGCCGGCGACGCGGGTGCCGTTGTAGCTGACGGCGCCGTAGCGGGAGGAGACGTTGACCACCGGCGGGTCCTCGCCCAGCGTCTTCCACACCACCCCGCCCCAGCCGGCGCGGAAGGCGCGGACGACGTTGTATTCCTTGTCCGTCGGCGGCGCCGAGGCCAGCCAGTACGGGTTGGGGGAGCGGATCCCCAGGAAGTCGTTGCTCAGATCGGCCATGACAGCCTCCTGCTGGTGTTCCTCGGCTCTGCGGCCGCTTGTTTTCTCGTCCGACCGGCGGCGCCGGCCGGGTCAAACCGTCAACAGCGCCTCGATCTCGTCCGGCAGCCGGTCGCCCCGGAACGGGTTGCGCACGGTGACGCCGCCCAGCGTGGCGCCGTCCGCCATGTCCTCGCTCAGCAGCGTGGTGCAGCCATGGCTGCCGGCGGTCGACAGCATCATGGCGTCCCAATAGCTGAACCGCTTGGCGGCCGCTTCCAGCGCGGCGGTCACGACATTCGTGTCAGCCGCAGCAACGGTCGCGAACAGCTCCACCCAATCACCGATCTGGGCCGCGGCATCGGCCGCCGGCAACAGGCGGCGGCGCTGGGAGGTGACGTAGAATTCCCCCAGCGCCTGGAGCGTGAGGACACTGTCCGCCTGCACCGCGCGCTCGACGATGTCCTTCGCCCGGCGGTGCTTCTCGCCCTCGGCTGTGTCGATCGCATAGACCAGGACATTGGTGTCCAAGGTGAACCGCCTATCGGTCATGCAGCGCGTCGCGGTCGAAAGGCTCCGGCGATGCGCTGCGATAGCCATGCGTCATGCGTGCCCGCGTCCGCTCCAGCGCCGCCTGCTGGGACGGGGTCAGCACGCGCCGGCGCGACACCGGCACCACCCGCGCCACCGGCTCGCCGCGGCGGGTGATGATGAATTCCTGGCCGGATTCGACCGCGCGGATCATCTCGGCGAAGCCCTGATTGGCTTCGCGCAGGGTGATGGTGGTGCTGGATCCGTCGCTCATGGCGTCACTCCTCCGAATGCACTACTTATGTAGCACATTCAGCGCCGCAGCGCCCGGTCGATCGACAGCGCCGCCAGCTTGCCGTCCTGCACGGCGCTGACGGTCAGGTCCTGGCCGGGCACGCAGTCGCCGCCGGCCCAGACGCCGGACAGCGAGGTCTGCTTCTCCTCGTTCACGGCGATCCGGTTGCCGGCCATGTCCAGCGTCTCCGCCTCATTGGCAAAGGCGGAGGGCACCAGGTACTGGCCGATGGCGGTGAAGACCTGGTCGGCCAGCACGGTGAAGCGGTCGCCGGTGCCGGTCAGGCGGCCCTGGGCGTCGAGCTGGGTGTGCTCGAACTCGACCTCCTTCACCGACGGGCCGCGGCCGTTGGCCGGCCAGCCCAGGATGCGGCGCGGCTGGGCCCAGTGCCGGACGGTGACACCGTTGACCTGGGTCCAGTCCTGCTCCTTCCAGGTGGCGGTCATCTGCTCGGCGCCGCGGCGGTAGACCAGCGTCACCTCCTCCGCCCCCAGCCGCTTGGCCTGGGTGGCGGCGTCGATCGCGGTATTGCCGCCGCCGATCACCACCACACGGCGGCCGACCGGCACCGATCCCTTGTCCGCGGCCTGGCGGAGCCGGGCGATGAAATCGACCGCGCTCTCCACCCCGGCCAGGGCCTCGCCGTCGCAGCCCAGGGCGTTGGCGGCGTTGTGGCCGAGGCCGAGGAACACGGCGTCGTAGTCGCGTCGCAGCTCGCTGAGGGAGACGTCGCGGCCCAGCGCCACGCCGGCGCGGATCTCGATGCCGCCGATCTCGAGGATGTAGGCCAGCTCGGCCTGGGCGAAGCCGTCCGCCATCTTGTAGGCGGCCAGGCCGTATTCGTTCAGCCCGCCGCCCTTCGCCTTGGCCTCGAACACGACGACGTCGTGGCCCAGCACGGCGAGGCGGTGGGCGCAGGCCAGGCCGGCCGGGCCGGCGCCGACCACGGCGACGCGCCGGCCGGTCGACGGCGCGCGGCTGAACAGCTGCTCGTCGCGCAGGAAGACATGGTCGGTGGCGTAGCGCTGCAGGGCGCTGATCGCCACCGGCTTCTCCTCCTGGTGGTTGCGGACGCACGCGTCCTCGCACAGCTCCTCGACCGGGCAGACCCGGGCGCACATGCCGCCCATGATGTTGGCGGTCAGGATGGTCTGCGCCGCGCCCTTCACATTGTCGGTGGCGATGCCCTTGATGAAGGCCGGGATGTCGATCCCGGTGGGGCAGGCCTCGATGCAGGGCGCGTCGTAGCAGAAATAGCAGCGGCTGGATTCGATCAGCGCCGTGCGCCGGTCGAGCGGCGGATGGATCTCCGCGAAGTCCTCGGCGATGCGGTCGGCGCCGAGGCGCCCGGCCGCGATGTCGGATCCCGTCGTCATTCCCAGCCTCCGATGACCCGATCCGGCAGGCCCCTCGCCCGCCATCCCCGGCTTACATCCCGACGCCGCATCCGGATTTCCCGGTTTCGATCGCGGCCCCGCACCTCACCTGAGCGGAACGGTATCGAGAACCTGACCAAATGGTCAACTCTATTTTCAATTGAGAGTGGCTATCATTTGCGTTTGTTTCAGGGCGTCGAATCATGCTAGGAACATTTCAGGAACGATAAATGGCAGCGCGGGAGAGACGGCGCATGGACCGACATGTCCGATGGGCCCCGGCCCAAGGCATCGGCCTGGAGCATCTGCGGCTGCACCGCAGCGGCGCCTGGATTCAGGCCGACAGCGTGGTGATCGGCGGCGATGAAGGCGTGGAATGGGCCCTGAGCTACACCATGGTGATGGATGCCGAATGGCGGGTGCGGTCGGTGGCGGTGACCGACCATGCCGGGGACCGGCGGCTGCGGCTGATCGCGGATGGCGGCGGCGCCTGGACCACCGGCGACGGCACGCCGCTGCCGCAGCTGGACGGCTGCATCGATGTCGACCTGGTGGCGACGCCCTTCACCAACACGCTGCCGATCCGCCGGCTGGGGCTGGAGCCCGGCGAAGCGGCCGAGATCCGGGTGGCCTATCTGCCGCTGCCGGACCTGGTGCCCTTCGCCGCGTCGCAGCGCTACACCCACCTCGCCCTGCGGCGCTGGCGCTTCGAATCGCTGGATGGCAGCGGCTTCACCGCCGAGATCAGCACCGACGCCAACGAGCTGGTGCTGGACTATCCCGGCCTGTACCGACGCGTGGGGTGAGACCGGCCAGCCTCAGACAGCATCGCCCGAGCGCTGCCGCTGGCGGAAGCGGCGGACCTTGTCGGAGGTGCCGCAATCGGCCATCAGGCACCAGCGCCGGCTGGCGTTCTTGCTGCGGTCATAGAACAGCCAGGCGCAGTCATGGCCGGCGCAGCGCTTCAGCCGTGCCGGCTCGCCCTGGAGCAGGAGGTCGAGCGCGTCCATCGCCAGGCGATGCCGTACCGCCGTCCCGTCCGCGGGCGGCGCATCCCGCCAGGCGCCTCCGGCCGCGGTGACGGTCAACCGGCGCCGGGCCGCGGCCTCCGCCACCTCCGCCTGCAGCTCGGCCACCGCCTCCGCCGGCGGATCGGCCCGGGTCGCCATGGCGTCGAGCACCGCATGCAGCGTCGCGCGCAGCCGGATCAGCCGGGCCCAGCCCGCCGCATCGATCCGCGGCGTCTCGCCGAAGACGCGGGCGCACCACGCGGCCAAAGCGGCGGGGGTGCCCGCCCGCTCCCGCGGTCCCGGCCCGTCCCAGCCGGACACGGTGTTGCAGAAATCCAGGCAGGCGAAGCCGCCGACCAGCTGCGGTTCGGACGGGTGCTCACAAGGCATGAAACCAGCATAGCCCCTTTGACAGGTTTCAGCGAGGCCTATATCGTTACCGGCAAACGTCAGAAAGATGGTTACATGCGCTGGAACGCCCTCGGCCGGCTCTATGCCGGCGTCGGCCTGTCGGGCATCGGCCCGATCCTGGTCCGGACCAGCCCGGTCGACCCCGCCGCCACCGCCTTCTGGCGCCTGACGCTCAGCTGCATCCCGGCGGCGATCGTGGCCTGGCGGTCGCCCGGCATGCCGGCGCGCGACATCGGCCTGGCCCTGCTGGCGGGGGTGATGCTGGCCGCCGACCTGGTGCTGTGGAATGCCTCGATCGTGCGCACCAGCGTGCTGGAGGCGACGCTGCTGGTGATGATCTACCCGCTGCTGGTGGCGCTGCTGCCGGCGCTGTGGCGGTGGTGCCGGCCGGACGGAAGGGTGGTCGGCGGCGGCCTCGTCGCCTTCCTCGGCATCGCCATCCTGGCCGGGGCCCGCGGCGCCGCCGGCGGCGACCTGCTGGGCAACGGCATGGCCCTGCTGGCCGCCCTGTTCTACGCCGTGTGCTTCCTGATCTCGGCGGCGCTGTGCCGGCGGCGGGACGCCGCCACCGTCACCTTCTGGACCCTGGTCGGCGCCGCGCTGGGCGCGCTGCCGGTGGCGCTGCTGCAGGACCGGATCCTGCCGGCGGCGCCGTCCGGCTGGCTGAACCTGGCGGCCCAGGCGCTGATCGCCTTCGCCTCCCAGCTGCTGGTCGCCCGGGCGCTGCGCACGCTCGACGCCGGCTTCTCCGCCGTCGCCGGCTACGGCCAGCCGGTGGTGGCGACGCTGCTGGCCTGGCCGATCCTGGGCCAGGTGCCGCAGGCCGCGGCGCTGGTCGGCAGCGTCTTCATCATCGCCGGCATCGCCCTGGCCGGACGCGGCGAGGCGGACCGCGCCCGACCAGCCCGGCCACGGACGGCGGAGCCGGCGCCCGGCCGCTAGCCTATCGACGGGGCCGGCCATCCGGCCGATGATGCCGGCATGACCGATGCCGAGACGCTGGACCCGCCGGACGACGACGCCGGCCCCGCCCTGGGACCGCGGCCGGGCGCTGGCTCGGGCGGCCGCCTGCGCCGGGCCCGTGAGGCGCAGATCCTCGACGCCGCCGAGGGCGTGTTCGCCGAGGCCGGCTTCTCCGGCGCCACCATGCAGGGCATCGCCGAGCGCGCCGGCCTGCCCAAGGCCAACGTCCACTACTATTTCGGCACCAAGGAGGCGCTGTACCGCGCCGTGCTGTCCCGCATCCTCGACCTCTGGGTCGACGCCTTCGACCATCTGGTGCCGGAGCGCGACCCGGCCGAGGCGCTGACGGCCTATATCCGCGACAAGATGCGCTGGTCCCGCAGCCGGCCGCTGGCGTCGAAGGTCTTCGCCAACGAGATCATCCACGGCGCGCCGCAGGTCGCCGACTACCTGTCCGGCAAGCTGAAGCGGACGATCGACGAGAAGGCCCGGGTGATCGAGGGCTGGATCGCCGCCGGCCGGATGGCGCCGGTCGACCCGCGGCACCTGGTCTTCAGCCTGTGGGCCGTGACCCAGACCTATGCCGATTTCGAGGCCCAGATCCGGGCCGTGCTGGGCCGCGAGGCGATGGATGACGACGTCTTCCTGGTCGCCAGCCGCCACGTCACCGGGCTGATCCTGCGCGGCTGCGGGCTGAAGCCGCGCGGCGGCTGATCCGCCGTCGCGGCACGCCGTCCATGGCGGCGCGGGCCGCTTTGCGCTAAAGGATGGGCCATGCATCCGCGCCTCCTCATCCCCCTGGCCCTGCTCGCCCTCGCCGCCTGCGCCGCGGAGCCGCACCAGCCGGCGCTGCCGCCCACGGTGCTGCAGAGCGGCGCCGTCCAGGGCGAAGCCGCCTTCGACCGCAGCCGCGGCGAGGCCCTGCTGGCCCAGGCCAAGGCCGCCGAGGCCCGCAACCCCGGCGAGGCCAAGAGCCTGTACCGCCAGGCCGGCATGGCCTGGCCCGACCTGACCGACGCCTGGGACGGGCTGAAGCGCGTCTCGGCGAAGCAGAACGACGCGGCCGAGGCCAGGGCCGCCGGCTTCATGGCCGAGCGGGTGAAGCTGTATCCCGGCACCGCCATCGCCTCGCAGCGCGAGGTCAACATGGCGCTGCACAGCTACATCCAGACGCAGACCCAGCAGCCGACCGACGGGCCGGAGCAGCTGGCCTATGCCAAGCGGCTGGGCGAGTTCTACGACGCGCAATACGCCCTCGCCGGCTTCTACACGCGCGAGAAGAACTTCGGGAACATCGAGACGCACGACCTGCCGGCGGTGGCGCTGTCCGGCGGCGGCATCATCGGCTATGGCGTCAGCATGGCGACCAAGTTCAACTGAGGGACAGGCGGGTCACCCCGCCCGCTCGCGCGGCGTCACCGGCACCTCCACCACCTTGCGGTCGCGCAGCAGGCGCAGCACCGTGGCGATACCGACCCGTTCGGCCCCGAGCAGCCGGTGCAGCGCGTCGACGCCGTCGACCGGATGCCCGTCCACCGCCAGGATCACGTCGCCCGTCCGCAGCGCCGCCGCCCCGGCGCCGCCGGGCAGCAGTTCCGCCACCCGCACGCCGCCCCGGGCCGGCAGGCCCAGCGCCAGCTGGGTCGGCCGCGGCAGCCGGATGGTCTGGCCGGCGATGCCGAGCGAGGCGCGCCGCACCCGGCCGTGACGGATGATCTCCGACGCCACCACCAGGGCGGTGTCGGCGCCGATGGCGAAGCACAGCCCCTGGGCGCCGGCGATCATCGCGGTGTTGATGCCCACCACCCGGCCCAGCGCGTCGACCAGCGGGCCGCCGCTATTGCCGGGATTCAGCGCCGCGTCGGTCTGCAGCACGCCGTCGATCAGCCGGCCGGACTGGCCGCGCAGCGACCGGCCGAGGGCGCTGACCACGCCGGCCGTCACCGTCGCCTCGAAGCCCAGCGGGTTGCCGATGGCGACCACCAACTGGCCGACCTGCAGCGCGGCGGAGGAGCCGAGCGGCGCCCAGCCCGGCACGCTGTCATGCAGGCGCAGCACGGCGAGGTCGGTGTCCGGGTCCTCGCCGACCGGCCAGGCGACGACGCTGCGGCCGTCGCTGAGCGTGGCGGTGATGCTGGTCGCCCCGTTCACCACATGGCTGTTGGTCAGGACGAAGCCGTCCGGGGTGAAGATGACGCCGGAGCCGCTGCCGCGCGGCCCGACTGTGCCGTCCGGCCCCTTGCCGAGGACGCGCAGATGCACCACCGCGGGCGCCGCGGCGCGCACGGCGTCGATCACCGTGCGGGAATAGGCGTCGAGCGCATCGCCGCCGGCAGGGGCGGCGGTCGGGGTCGAGGATTCGGTCCCCGGCGCCGAGGCGTCGAGGAGGAAGCGGGTTTCGTAGCCGGGCATGGCAGGACCTTGGGAGCGGAGGGGACGGCGCCGGACCGGCGCGTCCCGTTTCCGTTCATGTGGGCATGCCGAAGAGAGAACCCAAGGGGAACATCGACGGCCCGTCCGCCGGGCTGACGGAGGCACCGGCCGGGCGTATGGTCCGCCATGCGCGATTCGCGCATCGATCACGGCGAGGATGCCCGGAGATGGCGACGGAGACGCTGGATGGCTTCGACTGGCGGATCCTCGCGGCCCTGCAGGACGATGCCCGGATGAGCAACATCGCCCTGGCCGAACGGGTCCTGCTGTCGCCGTCGCAATGCGCCCGGCGGCTGCAGCGGCTGGAGGAGGCCGGGGTGATCCGCGGCTATGCCGCCCTGCTGGACCCCGACCGCATCGGCCTGTCGGTGGCCGCCTACATCTCGATCACCCTGGAGAAGCACGGCGCCTTCACGGCGGAGGCGTTCCGCGAGGCGGTGCAGCGCCACCCCGAGATCGTCGAATGCTGCGCCGTCACCGGCGACGCCGACTACGAGCTGCGGGTGGTCGCGCCGGACCTGAAGGACCTGTCGCGCTTCATCATGGACAGCCTGATGCGGGTCGACGGCGTCTCCGCCATCCGCTCGCGCATCGTGCTCGACACCATCAAGGACAGCCGCCGCCTGCCGCTGCCCCCGGCGCCCTGACCGCGCCGCATTCGCCGCCCCATCCTGCGATCTTCCGAATCAGACGAGACCGACCATGAGCTTGCGCCTGCTGCTGGCCGCCCTCCTCGCCCTCGGCGCCGCCGGACCGGCCGCGGCGGCGGAGCCGGCGAAGCACCGCTTCACCGAGCTGGCGCCGATCCCGCTGAAGCCGGGGCCGAACACGATCGAGCGCTTCGCGCCGGACGGGCGCAGCGCCATCGTCACCCTGGGCTGGCGCGAGAACGGCAACGCCCATGGCTACGACCTGTACCTGGTGCTGATGGCGGGCAACGGCGGCATGCCGGAGGTGGTGGGCTTCGACACCCTGACCAAGGACGGCGGCGGGTTCGAGGACACCATCCGGGACGACCCGCACACCGGCGAGGACGTGGTGCGCAGCGTGCGCTTCGTCCGCGGCAAGATCGACGGCCAGCCCGGCACCTTCGTCTTCGTCGCCCAGCGGGGCTTCGACCCGGAGGAGGGCATCCCCGGCCCCAGCCTCGTCGACTACACTGTCTACCGCCTGGTGCCGGGCGAGGATGTCGGCACCACCAGCGACATGTTCCAGCCGGTCGAGACGGCGCGGTCCGCCACCAGGTTCTGCCATGCCGAGAAGGCGCTGCTGCAGCAGTACGGCCTGCCGCTGACCCGGAGCTATGCCGGGCCGGACACGGCCGACGGCTGCTGATCGCGCGGGGCCGCATGCCGCACCGGGTTGCTCTCGGGCCCGACCCGTGCTTGTGTCTCGCCACTTCTTGCGACCCGTCTGGAGCGCCCAGCGCATGACGCGTTTCTTCCAACTTCTCGGGAGTCTTCTCCTCGCCATGGCCATCACCCAGGGGGCTTCGGCCCGCGATCTCGAAAACACGCTCTATCTCGACCTGACCTATGGCCGGGTGGTGATCGAGCTGCGCCCCGACCTGGCACCGAAGCATGTCGCCCGGATCAAGGAGCTGGTGCGGCAGGGCTTCTACAACGGCGTCAAGTTCCACCGCGTGATCGAGGGCTTCATGGCCCAGACCGGCGACCCGACCGGCACCGGCATGGGCGGCTCCGGCCAGAAGATCGACGCCGAGTTCACCCAGACGCCGTTCAAGCGCGGCACCGTCGGCATGGCCCGGGCGCAGAGCCCGAACAGCGCCGACAGCCAGTTCTTCATCATGTTCGCCAATGGCGACTTCCTGAACGGCCAGTACACGGTGTGGGGCCAGGTGGTCGAGGGCATGGAGTTCGTCGACAAGATCAAGCGCGGCGAGCCGCCGGCCAACCCGGACACCATCGTCAAGCTGCAGGTCGCGGCCGACGCCCAGTAAGGCACGGCCCCGGATCGATCGACGCGAAGCCCGGCCTTTCGGCCGGGCTTCTGCGTTTCAGCGGAAGCGGAAGGCGATCAGCGGCATCTTGTAGGTCTCGCGCACCTCGGAGATCGGCTTGCCGTCCTGGCGCAGCACGATGGCGCGGTTCTCGAACAGCGAGGCCGAGGGGTCATAGGCCGGGGCCGGCGCCGCGGCGGCCCAGCCGGCAAGGTCTGCGGCCGGCATCCGCTCCCACCCCTCCGGCAGCGCCTGCCACAACACGGTCGAGGACAGGGTGCGGCGCGACGGGCCGAGCGGCCGGATGGCGCGGCCGAAGGGCGTGTCGGTCCCGGTCAGCGTCGCGTTGATCTCCGGCGTCAGGCGGTTCGGCAGGTACCAGTTGTCGGCCTCGGACAGCACCTGGTCGCCGCAGACCAGTTGGACCCGGCGATACACCACCGGCTCGGCCGAATCGGTGATCTCCAGCTCCTGCCGCTGCTGGTCGGTCAGCTTCACCTCGCCGGGCACGCGCTTGGCTACGATCTTGGCGGTCGGCGCCAGGCCGTAGCGGCCACACCAGTCTTCCAGGAACAGGGTGGCGCTGTCGGTGGCGCCGAGCCCGGCGCGCAGCGACTGCACCAGGGCGGTCAGTGCCAGCCGGTCGGACAGGCCGGCGGCGCCGGCCACCTGGCCGGCCGCGACCTCGGCCCGGACGAGGGCCAGCGGCGCGGTCAGCGCCAGGGCGGCAGCGGCGGCGACGATCGGCAGGCGGCGCAGCATCGGGTTCCTCATCCTCCGGACCGGCCGGGCTTGGCGGGCGCAGGATGGCTGCATAGCCGCCGGAAGGCGCCACGGCAATCCGCCGCAGGCCGCCTCACGCCGCCGCCTGGTGCTCGCAGCGGTTCACCTCGACCGTCACATGCGACAGGCCGGGCAGGCCGCCGAGCCGGGCCTTGTACTGCGCCGGCGGCAGCGGCCGGTCGCTGACCAGCGACACGATCGCCGCGGCATGCCCCGGCCCGACGCGCCAGAGATGCAGGTCGGCGATGCGGTCCCCTCCGGTCTCGATCCGGCCGCGGATCGATTCGGCCAGGCCCGGATCCGGCACGGTGTCGAGCAGCACCGCCCCCGAATCGCGCAGCAGGCCCCAGGACCAGCGCGCGATCATGATGCCGCCGACGATGCCCATGACCGCATCCATCCAGGCCCAGCCGTAGAAGCGGCCGGCGAGCAGGCCGAGGATGGCGCCGACCGAGGTCACGGCATCGGCCAGCACGTGGAAATAGGCCGCGCGCAGATTGTGGTCACGGTCGTGATGGCCATGGGCGTGGTGCCCATCAGCGTGATGATCGTCGTCCTGGTGATGCCCATGGTGGTCATCGTGATCGTGGCCGTGCCCATGGTCGTGTCCGTGACCGTGCCCGTGATGATGGCCGTGGTGATGGCCGCCGTCATGCAGCAGCCAGGCGCTGGCGATGTTGACGCCGAGGCCCACGACCGCGATGACGATGGCCTCGTCATAGGCGATGGCGACCGGGTTCAGCAGGCGCAGCACCGATTCCCAGCCGATGCCGACCGACACCACCGCCAGCACCAGGGCGCTGGCGAAGCCGGCGAGGTCGCCGAGCTTGCCGGTGCCGAAGGCGAAGCGCGGATCGCGCGCGTGGCGGCGGGCATAGCCATAGGCCAGCGCGGCGACGCCGAGCGCCCCGGCATGGGTGGCCATGTGCAGCCCGTCGGCCAGGAGTGCCATCGAGCCGAAGGCGAGGCCGCCCAGGATCTCGGCCACCATCATCGCCGCGGTCAGCGCCACCACCCAGCGGGTGCGGCGCTCGTTGCGGTCGTGGTCGGCGCCGAGGAACAGGTGGTCGTGCCGCCAGGCGTCGAGGGAATGGCTGTGCATCGCCGCCTCTCGGTTCAGTGGAGCAGGAGCTGGGCCGGATGGCCGGTCCAGTCGCAGACCTCGCGCGTGGCCATGGCGACCGGCACCTCCGGATGGTTGTGGCGGTACAGGGTCAGCGCGGCCTCGAAGGCCCATTCCGGCGGTTCGGCCCGGGCGCAGAGCTCGCGGTAGACCCGTTCGACGGCGACGCGGCAGCACATGGCGTTGATGGCCTCACAGATACTTGGTGATCTCGCGCAGCGAGGCGAGCCGGGCGTCACGGCCCTCGGCCCCGTTCGCCAGATGCGCGACGCAATGGTCGACATGGTCGAGGATCAGCATGGTCTTCGCCTTCTCCACCGCCTTGACGACGGCCTGGAGCTGCTGGGCGATGGCGAGCCCGTCCTCGCCGGCCTCGACCATGCGCAGCGTGGCGGCGAGATGCCCCTGCGCCCGCTTCAGCCGGCCTAGGATCTCGGGATTGTTGGCGTGGCTCATGAAGATAACCTATCCCCCTGGAGGGGATAGGGCAAGGGGCGCACGGTCGCAGGGATTGGCCGAGGACATATATGGATATCTCTTAGATTGCCTCTCCCGCCTGGCGGGAGAGGTCGGGCTCGCATAGCGAGACCGGGTGAGGGCGGGTCCCGGCCTCGACAAAATCCCCTCACCCGGAGGCGCAAGCGCCTCCGACCTCTCCCGTAAACGGGAGAGGCAAAGGGAGCGGTTCTCGACACTGATTCTCCCACCCACACCGTCATTGCGACCCCGGCCCTGAGCCGGGGGAAGCAATCCATGCATTTGCTCATGCGGGACGATGGATTGCTTCGTCGGCTTCGCCTCCTCGCAATGACGGTGAGGATGTGCCGGGACGGTTAGCTGCTGTCCGGCTTCGACGGCGGCGGCACGGGCCGGCCCGTGCCGGGATCGTCCGGTGCCGATGCACGATCCTCAGCCGGTTCCCGATCGGCAGCTTCGGCGGGCTTCGCCTGCGGGGCGTCCACCGCCTCGACCTCGCCGCAGCCCTGCGGCAGCGGGATCGAGGGCGGCGGGCGGCCGATCTTGCGGCACACCGCCTGCACGAACGCCTCCTCCGACAGGCTGTCGAGCTGCGCGTCCAGGATCTCGTCCTCGACCAGCCGCTTCCACAGCACCGACCGCAGATAGTCGCCATCGCCATCGGCGGGCGTCGCGATCGCCTTGACGACGCTGTCGACGGCCTGCTCCCGTTTCTGCCGGCGGCGCTGCTGCTCGCCCGAGGCCTCGCGCCCGTCCCGGCGCATCAGGTATTCGGTGCGGATCCGCTCGGCCAGCGCCACCGACAGCCGCAGCGACCGCGACAGCCGCGACTGGATCAGCCCGAACTCGACCGACGAATCCCTGTCCGCCGTCTCCTGCTGCCGCTCGGTCATCCGCTTGCTGCGCATGTCGATCTCGGCCGCCTCGCGCACCATGTGCAGCGCCCAGCCGGTCCACAGCATGTCGGGATCGGTCGGCTTGATCGGTTCGGATGGCGCCTCATTCATGGAACATATCATGAACGAGAATCAGGATAGCCGCAATGAACATTGTGTTTATTGCGATCGCACGGCCCTTCGCCGTCATTGCGCGGAGGCGAAGCAATGACGGCGTTGAGCGCTCAAAAGAGACTCGCTTCCTCGGAGACAGACGGCTCAGGCCGCTGCCGCCTCCGGCTGCCGCGCCGCCTTGACCCGCGTCACGCTGCGGCGGCCATCGATGGCGGCCGGGATGTCGCCGGCGATGGTGGCGCGGCGCACCACCCGCCGCCGGTCGCCATAGTCGTTGACCGCGTAATGCTGGGTGGCGCGGTTGTCCCAGATCGCCACATCGCCGGCCCGCCACTGCCAGCGCACCGTGTTCTCCGGCCGCGTCACATAGGCCTGCAGCGTGGCGAAGAGTTGCGCCGATTCATTGGCCGACAGGCCGAGAAAGCGCCGCACGAAATGGCCCAGCACCAGCGTGCGCTCGCCGGTGACCGGATGCACCCGCACCACCGGGTGCTCGGTCTCGTAGACGGTCGAGGCGAAGACCTCGCGGTGGTAGCGCAGCCGCTCCGCCGTCGCCTCCGGATGCGACGCGGCGTAGTCGTAATCGTTGCTGTGCAGGGCCCAGAGCTGGTCGGCCAGGCCGCGCAGCGGCGCCGGCAGGTCGAGATAGGCGGTGGCGGTGTTGGCCCAGATGGTGTCGCCGCCGAACTCCGGCACCGTCACCGCCCGCAGGATCGAGGCCTGGGGGTAGGCGTCGACGAAGGTGACGTCGGTGTGCCAGGAGTTGGCGCGCTGGCCGCGGGCGGAATCGAGCTCGAGCAGGAAATCGGCACCCGTCGCCACCGGCTGGGTCGGATGCGCCACCGGGTCGCCCAGCGACCGGGCGAACGCCTCCTGCCCGGCATCGTCCAGGTCCTGGCCGCGCAGGAAGATCACCTTGTGCCGGTGCAGCGCAGCGCGGAGACCGTCCAGGGTTTCGGCACCAAGGTCGCCGGAGAGGCGGAGGCCGCGGATCTCGGCGCCGATGCGGCCGGCGACCGGGCGCAGGTCGAGGCCGGCATCCGGATGAAGGTCGCCCATGCTGTGCTCCTGTCCATTCACATCGCGGCGTCGGCTATATCTTAGATATACATTTTTATTGAGATCAATATATGCAATTTACATATTCTTCTTGAAATCATGCCGATGGCCGCGATCTTGACCCGTGATGGCGAGGCGCGCAGCGCCGTGGCCATCACGGGAAAGAACCGGAGAGCCGATCTCAAAGGCCACCGGTATTACAGATCCGGGACCCTCGGATGCCCGGAACGCCGTTTCACCCGGCCGCGGTTCCGTCGTACAGGACGGACAACTCCGGAGGGGCAGTGGGTCGATCGGACACCATCGCGGCAAAACGTGCCGGCTTGCTGGACCGCCCGGTCCTGGCCAGCTTCCTGGCCGTCGCCGTGCTGTGCGCCCTGCTGGTCGCCTTCGCCGACCGCCCGGCGGCGCTGTGGTTCGAGGCGCATCGCGGCTCGTCCATCATCGCCGCGGTCAAGGTCTTCACCGATATCGGCCTGGGCGTGTGGTGGTACGCGCTGGCGATCCTGGCCTGGCTGGGATACCGCTTCACCGCCTTCCTGGCCGCCCATGGCGATGTCCGCGCCCGGCGGCTGAAGCGGGCCCGCGGCTTCGGCTTCATGCTGGCGGCGCTGCTGGCCACCACCGTGACCAACTGGCTGCTGAAAGCGGTGATCGGCCGGCCGCGGCCGCGCCACCTGTTCCGCCAGGACGCCTTCGCGCCGCACCCCTTCGGCTGGGACCTGTTCTCGAACAGCTTCCCGTCCGGCCACGCCCAGACCATGGCCACGGCGATGACGGCGCTGTGGATCCTGTTCCCGCGCTGGGGCTGGGCCTTCGCCCTGCTGGGCGGGCTGGTGGCGCTGAGCCGCGTCGTCGTCACCTCGCACTACCCCGCCGACATCGTCGCCGGCGCCTGGCTGGGCGTGGTCGTGGCCCTGGCCATGCGCCGCTGCCTGGAGGCGACCGGCGGGCCGGTGGCGATCGCCCGATGATCGGGCTGCCGCGATGATGGAGCTGATCGCCGCCCTGATCCCGGTGCTGGCGCCGGTGATCGCCTCGGCCGCCGTCGGCTATGTCTGGGCCCGGTCGCGCCATCCCTTCGACCTCGGCTTCGTCACCCGCCTCGTGACCTATGTCGGGTCGCCCTGCCTGGTGTTCTCGACCCTGACCAAGTTCCACGTCCCGGCCGGCGAGATCATCGGCCAGGCCGGGCTGGCGATGCTGTCGGTCTTCGCCTGCGGCCTGGTCGGCGGGCTGGCGCTGTACCTCACCGGCCGGGCGGTGCGGCCGCTGCTGCCGACGGTGATGCTGCCGAATGCCGGCAATCTCGGCCTGCCGATCGCCTATTTCGCCTTCGGTGACGAGGGGCTGGCGCTGGCCCTGCCCTTCTCCGCCGCCATGACGCTGCTGCAGTTCACCGTCGGCGTCTCCTGCGCCTCGGGCCACAGCCGGTGGACCGAGATCCTCAAAACCCCGACGATCTACGCCATTTTGCTGGCCATCGCCTTCGCCGCCGGCGGCATCGACGCGCCGCGCTGGCTGGGCAACGCGACCGAGCTCCTGGGCGGCGTCACCCTGCCCTTGATGCTGATCGCGCTGGGCGTGTCGCTGGCCAGCCTGCGCATCGCCAATCTCGGCCGCGCCCTGTGGCTGGCGGCGCTGCGCCTGGGCCTCGGCCTCGCCGCCGGCTACGGCGTGGTCTGGCTGTTCGCCATACCGCACCCGACCGCGGCGATCCTGATCCTGCAATCGGCGATGCCGCCGGCGGTGTTCAACTACCTGTTCGCCGCCCGCTATGGCGGCCCGGTGGAGGAGGTGGCCGGCGCCGTCGTCGTCGGCACCATCATCAGCCTGCTGACCCTGCCGGTGCTGCTGGCCGTGCTGATGTAGGAGCCGTCCGATAATGCTACTGGGGCGGCCGTCTGACGGCGATTTTTCCGCTTCCGGCGCTCACGGACTTGAACGTCCGCTGCGCTCCGGTTCTCAAAATCACCGCCAGCCGACTCACCCCAGCGCATTCTCGAACGGCTCCTATGCCTCCTCGATCTCCTTCCGCCGGGCCTCGTAGGTCGCCGGGTCGATCAGGCCGCGGCGGCGCATGATCTCCAGCGCCACCAGGGCCCGGCCGCGGTTGTCGTCGCCGACCGAGCCGCTTTCCGCATCCGCATCGCCGCCGGCCGCGCCGGGCTGCGCCTTCTCCGCCATGATACCATCCGTCCGTTCTGCGACGCCGCGCGCGCTTCCGTCCGGAGGCCGCAGCGCCTATGACGGCAGACGATGACGCAAGCTGGAAGGCCGGTCGAGATGTGGAGGAAGCGGATCCTGCGGTCCCTGGCGCTGGCGGTGCCGGCGATCGCCATCGCGGCGGCCGTGGCCTTCTGGCTCGGCCCCCCGGGCGGCCGCGGCGTCGTCGGCCAGGGCTTCGGCTCGGTCGGCGGCCCGATCGCGCTGGTCGACCAGGCCGGCAAGCCGGTCACCGAGAAGGACTTCGCCGGCAAGGATGCGCTGATCTTCTTCGGCTTCACCAACTGCCCCGACGTCTGCCCGACCGAGCTGTCGACCATGGCGGCGGCGCTGGACACGCTGGGGTCGAAGGCCGAGGGCGTGGTGCCGGTGTTCATCACCGTCGACCCGGAGCGCGACACGCCCGAGGTGGTCGGCCAGTACGCCCAGGCCTTCTATCCCCGCATGGTCGGCCTGACCGGGTCGGCCGACCAGATCGCCGCGGCGGCCAAGGCCTTCCGGGTCTACTACAAGAAGGCGCCGCAGCCGGACGGCTCCTACTCGATGGACCACACCGCCTTCACCTATCTGATGGGGCCGGACTGGCAGGTGCTGGACGTGCTGCCGCCGCAGCTGTCGCCGCAGGCGATGGCCGAACGCATCGGCAAACAATTATAACCGGCCACGAAGCGGGTTGCGTTCCCGCCGGGCGTGCTATCGTGGCCGCCAACCTGATTTCCGCTCTCGGAGTTGCCCCATGACCCTTCGCCACGCCGTCCTGGCCGGGATCGCCTTCCTCGTCCTCAACGGCTGCTCCGACCGCGAGGCGCGGCAGCAGCAGGCGCTGACGGCCCAGAGCGACCTGGTCGGGCTGAGCGAGGCGCGGCTGCTGTCCTGCGCCGGCACGCCGTCCCGCAGCCGTGCCGACGGCAACACCCATTACCTGACCTATCAGAGCGCCGGCATGTCCGCGGACGAGGCCGCCGGCGTCGGCGGCTTCGGCGGCTCGGGCGGGACCGACATGGGCATCAGCCCGGTCAATGCCGGCATCGGCCAGAAGATCGGCACCAGCGCGCTCGACCCGAACTACTGCGAGGCCACCTTCACCCTGGTCGACGGCCGTGTCGCCGAGGTCCGCTACCGCACCTCCGGCGGCTATCTCCGCACCGCCCAGTGCTCCGACATCGTCGCGCCCTGCATGGGCGGGCCCACCTTCGACCCCGGCCAGCCGAAGCCGTAAGCGCATCGCCGTCGGCGGGGGAGCACAAACCGTCGCGGACCGGATGGACCGGAGCCTCGGAATCCGGGCCTTTGTTCGCGATCCGCCCGGGGCGGTTGCCGATCCCGCCCTTGGGCACTAAAAGCGTCATACTGCAGCGCGAAAAGCGCCGTCCGATGGAGTGCGAGCCGATGAAGATCCTGGTCCCGGTCAAACGGGTGATCGACTTCAACGTCAAGGTCCGGGTCAAGGCCGACGGGTCCGGCGTCGACATGGCCAACGTCAAGATGTCGATGAACCCCTTCGACGAGATCTCGGTCGAGGAGGCGATCCGCGCCAAGGAGGCCGGCAAGGCGACCGAGGTCGTGGCCGTGTCGGTCGGCCCGGCCCAGGCGCAGGAGACGATCCGCACCGCGCTGGCGATGGGTGCCGACCGCGGCATCCTGGTGCAGACCGATGTCGAGCTGCAGCCCCTGGCCGTGGCCAAGATCCTGAAGGCGCTGGTCGACAAGGAACAGCCGCAGCTGGTGATCCTGGGCAAGCAGGCGATCGACGACGACGCCAACCAGACCGGCCAGGCGCTGGCTGCCCTGCTGGGCTGGGGCCAGGCGACCTTCGCCTCGAAGCTGGTGCTGGAGGACGGCGCCGCCCTGGTGACGCGCGAAGTCGATGGCGGGCTCGAGACCATCCGGGTCAAGCTGCCGGCGATCATCACCACCGACCTGCGCCTGAACGAGCCGCGCTACGCCTCGCTGCCGAACATCATGAAGGCGAAGAAGAAGCAGCTCGACACCGTCAGCCCGGCCGATCTCGGCGTCGACCCGGCGCCGCGGCTGAAGACGCTGAAGGTGGCCGAGCCGCCGAAGCGCAAGGGCGGCGTCAAGGTCGCCAGCGTGCAGGAGCTGGTGGCCAAGCTGAAGACCGAAGCGCGCGTGATCTGAGGGCGGGGGACCAAGACATGTCGATCCTGATCGTTGCCGACCACGACAACGCCACCCTGAAGCCCGCCACGCTGCACGCCGTCACCGCGGCGCAGAAGATCGGCGGCGACATCCATGTGCTGGTCGCCGGCGCCGGCGCCCGCCCGGCGGCCGACGCCGCGGCCAAGGTGGCCGGCGTGGCGAAGGTGCTGCTGGCCGAGGCCCCGGCGCTGGAGCACCAGCTGGCCGAGACCGTGGCGCCGCTGGTCGTCGACCTCGCCAAGGGCTACAGCCATGTGCTGGCCACCGCGACCAGCGCTGGCAAGAACCTGATGCCGCGCGTCGCCGCCCTGCTCGACGTGCAGCAGATCTCCGAGATCACCGCGGTCGACGGGCCGGACACCTTCGAGCGGCCGATCTATGCCGGCAACGCCATCGCCACGGTGCAGTCTTCCGACCCGATCAAGGTGATCACCGTGCGCGGCACCGCCTTCGAGGCGGCGGCGGCCGAAGGCGGCTCGGCCGCGGTCGAGGCGGTCGAGGCCAAGGCCGATGCCGGGCTGTCGAGCTTCGTCGGCCAGGAGCTGAGCAAGTCCGAGCGGCCGGAGCTGACCTCGGCCCGGATCATCATCTCCGGCGGCCGCGCCATGGGCTCCTCCGAGAACTTCAAGATCCTCGAGGGCATCGCCGACCATCTCGGCGCCGCGATCGGCGCCAGCCGCGCCGCGGTCGACGCCGGCTACGTGCCGAACGACTACCAGGTCGGCCAGACCGGCAAGGTGGTGGCGCCGGACCTGTACATCGCCGTCGGCATCTCCGGCGCGATCCAGCACCTGGCCGGCATGAAGGACAGCAAGGTCATCGTCGCCATCAACAAGGACGAGGAGGCGCCGATCTTCCAGGTCGCCGATTACGGCCTGGTCGGCGACCTGTTCAAGCTGATCCCGGAGCTGGAGGCCGAGCTCAAGAAGGCCTGATCCGGCCCTTCGGACCACCCTCGCGACGCTTGAAGGCGCATCCTCCGGGATGCGCCTTTTTGCTGCCGGCGGATGCATAGCGGGATAGGGCGGGCGGCCCTCCGGTTCCGCTTGACAGGACCGGCCGGTTGTCCGCTGCTAGGGCGTTTTCGACCACCGATTGCGGATCGCTGATTTGCCGACCGTGCTGCGCCACGACGAAGGAACCACCGGCAGGCGCCGGGCCGGGCCGCGCGCGCGACCGCAGAGCCCCGGAAGGATTCGCCCGCATGGCGGATGAGACGCAGCACTACTCCGTCTTCATCGAGGGCGAGACCCTCGACCTCTGCGTCCCGTCCGAGGCGGCGATCACCGATGGCTGGGCCGACTGGTTCAACGACGCGAAGACGACGCGCTGGCTGGCCCAGGGCATCTACCCGAACCATGTCGAGGACCAGCGCGGCTTCCTCGAATCGATCCGCAAGCGCGACCGCTTCGCCGCCCTGATCTGCGGCAAGGGTGGCGGCCCGCTGCATGGCATCATCTCGCTGTCGGCGATCGACTGGGTCGCCCGCTCGGCCCAGATCTCGCTGGTGGTCGGCAACCCGCCGCCGGCCCGCCAGCTGATGCAGCTGGAGGCGATGGCCCGGGTGACCGAGCATGCCTTCCAGCGCATGGGGCTGGACCGGGTGTGGGCCGGCCAGGCCCATCCCGGCCTGGCGCGCTGGAACCAGTGGCTGGAGCTGCTCGGCTACTACACCGACGGGATCATGCGGCGCGGCTTCGTCAAGGGGCGGGAGACGGTCAGCAACGCCGTGATGATCTGCTGCCTGCACCAGGATTACGAGGCGGTGAAGGCCCGGCGCGGCGGGCAGTTCTGGCCCGGCAACGACGTCATGCTGAAGCTGATCGCCGCACTGCCGCGGCAGGGCTTCGCCACCCGGCTGGGCGAGTTCCTCGACCGCGAGCTGCCGCTGTACAAGACCGAGCTCGAGGCGCTGGAGCGCCGTGTCCTGGAGGACGAGGGCGCCGGGGCCGCGCCGAAGCGCCGCCTGGCCGGATCTTGAGCGCAGCCCCCGCCCCCTGGCGCGGCGCCACGGCGCTGGGCCTCGGCACCGCCCAGTTCGGGCTCGACTACGGCATCGCCAATGACCGCGGCATCTGCCCGCCGGAGGATGTGGCGGCGATCCTGGAGACCGCCGCCGCTTCCGGCATCGGCGTGCTGGACACCGCCCCCGCCTATGGCACCGCCGAGCAGGTGCTGGGCCAGGTGCTGCCGGCGGCGCACCGCTTCCGCATCGTCACCAAGACGCCGCATCTGGGCGGTCTGCGCCACGCCGACGAGATCGGGCGCGCGGTGCGCGACGCCTTCGCCGCATCGCGGGCGAAGCTGCGCCGCGACCGGCTGGCCGGCCTGCTGACCCACAACGCCAACGACCTGCTGCGTCCCGGCGGCGCGGCGCTGTGGGCGGCGATGACGGCGCTGAAGCGGGCCGGCGAGGTCGAGCGCATCGGCGCCTCGGTCTACAGCGCCGGGCAGCTCGCCGCCGTGCTGGAGCGCTATCCGCTCGACCTCGTGCAGCTGCCCTGGAATGCCGTCGACGGGCGGATCGGTCCGCCGCTCCTCGCGGATCTGCGTGAGCGAGGCATCGAGCTGCACGCCCGGTCGGTCTTCCTGCAGGGGCTGCTGCTGGCCCCGCCCGCCCAGGCCGCCCGGGTGTCGCCCGCGGCCGAGGCGCTGGTCGGGCGCTGGCGCGACGCCGTCGGCGCCGCCGACCCGCTGGCCGCGGCGCTGGGCACGGTGATCGGCCGGCCGGAGATCGGCACCACCCTGGTCGGCGTCACCCGGCCGGAGGAGCTGGCCGGCATCCTGCGCGCCGTCGCCGCCGCGCCGCCGCCGATCACGATCGTGCCCTCCACCGACGACCTGGTGCTGAACCCGGCCCTGTGGCCCTCCGGCGGCCGCCCCGCTGCGATCCTGACCGGCGGCGGCGTGGCGCTGCGGCCGATGGCGTCGGGCGATGTCGCAGTGCTGGCGGTGCTGGCGAAGGAGGGTGGCGACGCCGGTGGCGCCGTGCGGCTCGGCCCGGTGGACCGCGACGCGGGCGAGGCTATGGTCGCCGTAGAGGGCGTCCCCGAGGCCTGGCGGGACGAGGCGGTGGCGCTGACGGCGCGCATGGCCTTCGAGCAGATCGGGCTGCGCCGCCTGGTGGCGGCCGAGCCCTTCCCCGGCTGGACCGCGGCCGCAGGGCGCTTCATCCTGGATGACACCAGCTATTGGGAGCGGACATGACGGTGCTGGCGATCCTGCAGGCGCGGATGTCCTCGTCGCGGCTGCCCGGCAAGGTGATGGCCGACCTGCTGGGCGAGCCGATGCTGGCGCGCCAGGTCGAGCGGCTGCGGCGCTGCCGGACGCTGGACCGGCTGGTGCTGGCCACCAGCACCGAGCCCGCCGACGATGCGCTGGTGCAGCTTGCCGCCCGCATCGGCATCGACTGTTTCCGCGGCAGCCTGGACGACGTGCTGGACCGGTTCCACGCCGCCGCTTCGGGCAGCGGCGCCGACCAGATCGTGCGCCTCACCGGCGACTGCCCGCTGATCGACCCGGGGCTGATCGACCGGCTGGTCGAGCTGCATGTCGCCGGCGGCTACGACCATTCCTGCAACACGCTGACGCCGCGCTGGCCCGACGGGCTCGATGCCGAGGTGATGCGCGCCGAGGTGCTGGAGACGGCTTGGCGCGAGGCCACGCTGTCGTCCGACCGCGAGCACGTCACCCGCTTCATCTACACCCGGCCGGAGCGGTTCCGCCTGGGCAGCCTGGTCGGCGACACCGACCTGTCGGCCGAGCGCTGGACCGTCGACACGCCGGAGGATTTGGCCCTGGTGCGGGCGGTCTATGCCGGGCTGTACCCGGCGAACCCGGCCTTCGGCACCGACGACATCCTGCAGTTCCTGGCGGCGCATCCGGAGATCGCCGCGCTCAACCGCGTCCACCGGCGGAACGAGGGCCTGGAGCGCTCGCTCGCCCAGGACGCCGCCTTGACCAAACCGTGAGGACCAAAGTGTCAGAACGCTATGCGGCATCCGAGGCGATGCTCGACCGGGCCCGGCGGACCATCCCGCTGGGCGCCCAGACCTTCAGCAAGAGCATCACGCAGTATCCGCTCGGCGTGTCGCCCTATTTCGCCGCCCGCGGCCAGGGCAGCAAGCTGTGGGATGTCGACGGCAACGAATACATCGACTTCATCAACAGCCTGGCCTCGGTGACGCTGGGCTACAACGACCCGGACGTCACCGCGGCGGTCAAGGCGCAGGTCGGCGACGGCACCATCTTCAGCCTGTCGAGCCCGCTGGAGGCCGAGGTGGCGGAGCGGCTGGTGGCGATCGTGCCGTCGGCCGAGATGGTGCGCTTCGGCAAGAACGGGTCGGACGCCACCGCCGGCGCCGTCCGCGTCGCCCGCGCCTATACCGGCCGCGACCATGTGCTGGTCAGCGGCTATCACGGCTGGCAGGACTGGTATATCGGCGCCACCGCCCGCAACCGCGGCGTGCCGGAATCGACCCGGGCGCTGACCCACAGCTTCCCGTACAACGACCTGGCGGCGCTGGACCGGCTGCTGGACGAGCATGCCGGCCAGGTGGCCGCGATCGTCATGGAGCCGATGAACGTCGCCTTCCCGGCCGAAGGCTATCTGGAGGGCGTGCGCGAGCGGGCGACCAGGCACGGCGCGGTGCTGGTGTTCGACGAGACCATCACCGGCTTCCGCGTCGCCAATGGCGGGGCGCAGGAGCTGTTCGGCGTCACCCCCGACCTGACCACGCTGGGCAAGGGCATCGCCAACGGCTATCCGCTGTCGGCGGTGTGCGGCCGGCGCGACCTGATGATGGAGATGGAGGAGATCTTCTTCTCCTTCACCATGGGCGGCGAGACGCTGTCCCTGGCCGCGGCCCGGGCGACGCTGGACAAGGTGGTGCGCGAGCCGGTGACCCGGCACATGGCCACATTGGGTACGGCGCTGCGCGACGGCACCGCGGCGCTGGTCGAGCGGCACCGGCTGGGCGAGGTGCTGTCCCTGTCCGGCCACCCGTCCTGGACCTTCCTGCTGATCAAGGACCAGCCGGACACCAGCGCCTTCGAGATCAAGACACTGTGGCTGCAGGAGATCTTCGCCCGCGGCCTGCTGTCGCTGGGCAGCCACAATATGAGCTATGCCCACAGCCAGGCCGATGTCGACCGGGTGCTGACCATCTATGACGAGGTCTTCGCCCTGCTCTCGGCCGCGATCGGCCAGCAGCGGGTGCGGGCGGAGCTGCGCTGCGAGCCCCTGGTGCCGCTGTTCAAGGTGCGGTGAGGGCGGGCTCTTCAGAGTTCCCAACGCCGTCATTGCGAGGAGGCGGAGCCGACGAAGCAATCCAGGGGCCGGTGCGCACCGGCCCTGGATTGCTTCGCTGCGCTCGCAATGACGGCGAGGGCCTAGCGCGGATCTCTCGAGCGAGCCCATCCCCAAAACGAGACCACCCCGCCGGCCCGGGATCGCTCCCGGTCCGACGGGGCGGCTCTTCCGTCGCCCCTGCCGGCGACGAACAGGCGGCCAGGCTAGTTGCCCGAACCGCTGCCTGTGGTCCCGGTGGTGCCGCTGCCGCCCATGGTGCCGGTGGCCGGGGCCGCAGGCTCCTCGGCCTTGCGGCCCTCGAAGGCCGGCAGCGCCTCCAGCTGCTCCTTGGTCATGGCGGTCTTCACGCCCTCATCGGGCCGGGCGCCGATGGTCAGCTTGTCGAGCGGGATCGCCACGGATTTCGAGCCGATGCCGAGGAAGCCCCCGACATCGATGACCACGGCATCCACGGTCTTGCTGCCCTTGTCGACCAGCACATCCGAGGTCTTGCCGATCGAATCGCCATTGGCGTTGGTGACGCTGGCGCCGATCAGGTCGGAGCCGAGCATATGGGATTCAGGGAGCTGCTGCTGCCCCTCCGGCACGGTGCCGCCGCCCGGGGCCGCCGCCGCGGGGGCGCTGGTCGAGGGGGTGGTCGTCGTGGCGGGCGGCTGCTGCGTCGTCGTCTGCGCCAGGGCCGGCAGCGCCAGCAGGGCAACGGCGGACGCCGCCGTCATCAGGGTCTTGCGCATGATCGGTCCTCCTTTCGGCGAGGATCTCATGGAGATACCTAGGCAACAGGAGGGTCCGGGACGCGGTTCCCCGAAACGACGAAAGCCCGGCACGGGCCGGGCTTTCGCTGGGTTCGGATCGTTATTCGCCGCTCGGGGGCTCGGTGGCCGGGGCGTCCTCCGCCGCCTTCACCTTGCGCGGCCGGCCGGGCCGGCGCTTCGGCGCGGCCGGGGCCTCCTCCGTCGCGACCCCGGGCAGGCCCGGCTGGGCCGATGCCTCGGGCTGGGCTGCGGGAACCGGCGCCTCGACCGGAGCGGCGGCGGCCGGCTGGTCCGACGACGCCACCTCGACCTCCGGGGCGGCCGCGCGTGGCGGACGGCCCCGGCGCGGCCGGGCGATGATCGAGGCCGGCAGCGCCAGCTCGGTGTCGATGCCGCTGTCCTCCTGGTCGCGCGGATCGGCGCCGAAGCTGGCCGAGGACGCGGCCATGTCGACCGGCGCCGGGTCGAGCGGGCTGGGGATGTGCGGCTGCGGCGCGTTCAGCGCCACGGACGGCTGCGGCCGGTCGCCGCGATAGTCCTGGCGGTTGTCGCGCGGCTGGCCGCCGAAGCGGTCGCGCTGACCCTGGTCGCCGCGGTCGCGGTTCTGGTCACGGAAGCCCTGGTCGCGCGGCCCGCGATTGTCGCGGAAGCCCTGGTCGCGGTCGCGGAAGCCCTGGTTCTGGCGGTCGCCGCCCTCGCCCCGGCCCTCGAACTCCCGGCGCTGCGGGCGATCGCCGCGGTCGCCGCCGTCACGCTGGTCGAATTCGCGGCGCTGCGGCCGCTCGCCGCCCTCGCGCGGCTCGAACTCACGCCGCTGCTGGCGGTCGCCGCCGTCGTTGCGCGGCTCGAACTCGCGGCGCTGCGGCGCCGGGCTGGTCAGCGGATCGTAATCCGCATCGACGCCCGGCTGCTCGCGGCCGCCGTCCTGGCCGCCGCCCGGCTGGTGCTGCGGGCCACCATAGGCCTCGTTCATGGCGTTGATGATGCGGACATAATGCTCCGCATGCTGCTGGTAGTTCTCGGCCATGACGCGGTCGCCCGACGCCTGGGCGTCGCGCGCCAGCCCCATATACTTGTCGTAGACCTGGAAGACGTTGCCGCGGATGCGGATGTCCGGCCCGTTGCTGTCGATGGTCTGGTTGCGATTGGGCAGTGCGTTCGGCCGGCGCTGCTGGCCGCCGCCACCGCCGCCGCCACCTCCACCGCCGCCGTTCCTGCCGCGCGCACGCCGCGAATTCGGTCCTGGTCTCATCAGCCTTGCTTCTGCAGATCGCTGTTTCCGCGCTGCCGTCCCTCGCCGCCGCCTGATGCGGCCGGGCCCAGCGTCATCGTCGCTTCCAGCGCCGGAATGGCGGCCGCCTCAAGCGGTCAAGCCCGGAAATGACGGAATAAGGGGACCCTAACGGCAATCAGGCGTCGGGCCAATGGTTTTTTTACCGCGACGTCGCGATCACGCAACGCGCTATGCCTGCCAGATCGTGCGGCGTGCCGGCGATGTCAAGGCCGGCGCCGCGGAACAGTGCCGTCACATCGGCCGCCTGGCCGATGCCGAGCTCGACCACCGCGGTGCCGCCCGGCGCCAGCAGGGCCGGCAGCGCGGCCGCCAGGGCCCGGTAGGCGTCGAGCCCGTCGGCGCCGCCGGACAGGGCCAGGCGCGGGTCGTGCTCGCGCACCTCCGGCTCCAGCGCCGCGATGTCCGCCTCCGGGATGTAGGGCGGGTTGGACAGGACCAGGTCGAAGCGGCCGGCCAGCGCCGTCGCCCAGTCGCCGACGAGGAAGGCGGCGCGGCCGGAGAGGCCCAGGGCCCACGCATTGTCCCGCGCGACCCGGGCCGCGGCCTCGCTGCGGTCGACACCGACGCCGAAGGCGCCGGGCCGGTCGTGCAGCACGGCGAGCAGCAGGCAGCCGGTGCCGGTGCCGAGATCGAGCACGCGCAGGGGCCGCCCCGCGGGCACGGCGGCCAGCGCCGCCTCGACCAGCGTCTCGCTGTCCGGCCGCGGGTCCAGCGTCGCCGGGCCGAGGGCGAAATCGAGGCTCCAGAACTCGCGATGCCCGAGGATGCGCGACACCGGCTCATGCGCGGCGCGGCGGTCGAGGTACCCGGCATAGCGCGCGGCGGCCTCCGCCGGCACGGCCTCGCCGGCGCGGGACAAGAGGCCGGTGCGGTCGGTGCCCAGCGCATGCATCAGCAGGATGCGGGCGTCGGACGCGGCGCTGTCGATGCGGGAAGCGGCCAGCCGGGCGGTGCCTTCGCGCAGGGCTTCGGCGATCTTGGGGGTGCGGGTGGTCATCGGGCGATCGGGCCGCAACCCCAATGAGTCCCCCCTCCCCTTGCGGGAGGGGGGCAGGGGGAGGGGTCTGCGCGCGTCTGCGCGCGAAAGCGACCTGCTTCGCAGACTGAACCGCGAAACGTCGTCCTCGGCTCTGGCCGGGAGAACCCCCTCCCCCTGCCCCCCTCCCGCAAGGGGAGGGGGGACTCATTGGGNACGCTTGCCCATTTGAGTTCCCCCTCCCGCAAGGGGAGGGGGAACTCAAATGGGCAAGCGTCGCTGGATCGCAGACTCACGGCTGGTCGGCGAGGGCGGCGAGGCGGGCGGCCTCGTCCTCGGCGATCAGCGCCTCGACCAGCTCGTCCAGCGCCTCGCCCGCCATCACCCGCTCGATCTTGTAGAGCGTCAGGTTGATGCGGTGGTCGGTCACCCGCCCTTGCGGGAAGTTGTAGGTGCGGATCCGCTCCGACCGGTCGCCGGAGCCGACCTGGCTCTTGCGGTCGGCGGCCCGCACTGCGTCCTTGGCCGCGCGCTCGGCCTCGTACAGCCGGGCGCGCAGGATCTTCATCGCCTTGGCGCGGTTCTTGTGCTGCGACTTCTCGTCCTGCATCACCACCACGATGCCGGTCGGCAGATGGGTGATGCGCACCGCGCTCTCGGTCTTGTTGACGTGCTGGCCGCCGGCGCCCTGGGCCCGGAACACGTCGACCCGCAGGTCCTTGTCGTCGATCTGGACGTCGACCTCCTCCGCCTCCGGCAACACCGCCACGGTGGCGGCGGAGGTGTGGATGCGGCCCTGGGCCTCGGTCTCCGGCACCCGCTGGACGCGGTGGGCGCCGCTCTCGAACTTCAGCCGGGCGAAGACGCCGCGGCCGCTGATCTCGGCCGACGCCTCCTTGTAGCCGCCCAGCGGCGTGTCGGCGATGTCCATCACCTCGAAGCGCCAGCCGCGGATCGCGGCGTAGCGCTGATACATGCGGAACAGGTCGGCGGCAAACAGCGCCGCCTCGTCGCCGCCGGTGCCGGCGCGGACCTCGAGGATGGCGTTGCGGTCGTCGGCCTCGTCCTTCGGCAGCAGCAGCACCTGCACCCGCCGCTCCAACGCCGGCAGGCTGTCGCGCAGCGCGAACAGCTCCTCCTGCGCCAGGGCCTTCATCTCCGGGTCGGTCTCGGCCGCGGCCATGGCCTCGAGCTGGGCCAGCTCGGCCCGGCCCTTGTGCAGCGCCGTGATCTCGTCCGCGATCGGCTCGAGCTCGGAATATTCCTTGGAATAGGCGGTGAACTGGTCCGGCGACAGCTTGCCGGAGCCCATGCCGTCGCGCAGCTCGGCCACGCGAGACAGGACGCGGTTCAGGTTTTCGTCGAGTTGCACGGAAGGCTCAAATCAGGGGAACGGGCCGGTCGGTCAAGGGATGACGGGCCCGCTAGCGGCCGGACAGGCGGCTCATTCAGCCGCCTGGGCCGCTTCCGCCTCGGCGGCGGCGCGCTCGGCCTCGATCTGCTTGGCCTTGTCCTCGACCAGCGACACCAGGTGGTCGACGATGCCCTCGTCCTTCAGCCGGTGGTTCGGCAGGCCGTTGATGTAGACCTGATGCGTGCCCTTGCCGCCGCCGGTGAAGCCGATATCGGTCATCGTCGCCTCGCCCGGGCCGTTGACCACGCAGCCGATCACCGAGACGGTCATCGGCGTGGTGATGTGGGCCAGGCGCTGCTCCAGCACCTCGACGGTCTTGATCACGTCGAATTGCTGCCGGGCGCAGGACGGGCAGGAGATGATGTTGACGCCGCGATGGCGCAGGCCGAGCGACTTCAGCATGTCGAAGCCGACCTTCACCTCCTCCACCGGATCGGCGGAGAGGGAAACGCGGACGGTGTCGCCGATGCCGGACCACAGCAGCATGCCGAGGCCGATCGACGACTTCACCGTGCCGCTGCGCAGGCCGCCGGCCTCGGTGACGCCGATATGCAGCGGGTAGTCGCAGGCCTCGGCCAGCGCCTGATAGGCGGCGACCGCCAGGAACACGTCCGACGCCTTGCACGAGATCTTGAAGTTGAAGAAATCGTGATCCTCGAGGATGCGGATGTGGTTGAGCGCCGACTCGACCATCGCCTCCGGGCAGGGCTCGCCGTACTTCTCCAGGAGCTCGCGCTCCAGCGAGCCGGCATTGACGCCGATCCGCATCGAGCAGTTGTGGTCCTTCGCCGCCTTCACCACCTCGGCCACCCGCTCCTTCGAGCCGATGTTGCCGGGGTTGATGCGCAGGCAGGCCGCGCCGTTCTGGGCCGCCTCGATGCCGCGCTTGTAGTGGAAATGGATGTCCGCGACGATCGGCACGGTCACTTCCGGCACGATGTGCTTCAGCGCCGCGCTGGATTCCTCGTCCGGGCAGGACACCCGGACGATGTCGGCCCCGGCGATCTCGAGCTGCCGGATCTGGTCGATCGTCGCCTGGATGTCCGTGGTCCGGGTGTTGGTCATAGACTGCACGGTGATCGGCGAATCGCCGCCGACCGGGACCTTGCCGACATGGATCAGGCGGGACTTCCGGCGTTGGATCTGGCGATAGGCGCGGACAGCGGCGCTCATGACGGAACCTTAGGTGATGCGGCGTTCGTTGCGCGACAACATGGCCCTTTCGCGCCGATCCCGCAATCCGGGAGGCGGCATTGCGACCATGTGCGTCCCGGGAATTCGCCCGGTGGCCGCCTGACGCGGCTTTCTGCGCTTCCGGTGCTCACGGACGAAATGTCCGCTGCGCTCCGGTTCTCGAAATCCACGCCAGCCGCCTCACCGGATCAAATTCCCGGCCACAGCCTCAGTTCACCGATGCCCGGTCGCGCAGCTTCTGCGGATCCAGCTGGATGTTGCGCACCACTTGGCCCGGGCCGCCGAGCGACGCCACCGGCTGGCCGTCGACCTCGACCTGCAGCCCGCCGGCATTGCCGGTGGTCAGGCGCTGGCCTTCCTGCGGCAGCACGGCATAGGTCTCGCCCGCGCCCATCACCCGGGTCATCACCAGCCCGCCCTGGCGGTCGCGGATCTGGACCCAGCTGTCGGCGCTGGCGCGCAGCGTGATGCGGCTGTCATTGGGGCCTGGCACCGGCGCGGCCGGCGGCTCGCTGGCCAAGGCGGCGCCGAGCGGGCGGTCCAGCGCCGCGACGGCCGGCAGCTGCGCCTGGGCGGCCGGCGCCGGAGCGTGC
>NZ_NHON01000045.1 GCF_002195995.1 Inquilinus limosus
ACATTGCCCGGCCGAACCGCCGGGCAATGTCGCCCGGTCGGCCTGGACAGCGGCCGCCGTCGCCGTCGTCGCCGCTGCGATCGCGGTCACGTCGCCGATCTGGTCGCCGAAGATCTTCGGCCCCGCCACCCCGGCCCCGGCGCCGCAGGGATCGCCGACGCTGGGCGACCGCGTCGCCTTCATCGAGAAGCGCCTGGCCGACCTGCCGTCCGGCACCACCGAGGCGATCGACGGCCTCGGCAAGCGGGTCGAGGCGCTGGAGAAGCCGCCCGGCGGACCGATCGACCCCGCCGCGATCGAGAAGGGCCGCGCCGACCTGGCCGCCCGGGTCGACGCGATCCAGCAGAAGCTGGACCAGCTGGCCGGCGGCGCTGCGCCGCAGCAGGGCCAGCCTCCCGCCCAGCCGCAGCAGCCGGCCCAGCCGCCGGCACCGCAGCAGCCGGCCCCGGCGGCCCCTGCCCTGGCCCCCGAGGCCGTGGCGGCGCTGGAGGCCCGGATCGCGGCGCTGGAATCGGCCCAGGCCGCGGTGAAGACGCTGGGCGACACGGTCGCCACCCTGTCCGCCGGCGCCCAGGCCAATGGCAGCACGCTGGCGGCGCTGCAGCAGCAGGTCGACGCGGTCAAGGCGACGGTCGAGCGGCTGCGCAACAGCGACACCGGCGCCCAGGCGCTGAGCCTGGCGGCCGGCCAGCTGCGCAGCGCGCTGGACACCGGCGCGCCCTTGGACGAGACGCTGGCCCTGCTGCGCGGCCTGGCCCAGAACGACCCCGGCCTGGCCAATGCCGTGGCGGCGCTGGAGCCGGCGGCGAAGGGCGTGCCCAGCCGCACCGCCCTGGCCACCGGCTTCGCCCAGGCGGCGGAGGCGGCGCGCAAGGCCGACCAGCCGGAAAGCGGCGACTGGGTCGACCGCAGCCTGTCCGTGGTGCAGGGCCTGGTCACGGTCCGCCCGGCCCCGGGCGAGGTCGAAGGCACCGACACCAATTCCGTGCTGGCCCGGGCCGAAGGCCGGCTGCAGCGCGGCGACCTGGCCGGCACGGTCGAGGCGGTCAAGGGCCTGAGCGGCCCCGCGGCCTCGGCCCTGGCAGCCTGGCGCGGCCAGGCCGAGGCCCGGCTGTCCGCCGAATCGGCGCTGCAGAGCCTGTCCGCCCTGGCGGTGCAGCGCCTGTCGGCGGCGACGGCTCCCGGTGACACCCAGCCCCCGAAGGCGCCATGAAGCGTCTGCTGCTCTACGCCCTCAAGCTGGCCATCCTGATCGCGGTCGCGGTCTGGCTGGCGGACCGGCCGGGTCATGTCGCGATCCAGTGGCAGGGCCGAGTGATCGAGACCTCGGTCGCGGTGCTGATGGCGGCCGCGGCGGCGCTGATGCTGCTGGCGGCGTATCTCTACCGCTTCTGGCGCTCGCTGCGCCGGGCCCCGGGCCGCTTCGTCGAGGGCCGCCGCTTCGCCCGCCGCGAGAAGGGCTATCGCGCCCTGACCCGCGGCATGGTGGCGGTCGCGGCCGGCGACGCCGAGGCGGCGCGGCGCTTCGCCCGCAAGGCCGACGTGCTGCTGGACGAGCCGCCGCTGACCCTGCTGCTGTCGGCCCAGGCGGCGCAGCTGGCCGGCGACGACACCGCTGCCAGCCGCTATTTCGAGGCGATGCTGCGCCGCCCGGACATGGAGTTCCTGGGCCTGCGCGGCCTGTTGAACCAGTCGCTGCGGCACAAGGATTCGCTGCAGGCCCTGGAGATGGCGCAGCGCGCCCGGTCGCTGCGGCCGGACGCGGCCTGGACCCATCGCGCCTGCTTCGACCTGGAGGTGGCGCAGCACCGCTGGGCCGACGCCCAGCTGAGCCTGGCCCACTCCGTGCGGGTCAAGGCGATCTCGGCCGAGGACGGGCGGCGCTACAAGACCCGCATCCTGGTCGAGCGCAGCCGCGAGGCGGAATCGACCGGCAACCTGTCGCAGGCGCTGGACTTCGCCCACAAGGCGGTGGGGCTGGAGCCGGATTTCGTGCCGGCGGCGCTGCAGGAGAGCCATTTGCTGCAGCAGACCGGCCGCGACTCCCAGGCTGCGCGCCTGCTGGAGAAGAGCTGGGGCCGCGCCCCGCATGCGGAGATCGCCCGCGCCTATGCCGCGCTGGGCCCGGCCGACGAGGGCACGCTCCTGAAGGTCAAGCGGCTGGAGAAGCTGGTGCGGCTGCGGCCGGATTCGGCGACCGGCCTGGTGACCCTGGCCGAGGCCGAGCTGTCGGCCCAGCTGTGGGGCAGCGCCCGCACCCATCTCTTGAAGGCCGAGCAGGTCGGGCCGTCGCAGCGCGTCTACCGCCTGCTGGCCGATCTGGAGACGGCGGAGCGCAACGACCCGATCGCGGCACGCAGCTGGCTGGCCAAGGCGCAGACCGCGGCGCCGGACGAGGCCTGGGAGTGCGAGGCCTGCGGCACCCGCGCCGCCCGCTGGTCGGCGCTGTGCGACCATTGCCACGGCTTCGACACGCTGGCCTGGCGCATTCCCGGCCCGGCCCGCGGCCTGGCGCCGGCGCCGGTCGAGATCGACGCCCTGCTGCCCGCGCCGCTGCCGCCGGCGGCCGGCACGGCCGTCGCCCCGGTCCCGGCCGCCACGGCCTGAGGCTGCCAGGCCGTTGACGCTGCGGCGCGTGCCCTGTATAGGGTGCGCGCCCTGCGGCGCCGAAGTAGCTCAGGGGTAGAGCAACTGATTCGTAATCAGTAGGTCCGGGGTTCAAATCCCCGCTTCGGCACCATTCTTCCCCTTGATATCATTGGGGAAATCCCGCGTTCCCTGTCCGTTGCGTTCAACTTTCCCGAGTTGAAGCGCCCAACATCCCGAACGCGCCGTCTCTTCAGGACCTCCGTGAAGCCGGCTGGCGGTGTCGGACGTGCGGCGCGCTCACCGACGCGCGCGAGGCCTGGCCGCCTGTCTTTCACGGAATTCGGACCGCCTGTCGGCGGGAGCGCGGGTGTCGGTGAGCAGGTTGTGCCGGCGCAGATTCTCCAGCACCGGGATCAGCGTCCACATCGGCGCGCCGATCTTCTCCGCGATTGCCAGCAGGTCGTGGTCGCCATCGGCATAGGCGATCAGGTTCGCCATGGTGGCGACCGCCGGGGTCGACCGGTCTTCCGACATGTCCCCCGACAACGACGCGGATGGCCCGCGCTTGCCGAACTGGGGTTCGCACAGCACCGTGACCTTCGGGATGGCGTTGCCCTCGAGGCAGACCAGGCAGGCCTTGAGCGCCTCGTACGAGCCGCGCAGCCCGGCCGGGGTCACCAGATCCAGATTGTCCAGCGAGCTGTGATATTCGGGGTAGCGGCCGTATTTCGACCGCATGATCGAGCATACCGGCAGGTCGACCCCCGGCGCGCAGTACTGCCGTTCGTCGCTGCCGCGGTCGAGGAAGCTGTAGTGGATGTGGTCCGGCGCCAGATGCTTCAGCACATGCAGGGCGACCCGGTCGGCCAGGGTGCCGCCGAGCCGGCTGGGCAGATAGCAATAGCCGCGATCGTCGCCGACACAGGAGACGTTGAAGCCGGCGATGGTCACCGTCTTCATATGCGGCAGGTTGCGGGACAGGTAGGTGATCGACCCGATCGTCTCCGGGATGAAGACGATGCGATAGGTGTACCGGCGCGGCTGCTCGGACAGCCAGCGCGCCAGCCAGGTGGTGACCGCCGGCCCGGACAGCTCGTTATTGGCCATCGAGGGGTGGCAGACATAGGTCGAGATCAGGATCTCGCGGTCGCTCGCCCCAGGCAGGATCAGCTCGCCATAAGTCAGGTGGCCGGGGGCCAGGGTGGCGTCGATCACGGCATGGTAGCGGCCTTGCGGCAGCGTCTTGCGCCGCCGGTCCGGCAGGCAGAAGCCCCAGCGCCGCCTGTAGTAGGATGTGACGTAAGGGATGGCGTCCGGCTTCTCCGGGATCGAATGGAGATGCGGCTGCAGTTCCTCGAGCGACAGCTCGACATCGACCGGCTCGGAATAGCCGACGACATGCAGGTTGTGGTCGGCGAAATCGACCACCGTCTCGCCCGACGGGCCGGTCAGCCGGGCGCTGCGGATGTTCCACTCGTCCGGGATGGTCCAGTCGAACGCCTGGGTGCCGGACGGCACCTCATGCACGGTCAGGCCAGGCAGCAGGCCCCGGATATGGGCCAGGGTCTGGCGCACGCCATCACCGGTCAGGCTGCGGCAGATCGGAAACAGGGCTCGGACGAAGTCGTGCATCTCCTGGCCGCAATCGGCCATGGCGGACCGGTCGAAAGCCGCAATGTCAGGCATTACCCGCCGTGCTCGCGCAGGGCTCGGAGCGGGGCGGTAATCCCGCTATCTCCAGACAGCATTATTAAAATCCCCCCGAAATACGATGATCGTGGCTGATCTGCGGGGGTGAGTCGAGTGGGCTCCGCGTCCTATGCTGATATGCAATAGGGTGGGAGCTGGGCGAGGCCGGCGGCGCGGGCAGCGCTTGAGGCTGGCAATCCGCCGGCGGAGCGGCCAAGATCGGTCAATTCATGGCCGACAATTTCTGATGGACCGATCTTCCGGATTCAGCCTTATCAACCCGCGGAAGCTGACGCCGATCGGCGTCCTGCTGGCGGCTTGCGTCGCATGGGGTGCGTTTTATTTCCTGGCTCCGATCGGACTCTACCGCGCCGGGAGCGACTATCCGTATCTGATCCTCGGCGGCTGCCTCATCGGCCTGCTGCTCGGCCTGGCCGTGTTCGAGCCGGGGACGAACGTCGCCCCGTCGATGCGCCCGGCCGACCTGCACCGAACGCTGAAGCAGATCTACGAGATCAGCTTCGTCATCGGCATGATCGGCATCTCCCTGCGGGTTGCCGACTGGGTCTTCCTGCGAGGCCTGTCGATCGACACCGAATTTCTGAAGAACCGCGAGAAAATCGAAAGCGCCGGCACGAACGCCTTCGCCATGATCTCCATCGTCATGATCCCCTTCTCCATCGTGCCCTACATGATCCACGCGGTGGCGAAACGGAACGGCGAGCGTGTCGGCAACGCCTGGAAGGCGATCGGGCTGGCGACCCTGTGGCCGATCCTCACGATCGTCATCGGGTCCCGGTCCAGCATGTTCATGAGCCTCGGGATGATCATCATTTCCCGGCTTGTCATCTTCCCGCACACGTCACGGAAGGTGATCGCTTTATGCTGCGTCCTCGTCATCGGCCTGATCTATGCCGGCGGCCTCATATTCATTGAGCGCCTGCAACAGATCGGCCTGAATGTCGAACACGTCATCAGGCTTTCAGCCTTCACGCACTTGGCTCCGGTCACACAAGATTATTTTTATTTTGCATCCAAATTACCAGAATGGGGACGAAATACCCTCTTTATCGCAACCACTTTCATTCAGTACTATGTTCATGGAGTTCCTGAATTCGCCTACCTTGTCGAGCACTATCAGAACGCCGATCAAGGCGGGACCTATAGCTTCAATGTCATCACACGCCTGGCAGCCATCCTCTGGGGCGTGCCGTATGATGGCGAGGCCGCGATGTTCCTGATGCCGCGGGTCGGCATCTACACCACCTTGTTCGGCCCATTCTACGTCGATTTCGGCCCGTTCACGCCGATGTTCTGCTTCGCCATCGGCGCCCTGGTGTCATGGACGCGGCGGAAGGTCCTGCTCGGCGACATCGCGGCCCTGCCGCTCTATATCTGCTTTGTGATCCAGGTGGCGGCCACCGTGGTGATCAATGCAATCCAAAGCGCCTATGGGATCTTCTACGACATCGCCTTCGCGACGCTCTGGGTTGCCATTGCCGTTGCCAGGCGCCGGTCTCCGGCCGCATCCGGCGCGACAGCGACCTAGGGCACATCGGCCCCGGCGGCGCTGGACACGACCCGTAGCTCCATCCGCCCGTCGCCATGCGTTGCCGCATCGCCGGGCGCGGAACCGGCGCGGCGGCATGTCCGCCAGCTGCGTCATACCCGCGTATCGATCCGCGATCGCCCCCTGCTAAAAATCGTCCCAGGGGCCGGGCCGAAACCCCGACTGCCTCTATTGCTGCGGTAGGATCGATGCGCGGCAGAGCCGTCCCCGAGGCGGCGCCGCGTTCGGATCGACTGGCAGCGAGGGTGGGAACGAATGACAGACCATCATGCCGAGACCCGGGACCTCGGGCGGCTCGATGCCTATTGGCGCGCGGCGAACTACCTCTCGGTCGGGCAGATCTACCTGCTCGACAACCCGCTGCTGGAGCAGCCGCTGGAGATCGGGCACATCAAGCCCCGGCTGCTGGGCCATTGGGGCACGACGCCCGGGCTGAACTTCATCTACGCCCATCTCAACCGGGTGATCGCCCGCGACGACCTGGACATGATCTTCATCTGCGGCCCCGGCCATGGCGGGCCCGCAGTGGTCGCCAACACCTATCTCGAGGGCATCTATTCCGAGATCTATCCGGAGGTCGGCCGGGACCGGGAGGGGATGCGCCGGCTGTTCCGGCAGTTCTCCTTCCCCGGCGGCATCCCCAGCCATGCAGCGCCGGAGACGCCGGGATCGATCCATGAGGGCGGCGAGCTGGGCTACGCCCTGGCCCATGCCTATGGCGCCGCCTTCGACAACCCCGACCTGATCGTCGCCTGCGTCATCGGCGACGGCGAGGCCGAGACCGGGCCCCTCGCCGCCTCCTGGCACTCCAACAAGTTCCTGAACCCGAAGACCGACGGCGCGGTGCTGCCGATCCTGCACCTGAACGGCTACAAGATCGCCAACCCGACCATCCTCGGCCGGATGACCGACGAGGCGCTGCTGCGGCTGTTCGAGGGCTTCGGCTACGAGCCCCATTTCGTCGAGGGGTCGGACCCGATACCGACGCATCAGGCGATGGCCGCGACGCTCGACATCGTCATCGGCCGCATCCGCGAGATCCGCCAGGGCACCCTGGCCGACGGCATGGCCCAGCCGCGCTGGCCGATGATCATCCTGCGCACGCCCAAGGGCTGGACCGGGCCGAAGGAGGTCGACGGGCTGAAGACCGAGGGCTTCTGGCGGTCGCACCAGGTGCCGCTGTCCGGCCTGGCCGACAAGCCGGAGCATCTCGCCCAGCTCGAGGCCTGGATGCGCAGCTACCGGCCGGAGGAGCTGTTCGACGAGGCCGGCCGGCTGGTGCCGGAGCTGCAGGCGCTGGCGCCGCAAGGCGACCGACGCATGGGCGCCAACCCGCATGCCAATGGCGGCCGGCTGCGGCGGGAGCTGAGCGTCCCCGACCACCGCGCCTTCGCCCTCGACGTGCCGGAGCCCGGGGGCGTCCAGGGCGAGGCGACCCGGGCGATGGGCCAGCTGCTGCGCGACGTGATCCGGGAGAATCCCAGGTCCTTCCGCCTGATGGGGCCGGACGAGACCGCGTCCAACCGCCTCGACGCCGTGTTCGAGGCGACCGACCGGGTGTGGATGGAGGACATCCTGCCCGAGGATGTCCACCTGGCGCCCGAGGGCCGGGTGATGGAGGTGCTGAGCGAGCATCTGTGCCAGGGCTGGCTGGAGGGCTATCTCCTGACCGGCCGGCACGGCCTGTTCTCCTGCTACGAGGCCTTCATCCACATCGTCGATTCGATGGTGAACCAGCACGCCAAATGGCTGAAGGTCACCCGCGACCTGGAATGGCGGCAGCCGATCTCTTCTCTGAACTACCTGCTGACCTCGCATGTCTGGCGGCAGGACCACAACGGCTTCAGCCACCAGGACCCCGGCTTCATCGACCATGTGGTGAACAAGAAGGCCGACATCGTCCGCATCTACCTACCGCCGGACGCCAACACGCTGCTGTGGGTCACCGACCACATCCTGCGCACCTATGACCGGATCAACGTCGTCATCGCCGGCAAGCAGCCGGCGCCGCAATGGCTGGACATCGACCAGGCGGCCGCCCATTGCCGGGCCGGCATCGGCCGCTGGGGCTGGGCCAGCAACGAGGGCGACGGCGACCCCGATGTGGTGCTGGCCTGCGCCGGCGATGTGCCGACGCTGGAGGCCGTGGCCGCCGTGTCGCTGCTGCGCGAGCAGCTGCCGGACCTGTGCATCCGCCTGGTCAACGTGGTCGACCTGATGGCGCTGCAGCCGAAGGAGCAGCACCCGCATGGGCTGCCGGAGGAGGATTTCATCCGCCTGTTCACCCGCGACCGGCCGGTGATCTTCGCCTTCCACGGCTATCCGCAGCTGGTGCACCGCCTGACCTACAAGCGCACCAACCACGACAACTTCCATGTCCGCGGCTATCGCGAGGAGGGCACCACCACCACACCCTTCGACATGGTGGTGCTGAACGAGCTGGACCGCTTCCATCTGGCGATCGCCGCGATCGACCGGCTGCCGCAGCTCGGCGCCGACGCCGACCGGGCCCGCCGCCGGTTCCAGGAGCGGCTGGCCGAGCATCACGACTATGTCCGCCAGCACGGCCGCGACATGCCCGACGTCGCCGACTGGCGCTGGCCCGGCCGCGGCACCGCGGCGCCGTTCGACTGAGCCGGACGATGCCCATGGAGATCCTGGCCCTCAATGCCGGCTCCTCCTCGATCAAGCTCGGCCTGTTCGAGGCGCGGGACGGCCGGGCGGTGCGCCGGGCCAAGGCGGCGCTCGACCTGAAGGGACAGCCGCCGGCGCTGCGGCTGGAGGCGGAGGGCATAGCCGACACCATCGAGATCGGCGTGGCGGATGCCGGCGACCTGCGCGCCGTGCTGGACGGCTGCCTGCGGGTGCTGGACGACCGGCTGGGCCTCGACGGCCTGGCCCTGGCCGGGCACCGGGTGGTGCATGGCGGCGAGGCCTTCACCGCCCCGGTCCGCATCACCGGGGAGGTGCAGGCGCAGCTGGAGGCGCTGGTGCCGCTGGCGCCGCTGCACCAGCCGCCGGCGCTGCGGCTGATCGAGGCGCTGGGGGCGCTGCGGCCCGGCATCGTCCAGACCGCGTCCTTCGACACCGCCTTCCATGCCGGGCAGGCCGACCGGGTCCGCCGCTTCGCCCTGCCCCGGGCGCTGCATGACCGGGGCATCAAGCGGTACGGCTTCCACGGCCTGTCCTACCGCTTCATCGCCGATGCGCTGCATCGCGACCATCCGGAGCTGGCGGCGGGCCGGGTGGTCGTCGCCCATCTCGGCAGCGGCGCCAGCCTCTGCGCCCTCAAGGGCGGCGCCAGCGTCGAGACCACCATGGGCTTCTCGGCCCTGGACGGGGTGCCGATGGCGACCCGGCCCGGCGCGCTCGACGCCGGGGTGCTGCTGCATCTGCTGGGCCCGGACGGGATGGAGGTCGCGGAGGTCGAGGACCTGCTGTACCACCGCGCCGGGCTGCTGGGCCTGTCCGGCATCAGCGGCGACACCCGCGACCTGCTGGCCAGCGCCGCCCCGGCGGCGGCCGAGGCCGTCGAGATCTTCGCCTTCCGCATCGCCCAGGCCGTGGCGGCGCTGGCCGTCGCGCTCGGCGGGCTCGACGCCCTGGTCTTCACCGCCGGCATCGGCGAACACCAGCCGGAGATCCGCGACCGGATCTGCGGCCATCTCGGCTGGCTGGGCGTGGCGCCGGACGGCCCCGTCACCGTGCTGGTGATTCCGACCGACGAGGAGCAGGTCGTGGCCGACGAGGCGCTGCGGGTGCGGGCGGCGGAGAGCTGACTGGACAGGCCGCGGCCCCTGCGGGTAGCCGGAAGGTCATCCAGCCGTAGTGTTTCTGGATCGAATTCGACACATCGGTGTCGCCGACGGCCGTTACGGTGCCGCCGCCGCCGCCAAAGGCCGCTGCGCCCCAAAAATGGATCCTCCACCCATGACCCCGAGACCAACCGCTCCGTTCCGACGAGCAACGGAGCGGGCCGGTACGCGCCGGCCTGCCTCAATTGTCCGGCTTCACAACGTCGCCCCTGGCGGCAGATACTGCCCGCCTTCGAGGGAAACGACCAAAACCCACAACAGGGTAGGCAGATGACCTGGATTCACCGTTTTGCCGCGGCAGCTGCAGCTGCCGCAGCGCTGGCTGTCGCCGTCCCGGCCGGCGCCGCGTCCCCCACCTTGGTGGAGACGCCGATGTACGAGCAGGACGTCACCGCCGGCAAGCTGCCGCCGGTGGCGCAGCGCGTGCCGCAGGATCCCTCCGTCGTCGATCTGGCGGCGGAGAAGAAGGAGCCGGGCAAGCCGGGCGGCGAGATCGCCTGGATGGCCGGCCGCGCCCGCGACGTCCGCATCATGAACACCTACAGCTATGCCCGGCTGGTCGCCTACGGGCCGGATTTCCAGCTGCACCCGGACATCCTGCAGTCGATCGACGTCGACGGCGAGAAGGTGTTCACCCTGCATCTGCGGCCGGGCCACAAATGGTCCGACGGCCAGCCCTTCACCAGCGACGATTTCCGCTATTTCTGGGAGGACGTGTCCCAGGACAAGGAGCTGATGCCGTATGGCCCGGACACCCGGCTGCTGGTCGATGGCGAGCAGCCGAAGGTCGAGTTTCCGGACGCGGTGACGGTCCGCTACAGCTGGTCCAAGCCGAACCCGGACTTCCTGCCGGCGATCGCGGGGGCGACCCCGCTCTACATCTTCGCGCCGGCGCACTACCTGAAGCAGTTCCACAAGAAATACACCGACGCCGCGGCGCTGGACGCCCTGGTCAAGGCCACCGGCGCCCGCAACTGGGTGGCGCTGTACAACCAGCGCAGCAAGCTGATCGACTCCGCCAACCCGGACCTGCCGGAGCTGGAGCCCTGGGTCAACACCACCAAGGCGCCGTCGGAGCGCTTCGTCTTCGTCCGCAACCCCTACTACCACCGGGTCGACAGCCAGGGCCGGCAGCTGCCCTATCTCGACCGCGTCATCGTCAATGTGGTCGAGGGCTCGCTGATCCCGGCCAAGACCGGCACGGGCGAGGCCGACCTGCAGGCCCGCGGCCTGCGCTTCGACAATATCAGCTTCCTCAAGGCCGGCGAGCAGGCGGGCGGCTACAAGGTGCGGCTGTGGCCGACGGCGCTCGGCTCCGAGGTGGCGCTGTACCCCAACCTGAACTGCAACGACCCGGACTGGCGGGCACTGAACCGCGACGTCCGCTTCCGCCGCGCCCTGTCGCTCGGCGTCGACCGCGACGAGATCAACCAGACCGTGTTCTTCGGCCAGGCCCGGCCGAGCCAGAACACAGTGCTGCCGCAGTCGCCCTACTATGACGAGGCGCTGGCGACCGAATGGGCCAGGTTCGACCTGGACAAGGCGAACGCCCTCTTGGACGAGATCGGGCTGACCAAGCGCGACGGCGACGGCATCCGGCTGATGCCGAACGGCAAGCGGCTGGAGATCGTGGTCGAGAGCGCCGGCGAGCGCAGCCTGGAGGCCGATGTGCTGCAGCTGGTGCGCGAGAGCTGGGCCAAGATGGGCGTGGCGCTGCACACCGCCCAGTCGCAGCGCGACGTGTTCCTGCAGCGGATCTTCGCCGGCGACACGGTGATGTCGGTGTGGCAGGGCTGGGACAACGGCCTGATCACGCCGACCACAGGCCCGTCGCAGCTGGCGCCGGTCGACCAGAACTGGCTGCAGTACCCGAAATGGGGCCAGTTCGTGCAGACCGGCGGCGGTGCCGGCGAGAAGCCGGACCTCGACTTCGGCGAGACGCTGATGGCCCTGTATGCCGAATGGCGCGGCACCACCGACGCCGCCCGCCGCGACGCCATCATGCGCGAGATGGTGAAGATCCAGGCCGACGAGGTGACCTCGATCGGCACGGTGCAGGGCGTGCTGCAGCCCGTCGTGGTCAAGACCCGGCTGCACAACGTGCCGGAGAAGGGCATCTTCTCCTGGGACCCGGGGGCCCATTTCGGGGTCTACCGCCCCGACACCTTCTGGGTCGATCCGTCCTGATGGAACGGCGGCGGGCGTCAATTCCCGCCGTCAAACATGAGACCGTCATGGCGAGCCCCGAAAGGGGCGTGGCCATCCAGGGGCCGGTTCGCACCGGCCCCTGGATGGCCACGGCGCTGCGCGCCTCGCCATGACGGAGAGGAAAGCGAATAGCCACCCTGACCCCGGTCAGACCTCGTCCCACTCGTAGCGCTTGGCGTTGTCGCGATACCATTTGGCGATGCCCGGGATCTCGTCGGCCAGGCGGCGCTTCGGCGCCCAGCCCAGGCTGCGCAGCTTGCTGGAGGAGATCGAGTAGCGCCGGTCGTTGAACGGCCGGTCCTCGACGAACTCCACCACCTCCTGCATCTCCACGCCGAAGGCGTCGCAGATCATCCGGGTGACCTGGAGGTTGGTGTACTCCTCGTCCGACCCGATGTTGTAGACCTGACCGATCTGGCCGACCTCGTTGATCATGGCGATCGCCTCGGCCATGTCCTGCGCCGCCAGGTAGTGGCGGACATTGCTGCCATTGCCGTGGATCGGCAGCTTCTCGCCGCGCACCAGGCGCAGGCAGAAGCGGGAGATGATCTTCTCCGGATACTGGCGGGCGCCGAAGATGTTGTTCCCGCGGATCATCAGGATCGGCATCTTGTAGCAGTGGATCAGGCTGCGGACCATCATCTCCGCCGCCGCCTTCGAGGCCGAATAGGGGTTGGTCGGATTGAGGATGGTGTCCTCGTCGACCTCGCCCTCCAGTACCTCGCCATAGACCTCGTCGGTCGAGACATGGATGATCCGCGGCACCTGGTTGATGCGGCACGCCTCCAGCAGCGTGTGGGTGCCGAACACGTTGGTGTGCACGAACCGGGTCGCGTTCATGAAGGAACGGTCGACATGGCTTTCGGCCGCGGCATGGATCACCAGGTCTGCCCCCGCCGTCGCCTGGCGGCAGAACTCCGGATCGCAGATATCACCCACCAGCAGCTGGCGCCGGCGGTCATGCAGGTGGTGCACGACGTTCTCGATATCCGCCGAATAGGTCATCTTGTCGAAGAAGACGAATCGGGACTCCGGGTAGCGCGCCACGAACAGGTCGGCGAGATGCGAGCCGAGGAAGCCGGCGGCCCCCGTGATGACGATCTTGTTCAACCCCGAAGTCTCCTTCCAATGGCCAGGCAGGCCGCACGGATGCCGTCGCGATCGGCGACCGGGCCGAAGCGCGCGACGAATTTGTCCACGTCCATCGTGAATGCATCGCGAATGGACGGATCGGTGATGCTGAGGCTGCCGCGGCCGTAGCCTTCCAGGATCCACATCGCCAGCCAGCCGGCCTCGAGCGCCACGCCGGAGCCGACATTGAACAGCCCGCCGGGACGCGCCCGCACCACCTTGACCAGCGCCGCGGCGAAGGCCTCGGCCGGCAGGAAGTCCTTCACGGTGAACGGGTTGACGTCGTAGCGGATCACGCCCTCTTCCCGCAGCGACCGCAGCAGGAGGCCGAGGAAGGTGCGCCGGCCAGGCAGATCCTCGAAGCCGAAGACGTTGGACAGGCGCAGGATGGTCAGGTTCGAGCCGAACCGGTCCTGCAGCAGCTGCTCGGTCACCAGCTTGTTGCGGCCATAGGAATCCTGCGGCGCCGGCACGCGGGTCTCGACCAGCGGCTGGCCGTCCGCGGGACCGTAGACCTTGCGGGTGCTGACCATGACCACATGCGCATCCGCCGGCATGCGGCCGTCGCGCTGCGCCCGGCCGATCGCCTCGGCCAGGGTGCGGTCGCAGTCGTGATCCGGGTCGTAGGCCTCGCGCATGTAGCGCGGGTCGAGCGCGAAATTCACGACGCAGCCGATGCCGTCGAAGGTTTCCGGCCGCGCCACATCGGCCCAGGCGGCGTGGCGGATGCCGCCGGCGCCATGGGCGTCGACGAAGCTGCGAGCCAGAAAACTCGACCGCCCGATCACCAGCACTTCAGCCAATCGTTCCCCCAAAGACACGCAGCCGGCCCGTCGGCCGGGCCCCCTTCTCCGTCGCTATTGCGTCCGCACCATGGCAGACAGCGCCAGCCGCCAATCGGGCTGCCCCAGCCCGAACACACGGCCGATCTTGCCGCAATCCAGCACCGAATTCGACGGCCGTCGTGCCGGGGTCGGAAAGTCGGCGGTCGTGATCGCATGCAGCACCGGCCCCGGCCGGCCCGTCGCGGCGAAGATCGCGGCGGCGAAATCGTGCCAGGTGGTCGCCGGGGCACCGGCGAAATGGAAGGTGCCCCAGCCGTCGAAGCCGGGCGCCAGGGCCTGGCTGCGGATCGCCAGGATCGCCGCGGCGATGGCCGCGGCCGGGGTCGGGCCGCCGCGCTGGTCGGCGACGATGCGCAGCTCCGGCCGCTCCGCGCCGAGGCGCAGCATGGTGCGGACGAAATTGTGGCCGTGCGCGGCGAACACCCAGGCGGTGCGCAGGATGACATGGCGCGGCAGCGCCGCCCGCACCGCCGCCTCGCCCGCCGCCTTGCTCTCGCCATAGACCGACAGCGGCGTGATCGGGTCATCCTCGCGCCACGGCCGGTCGCCGTCGCCGCGGAAGACATAGTCGGTCGAGATGTGCAGCAAGGCGGCGCCCGCCGCGGCACTGGCCCGGGCGATCACACCCGGCGCGGTCGCGTTCACGGCGAAGGCCCGGTCGCGCTCGGCCTCGGCCTTGTCGACCGCGGTGTAGGCGGCGCAGTTGGCGACGAAGTCGGCGCCGCGCACCGCTTCGGCCACCGCGGCGGCATCGGTGATGTCGACCTCCGCCCGCGCGAAGGCCCGCATGTCGAGGCCCTGCGCCCGGGCCGCCTCGGTCAGCTCACGCCCGACCTGGCCCCCGGCGCCGAAGATCACCAGCGTCATGCGGCGTGCCCGAGCCCGATGCGGCTGCGCTCGCCCGCCCGTTCGCACCAGGCCCGGTTGGCGATGTACCAGGCCACGGTCTCGCGCAGCCCCTGCTCCAGGCTGTGCTGCGGCCGCCAGCCCAGCTCCGCCTCGGCCTTGGCCGGGTCGATGGCGTAGCGGGCATCGTGGCCCGGCCGGTCGGTGACGTGGGTGATCAGGCTCTCATAGGGCTGCGCCGCCGGCTGCAGTTCGTCGAGGATGCGGCAGATCTGGCGCACCAGCTCGATGTTGGTCCGCTCCGACCGGCTGCCGACCAGATAGGTCTCGCCCGGCCGGCCCCTGGCCATGATCGCCCGCAGCCCGCCGGCATGGTCGTCGACATGGATCCAGTCGCGGACATTCTCGCCGCGGCCGTAGATCGGCAGCTTCTTGCCCTCGAGGGCGTTCAGGGTGACGACCGGGATCAGCTTCTCCGGATACTGGTACGGCCCGTAATTGTTCGAGCAGTTCGACACCATCACCGGCAGGCCATAGGTGCGGTGCCAGGCCCGGGCCAGGTGATCGGAGCCCGCCTTGCTCGACGAGTATGGCGAGTTCGGCTGGTACGGGCTGGTCTCGGCGAACAGGCCGGTGGCGTCGAGCTCGCCATAGACCTCGTCGGTCGAGACGTGCAGGAAGCGGAAGCCGTTGCCCTTGGGCAGGCCGCGCCAGTATTTCAGCGCCGCGTCCAGCAGGCTGGCGGTGCCCATGACATTGGTGCGGACGAAGGCCAGCGGGTCGTCGATCGACCGGTCGACATGGCTTTCGGCCGCCAGGTGGTAGACGGCATCCGGCCGGTGCTCGGCGAACAGCGCCCGCATCGCGTCGACGTCGCAGATGTCGGCCTGGGCGAAGCGGTGCCGGCCGGTGGCGTCGAGCCCGGCCAGATTGTCCAGGTTGCCGGCATAGGTCAGCTTGTCGATGGTGACGACACTTTCGCCGTCGGCGACGAGCTGGCGGACGAGGGCCGAGCCGATGAATCCGGCGCCCCCGGTGACGAAGATGGTCATGCTGCACCGTATTCGAAATGGGCGGGCGCGTCGGCCAGGCGCGGCCAGTCGCGGTCGCGGTCGTTGACGGTCATCCCGGCCGGATCGATCGGCCAGTCGATGCCCAGCGCCGGGTCGTCCCAGCGGATGCCGCCCTCGGCCTGCGGCGCATAGCCGGAGGTGACCTTGTAGACCACCTCGGTATCCGGCTCGAGCGTGACATAGCCATGGGCGAAGCCGGCCGGCACCCACAGCCGGGCGGGATCGGCCGCGGTCAGGGTCACCCCGATCGAGCGGCCGAAGGTCGGCGACCCGCGGCGGATATCGACCGCCACGTCGAAGATCGACCCGCGGATCACGCCGATCAGCTTGCCCTGGGCGTACGGGGCGGTTTGGTAATGCAGGCCGCGCATCGTGCCGACCGCGGCGCTGCCGGCCTGGTTGTCCTGCACGAAATCAACCGCAAGCCCGGCGGCACGAAACTTGTCCGAATTCCAGGTCTCAAAGAAATAACCGCGAGCATCCTGGAACCTGCGCAATCTCACGAGCTTCACGTCCGGTATTGCGGTTGACGACAGCTCAACCAATTCAGGTTCTCCATCACAAAAACGGCATTGGGAAGGCGGCGCCACCCTATCGTTCCGCCTCGGCGCTGTCGACTCCTCGAACCGACGGGACGCGCCCTGCCGGACCGGGCCCCTCGGGCAGGCCTCCGACATCGAAAGCTCGCCCCGCCGGATCCGGCCGATATTCGCTCGACGCATTCATCGATCGCCGAAGCGAGCGATGGCCCGTCAGGTCCTATTTTTCGCGAAAGCGGGTGTAGAGGAAATCGATTCCGTCTTTCACCTGCTCCTTCGAACCTATGACCACATACTCGGTGAACGAATGGTCCCCGGCGGACGGGTTTTCCCGGATCGCCGTCACATTCCATTTAACGACGGCGGCGCTGGAAATAAAGTTATAGAAATCCCCGCGGCTGCGGGCATCGGCGGAGGCCACATCCGGCGAGTAGATGCCCATCGCATACTCGCCGTCCGGCGAGGAAAAAATCAGGGGGAGCATCTGCGCATGCCCTTTGGGCGCGCCGGGCAGACGGCACATCTCCGGCCAGGAGCAGTTCGCCTTGCCGAGAGGGGCGTATCTGAAGGATTCAGAAACCGTGCTGGTGGGCATGTAGGCGGTCAAGGGCTCGAAGACGGCTTGGGTGAAGGAAGCGTCATCAGGCAGCCGGAATGTCACCTTGTACGCGATAATGTTGGGGTGCCCCTCGAACCCGATCGTGACTTCCTTGGAGAAGGTCTGGTCCGAAGGCTTCGAAAACTCCTCCGCTCCGCCCACGCTTTGCAGCAACCGGGGCGTCGCGGAGTCGGCCCGGGCGGATGTGGCCCTGCGATCCTTGTCGCGGACGCAGTTTCTCCAATAGGCCGGACGGCTGGTGCTCGTCAGCCGGTTTCCTTCGGCGGAAAACTCGATCAACTCGCTGCTCGACTTCCCACGCTTGTCGTAGGCCGACCCGGCTTCGGTGGGGTTGTAGCACTCGCCCAGCTTGTTGAAGCTCGATGCCGACTGCATCAGGCGGCCGTGATCGGCGCTGTTGATGAACTCCTTGCCCTTCCAGGTGAGGGACTCGATGGCGCCCCCCATCCGCGTCGACGTCTTGATCTCCAGGGGAGAGCCGAAGACGTCGGCCTGTATCGTGCCGTCGCCGCAGACGGCCGCCTCGATCCCGCCGGCACAGCGGGCGGGCTCCTGAGCCGAAGCGCTGCCACCCAATGCCCAGATCAAAGCCGAACAGCACGCCAATGATGGCTTACCCCAGCCCATATGCTTCTCCTTGTCTCCGGGAGCCGGATGCGACATCCATCACCCTCCGGCCCATAGCCGGACGGGTCACGAGATCATATGGAGTGGTTGATCCCTCGAAACAGTCCGGAACCGCATTTTCCGAACAGGATAGGTGATTGCGTCGGGTGTGAAGTCGCCTTGACAGCACGCAAGCGCGTCTCCCCTGCATGGATGGCGATCGTCCCGCCACAGGCCACGACCCTATGACGGGAAGTATGTCCACCTCGCCGCGCCGCTTGGCCGACACTCCCGGAGCCTGAAAATATCGGAGGCCAACGGTCCGGGATTGTTAAAACGCGCCCCTGCAGGCTATTGTACTAAGCGGCCGCATGGCAGTCGGAGGGAAGAGATGTTGCTCTCGATCCAAGCGGGCAGAGGCGTTGCCGCCCTGCTCGTGCTGTTATATCATCTGAACACTGCCGTGTTCGGTCGAGACAAGTACTATAGTGGGCAACCTTTCGGGCCGATATTTGACTTCGGGTCATCAGGCGTCGACTATTTTTTTGTTCTAAGTGGCTTTATAATATTCTACGCGCACACGCGCGACATCGGCGACCCCAGGACGGTGCCCAGATATCTGTGGCGAAGATTCACGAGGATATTTCCGGTTTACTGGGTCGTCCTGCTTCCCCTCATTGCAATCTATTCCCTCTATCCGGCATTTGGGACTGGGCAGGAAACCGAGCCATCCACAATAATTTCCTCTCTATTTCTGGTTTATATCAACGGCAATACCGTTCTGGGCACAGCCTGGACGCTGTATCATGAGATTTTATTTTATATTACCTTCATTATCCTCTTATGCAATCGTACCTACGGTGTTGTATTTTATGCCCTATGGGGCGTTGCCATCTTGGCATTCCAATACCTGGCACCAGCGGATACTGCCCCGATAGCCGAATTCCTGGGATCGCCACTCAACCTCCTGTTCGGAATGGGTATGCTCGCGGCCCTGATCCATCGGACGACCGCCCCGCTGCCGGCTGCCGGGGTCCTGGCCTTTGGAGGTGTCGGCCTGTTCCTGGGCAATGGACTGATGCAGGTCTATGGCGGGGGGATTGCCGGCGGCACGTTTCTGTACGGTTTCGCGAGCGTGATGCTCCTTCTCGGCTTCGCCAGCCTGGAACTCGCGAACCGCATCCGAGTCCCCGCTGCGATGGTGCTCCTGGGCGAAGCGTCGTATTCAATCTACATAACCCACCTTCCGCTTCTGTCCGTATTTGCCAAGATCAGCATCCGGCTCGGCCTGACCAACCACATGCCGGCCTGGGCGCTGTTCATCGCGATCTTTGCCGTGACCTTGGCACTGGGCGTGGCCTTCCATCTTGTCGTCGAGAAGCCGCTCCTCGCCCGGCTGGCGGCTTGGCAGAAGGCGAGGAGCGCTCTCCGGCAAGACGGGAAACCTGCCTCTCACAGGCTTGGCGCGAGCTGAAGCATGATCGCTTCGATCTGAAGCCGGCGCGCCCCGAGCAGCCGCCTGCGGATGCGACGCCCCTTCGCCTCGCCTTTCCGTGATCCTCAGGCCGGCTTCCGGGAGAGGCTTCCACCCGACGCCCCAACGGGCGCCGCATATGCATGCCGGCCATTGGGCTTGTCGAGCGAATGGCGGGCAAGACATTCCGGGCCGGCTGTCGGATGACAAAGCCCCCCCCCAGCGCCAGGCGTTGCAACGGCGCCGGGCAGTCCGGAGGCGCACTCCCGCAGCCACTCCGAGGAGCGCCAGTCCCCGTCCGGGCAGGGACTATCGCCCGTCCTTGTCCACGGCCATATCCGCCGCTCGCCGCCCCGGCTCCAACCGTTGCGACAAGAGCCCCACACACACATACATCACGAAAACGAGCCCCGCAGCCCGCCCGATGAGAGAAGGATTGGTGAATCCAGCCAAAATCCAAAATATATACATTACACAGACAACAGAATAGATAAGGAAATTTCTGGTTCGAATTGTATAAACAAAAGAGCACATCAAAAGCATAATTGGGATCACACCGATGACACCGAATTGCATAACGGTGGCGACTATCTGCAACTCATAGCTGTAGGGCGATGCCGTTCCAATAGTCCCACGGCGGAGCAGCTGATATGGCACGTATGTTGCCAACCCTTTCCCGAAGAAGGGCTGAGTTTCGATTGAATCCACCAACGCCCTTTCTTGGGTATCGCGAATATCGTCTGAAGAATCGACGCCGACTGAAGAAAATCGATACTCGATTGCGTCACGCACCTCTTCCACAGTCAGCGCGAGTCCGCCAATCGCGAGCGTCAGCATGATAAAAACTGCCAATTGCTTTCGGCCCATGACCACGGCCGCAAAGAAGGTCGCAAAGAATGCAACAATCCAGAGATAGCGTGAATAGGCGATCAAGATTGCCGTCAAAAGAATGAAAATATAAAAAAATCTCGCCGACGGAAAAAACGAAACTCCCAACCGCTTCGAAAGCAAAGCTGCAAAAGTTACAATTGGCAATCCAAAATCTGGCGGAAAGTTAACTCTGATCAATCCAAAAAATATTCCGGTGGTCAAAAACGACACATTAAGGTTGCTCAAAATAAACGACCGAAGTGCATCCTGCCTAAGCAGCTGAACAATAATAAAGACATTTAGCACAATCTTTGCCAGCCCATATATCACATAGGCATAAATTGAAAATCTCAAAACCAGCTGGGGAGAAATAAGTTCATTTACGATAGAGTAATATAAAATCCATATAACCGCTATCGTCGAGAGAAAATTCAGTGAGTACCTTATTTGAAAAGATAGCGACTGCGTCACATCGGAATACGAAACAAATATCGCCACGATAGTGGAACCGACGACCAGCAGAATCAGGCCCAGGGCGCCGAAGGTCGGGTCCACGTCAAATCGACGGGCGATCGCGTCCTTCAGAATAAAGGCCAGCAGCGCCAGCAAAAGCAGGATCTGCACGGCCGTGACCGCGAGCGAGCTGCCGATCCCGAGGACGACGGCCACGAACAGCATCGCCACGACGGCCCTGAACATGGCCAGATCGACCCGCCCCATGGCAGGCCCCGCGGAAGGGGATGGGACGGTATGGCTATCCATCTGCCCTCGCCCGGACGTCACGGCCCGGACGCATCCAGCGTCCGAAGAAGATCAGCGAGAGAGCCAGAAGCGGCCCAAGAACGAAACCAAGAAGGATCGTCACCGGCACCTGCGGCTTGGTCGGAAGGCTCGTCACGCTGACACCGCCCCAGGTCCGGATGGCGTAGCTGTCGCTGTCGCTCAGCAGAGTCTTGCTGAGCACCACGTTCACGAGATAAGCCCGAAGCGCGTTGATCACTTCCAGATTGCTGGTCTCGGCAATCTTCTTGGTCACGAAGTCGAGCTGGGACAGATAGAGCCCTTCGTTGACCTCCTTGAGGTAGGCATCACCTTCCATCGTGATGATATTGAGCGCGCTGACAGCCAGATTCCGATCCCGGTTGTCGAAAGAGATCTTCACGAAGCCGCTGTCATTGTCCGGTTCCATCAGCAGGTTGTTGGCCAGGAAATTGGCGACGTCGATCTCGTCGGGCGGCGCCCATGGCTGGTAGCCGAACAGTTCCTTGAGGCCGCTGCTGAACTCGTTGATAAATCCCGGGGGCGCGATCCAGTGATTGCCCCTCCACCGACTCTCGAAAATCAGCTTCTCGAAGCCGTGCTTCTCCATGAGCCGCTTCGCAAAGCTGGGAGTGGTGATGACATAGAGGTACTTGTCGACCGCGTTGCTGCGCCCCGTCGGCACCGGCAGGGACAGCGCGGAAAGAGCCGCCGACAAGGATGAGCTCTGGTTGGCGTCCTGCCCTGCGGAGCCGATAACGACGGATGCCGTGTATCTCGGAACCGCGGTCGCCAGATAGAAGCAGACCAGGAACCAGACCAGCAGGACGACGACAGCGGCGATGAGAACTTCCCATTTCGAAATGGAAAATCTTCTGGTAACAGGCCGGGCTCGTACCACAAGGTCAGGAGCGCTCTGGCCCGAGAGTTCACGCGTCACTGTCATGGAATCTCCGTTACAGATCCTGCTTGCCTTGATTGCTGCTCCAGCCTCAGGCAGCCAGCGTGCATCGATCCGCCGATCGCACGAGCCCACACCTGCCGCTCCGCCATCGGGCGTTCCGGCCTATGCGAGGCAGCTTCAATCCAAGTCCCGCTCGGGGAAGCTCTGAGGATCCTCTTGCGATCGCCCATTTCGAGGGCACATACGTCTACAATGCCGCAGCCGCGGCGATCAACTCCCCAAGTTCCTTTTCCGAGTCGGCGGCTGCGCCCCCTCCGGTCCAGCATCATGCGTCCCTCAAGCCGCATCCCTCGCCCCGTTCCCGTTCCCGTTCTCAGCGCAGGCCGCTGTCCCGGCGGATGATGGCGGGCTCGGCAAAGGTCTTGAACAGCTTGCCCGGCAGATAGGACAGGGCGAGGCCGGCGAGCGGCTTGACCCCGCCGCCCAGCCCGTAGGAGGTCCGGAACGCGTCCGCCGCCTCGCGCGTGCGCCCGACCGCCAGCAGCCGCGTGCCCTGGGTGAAGGACTGCGCCGCCTGCGCCTCCTTCGGCGCATCCAGCCGGCGGCACAGGTCGATGATGCGCTGCCGGGCCTCGAGGCTGGCCGCGTGCCGGGTGGAGATGCTGTTCGGCGTCGCGCAGACGACGACGCGTGGGACCGCGTCGTGGTGCAGCTCGCCCCGCTGCGCCAGGCGGATGCACAGCTCCCAATCCTGGAAACGGGGCATGGCCGGGTCGAAGCCGCCGATGGCCTCGAGCTCCGACCGGCGGGCCAGCAGGGTCTGGGTGCTGATCAGGTTGCGCCGGAACAGGGTCCGCCCGACCTCGGCCGGCGGGACCTCGACGGCGACAGGCAGCACCGCCGCACGCGCGCCGGAAAGATAGATGAAGTTGCAGAACGTCGCGACCGCCGCGGGCCCGGCCGCCTGCAGCCGCTCCACCTGGCTGGCCAGCTTGGTCGGCAGCCAGAAATCGTCGCTGTCCTGGAAGGCGACCAGCGGCGCCGTCGCCCGTTCCAGCCCCAGATTCCGCGCCCGCGCGCCACCGCCATTGCTCGGCGCCCGGACCACGCTGAGGCGGGGATCGTCGATCCGCGACAGCCGCGCCACCGTGTCGTCGGTCGATGCGTCGTCGACGACCAGGAGCTCGAAATCCTGGAACGTCTGCTGCAGCACGCTCCGCACCGCAGCCTCGATCGTCTGCGCGCGGTTGTAGGTGGGGATGATGACGGAGACCTGGGGCATCGTTACGTCCTCGAAATGCGCGTCCGGCGCCCTGGAAAGCTCGTCGGAATGCGATGGTCCGGCCCGTCATGTCACCAGGATCTGCCCCAGAGACTTCTGCCACTTGGTCTTGACCAGCCCGTTGCGGATCAGGAACAGCTTCCGCTCGAATTTCGGCATCGATTTGACCGCGGCGTACCGGGTGAACAGCGCCCGCGTCGCCTCGTCCATCCGGTCGCCATGGCGGGCGAGAAACGCCGCCGCCTGGTCGATCGTCTTCTGCACCGAGGCGGCGGCCCCGCCCCCGGCCAGCACGTCGATCATCTGCCGGTAGATCGCAGCCGCGCCCCAGCGCTTCGCCCCGATGGCGTTGCCCCCGTGCTGCCGGTACAGGATCGTCTGCTCCGGCAGATGGGCGATCGCGCCGAAATTCGCGGCGGCAAGGGCGATCCACCAGTCGTGCATGATCGCCTGCGGCGGCACCTCGCCCACCAGCCGCAGCAGGGCGCGGTTGATCATCGCGGTGCAGCCGGTGACGTTGTTCTCGACGATCAACCGGCGCACCGATGTCTGCTCCGGATCGATGCCCTGCGACCGCCACATCGACTCCGCGATCGGCGCCAGGTCGGGGCCGACGACGCGGAGATCAGTGTGCACCAGGACTGGCAGCTCCGCTCCCCGCACCGCCTCGACCGACCGCATCAGCCGCAGCGTCCGTTCGATCTTCGTCGGCAGCCAGACATCGTCCTGGTCGCAGAACATGACATAGTCGGCCCCGGCCTTGCCCATCAGCCGCGAGAAGTTGATGCTGGCGCCGTGCGACGCCTCGGCGCTGAAATCGTGGAAGTCGAGCCGCCCGAATTTCGGGCGGTAGGCGTCCACCACCGCGCGCGTCCGGTCGCGCGACCCGTCATCCCCGATGATGACGTTCACGCGGGCATGGCTCTGCTGCAGCAGCGAATCCAGCAGCGGGGGCAGGAAGGACTCGCCATTGTAGGTGGCCACGAGCACATCGACCTCGGGGCCGCCAGCGTCTGTCGAACGATCGTCGGTCATCTGCGTTTCACAAAGATTTTCCCGCCCGCCCGGGCCGCGGCCCGGCAGGCCACCTCATTCATCGCGACGCGGCCCCGCTCCTATCACGGTCGTGCCGGCTTGGCCATGCCCGTGGGCGCCGGCTCTTTCCTACCGGAACATTCCGACAATCTCTGGGCAGGGTGGCCACAGACCTTGGCGATCGGCGGCACGATGTGGCAGACACTGCCATCTTTCTGACCGATGGGCGTGAAATATCCGTCGGTGACGGCGTGGTGCTCGCGGGCTTGAAGGCAGGATTCCCTGATCATGGACAGTGACAAGCGGACCGTGCTGGTGACGGGCGGCGCCGGCTATATCGGCAGCCACGCCTGCAAGACCTTGGCTGCGTCCGGCTTTCTTCCGGTCACCGTCGACAACCTGTCGCGAGGACACCGCGACTTCGTCAAATGGGGACCGCTTGAGCAGGCGGATATCGGCGACGAAGCCGCGCTGGACCGGGTGATGGCGCGGCACAAGCCCGTCGCCATCATGCATTTCGCGGCCCTGACCTATGTCGGCGAGTCGGTGACGGAACCCGCCCTGTACTATCGCAACAACGTCTCGGGCTCGCTGTCCCTGCTCGAGGCGGCGCGGCGCCACGGCGTCGGCAATGTGGTGTTCTCCAGCACCTGTGCGACCTACGGTCCGCCCGAACGCAGCCCGATCGCCGAGGACACGCCGCAGCATCCGATCCATCCCTACGGCGCGTCCAAGCTGATGATCGAGCGCATGCTGGCCGATTTTGCCGCCGCCTACGGGCTGCGCTGGGCCGCGCTGCGCTACTTCAATGCCTGCGGTGCCGACCCGGACGGCGAGATCGGCGAGGCGCACGACCCCGAGACCCATCTGATCCCGCTGGTGCTGATGGCCGCAGCCGGGCATCGCCCGCATATCGAGATCCTCGGTGACGACTACCCCACGCCGGACGGCACCTGCATCCGCGACTACATCCATGTCACCGACCTGGCGGACGCCCATGTCCGGGCACTGCGCTACCTGATCGACGGCGGGCCTTCGCGCGCCTTCAACCTGGGAACCGGCACCGGCCATACGGTGCGCGAGGTGATCGCCGCGGTGGAGAAGGTGACCGGCCGGTCCGTCCCGGTGCGGCTGTCGCCGCCCCGACCGGGGGACTCGCCGAGCCTCGTCGCCGATCCCCGCCTCGCCGACTCCGCCCTCGGCTTCCGGCCCCGCTTCGGCCTGGAGGAGTCGATCCGCACGGCCTGGCGCTGGTACCTCAAGCAGTCCGGGGGCATGGAGGCTTGACCGCCGGACGGCGGATCGCCGCCCAGCCCGCCCGCGGCGTCGTGGCGGGCCGCCGATCTCCCATCGCCCGCGGGGACCGATCCCGCTATGGTCGCCCCACCTTTCCCGTGCGGGAGAGCTCGGCCCGGCCGTTCATTCCTGTCCGACGCGCAGCCTAGGCACGCCATGTCGAAACGTTTGGAGACCCGCGTGGTGCGGGCGGCCCCCTGGGCGGCGGCGGAAGCCCTGTCCAACGCCGTCACCGGCTTCGCGTCGGTCCTCGTCGCCGGCTGGTTCCTGGCCCCGGTCGATATCGGGCGCGCCGGGATCGCCATCAGCATCGTCATGCTGCTCGGGCTGATCTCCGGCTTCGGCATCCAGGAATCGCTCGTCCGCCACCGCTCGGTGCACACCAGCGTGACCGACACGGCCTTCACCGGCCTCGTCGGCATCGCCCTGGTCGCCGTCGCCGCCTGCTGGATCCTGGCCTTTCCCGTCGGCTGGCTGTTCGACGACCCGCAGGTGCCGTTGCTGCTCGGCACCATGAGCCTGCTGCTGCTGCTGAACGCGGCGATGGCGGTCCCGGTCGCCATCCTGACCCGCAAGATGCGGGCGAATGTGCTGACCCGGCGCATGATGCTGGCCCGGGTGGCGCAGGTGGCGGGCATCGCCGCGCTGGGATACGCCGGCCTCGGCGCCTGGGCGATGATCGGCGGCATGCTGTTCTCGAACGCCCTCTCGGTCGTCGTCCTGTGGGCGGCGATGCCGCGGCGGCCCCGCTTCCGCTTCCATGCGCACGAGTTCCGGTCGCTCTCCTCCTTCGGCGGGTCGATCAGCCTGGAGATGCTGCTGTGGCAGGGCACGTCGCGCGCCTTCGCCTTGATGGTCGGCTATTTCCACGGCACCGCCGCGCTCGGCTACTTCCAGTTCGCCCAGCGGCTGGTGGAGGAGGCCGGGAACCTGATCCAGGGCAACATCGTCCGCTTCGGCCTGTCCTTCTTCTCCGACCTCGAGCGGTCGTCACGGGACCCGAGCCGCGTCTTCCTGGCGGCAACCGGCCTGATCACCGCCTTCGGCGGCCCGATGTTCATCGGCCTGCTGCTGGTGGCACCGGACCTGGTGCCGCTGGTCTTCGGCGCCAAATGGGTGCCGGCGGCACCGCTGGTGCAGATCTTCGCCGCAACCTGGTTCTTCCTGCTGTCGCGGGCGCTCGTCGGCCCGCTGCTGCGGGCCAAGGGGCGGCAGAACATCCTGGTGCTGTACGCCTTCGTCGCCTGCGTGATCACCCTGACCAGCGGCCTGGTGACCGCGCAGATGCCGCTGGTCCTCGTCGTCCTCGGCTGGGCGTCCCGCAACCTGGTCTCGCTGCCCTGGAGCTATCTGATGGTCGGGCGGTACGGCGGCATCCCGGCCGCCCAGCAGTTGCGCGCCGTGGTGCGGCCGCTGCTGCCGATGGTGCTGATGGCCATCTTCGTGATCGCGACCCAGATATTGCTGCGGGACGCCGGCACCGGGGCGCGCCTGGCCGCCAGCATCGTCGTCGGGCTGCTCGTCGCCGCGGTCTCGATGCGGGTCTTCAACTGGGATCTGATCGCACCGCTGCGGTCGATGATAGGCCGGGCGCGGCAGCAGGGCAGGAACGCCTGACCCGGAATCCAACGCCGGCTCCTTGCCCCGGCGCAGGATCTATCGCATGGTCGGCAGCCTGCACGGCAATTGGAGGGATTGTCTGATGCCCGTCTCGGCCGCACGTCGCCTGGTCCGCCACGCCCGTCTGGCGCTGCTCCGGCAGACATTGGGGGATGCCACCAAGGCCGTGCTGCGCGAGCGGCTGACCTATCTCTCTCCGGTCAAGCTGCACCGGCTCGAAGCGGCGCTGCGCCGGGTCCGGGACGACAGCATCCCGGGCGACCTGATCGAGTTCGGGGTCGCGCTCGGCGGCAGCGCCATCCTCCTGGCCAAGACGGCACAGGGCGCCGGCCGCAGCTTCCACGGTTTCGACGTGTTCGGCATGATCCCGCCGCCGACCTCCGACAAGGACGACGCCCGGTCCAAGCAGCGCTATGAGACGATCGCCTCGGGCGGTTCGAAAGGCATCGGCGGCAGCGACGACTATTATGGCTATCGCCAGGACCTCTACGGCGACGTCTGCCGGTCGTTGGCCCGCCATGGCCTTGCCGTCAACGGCAGCACCATCATGCTGCACAAGGGGCTGTTCGAGGACACGGTGCCGGCGGCGCCGCTCGGGGCGGTCAGCTTCGCCCATATCGACTGCGACTGGTATGATCCGGTGCTGTACTGCCTGACCGCGGTGGCCGACCGGGTCAGCCCCAGCGGCATGATCCTGATCGACGATTATCACGACTATGCCGGCTGCCGGACCGCGACCGACGAGTTCCTGGCGCATCGCCGCGACTTCCGCTTCGAGGATGGGGAGAACGTGCTGCTCCGCCGCATCGGCTGAGCATGGCTGCCGCCGGCGGGCGGCGAACGGCATCTCGGCCATGAGATTGCCACGCCTTCCGGCTCTATTCTATATAGAACCTTCCGCGGCCGAGCATCACCAGGAAAAGCCCTTTAGCATGCATGGAATGGATTATCTGAAGGATCGGCTTTCGGTCATCGACCAGTATATCAAGCCGGGCAGCAAGGTCATTTACATCGACTACCCCATGCATCTCAATGTGGGCGACATCCTGATCATGAAGGGGACCGAGGCGTTCTTCCGGGATCGGAAGTACGACGTGGTCAGCCGCTATTCGACATTCGGATTCCCGGAGAATCCGGCGCATTTCCCCAAGCTGTCCCGGGACACCACCATCATCCTGCACGGCGGGGGGAACTTCGGCGACATCTACCAGTCGCACCAGGTGCTGCGGCGGAATGTGGTCGAGCATTATCCGGACAACCGGATCGTGATCTTCCCGCAGACCCTGTTCTTCAGCGACGAGGCCGAGCTGCAGCACACCGCGGAGGTCTTCACCCGCCATCGCGACCTGCACTTCCTCGCCCGCGACCAGCGCACCTACGATACCTTCAGGCGAGCCTTCTCGAACAATGTCGAGATGTGCCCGGACATGGCGCATTTCCTGTGGGGCAGCTTCCCGGTGAAGCAGTACGGCGCGGGTCCCGTGGGGGCGAAGACGCTGTGGATGATCCGCCGCGACGTCGAGCAGTCGGACGTCCCCGAGCAGTTCCGGGGAACGGTCGAGCATCCCGTCGACTGGGAGGATCTGTGCAACGGGCGGGACCGGTTCCTCACCCGCCTGATCGTCAAGGCCGACCGGACCAACGCCAGGCTCGGGCGCAAGACATTCCCGACCGACGCCGCCTGGTATCGCTTCACGGATGCGCTGGTCGACCGCCTGAACCGCCGGATCCTGCAGCACGACCGGATCGTCACCTCGCGCATGCACGGCCACATCCTGGGGTGCCTCCTGGGCATGAGGACGACGCTGCTCGACAACTCCTACGGCAAGAACTCCACCTACTACCAGGCGTGGACGAACCGGGTCGAGACCTGCGACCTGGTCAAGGCCTAGGCGGGACCCCGACGATGCCGAACCCGCCCCGCCTGTCCGTCGTCATCCCCTGCTACAATGTCGAGGCCTATGTCCGGGAGGCGATCGACTCCGTCGTTCATCAATCCTCCCCGGCCGACGAGATCGTGATCGTCGACGACGGCTCGACCGACAGCACCGGACGGCTGGTGGAGGAGCTCTACGGCCAGCTGGGCAATGTCCGCATCATCCACACCGAGAATCAGGGCCTCGGCGCGGCGCGGAACGTCGGCACCGCCGCCGCGACCGGCGACTTCATCTACTATTTCGACTCCGACGACATCCTGGCGGACGGGCTGTTCGCCGATTTCCGTGCCACGCTCGAGGCCCATCCGGACCTCGACCTGTTCTGCTTCTCCGGCCAGTCCTTCCTGGACGGGCAGAACCAGGACGGCAGCCACGCCCTGATCGATTACCGCCAGCGCACCGAGGGGCGGTTCCCGAGCGGGGAGGATCTGCTGAACTTCCAGGTGGGCCGGAAGAACTACCTGCCGACCTCATGGCTGTATATCCATCGCCGTGCCGTGTCCGACCGGCACGGCCTCGAATTCCTCTCGATCTTCCACGAGGACGAGGAGCACACGCCGCGGCTGTTCGTGCGATGCGGCCCGGCCTTCGTGCGCGACAAGGCGTATTTCCAGCGGCGGCTGCGCGCCAATTCGATCATGACCCGGCGCAAGTCGGAACGACATATCTACGGCTATTTCTGTGCCGCCAGAACCCTGGAGGCGATGCTGCGGACGGAAGGCCTGAAGCCGGAGACCTATGGCAGCCTGCGCCGGCTGGTCGTCCGCGTGCTGACCAATGCGATGATCGCGATCCGCACCAGCGGCCTGGCCCTGAACGACCCGGCGCTGGCCGCCTTTCCGGCCACCGTCCGCCGCTATGCCGCGGGCAGCCCGCAGCTGTTCCTGCTGACCTTCTGCTATCCGGCCTTCGTCGCGGCGAAGGCGGCCAAGGGGGCGCTGCGGTCGGCCGGGGCCATCCGCTGAGCCGGAACCGACGACCGGGGCCATAGACGGGCAGACGGCGCCTCGCCCGACCGCGCTCCGATGAGGATCGATTTTCGATTTTTCGTGGGATCATTGTTGCGCCCCATGTGTTTAATCATTTCGGCGGCGGGGCGGCGCATCCCAGGCACCGACGTCACGGTGTCGCCACGATCATCCGTCATCCACGGGCGAATGATTTGTCGGGCGACCTGCCCTTCGAGGCGCAGCCGGCGGATGTTTTTGAACCTTTCCTAGGAATGAGTGCGGCTGGATCGCGATGAAAGATTGCCGTTATGATGCTGCATTGCACAACGTGACGAGCGCAGCATGACGTCCCTCGACGGAAAGAAGTCATTGCCGGCGCTCGAGCCGTCGATCGCCGAGAATCGCGTGGCGCTGGTCATTCCGACGCTGAATGCCGCGAAGCATCTCGATGTCCTGATCCCGGCCCTGCAGGCGCAGTCCTTCCAGCCCGGAACCCTGCTCGTCATCGATTCCAGCTCGACCGACGACACGGCCGAGCGCTTCACCGCAGCCGGCGCCGAGGTGATCGTCATCCCGCGTGCCCAGTTCGACCATGGCGGCACCCGCCAGCGCGCGGTCAATCGCCTGTCGCCGCGGGTCGAGGTGGTGGTCTTCCTGACCCAGGATGCGGTGCCGGCCGACAGCGACACCATCGCCCGCATCGTCGGCACCTTCGCCGACCCCGAGCTGGGCGTCGCCTATGGCCGGCAGCTGCCGCATCACGGCGCCGGCGCGATCGAGGCCCATGCCCGGCTGTTCAACTATCCGCCGGACAGCGTCGTGCTGCGCCCGGAGGATGCCGTCAGCGCCGGGATCAAGGCGACCTTCTGCTCCAACTCCTTCGCCGCCTATCGCCGGCGGGCGCTGGAGATGGTCGGCGGCTTCCCGTCCGGCACCATCTTCGGCGAGGACGCCGCGGTGACCGGCCGCATGCTGCTGTCGGGCTGGGCCAAGGCCTATGTCGCCGAGGCGCAGGTGCACCATTCGCACAGCTACAGCATCGGCGAGGAGTTCCGCCGCTATTTCGACGTCGGCGTGATGCACGCCCGCGCCCCCTGGCTGCTGGAGCGCTTCGGCAAGGCCGGGGGCGAGGGCCGGCGCTTCGTGCGGTCGGAGCTGCGGCACCTGGCCCGGCACCAGCCGCTGCAGATCCCGTCGGCGATCCTGCGCAGCGCGGTCAAGCTGGCCGCGTATCACTGCGGCCGCCGCGAGGCCCGCATCCCGCGCCCGCTGAAGCGGCGGATCAGCCTGAACCGGCGCTACTGGGCCTGACGGCGAGGCCGGGACGACCGCCCCGCATCGCACGGTGTGACGGCGGGGCCCCTTCCCGCCCGGCCCGCGATCTGCTTTAGAGGGGCGATGAGCAAGCCAGCCCCCGACCAACCCTCCCGTTCCAACGCGGCGCAGATGGCGTCGCCCTCCTATCGCCTGCCGGAGCTCGACCAGGATTTCCTGCTCGGCGATTCGACGCGCGGCGTGCGCCTGATGCTGGAATACGCCAAGGCCGAGGAATCGCTGCGGGCCTGGGGCGTGCGCTCCACCATCGTGGTCTTCGGCAGCGCCCGCACCGCCGAGGACGGACCCGGCCGCCACGGCCACTGGTACGCCCAGGCGCGTGAGTTCGGCCGCATCGCGTCCGAGCGCGGCGGAGCCCTGACCGACCATGGCGGCCTGCGCGACAACGTCATCGCCACCGGCGGCGGCCCGGGCATCATGGAGGCGGCGAATCGCGGCGCGGTCGAGGCCGGGGCCCCGACCATCGGCTACAACATCACCCTGCCGCATGAGCAGGAGCCGAACGCCTGGTCGACCCCGGCGCTGACCTTCCGCTTCCACTATTTCGCCATGCGGAAGATGCATCTGGCGATGCGGGCCAACGCGCTGGTGGTGTTCCCCGGCGGCTTCGGCACCTTCGACGAGCTGTTCGAGCTCTTGACCCTGCGCCAGACCGGCAAGTCCTCGGCCCTGCCGATCGTGCTGTTCGACCAGGCCTATTGGCGCGCCGTGATCGGCTTCGACGCGCTGGTCGAGCACGGCATGATCGACGCCCGCGACCTGGAGCTGTTCCGCTTCGCCGACAGCGCCGAGGAGATCTGGTCGATCCTGGCCGAGCAGGGGCTGAACCGGCGGTCGTGACCACACCGGCGCGGCCCGCGGCATTTTGCGAAATGTTTGCCCGGATATAGCGACGCTGTAAGATTGCGCGCGACAGGCCGGCGCCCGCCCGGCCGGCATAGGGAACGGGGAACAGGACAATGCGGATCACTCGACGCGGCTGGCTCGGCGCGCTGCTGGCCGGCGTGCTGGGCGCGGCTGCCGGCTTCGGCGCCCCGGCGGGCGCCCAGGCGCAGGACATCACGGTGTTCGCCGCTGCCAGCCTGAAGGACGCGCTGGACGACATCAACACCCACTGGCAGGCCGAGTTCAAGCACAAGGCCGCCATCTCCTACGCCGCCAGCTCGGCGCTGGCGAAGCAGATCGAGGCCGGGGCCCCGGCCGACGTCTTCATCTCGGCCGATCTCGACTGGATGAAGTACGTGGCCGACCGCAAGCTGATCAAGCCGGAGACGCAGTCGACCCTGCTGGGCAACCGCATCGTGCTGGTGGCGCCGAAGGAGTCGACGGTGCAGCTGACCATCGGCCCGAATTTCGAGCTGGCCAAGGCGCTGGGCGACGGCCATCTGGCCATGGCCGACGTCAAGGCGGTGCCGGCCGGCAAGTACGGCCAGGCGGCGCTGGAGAAGCTGGGCGTCTGGGATGCGGTCAAGGACAAGATCGCCCAGGCCGAGAATGTCCGCGCCACCCTGGCGCTGGTGTCGCGCGGCGAGGCCCCGCTGGGCATCGTCTACCAGACCGACGCCGCGGCCGACACGGGGGTCAGGATCGTCGGCACCTTCCCGGCCGACAGCCACCCGCCGATCCTGTACCCGGTGGCGGTGCTGGCCAGCAGCAGCAAGCCCGAGGCCCAGGCCTTCGTCGACTACCTGAAGTCGGCTGCCGCCAAGCCCCTGTTCGAGAAGCAGGGCTTCACGGTGGTGGCGCAGTAAGCCGGGGCGCCTGGCCCGGACATGCCCCTTCCATCCTCCCCTCCCCTTGCGGGAGGGGAGGATGGAAGGGGCCGCCGGTGCGGGGCTGCGCCTTGGGATCCGGCCTTCATCGCTTATAGTCGTCGGCGCCGGCCGTGGCGCCGGCAGCCCCCTCCCCCTACCCCCTCCCGCGAGGGGAGGGGGAGATCCGCGTGTGGAAACCTCGTGTTCGACTTCACCCCCGACGAGCTGACCGCGATCCTCCTCAGCCTCAAGGTCTCGCTGTGGGCCATGGTCGTCAGCCTGCCGCTGGGCGTGCTGGTGGCCCTGGCCCTGGCGCGCGGCCGGTTCTGGGGCAAGTCGATCCTGAACGGCGTGGTCCACCTGCCGCTGGTGCTGCCGCCGGTCGTCACCGGCTACATCCTGCTGCTGCTGTTCGGCAAGATGGGGCCGATCGGCTCGGTCCTGGCCCAGCTCGGCATCGTCTTCTCCTTCCGCTGGACCGGCGCCGCCCTGGCCGCCGGGGTGATGGGCTTCCCGCTGATGGTCCGCGCCATCCGCCTGTCGATCGAGTCCGTGGATCGGCGGCTGGAGGCCGCGGCCGGCACGCTGGGCGCCTCGCCGCCCTGGGTGTTCCTGACCGTCACACTGCCGCTGATCCTGCCGGGCGTGATCGCCGGCGCCATCCTGTGCTTCGCCAAGGCGATGGGCGAGTTCGGCGCCACCATCACCTTCGTCTCCAACATCCCGGGCCAGACCCAGACCCTGCCCTCGGCGATCTACACCTTCACCCAGGTGCCGGGCGGCGACATCGGCGCGCTGCGCCTGACCCTGGTGTCGGTCGTCATCGCCATGGCCGCGCTCCTCGCCTCCGAGATCATGGCGCGCCGGGCCGGCGTCCGGGTGCAGGCAGCGTGACTCTCGAGGTCGAGATCCGCCACCGCCAGGGCGATTTCGCGCTGGACATCGCCTTCGCCAGCGAAGGTCGGCTGACCGCGCTGTTCGGCCGCTCCGGCGCCGGCAAGTCCTCGGTGATCAACGTCATCGCCGGGCTGGTGCGGCCGCAGCACGGAAGGGTTGTGGTCGATGGCCGGCCGCTGGTCGACACCGGGCGCCGCATCTTCCTGCCGCCGCATCGCCGCCGCATCGGCTACGTCTTCCAGGAGGGCCGGCTGTTCCCGCATCTGACGGTGCGGCAGAACCTGCTCTACGGCCGCTGGTTCACGCCCAAGGCCGACCGCGGCGCCGAGTTCGGCCGGGTGGTCGAGCTGCTGGGCATCGGCGCGCTGCTGGAGCGGCGGCCGGCCGGGCTGTCGGGCGGCGAGAAGCAGCGCGTGGCGATCGGCCGGGCGCTGCTGTCCAGCCCGCGCCTGCTGCTGATGGACGAGCCGCTGGCGGCGCTGGACGAGGCGCGCAAGGCCGAGATCCTGCCCTATGTCGAGCGGCTGCGCGACGAGGCGCGGATCCCGATCATCTATGTCAGCCACGCCATGGCCGAGGTGGCGCGGCTGGCCGCCACGCTGGTGGTGCTGGCCGAGGGCCGGGTCGCCGCCGCCGGGCCGGTGCGCGAGGTGATGGGCCGGGCCGACCTGTTCCCGCGGGCCGAGGCCGGCGCGGTGCTGGAGGCCGTGGTCGAGGACCATGACGAGCGCTGGCAGCTGACCCGGCTGCGCGTCGCCGCCGGGTTCCTGACCGTGCCGCGGGTCGAGCTGCCCGCCGGCAGCCCGGTGCGCATACGCATCCGCGCCCGCGACGTCATGCTGGCGACGCAGCCGCCCGACCATCTGAGCGCACTGAACGTGCTGCCGGCGACGGTGCTGGCGATCGCGGCGGGCGACGGGCCGACCGCCGCGATCCGGCTGGACTGCGCCGGCGACGGCCTCTTGGCCCGGCTGACCCGGCGTTCGGTCGAGGCGCTGGCGCTGGCACCGGGCCGGCCGGTGCATGCGGTGATCAAGAGCGTCGCCTTCGACAGCCACACGGTCGGCGGCGCCCTGCGCGGCCCGGACGGCGCCGATGCGGAACTGGAAGGCGGCTGAGCGTCCATGGCCTTCGCTCACGGTTCGTGCCGGCGCCGGTGGCCGTCACAGCACGAAGCGCGGGATTCCCGGACGGGACCCGCGCTGTGCCGGATCGGGATGGGTCAGGAGGCCAGCTGCCGTTCCGCGGCAGGGCTCGATCGCTGCCGGAGGATGGCGCGGGCGCTGTCCACCAGCACCAGCCACGCTCCGGCCAGGATGGTGACGTCCTTGATCACCAGCCGGCCGCCGCCGGACAGCCAGGGGAAGCCGTGCTGCGCGTCGCCCAGCGCCGGCACCCAGGCCTCGGGCGTGGTCACCAGGAAGGACAGGGTCACGAACGGGGTGGCGAAGGCGAGGGCCGCCCCGAGGAAGCCGACCCGGGCGGAGACCAGGCCCGCCAGCGTCAAGGCGCCGATCAGGATCTCGAGCGTGCCGAGCCCGCGGGAGAAGCCGTAGGTGTTGTTGGCCGCCTGCCACGCCCGGTCTTCGGGCTTCAGCTCACCCTCGCGGGTGAGGTGCGCCTTGTAGTCCTCGGGGTGCTCGTAGAAGATCGACATCAGCGGGCTGTTGGCGACGAATGGCGTGATGCTGTCGGCCTCGTAGGGCGCGAATTTCAGGGTGCCGATCCAGAGGAAGACGATGGCGATGGCAATCCGCATCGCGTCGATCCCGATGCGATCGGACCGGGCGCCGCCGACAAGGCTCAGCCCCCGGCGGATGATGGTGTTCATGCTGGATCTCCCTGAGTGCCCCGGTCAGCCTTCCTGGGCTGCGGCAAAGGCATCCAGTGTGCGGGTGGAGTAGACGAGCGCCGCGCCGGCATTGACGCTGATGGCGACACCGAGAGCCTCAGCGACCTCTTCCTTGGTCGCGCCCTGCTTGAGTGCGGCATCGGCATGGACGGTGATACAGCCGTCGCAGCGCAGCGAGATGGCCACGGCCAGGGCGATCAGTTCGCGCGTCTTGGCGTCGAGATGGTTGGTCTTGGCCCCGGCGCCGCCCAGCGCCGCATAGCCGCGAACCGTGTCCGGGCTGAGCTTGCCGAGCTCGCCCACACCGGCGATGAGCTGCTGCCGGTAGGTGTTCCAGTCGTGCATGTGCATGATGCGTCTCCGTGATCGCTGAGATAGATCTAGGCTCGCCGCCGCGCTCAGGATATGGCTTCAAAGCGCAACGGTATGACCGGACGGATCAAAGCCGCATCATGAGCCTGGACTCGCCCGACGATCCCCTCAGCAGCCTGGCCCCGCTGCTGCAGGTGCGCCCGGTCCTCGACGACCTCTGCGAATTCGGCGGCCGCTGGGCGTCGCCGCACGCGGCTGCGGGCGGCCCCGGCTGGGCCTATTTCCACATCGTCGCGCGCGGGGAGTGCGAGCTGGAGAGCCCCGGCCATCCCCCGCTGCGACTGCAGGCCGGCGACGTGCTGCTGCTGCCGCATGGCGACCCGCATGTGATGCGCGCCCGCCCCGGCGCCACCGGCATCCCGGCCGGCACCGGCAAGGCCTACCGCAACGCCATCCGCCACCGGGCCAGCCTGGGCGTCGAGCCGGACACCGAGATCATCTGCGGCCGGCTGCAGTTCGAGGCCGCCGGCGAGAGCCTGCTGATCGCCACCCTGCCCGACCGCATCCTGCTGCGCGGCCCGGGCGGGCCGGACGCGGCGCGGACGCGGCTGCTGCTCGAGGCCATCCGCGACGAGCTGGATGCCGATGGCGCCGGGGCCGCGGCGATCGCCATCCACCTCGCCAGCGCCCTGTTCGTGATGATGCTGCGCGCCCATCTCGGCGCCGACGGCGCGTCCGGCGGCCTGCTGCGGCTGCTTGGCTACCGCCCGACCGCCCGCGCGGTGCTGGCGATGCTGCGCGACCCGGCGCGGCCCTGGACGCTGGACGAGCTGGCGGCCCGGGCCGCGACCTCGCGCGCCACGCTGGTGCGGGCGTTCCGGGCCGCGGCGGGCTGCCCGCCGCTGGCCTTCCTCACCGACCTGCGGCTGGGCCTGGCCCGCCGGCAGCTGCTGCGCGGCGGGGCCGCGGCCCAGGTCGCCGCCGAGGTCGGCTACCAGTCGGAAAGCGCGTTGAGCCGCGCCATGCATCGCCGCCACGGCCTCCGCCCCGGCGAGCTCCGCCGGGGCGCCGAGGCGGCGGGCGGCCCTCAGTAGCTCAGGCCCGCCCCGAAGCGGTACAGCGGCGCCCGGCTGTCATAAGGCGCGTCCGAGGCCTGGGCCAGGACGGCGGCCATCGAAGACGGCAGCTCGAAGGGCAGCCGGCCGCGCGGCCGGGCCTTGCCCTGCAGCACGTCCAGCAGCGCGTCGTCGGTGATGCCGAAATTGCCGATCAGCGCCGTCGACCGGTCGCGCACATTGGCCAGGATCGCCGGCCGGTCGAGATAGACCGTGACGATGGTCGGCACCGCCGCCGCGGCCGTCTTGATCGCCTCGTAATCGGCATCGCCGTCGCGGAAGTCCAGCCGCCCCTCATGCTGCCGGCTGCCGAAGGTGTAGTTGGGGTGCAGCGTCTCGAACGGCGTCGCCGCCCGCACCAGCGCGAAATCCGCCTGGCGCGGATCGGTGACCACGGTGAAGCCGTGCGCCCGCGCCGTCGCCGCATCGACGCCGTGCAGCCAGACCCGCCGCATCGACGGGGCGAGTGGCAGGACCGGCCGGCGGTTCGGCCGCCAGGCGCTGCCATCCGCCGCCGCCACCAGCGGCCCTCGGGCCGCGGGGCGGTTCTCCAGCAGCACCAGCGAGGCCTGCTGGGCGGCACGCCCCTCGGCCTTGAACCGGTCGTTGCCGGCGATACGGCCGGCCGCCGCCGTGTCGACATAGGGATTCTCGAACAGGCCGAGCTGGAACTTCTGCAGCAGGATGCGGGCCACCGACTGGTCCAGCCGCCGTTCGCTCAGCTGCCCCGCGCGCACCGCCGCCACGATCGGCGCCGGGTCGTCGCCGCTGCCGCCGAACTGGTCGATGCCGGCGTCGATCGCCTTGACGAAGCGCTGCTGCACCGTCAGGTCCGGCACGCCCCAGGAGGTGCCGAAGCCGACGAAGCCGGGCGCCTGCCCCTCCGGCCAGCCGTCGCGGCAATGGACGTCGCAATCCGCGGTGATGGCCCAATCGCTGAGGATCACGCCGTCGAAGCCGAAGCGGCGGCGCAGCAGGTCGGTCAGCAGCTGCTTGCTGAAGCCGGCGCCCACCCGCTCCAGCTGCCGGCCGAACAGGGTCAGGCCCTGCGGCGGCACCGCATAGGTCGGCATGATCCCGGCCGCGTTCGCGGCGAAGGCGCCGAGGAAGGGCACGATGTGGTCGTTGAAGCGCCCGGCCGGGAAGGTCAGGTCCTGGCCGTAATAATTGTGCGCATCGAACCCGTCGACCTGGGCGCCGTAGCCGACCCAGTGCTTGACCACGGTGACGACGCTGCCGGGGTTGAGGCCGCGCCCGCCGTTCTGGAAGCCGCTGACATAGGCGTCGACCATGCGGCGGGCCAGCTGCGGATCCTCGCCGAAAGTGCCGTTGATGCGCGGCCAGCGTGGCTCGGTCGACAGGTCGGCCTGCGGCGACAGCGTCTCCTGCAGGCCGATCGCCCGGTATTCCTGCCGCGCGACGTCGCCGAAGCGGCGCACCAGGCCGGCATCGCCGATCGCGGCCAGGCCGGTGGTCTCGGGCCATTGCGAGAAGGCCGTGTTCTCGACGCTGGCGCCGGCGACATACTGGAAGTGGTTGCGCGGGTCCGAGCTGATCAGCACCGGGATGCCCAGCCGGGTCGATTCGGCGATCTCCTGCGCCCGGTTGGCGGCCTGCGCCTGGGCCTCGGCGCTGCCGGACAGGCGGCTGATCAGCGCGGCGACATGGTTGCCGCCGACCAGCGCCTGCAGCGACTCCTCGGTCCAGCCGTCGCCGGTGGCGGTCGAGGCCGCGGTGGCATGGATCATGGCGCCGGCCTTCTCCTCCAGCGTCATGCGGCGGACCAGGTCCTGCGCCCGCAGCGCGGCCGGCAGGCGGCGGTCCTCATAGGGGTCCAGCCGGCCGTTGCGGTTCAGGTCGCGGTACGGGAAGCCGCGCTGCGACAGGATCGGCGCCGAGCGCGACTCCAGGCCTTGCGCCGCGTCGGCGATGGCCGGGCCGGCCGCCAGCCATCCGCCGAGGCCAATCGCGGCGATGGCGGGCCAATATCGTGACAAGGGCATCTTCGCTTCCCCTCTGCTGGGTGTCGTTGCGCAACCCGTTTGCTTAAACCTACCAATCACTCGGTAAGTTTTCCAAGCGGGATGATGCGGCGGCGCTGCGCAAGGCGGCGCGGCCGTGCTAGAGAGCGGGATGCCTTCGAAGACCCCAGCGGCCGACGGTCCGGCCGTGCCTGCCGAAGCCCCGAAGACCCGGCGGTCGCCCAAGGGGCAGCGCCGCCGCCAGCAGATCCTGGACGCCGCCATGGAGATGTTCGCCCAGGGCGGCTATGCCGGCACCGCGATCGCCTCGATCGCCGAGAAGGCGGGCCTGACCCTGCCCGGGCTGCTGCACCATTTCCCCAGCAAGATGTCGCTGCTGCTGGCGGCGATGGAGGAACGCGACCACGAGACCGGCCGGCTGCTGGCGGCGGAGACGGAGGGACGCGACCCGAGGACCGGAAGGCTGCTCTCCCCGGACGGGCTGACCTGGCGGCGGGTGCTGGACGACGCCCGCCGGGTGGTGCGGGCCAATGCCGGCAAGCGGAACCTGGTCCAGGTCTTCGCCATCCTGAACGGCGAGAGCCTGATCGAGGACCATCCGGCGGCGCCCTTCTTCCGCCGGCGCTCGGACTATCTGCTGGCCTTCATGCGCGCCGCGTTCCAGGCCGGCATCGATGCCGGCGAGTTGCGGCCGGACCTCGACCCGCAGCTTCTGGCCTATGAGCTCATCGCGATGATGGACGGGCTGCAGATCCAGTGGCTGCGCGACCCGGACGGCGTCGACATGGCCGCCGGCTTCGAGGCCTATCTGCGGCGGCTGGAGGCTGGAATCCGGGCCAGGGCAGCCGGGGACGACTGAGGATTTGACCTTACGATATATTCGATGGAATATATCGACTGGCGATCGGGCAGTCCCGACAGCCTCCCAGGTTGCGTGCCGGTCCCGTCCCAAGCCCGGCGCGCGGCCCAGCCTTTCGGGGCGGCGGTCCATCCGCCGCCCTTTTTCTTGGCCCATCGAGCCTTGTCGACAAACTGCATTCGACCGTCCTATCATCCGCCTTCAACAGAGTTGCGGGGAAGGACAGGCCCTTGGCGCGAGCGGCGAAGGAACAGGCGGCGGAGAGCGGCGAGACCCGGGCCCGCGGCGGCGGCGTCGCCAAGGTCTATGAGGCGCTGAAGCACGACATCCTCGACCTGGTGCTGGCCCCCGGCTCGGCGCTGGACGAGACCCGCATCGCCGAGCGCTTCGGCCTGTCGCGCACGCCGATCCGCGAGGCGCTGGTGCGGCTGGCCGGCGAAGGGCTGGTCGAGACCCTGCCGAACCGCAACACCATCGTCGCGCCGATCGACTTCTCCGCCCTGCCCGCCCATTTCGACGCGCTGACCCTGATGCACCGGGTCACCACCCGGCTGGCCGCTTTGCGCCGCACGGCGAAGGACCTGGAGGAGATCCGCATCCACCAGGCCGCCTTTGGACGGGCCGTGGCGGCGGCCGACGCGATCGGCATGGCCGATGCCAACCGCGACTTCCACCTGGCGATCGCCCGCGCCGGCCGCAACCGCTACTACACCGAGCTGTTCGGCCGCCTGCTGGACGAGGGGCGGCGGCTGAACCGGATCTACTACGCCAGCTTCGACGACCACCTGCCGGCCGAGTTCGTGGCCGAGCACGAGGCCATCATCCAGGCGATCATCGACCGCGACGCCGACCGCGCCGACAGCCTGGGCCGCGCCCATGCCGGCCAGGTGGTGCGGCAGATCCAGGGCTTCCTGGCCAGCGGCGTCGGCGGCGACGTCGCCCTCGGCCCCACGGCCGAGCCCGCCCAGCCCGCGCTGCCGGCCTGAGATGGCGGGCATCGCCATCCTCGGCGGCGGCGTCATCGGCTGCGCCATCGCTGCCTGGCTGGCCGCCGACGGGCACGAGGTCATGGTCTATGAGCGCCGGCCGGAGGACCGCCACGCCTCCGCCGGCAATGCCGGGATGCTGGCCTTTCCGGAGATCACGCCGCTGGCCCGGCCCGGCGTGCTGCGATCGGTGCCGCGCTGGCTGATGGACCCGCTGGGTCCGCTGGCCCTGCGCTGGCGCGACCTGCCGGCGCTGACGCCCTGGCTGCTGCGCTTCCTGGCCGCGGCGCGGACGGAGCAGGTGGAACGGTCGACCGCCGCCTTGGGCGGGCTGATGCGCTCCGCCCTCGACGACCATCGGGAACTGGCCCGCCGCGCCGGGCTGAACGGCCATCTCCGCCAGACCGGCGCGATCGACATCTACGACACCGAGGCCAGCTTCCAGGCCGCCCTGCCGGAATGGGAGCTGCGCCGCCGCCTTGGCGGCCACGATTTCGAGCCGCTGGCGCCGGACCACGCGCGCGAGCTGGTGCCGGACCTCAACGGCGGATTCGCCCGCGCCGTGCTGTGCCCCGCCTATTGGATGGTCGACAGCCCGCTCGGCGTGCTGCAGGGCCTGCGCCGCGGCCTGGGCGACCGGCTGGTCACGGGCGCGGTCGCCGCCGTCGAGCCCGGGGCCGAGGGCGTCACCATCCGCCTCGCCGACGGCACAGCCCGTGCCTTCGACAGGGTTGTGGTATCCGCCGGCGTCTGGTCGCGCGACATCGTCCGCGGCCTGGGCCTGAAGGTGCCGCTGGAGACCGAGCGCGGCTACAACACCACGATCCCGGGGGCGCCGGTGACGCTGCCGATGCCGGTGGTCTTCGCCGATCACGGCTTCGTCGCCTCGCCTTTGGCCGACGGCCTCAGGATCGGCGGGGCGGTGGAGCTGGCGGCGGTGGACGCGCCGGCCAATCTGGCCCGCGCCCGGGCGCTGCGGCAGAAGGCCCGGCGCTACCTGCCGGCGATCCCGGAGACCGGCGGCACCGAATGGATGGGCCGCCGCCCCTCCACCCCCGACAGCCTGCCGGTGATCGGCCCGCATCCGCGCGACCCGCGCATCGTCCTCGCCTTCGGCCACGGCCATCTCGGCCTGACCCTGTCCGCCACCACCGCCCGCCTCGCCGCCGGCTTCCTGTCGGCCAACGGCCCGGCGGATCCCGGCCCCTTCGGCATCGAACGCTTCCAGTGAGAGTGCCATGACCAAGAGCAGCTTCTTCTGCACCGACGCCCACACCTGCGGCAACCCGGTCCGTGTCGTCGCCGGCGGCGCCCCGCCGCTGCAGGGCGCGACGATGAGCGAGAAGCGCCAACACTTCGTCGCGGAGTACGACTGGATCCGCACCGGCCTGATGTTCGAGCCGCGCGGCCATGACGTGATGTCGGGGTCGATCCTGTACGCCCCGACCCGCGACGACGCCGACGCCGCCATCCTGTTCATCGAGACCTCCGGCTGCCTGCCGATGTGCGGCCACGGCACCATCGGCACGGTGACGGTGATGGTCGAGGAAGGGCTGGTGCGGCCGAAGGTGCCGGGCAAGCTGCGGCTGGAGGTGCCGGCCGGCATCGTCGATGCGGAGTACGAGCAGGACGCTGCCGGCCATGTCACCTCGGTGCGCATCCGCAACGTCCCGTCCTTCCTGTACAAGGAGAAGCTGGAGTTCGAGCTGCCGGGCTTCGGCCCTCTCGTGGCGGACATCGCCTATGGCGGCAATTTCTACGCCATCATCGAACCGCAGCCGGGCTATGCCGATCTGGAGGCTCTCTCCGCCGGCGAGATCCAGCGGCTGTCGCCGATCGTGCGCCGGGTGGTGAACGAGCGGTTCGACATGGTGCATCCGGAGGATCCGACCATCCGCGGCCTGCGCCATGTGCAGTGGACCGGCAAGCCGAAGCACCCCGAGGCGCATGCCCGCAACGCCGTGTTCTACGGCGAGAAGGCGATCGACCGGTCGCCCTGCGGCACCGGCACCTCGGCCCGCATGGCCCAGCTGGCGGCGCGCGGCGATCTCAAGACCGGCGACGCCTTCGTGCATGAGAGCATCATCGGCAGCCTGTTCCACGGCCGGGTCGAGGGCACGGCCAAGGTGGGGCCGTTCGATGCGATCATCCCGTCGATCGCCGGCCAGGCCTGGCTGACCGGCTACAACACCATCTTCCTCGACGATCGCGACCCCTTCGTCCGCGGCTTCACGGTCATGTGACGACGGTCTCGCTCCGCTACCGTATGGGCCGGAGCCACCCCCTCACCCGAAATCTCTGCGCGATTTCGACCTCTCCCCAAGGAGAGGTGTCAGGGGGCATGCTCCGGTTTCCCTCTCCTCGGGGAGAACGGGATGATCGACCGGGTGCTTCTGATCGGGGCCGGGCTGCACGGCATGGTGGCGGTGGCGATGGGCGCCTTCGCCGCGCATGGCATGGCCGACGCGGCGCCGGAGCGGCTGGGCTGGGTGCACACCGGGGCGCAGTACCAGCTGGTCCATGCCGCCGCCCTGCTGGCCCTGGCCCTGCTGGGTGCGCCGGGCGCGCTGCGCTGGGCCGGCTGGGCCTTCCTGGCCGGCGCCGTGATCTTCTCCGGCACGCTCTATCTGATGGCCTTCGGCGCGCCGCGCTGGTTCGGCGCCATCACCCCGATCGGCGGCGTGCTGATGATCCTGGGCTGGGGCCTGGCCGTGCTGGCCGCCTTCCGCCTGGCGGAAAGCTGAGGCCGGAGCCGTTGGCTGCGGCCGCGACCCGCGCTAGGGTTCGCCATGGCTGATTTGGATCTCGACGCGCGCGACCTGATCTGCCCGATGCCGGTCCTGAAGGCGCGCAAGGCGCTGCAGGGGCTGGCGCCGGGCCAAGTGCTGGACGTGCTAGCCACCGACGCCGCGGCGCGCAAGGACTTCCCGGCCTTCTGCGACGCCACCGGCCATGTCCTGGTCGCAGTGACCGACGAACCGGACGGCGCCACCCGCTACAGCATCCGCAAGGCAGGATAGGGCATGGACACGCTGCTCTTCACCCATCCGGCCTGCATCGGCCACGACACCGGCCCAGGCCATCCGGAGCGGCCGGACCGGCTGCGGGCGGTGCTGACGGCGCTGGAGGATGAGAGCTTCGCCCTGCTGCAGCGGCGCGAGGCGCCGGAGGCGACGATCGAGCAGATCGCCCTGGCCCATCCCGACGCCTTCGTCCGCCGCCTGCTGGCCGCGGTGCCGGAGGACGGGCTACAGCCGATCGACGCCGACACGGTGCTGTCGCCGGGGTCCGGCGCCGCCGCGCTGCGGGCGGCCGGGGCCGGCTGCGCCGCGGTCGACGCGGTGCTGGCGGGGGAGGCGCGCAACGCCTTCTGCGCCGTGCGGCCGCCCGGCCACCATGCCGAGGCGACGCGGGCCATGGGATTCTGCCTGTTCAACAGCGTCGCCATCGCCGCCATGCACGCCCGGCTGGCGCATGGGCTGCAGCGGATCGCGGTGGTCGATTTCGACGTCCATCACGGCAACGGCACCCAGGACATCTTCTGGTCCGAGCCCGACCTGTTCTACGCCTCGACCCACCAGTCGCCGCTGTATCCCGGCACCGGGTCGGAGGACGAGACCGGCGTCGCCGGCAACATCCTGAACGCGCCGCTGCCGCCGATGTCGGGCGGGGTCGAGTTCCGCCGGGCGATGGAACGCATCGTGCTGCCCGCGGTCGACGCCTTCGCGCCGGAGCTGCTGCTGATCTCCGCCGGCTTCGACGCCCATGCCCGCGACCCGCTGGCCCATCTCGAGCTGCATGAGGGCGATTTCGCCTGGGCGACGCTGGAGCTGATGCGCCTGGCAGACCGGCATTGCGGCGGCCGCGTGGTCTCGACGCTGGAGGGCGGCTACGACCTGCGCGCCCTCGCCCTCTCCACCGCCGCCCATGTGCACACGCTGATGACCGGCTGAGGCCGGCTATCGCGCGGGCGCCGTGACCCACAGCGCCCGCGCCTCCTCCTCGCCCGCGGCGATCGCGGCGTGGCCGATGCGGGCGTCGAAATACACGGCGTCGCCCGGGTCGAGATCGACCGGGCCGAAATGCTCGGTGAACAGCGTCACCCGCCCGGCGATGACATAGAGGAAGTCGTCGCTGTCGTGGCGCTCCCAGTCCTCGAAGGCATCCAAGGAGCGGGCTCGGAGCGTGACCTCCGAGGCCAGGAAGGGCGCATCCTTCAGCCCGCCGCCGAAGGGACGCAGGCGGTAGTTCGGCATCTCGGTCGCCGTCCCCTCCCCCGCCCGCACCACGATGCGGCGGCCGCGCAGGGGCGAATCGGCTGGGCCGAACAGCCCCGCGAGCTCGATCCCGAAGCCGCGCGCGAGCTTCTGCATCGCCTGGAAGGTCGGGGACATCTCGCCGCGCTCGATCTTCGACAGCGCCGAGCGCGACAGGCCGGTGCGGCCGGCGGCCTCCTCCAGCGTCCAGCCCCGCGCGGCCCGCAGCCGGCGCGCGGTCTCCGCCAGGTCGATCTCCGGCACCGGGCCGGAAGGGCCGCCATGCTCCGGCGCCCGCCGCACATCCATCTTCGGCATGGTCCCGTCCTTGTCTGCCCCCGCTTCTCCGGCGATCGCCGCGGCCCGTCAAGCCACCTTTCCACTATGATGGAAATTTCCATTATAGTAGACAAACCACCCTCATCATCGGCCGTGGAAGGGCAGGATCATGGAAGCACTGGTGTTCGAGCGGTTCGGCAGCCCCGAGGTGCTGGAGGTCCGCACCCTGCCCGACCCGCCGGTGCCGCCGGGCCATATCCAGTTGGCGCTGCGCGCGGCCGGGCTGAACTTCGCCGATCTGCACCGCCGTCGCGGCAACTACCGCTTGGCCGGGGCGGCGCCGCATATCGCCGGCTATGAGGGCGCGGGCGAGGTGGTGGCGCTGGGCGACGGGGTCGAGGGCGTCCGCCTCGGCGACCGCATCGGCTTCGCCGACGTGCCCTTCGCCAACGCGACGCGCGTGACCGTGCCGGTCGAGCGTGCGATCCCGCTGCCGGACGACATCGGCTTCCGCGAGGCCGCGGCGATCCTGCTGCAGGGGCTGACGGCCCAGTATCTGGTGGCGGACAGCGCCCCGGTCCGCGCCGGGGCACGGGTGCTGGTCCATGCCGCGGCGGGCGGGGTCGGGCAGTTGCTGGTGCAGATGGCCAGGCGGCGCGGCGCCCGGGTGATCGCCCTGGCCTCGACGCCGGAGAAGGCGGCGCTGGCCGTGGCGCGGGGTGCGGAGCACGGGCTGACCTATGAAGGGGATTGGGTGGCGGCGGTGCGGCGGCTCAGCGATGGCGGGGTCGACATCGCCTATGATTCGGTCGGCACGACGCTGGCGGGCAGCCTGGCCACCACCCGGCCGCGCGGCACGGTGGTGGCCTACGGCACCGCGGGCGGCGATCCGCCGGCGATCGATCCGCGGCTGTTGATGGAGCAGTCGAAGGCGGTGGTCGGCGGCGACCTGTGGGACCATCTCGACAGCCGCGCCGGCCGACTGGCCCGCGCCGCGGCGCTGTTCGCCGCACTGCGGGCCGGCGAGATCGCCCTGCCCGAGATCGAGGTGTTCCCGCTGTCGCGCGGCGCCGACGCGCATCGCCGGCTGGAGAGCCGCACCGTCACCGGCAAGATCGTGCTGGTGCCGGACGGACTGGATTGAGGCGGCGGCTCGGGCGCCCATTCCTCGCCGTCATTGCGAGCGTAGCGAAGCAATGACGGCATAGGAGGCTGAGAAAGCCGGAGCGGAAGAGGTCCCTGCGCCCGCCGGCGTCAGCCCAGCGCCGCTGCGATCTCCGCCCATTCCTGCTCGAGGCTGACCTGGGACATCGGCCGGCCGGCGCGGCGATACCAGTAGCCGGCATTGCCGAGATCGCCTTCCTTGCGGTGCAGATAGGCATGGGCCCAGGCGGCGTCGGCGCCGTCCTCGGAATCGACGCAGCCATGCGCCCGGTCCCAGTCGCCCTTGGCGTCCCACCACAAGGCGGCGAGCGGTGGCGACAGGGTCGCGGGCGGCTGGTCCTGGTCGAGGGTGCGCCTGAGGGCGGGGACATCCATCGGTCGGCCTCTCCGGTCGGACGGGGCGCGGTGCCCCGAAGTCGGGATCACCGCACAGCCCGGCGCCGGGCACAAGCCGGAGATGGAGCCGCAGCAACGAAACAAGGGGCCATAAGGCCCCTGGTCTCATCCGTCGGTACGATCAGGCCCGGGACCGTACGGCCCCGGCGAGCCGGATCAGTAGCCCTGGATCTGCAGCCGCTTGCGCAGCGCCTTGCGCTGGCGGCGGACGGCTTCGGCTTCCTCGCGGATGCGGCGCTCGGACGGCTTCTCGTAGTTCCGACGCTGCTTCATCTCGCGAAAGATGCCTTCGCGCTGCATACGCTTCTTGAGGACGCGCAGCGCCTGATCGATGTTGTTGTCGCGGACGAGCACCTGCATCGGGCAAAGGCCTTTTCACTAAACGGGTCGGGCGGGGTTACGCCTTTCAGCCGAGAATGTCGAGAACGATTCGACGAATCTCGGCGCGGGACAGCTCTGCCTTGTGCGCCGGCTGCCGCAGCGGGGTGGTTGCCAGCCGCTGCATCGGGCGACGCGGGCGGCGGCGGAAGGTCTTGGTCTGTACGGTCTTCATCTCTGTATCTTTACTCTCTGGGCCCTTGGGGCCTCGTTGCACGCAATATCGCTTAAACCGCGACACCAAGCCATCGGCCTGCCCGTCCCGGCGCAAAGCACGATCGACAGGCGAAGCGCCCGTCTTATCGTTCGGATCATGGTTGGGAGGGGGATCCGGGCCCGTTCCCACGGAACGGCGCGGATCGTGTCGAAACCGATCTCGACGCTCCATATGGGGCAACCGCCGGCGGATTGCAACCCGCGGGGACGAAAAACACCCGGCGGGCGGAGGTGACAGCCGGCCGGGCCATGCCCACATCGACAGGATATCGGCGGCTGACACGGGGGGCATCCATGCGCTTCGGCTTCGTCGGACTCGGCCTGCTTCTCGTGCTGTTCCTGCCGGTCGCCTCCGCGGCCGCCCAGGACCAGCCGGTCGATCTCGAGCTGGTGCTCGCCGTCGACGTCTCGCGCTCGATGGACGAGGACGAGCAGGCGCTGCAGCGGGACGGCTACGTCACCGCCCTCACCCACCCCGAGGTGATCGACGCCATCACCTCCGGCGTCCAGGGCCGCATCGCCATCATCTATGTCGAATGGGCCGGCCCCGGCTCGCAATCCATCATCCTGCCCTGGCGGCTGATCGACGGCGCCGCGGCGGCGCGGGCGGCGGCGGCCGAGCTGTCCCAGACCTCCGGCACGCTGACCCGGCGCGGCACCTCGATCTCCGGCGCGCTCTTGTTCACCGCCGCGCTGTTCGACAACAACGGCTTCGACGGCATCCGCCGCGCCATCGACATCTCCGGCGACGGGCCGAACAATGCCGGCTGGCCGGTGTCGGGCGCACGCCAGATGGCACTGGCCAAGGGCATCACCATCAACGGCCTGCCGGTGATCCTGAAGCGCGGCGGCTTCGGCGGGCTGCCGGAGCCCGAGATGCTGGACGCCTATTATCGCGACTGCGTGATCGGCGGCCCCGGCGCCTTCACCGTGCCGGTGCGCAGCACCGCGCAGTTCGCCGACGCGATCCGGCGCAAGCTGGTGCTGGAGATCGCGGGCCGGACGCCGGAGGCGACGCCTGCCGCCTTCATCCCCGTCCAGGCCGGCGGCACCGACTGCATGATCGGCGAGAAGACCCGGCCGCGCTGGCTGGACCTGGACGAGCGATGAGCCATGAAAAAGCTCCCTCCCGGAGGCCGGGAGGGAGCCGATGACGCCGGCCGGGGCCGGCATCGCAAGGCCGCCGGTCAGCGGCCGCCGCCGCCCAGCGACTGCAGCACGGTGAGCAGCGAGGTCAGGTTGTCGGCGACGCCGGTCTGACCGACCTTCTCGGTGGCACCGGCGACCGAGGTGGTGTCGAGGCTGTAGATCTGCATCACGCCCTGGTTCGCCGCCGCCTGGGCCAGCGTGTTCTGCTGCTGCTGCGCCGCGACGGCATTCTCGAACAGGATGCCGGTCGAATGCGCCATGGTCTGGAACAGCGTGCCCATGGCCATGGCCGGGGCTTCGCCCACGACCTTGACGTTGGACTGGGTGACGGCGTCGGTGACCATCGGGTTGACGGTAACGGGATCTGCCATGTCCGTACTCCTGGGTTGATCTCGCGAAGGCGACGCCTTCACGCATGGGAAAGGACGCCGGGGCCGGGGAGTTGTGAAACCGACCCCGAAGAATTCACAGGCCCGATCACCGCATCAGCCGGCCGCGCGGCTCGGCCGGCGGCGGCGGCGCGGCCGTCGCGCTGTTGATGATCCCGGCCAGCTGCGCCCGCAGCGGCGCCAGCCGCTCGTCGACGCGGCGCTCGACCTCGCGCTCGATCACCCGGCGCAGCGCCTCGGTGATCTGCGGCAGCAGGAACTGCGCCTTGGGCGACAGCGCCGCGGGCGTCGTGCCCGCGGGCGCGACGGCGGGGACGGCCGCCGGCGTCGTCGCCGGCGCGGCCGCCTGCAGCTGCGACAGCACCCCGCTGCCGGAGCGGGAAATCGTCTCCAGCGCGCCGGGGTCGCTGAACAGGGCGACCAGGGCGTCGTTCTCCTCCGCCAGCGACCGGGTCAGCCGGCGGGCGGTGGCGGTGATCGCGTCGATCACCTGGCGGGTGGCGGCGAGATCCTCCTGGGTCTCGGCCGCCACCTCCTTCTGGCGCTCGGTGGTGCCGGCCGCGCGGGCCAGCAGGCCGGGCAGGAAACGGCGAAGCCCGCCGTAATCCGCCTGGGCCGAGTCGACCTCGGCCCCGGACCGGACCAGGCGGGCCAGCAGCCCCTCGGCGCCGCCGAGGGCCTCGGGGCCGGCATCAGCGCCGGTGGCCCCGGAACCTCCCTTTGCATCGGTCATCGCATCTCTCCTCACCACGGAAGAACTCGTCGGCCTCGCCGGCCGCAATCGGCCGGCCGCACTGCTCGCAGCAGGGGACCGGGTCGCCGGCGCCCCCGGCCGCCGCGGCGCCGCTCTCGGCCGCGACCACCCCGGCGGCATGGCGCAGCGCGGACTGCGCCTGCGTCAGGTGCTGCACCAAAGGCGGATACCAGCCGGTGCCGGCCCGCGGCCGCTCGGCATCGGTCAGCGCCGAGGCCCATTGCCGCAGATAATTGGCCAGCACCACGTCCAGCTCCTCGCGGATGTAGTCGACGTCGCGGTCCATCGGATGTCCTTTCGCTTGCCCGAGGCCTGGAACGAACGGCGCCGCCGGTCAGCCGCGGCCGAGCGTGCCCAGCAGCACGGCCGCCCGCTGGAGGGTCCTGAGCTGGTCGGCGGAGATCCCGAGCGCCCGCCCCCGGCCGGATGCGGGCTGCGGGGCGCCCCCGGCCGCGGGGTCCGGACCGGCCGGAGCGATGGCGGGCATGGCGCCGGGGAGCGCGCCCGCGAGCCCCCCGGCCNGGGCGGGCCGGCGGCGGGCATGGCGCCGGGGAGCGCATCGCCCACGGCCCCGAGCGGCTGCGTGGCCGGGGCCAGCGTCGTCCGCATCCCGATCGGCTGCGTCGGGCCGGGATCGAGCCCTTCATATTCCACCTTCGCGTCCGGCTGGAAGCCGAGCGTGCCATCCGCGACGACCGGGAGGTAGCTGCTGTTGGTGATGCGCGCCCGGGCGGCGTTGGTGGCGTAGTCCTCCTTGGCGTTGCCGATGGCCACCGGGCCGAAGACCGGCTGCCCCTGCGGGGACACGAAGCCCGTCGCCGCGACCTGCACCAGGCTCCGGTGCGCCGTTGCGTCGCCGGCCGAGACACTGTCCACCACCACGCGCGGATAGAAGATGTTGGAGTCCATGTCGAAGTAGTAGAGCTCCTCCATCCGGCTCAGATACGAGCCGCCGAAGGAGGATCGCAGGGTGCGGCCGTCCGGGGCGACAGCGGTCCCGTTCACGGCCGAAATCCTGTCGATGACGGCGCCGTCCGGCTCCGCCCGGCACATGTAGCAGGGCTGGAAGGAGCTGAAGAACATCAGCTTCGAGGCCTCCTGCTCCTGGGCCAGGAACCGGCCGCGGATCTCCACCACCTTGTCCGGCCCCACCCCCTGGCCGCCGGCCCCCGTCAGCCCGCTGATGTACCGGACCACCGGGCTGCCTGCCTGCCAGTCGCCCGCGCGGCAGGCGACGTTCATGAACGAGACCACCCGCGTCTCGGCATGGGCGATCCGGCTGCGCTTCTTCTCGTTCAGCACCAGCAGGGCCAGCTGAAGCTTCGCCTGGGTCTGGACCGCGAGGGCCGCGGCGATGTTGTAGCCGCGCTTCCGGTGGCCCTCGTCCCATTCATTGGCGAGCAGCGCCAGGACCTGGCGCATGGCGGAGTTCTGGTCGCCGAGGTCCTTGCCGTCGAAGACGTCGCGGTACTTGCCGTCGAACGTCTCGATGTTGCCGAAGACGTCGGCGACGAAGATCCGGTCGATGTTCTCGATGAAGTCGCGCTGGAGCTGGATCTGGTGGACGAAGGCCGGCTGCAGATAGGCGTAGTCGCGGATCGCGGTGCTCTCGGTGATCCGGAACACGCCCGACTTGCCGATCTCGCTGTCGCCGCTGCGCAGATCGAGGCTCAGATCGAAGGCGCCGGGCAGCGCGCCGCCGGCCACGAGCTGAATCCGCCGCGACGACTTGCGCTGCAGCAGCATCATCTTGTCGTTGTTGATGTAGAGGAACGGCAGGGATTCATAGGCGATCGAATCCCACCCCGGCACCGCCACGTCGAGGATCACGTGCCCGCCCTCCTTCGCGGCCGCGGCCAGGTAGCTGAGCGCGGCGGGCAGCAGGTAGAGGTCGTCGCGGCCGGCATCGGCATCGAGCCAGGCGTCGGCGGTGCCGTTGATCTTCGCATCGGCGACATCGACGCTGTACAGGTAGAAGTCCTTGGCGTCGGTCAGGTCGCCCTTGTAGGTGGGATAGCTCAGCTCCGGGATCGCCAGCGCGTAGGTGCGGTCGCCGGGCAGGCCGCTGCCCCACAGATAGGCTCCGAAGGTCGTCATCGCAGAGATCCTCCTGCTGCGGGCGCCGGCGCGGATGCGTCCGGGCGCTAGGACAGGTCGCCGATGAAGGTCTGGGCGCCGGAGCCGGCGGTGGTGCTGACCGTGCCGAACACCGTGACCGCGGCGGTGACCATGGCCTGCGCGGCCGCCAGGACCGGCGCCTCGGTGGCCGCCGCCTCCGGGTTCTCGGCCATCTTCTTGGCCGCCACGGCCTGGACCGCGAGCGCGATCTGCATGATGCCGTTCATGTAGCCGGTCGCATCCTGCACCGCGAGGCCGGCGGCCTCGGTCACCATCACCTCGGGCGGGCCCTGGACCAGCTGCGGCAGCGCCGCCGTGGTCTGCTGGTTGGCGAAGCCGACCGCCTGGACGATCTGCTGGTTCAGCGCACCGGTCGCGGGCGGCGTCGGCGGCGACGGCGGAGGTGGGGGAGACGGCGGCGGGGGCGGCGACGGCGCGGCGTCGTCCTGGGCCCCGGGCACGGCGGCGCCGAGGGACTGGCCGCCTGGGCCGGAGCGGGAGCGGAAGGGGTTGAGCGGCATGATCCGGCCTCCCCGCCTACGCCTTCGCCGCCACGTCCATGATCAGCTGGCAGGCCTTGGAGACGATGGCCGTGGTGATCTGGTTCATCGCCTGCTGGCTCTGCACCGCGTTCTGGACCGACAGGCCGGACGCGTGGCTGACCACCTGGTACAGCGCGGCGATGGCCTGGGCCGGAGCCTCCGCCACCACCTTGACGTTGGTCTGGGTGACCGCATCGGTGATCTGGGGATTGACGGTGTCAGCCATGGTCCTGCCCTGCCGTTCATGCCGTGGAAGCCTTGGTGCCCTTAGAGACGTCCGGCCTCAGCCGGTGTGAACCATTTTTCCGGGGGGTCCGCCGATGCGCCTCCGCCGCGGCGTCGCGCAGCCGCTCGCGCAGGAACTGCACCCGCTTGCGCGCCAGCGGCTGCGAGATGTTCAAGGACTCGGCGATGTCCTTGTAGGACCGCTCCTCGCAGAAACGCATGCGGAACAGGATTCGATAGGAGGGGGACAGGCCTTCGACCGCCGCGAGCACGGTCTTCAGCGTCTCCTGCAGCGGCAGCACCCGCTCCGGGTCCGGCCCGTCATCCGCCGGCGGGTCGAAATGGTCGGCATAGACATCGACGTGGAAATCGTGGATCTGCCGTTCGTTCCGCCGCCGCCGGCAATGGCTGATGAACTCGTTGTTCAGGGCGAAGAGAAAGAACGCCCTCGGCTCGCGGATGACCGTCTGGTGCCGGCGGACATGGCTGACGGTCTTGATGATGGTCGAGGACAATATTTCCTCGGCGTCGTCGATATTGCCATTGGTCAGACGGATGGCGCGTCGGCGAAGAATGGTGGTGTTGCTGATCCAGCTGTCCCAAATATCCGGCGCAGCCGCGCCCATGCCGCCCGGCGATACGCCGTCACGGTCGGTCATAATCCCTCCTGAAATGTCCGAGGGCCCGAGGGCCTGGAATTCGGAGGGATCGACGCGGGAGCCGGCTGTTTGTGAAAACGGCTCAGAGATTCGCAATATAAATTCCAGAAATTGATTATATTTTAGGAAATTTTTGATCCTGAATATAAGTAGTTTTGCAAATCACACAAAATCTTCAGCGAGATATCGATTCAATTTAAAGAAAGTTCATCCGGCAAATGTGAACGACTGTTCATCTCTCGGCGAAGACAGCGGGAGCTGAACATTGAGACGGCGTCCCTTAAGGACGGCCGCCGGCAGACTGGTGGAGAACTCCATGGGCAGCCGCAACTCCGCAACGACCCGGGGCCGGTCAGCCCGGCCCAATCCAGGACTCGAACGCGACCAAGGCCGGTGAAGGATCGAGTCCTGCGCATCGCCGGATCCGCCCCAAAGCCTCGCCGCTCGGTTTACCAAGTAGCAGCTTGACCAATCCAGGAAGGCTTCGCTAATAAATGAAGAAATGCCTTGGAATACCCGTCATCGGACGGGGGACCACGGATCTGAGGAGACGTTCCATGTCGCAGCCGGAGCCGGGTTGGGGGACGCTGTTCTCGGGCGCCAATGCCATCCGCTCGCTGGCCCTGGCCGGCGGGACGGCGCTGCACGCCGTCAGCGTCTACATCGCCATCACCATCCTGCCTTCGGTGGTCAAGGATATCGGCGGGCTGGACTATTATGCCTGGAACACGACGCTGTTCGTGGCCGCCTCGATCCTCGGCGCGGCGCTGTCGCCACGGCTGCTGGCGGTGCTGGGGCCGCGCGGCGCCTATGTCGCCGCGGCCCTGACCTTCGCCGCCGGCGCCATGGCCTGCGGCCTGGCCCCGACGATGCCGGTGCTGCTGCTGGGCCGGCTGGTGCAGGGGCTGGGCGGCGGCGTCATGCTGGCCCTGTCCTACGCCATGATCCGGCTGATCCTGCCCGAGGCGCTGTGGTCCCGCGGCATGGGGCTGGTCTCGGCCATGTGGGGCATCGCCACGCTGCTGGGCCCGGCGATCGGCGGCGTCTTCGCCGAGCTGGGGGTGTGGCGCGCCGCCTTCTGGTGCGCGGCGCCGCTGGCGGTGCTGTTCGCGCTGCTCGCCGCCTCGGTGCTGCCGAAGCGGGGCGAGGCCGGCGACCGCGCCGCCCTGCCCCTGCTCCAGCTCGTCCTGCTCACCGTCGCCGTCCTGGTCGTCTCCGCCGGCAGCGTCTCGGCCGACATCCGCATCGGCATCGCCGGCCTGGCCGTCGCCCTGGCGCTGATGGCAGCGCTGATCGGGGTCGAGCGGCGGGCCCGCACCCGGCTGCTGCCGCGCGACATCTTCCGGCTGTCGACGCCGCTGAGCCGCCTGTTCGTGGTGATGTCCCTGCTGACCGTGACGGTGACCGGCACGGAGATCTTCATCCCGCTGTTCCTGCAGGTGCTGCACCAGCAGACGCCGCTGGTCTCCGGCTACCTCGCGGCGCTGATGTCGGCCGGCTGGTCGGCCGGGTCGATCACCAGCTCCGGCGCCGGCGGGCGCGCGGCCGGCCGCGCCATCCTGGCCAGCCCGGTGCTGGCCCTGGCCGGCATGGCCTGCCTGGCCGCGCTGGTGCCGGTCGCCGGCGGCGGCGACTGGGCCCTGCTGGCCCCGATCTGCGTCGCGCTGGTCTGTATCGGCCTGGGCATCGGCTCGGCCTGGCCGCATCTGCTGACACGGGCGCTGCAGACCGCGCCCGAGGACGAGAGGACGCTGACCGCCAGCTCGCTGACCACGGTGCAGATGTTCGTCACGGCGCTGGCCGCGGCCCTGGCCGGGATGGTGGCCAATCTCGGCGGCCTGCTGGATCCCGGCGGCGTCGCGGGCACCGCCAGCGCCGCCCGCTGGCTGTTCGGCCTGGTCGCCCTGGCGCCGCTGCTGTGCCTGCCGGTGGCGCTGCGCGTCGGCCGCGCCCGGCCGGCGGCGCGGCGCGGGCATGCGTCGTCAGCGCCGCCCTAACCTTCCACCACCAGCCGGTAGCCGACCCCGGCCTCGGTCGCGATCAGCCGCGGCCGGGCCGGGTCGTCGCCCAGCTTCTGGCGCAGCTGGCCGACATAGACGCGGAGATACTGCATTGCGTCGATATGGGCCGGGCCCCAGACCTCGCGCAGGATCTTCTGGTGCGTCACCACCCGGCCGTGATGCGCGGCCAGGAGGCGCAGGATCTCGAACTCCTTCTTCGACAGGCGGATCTCCCGCCCCTCGAAGCGCACGCGGCGATGCGGCACGTCGACGGTCAGCGGCCCTGCCTCGATCACCGCCTCGGCCGCCTCGTCCTCCTGGCCGCCGCGGCGCAGGGCGGCGCGCAGCCGGGCGGTCAGCTCGGCGATGCCGAAGGGCTTGGTGACATAGTCATTGGCGCCGCGGTCCAGCGCCTCGACCTTCTCCGCCTCTCCGGCGCGGACCGACAGCACGATCACCGGCACCGCCGACAGCTCGCGGATCCGGCTCAGCACCTGCTGGCCGTCGATGTCGGGCAGGCCGAGATCGAGGATCACCAGGTCGGGCCGGTCCTGCACCACCCGCTCCAGCCCCTCGGTGCCGCCAGCCGCCTCGATCGGGGCATAGCCGTCGGCGGCCAGGCTGATCTTGAGGAAGCGGCGGATCTGCGGCTCGTCGTCGATGATCAGGATGCGCGGGGCGGCGCGGGTGTCGGTGGGGGTCATAGTGATGGTCCGAAGGTCCAACCCGTCATGGCGAGGAGCGAAGCGACGTGGCCATCCAGGGGCCCGTGCGAACGGCCCTGGATGGCCACGCCCCTGCGGGGCTCGCCATGACGGAGAAAAAGGGAGAGGGCGGGCAGCCCGAGCATTCACATTCCCATCGAGATGCCGGGCAGAGCCGGGGCGGCGAGGTCGGGTGGGAAGGTCACCGTGAAGACGGCGCCGCGCCGGTCGCCGCGGTTGCCGGCGACGATCCTGCCGCCCATGGTCTCGACGAAGCCGCGGCAGATGGCGAGGCCCAGCCCCGTCCCCGCCTGGGCGCTGTCGCCCTGCTGGATGCGGTGGAACTTGTCGAAGATCGCCTCCAGCTTGTCCTCCGGGATGCCGTCACCCTCGTCCAGCACGCGGATCACCAGCCCCTTCTCGTCCCGCGCCGACACCGTGATGGCCGTGCCCGCCGGGGCGTATTTGGCGGCGTTGTCGATCAGGTTGACCAGCACCTGTTCCAGCAGGATCGGGTCGAGCAGGGTCAGCGGCAGGTCCGGCGCGATGTCCAGCACCAGCCGGTGCCGGGCGACCAGAGCCGTGACGCGATCCGCCGCGGCGCCGATCACCTCAGCCACCTCGGTCGCCTCCAGCTTCGGCCGCAGCACGCCGGATTCGAGCCGGGTCATGTCCAGCAGGTTGCCGACGAAGCGGTTCAGCCGCTCGGCCTCGTCCTCCACCGTCTCCATCAGCTCGCCGCGGGCCTTCGGGTCCAGCGTCGCGTCGTACTGGCGCAGGCTGGAGATGCCGCCGATGATCGAGGCCAGCGGCGTGCGCAAATCGTGGCTGATCGAGGTCAGCAGCGCGGCGCGCAGCCGCTCCGTCTCCGCCACCACCCGGACCTCGTCGACGTCCTTGGCCAGGCGCACCCGCTCGATCGCCACCGCCGCCTGGTCCATCAGCGAATCCAGCAGGCGCTGGTCGTCGGGGCTGAGCAGCGGCCCCGGCTGGTCGCGGTCGATGCCGACCACGCCGATCTGGCCGGAGGCGGTGCGCCAGGGCAGGAACAGCCATTTGCCGCCGGGCAGCGTGTCGGCCCCCCGCCCCGCCGGCCGGTCATTGGCCCAGCTCCACTGCGCCGCCGCCCGCTCCGCCTCCTCGATCCGGTCTTCCGGCGGATAGCCGGCGACCACCTGCAACGACCCGTCCTGCGGCATCAGCACGACCACGCGCAGCTTCAGCATCGAGGCGATCTGGTAGGCGGCCGCCCAGAGCAGGTCGTCGGCCGAGGCGATCGCCGCCAGCTTGCGGCTGAACCCGAACAGCTCCGCCGTCGCCCGGGCCCGCGCCGCGGCGCCGCGGGCCTGCAGCCGCGCCCGGCTCTGCAGGTTCGAGGTGACGGCGGCGACCACCAGGAAGAACACCAGCGTGGTGACGTTCGACGGGTCGGCGATCACCAGGCTGTACAGCGGCGGCAGGAAGAAGAAGTTGACCGCGAAGACGCTGAGCAGCGAGGCGAAGATCGACGGCCCCAGCCCATAGCGCGCGGCGCAGAACAGCACCGGCAGCAGGAACACCAGCGCGATGCTGTTGCTGGTGGCGACGAAGGCGACCAGATGGGCGGCCGCGGTGGTGGCAGCGACGCCGACTGCGGCGACCAGATAGGGCCGTGGGTCGAGGCCGGCATCGGCCGGGCGGGTCTGGATCCGCTCCTGGCCCGCCTGGGCCTCGGCCTCCTCCCCCGCCATGACGTGGACGGAGATCGAGCCCGCCTTGCGCACCAGCTCATGCACCACCGAGCCGTGCAGCAGCTCGAACCAGCGCGGCCGGTCGGACTTGCCGATGACGATCTGGGTGATGTTGTTGCGCCGGGCATAGGTCAGGATCTCGGCGACGATGTCGTTGGCCGGGACGGTGACGGTCTCGCCGCCCAGCTTCTCCGCCAGCAGCAGGCCCCGGGCGATGCGGTCGCGCTCGGCCTCGCCCAGCCGGTGGTGGCGCGAGCCCTCGATATAGACGGCGACCCAGCGCGCGCCCAGCCGGTCGGCGACGCGGCGGGCGTAGCGCACCAGCGCCTCGCTGTTCGGCGCCTCGCTGACGCAGACCATGATGCGGTCGCCGGCGGCCCAGGGGCCGGTGATGGCATGGGCCCGCATATAGCCCAGCATCTGGTCGTCGACCCGCTGGGCGGTGCGGCGCAGCGCCAGCTCGCGCAGCGCGGTCAGGTTGCCGGGCTTGAAGAAATGGTCGACCGCCCGCCGCGCCTGGTCGCGGATATAGACCTTGCCCTCGGCCAGCCGCTTCTGCAGGTCCTCCGGCGTCAGGTCGATCAGCTCGATCTCGTCGGCGCCGTCGATCCAGGCATCCGGCACGGTCTCGCGCACCCGGATGCGGGTGATCCGGGCGACGACGTCGTTCAGGCTCTCGACATGCTGGATGTTCAGCGTGGTCCAGACGTCGATGCCGGAATCCAGGATCTCCTCGACATCCTGGTAGCGCTTGTCGTGCCGGCTGCCGGGGGCGTTGCTGTGGGCCAGCTCGTCGACCAGCACCAGCGCCGGCTTGCGCGCCAGGATGGCGTCGAGATCCATCTCCTCCAGGCTGCGGCCGCGATGCTCGGCCCGGCGGCGGGGGATGATCTCGAAGCCGCCGACCAGGGCCTGGGTCTCGGCCCGGCCATGGGTCTCGACCACGCCGATGACGACGTCGACCCCGTCGCGCCGCCGCGCGGCGCCCTGGGACAGCATCTCATAGGTCTTGCCGACGCCGGGCGCCGCCCCGAGGAAGATCTTGAGGCGGCCGCGGGTTTTCGCGACCGCCTCGAGCAGAGCTTCCGGCGAGGGACGATGATCGTCGTCGGACCGATCGGTCAGTGACATCGCGCCAGCAGACTACGGGGTCTTCAGCCCGTCCAGCGCCATGTTGAGCCGCAGGACATTGACCCGCGGCTCGCCGATCAAGCCCAGCAGCCGGCCGGAGGTGGCGGCCTGCACCAGCGACCGCACCTTGTCCTCCGGCAGGTTGCGGGCGGCGGCGACCCGGGCGACCTGCAGCTCGGCATTGGCCGGGCTGATGTCCGGATCGAGGCCGGAGGCCGAGCTGGTGACCATGTCGGCCGGCGGGTTCTTGATGCCCTGCGCCGCCAGCGCGTCGACGTCGCCCTTCACCCGGTCGGCCAGCGCCTGGCTGGTCGGGCCGAGGTTGGAGCCGGCCGAGTTGGCGGCGTTGTAGGGCTGCGCCACCGACTGGGTCGGGTCGTTCGGGTCGGCGCCCGAGGTCGCCGAGATGCGGCCGTGGAAGTACTTCTCGCTGGTGAAGTTCTGGCCGATCAGCGACGAGCCGATGACGGTGCCGTCGGCGCGCTTGACCAGGCTGCCATTGGCCTGGTCGGGGAACAGCCACTGGGTCACGCCGGTCATGGCGAAGGGGTAGGCGATGCCGGTGATGACCGTCAGCAGGACGATCATCACGATGGCGGGACGGATCTGGTTCAGCATGGCAGTACCTGTCGGAAAGCTCCGGTCGGAGCCGTCATTGCGAGGAGGCGAAGCCGACGAAGCAATCCAGGGGCCACGCCAAGCGGCCCTGGATTGCTTCGCTGCGCTCGCAATGACGGAGAAGGAAGGGGACGGTTGCTCATCCCGCCCTCACGCCAGGCCGAGGGCGGTGACGATCAGGTCGATCGCCTTGATCCCGACGAACGGGATGATCAGGCCGCCCAGGCCGTAGATCAGAAGGTTGCGCCGCAGCAGGGCGGCCGCGCTGAGCGCCCGGTAGCGGACGCCGCGCAGCGCCAGCGGGATCAGCGCGATGATGACCAGCGCGTTGAAGATGATCGCCGACAGGATCGCGCTCTGCGGCGAGTGCAGATCCATGACGTTGAGCACCCCGAGCTGCGGGTAGAAGGCCAGGAACATCGCCGGGATGATGGCGAAGTACTTGGCCACGTCGTTGGCGATCGAGAAGGTGGTCAGGGCGCCGCGGGTGATCAGCAGCTGCTTGCCGATGCCCACCACCTCGATCAGCTTGGTCGGGTCGCTGTCGAGGTCGACCATGTTGCCGGCCTCGCGCGCCGCCACCGTGCCGGTCTGCATCGCCACGCCGACATCGGCCTGGGCCAGCGCCGGCGCGTCGTTGGTGCCGTCGCCGCACATGGCGACGAGGCGGCCCTTGCCCTGCTCCTCGCGGATCAGCGCCAGCTTGGCCTCCGGCGTCGCCTGGGCCAGGAAGTCGTCGACCCCCGCCTCGGCCGCGATCGCCGCGGCGGTCAGCGGGTTGTCGCCGGTGATCATCACCGTGCGGATGCCCATCCGACGCAGCTCGGCGAAGCGCTCGCGGATGCCGCCCTTGACCACGTCCTTCAGGTGGATGACGCCGAGCGGTTTGCCGTCCTTGGCCACCGCCAGCGGCGTGCCGCCGGCCTTGGCGATGCGCTCGGTGATCTGCTCCAGCGCCACCGGCATGGCCAGGCGCGGGTTGCCGGCCATCTCGCGGACATGGGCGATGACGGCATCGACGGCGCCTTTGCGGATGACCGAGCCCTCGACATCCACGCCGCTCATCCGCGTCTGGGCGGTGAAGGGCACGAACTGGGCGTGCATGCGGCCGACCTCGCGGGCGCGCAGCCCGTACTTCTCCTTCGCCAGCACCACGACCGAGCGGCCTTCCGGCGTCTCGTCGCTGAGCGAGGAGAGCTGGGCGGCATCCGCCAGCTCGGCATCGGTGACGCCGGGCAGCGGCACGAACTCGGTGGCCAGGCGGTTGCCCAGCGTGATGGTGCCGGTCTTGTCGAGCAGCAGCGTGTCGACGTCGCCCGCGGCCTCGACCGCGCGGCCGGACATGGCCAGCACGTTGAAGCGCACCAGCCGGTCCATGCCGGCGATGCCGATGGCCGACAGCAGCGCGCCGATCGTGGTCGGGATCAGGGTGACGAACAGCGCCACCAGCACCACCACCGAGATCGACCCGCCGGCATAGGCGGCGAAGCTGGGGATGGTGACCGTGGCGAAGACGAAGATGATCGTCAGGCCCGCCAGCAGGATGTTCAGCGCGATCTCGTTCGGCGTCTTCTGGCGCGAAGCCCCTTCGACCAGCGCGATCATGCGGTCGAGGAAGGTCGACCCCTGGGCCGCGGTGATGCGGACCTTGACCCAGTCCGACAGCACGCGGGTGCCGCCGGTGACGGCCGACCGGTCGCCGCCGGATTCACGGATCACCGGGGCGGATTCGCCGGTGATCGCGCTTTCGTCGACCGAGGCGATGCCCTCGATCACCTCGCCGTCGGAGGGGATCAGGTCGCCGGCCTCGACCAGCACCAGGTCGCCCTGGCGCAGGGAGAGGGCCGGCACCGGCTCGGTGTCGCGGCCGGCGGCGTCGCGCAGCCGCTTGGCGACGGTGTCGGTCCGGGTCTTGCGCAGGCTTTCGGCCTGGGCCTTGCCGCGGCCTTCGGCCACGGCTTCCGCGAAGTTGGCGAACAGCACGGTGAACCACAGCCAGAGCACGATCTGGATGGTGAAGCCGATGCCGGTCGCACCGGTGGCGATGTCGCGCAGCAGCAGCACGGTGGTCAGGGCCGCGACGGTCTCGACCACGAACATCACCGGGTTGCGCCACATGACGCGCGGGTCGAGCTTGCGGATCGCGTCGAACGCGGCCGGGCCCATGATCTTGGCGTCGAACAGCGACGCCGGGGTGTTGGAAGTCTTCATGACCGAATGTCCGATCAGAACAGGGTGCCGGCGGCGGAGGCGAGCTGGTCCACGATCGGACCCAGCGCCAGGGCCGGGAAGAAGGTCAGGCCGCCCATGATCAGCACCACGCCGATCAGCAGGCCGACGAAGAGTGGCCCGGTGGTCGGGAAGGTGCCGGAGGATGGCGGCAGGCTGCGCTTGGCGGCGAGCGACCCGGCGACGGCCAGCATCGGCACGATCATCAGGAAGCGGCCGATCAGCATCGCGAAGCCGAGGGTCACCGTGTAGAACAGCGAGGTCGCGGTCAGGCCGCCGAAGGCCGAGCCGTTGTTCGCCGTGCCCGAGGTGTAGGCGTACAGCACCTCGCTGAAGCCGTGCGGCCCCGGGTTGAGGATGCCGGCGAGGCCCGCCTGGGTCGACAGCGCCAGCGCGGTGAAGCCCAGCATCGAGGCGGGCAGGATCAGCAGGGCCAGCATGGTCATCTTGACCTCCTTGGCCTCGATCTTCTTGCCGACATATTCCGGCGTGCGGCCGACCATCAGCCCGGCGACGAAGATCGCCTCGATGACGAACAGCAGCATGCCGTACAGGCCGGCGCCGACGCCGCCGATGACGACCTCGCCCAGCATCATGTTGATCAGCGGCACCATGCCGCCGAGCGCGGTCAGGCTGTCATGCTGGGCGATGATCGCGCCGCAGGAGGCCGCGGTGGTGATCACGGCGAACAGGGCCGACAGCGCCTCGCCGAAGCGGACCTCCTTGCCCTCCATGTTGCCCAGCGTGGTGTCGACGCCGAGCGAGGCCAGGAGATGACCGCCGCCGGCTTCCTGCCAATAGGCGATGAAGACGCCGGCGATGAACAGCACGCCCATGGCGCTGAGGATCGCCCAGCCCTGCTTCTCGTTGCCGACCATGCGGCCGAAGGTGTTGGTCAGCGCGGCGCCGATCGCGAAGATCAGCACCATCTGCACCAGGTTCGACAGCGCGGTCGGGTTCTCGTAGGGGTGCGCCGAATTGGCGTTGAAGAAGCCGCCGCCATTGGTGCCCAGCATCTTGATCGCCAGCTGCGAGGCCACCGGCCCCTGGGCGATGGTCTGGTGCGCGCCTTCCAGCGTGGTGGCGTCGACAGTGGTGCCCAGAGTCTGGGGCACGCCCTGCGAGACGAAGAAGACGGTGGCGACGACGCAGATCGGCAGCAGCACGTAGAGCGTGGCCCGGGTCAGGTCGACCCAGAAATTGCCGATGGTCTGGGCCGAGCGGCGGGCGAAGCCGCGCACCAGGGCGATGGCCAGCGCGATGCCGGTCGCGGCCGACACGAAGTTCTGCACCGTCAGCCCGGCCATCTGCACCAGGTAGCCCATGGTGCTTTCGCCGCCATAGGACTGCCAGTTGGTGTTGGTGACGAAGCTGACCGCGGTGTTGAAGGCGATGCCTTCCGGCACCGCCGACATGCCGGCCGGGTTCAGCGGCAGCACGTCCTGGAAGCGCTGCAGCGCGTAGAGCAGGACGAAGCCCGCCACGCTGAACAGCAGCATGGCGAAGGCATAGCCGGTCCAGTGCTGCTCGCGGTCCTCGCGCACGCCGGCGGCGGCGTAGAGCACGCGCTCGACCGGGCGGAGGACGGGGGAGAGGAAGGTGCGCTCGCCCGAGAAGACCCGGGTCATGTAGCCGCCGAGCGGGCGCACGATGAGGACCACGATCGCGCAGTAGATGGCGATCTGGATCCAGCCGTTGAGAGTCATGGCTGTCTCAGAATTTCTCGGGGCGAACGAGGGCGTAGACGAGGTAGCCGAGCAGCAGCACGGATACGACGCCGCCGAGGACGAGATCGAAGGTCATCGCTTCCTCTAGAGCCGGTCGCACAGCAACACATAGCCCAGGCCGACGGCGAAGAACGCCGCGCCCAGGGCAAGCATCAGGACGTCGAGCACGAAATCTCCTTCCCGCAGACGGGCTGCGGCATCGTGTGATCGGCGCGGATCAGACACCCGGTGCGCATAAAAATTCGATCCGGATTTCCGCCCGGCTATGCTGGCCGCGGCAAGGGGGCCGGAATCGGGAGACGAGCGATGATGACGGGCGGATGCCTGTGCGGGGCGGTGCGCTACGAGGTGGCGGCCGACCCCGTCTACACCGGACATTGCCACTGCCGGTCGTGCCAGCGGTCCAGCGGCGCCGGCCATTCGACCTATGTCGGCGTGCCGCTCGCGGCGCTGACCGTGCGCGGCGAGACCCGAGCCTACGCCCAGGCCGGCGGCAGCGGGCTGCAGGCCCTGCGCCATTTCTGCCCCGCCTGCGGCAGCCAGCTGTTCGGCACCGCCGAGATGGACCCGCAGATGGCGACGCTCTATGCCGGGTCACTGGACGACCCGTCGGTGATCCGGCCGGACGCCGCGATCAATGTCCGCAGCCGCCAGCCCTGGGACCGGGTCGAGGGCGGCCTGCCGGAATTCGAGGGCATGCCGCCCGGGGCCTGAGGGGACGGACAAGAGGATGGAGAGCGGAATGAGCCGGTTCTGGAGCCCGATCGTGCGCAGCCTGACCCCCTATGTGGCGGGGGAGCAGCCGGCGGTGCCCGACCTGGTGAAGCTGAACACCAATGAGAACCCCTACGGCCCCTCGCCCCGCGCGCTGGCTGCGATCCGCGATGCAGCGACGGACGGGCTGCGCCTGTACCCCGACCCGACCGCGTCGCAGCTGCGCCAGGCCATCGCCGCCACCCATGGCATCGGGTCGGACCAGGTGTTCGTCGGCAACGGGTCGGACGAGGTGCTGGCCCATGCCTTCGCCGGCCTGCTGAAGCATGACGGGCCGCTGCTGTTCCCGGACGTCACCTACAGCTTCTATCCGACCTGGTGCGGCCTGTACGGCATCGAGCACCGCGCGGTCCCGGTCGATGAGGCGCTGCAGGTCCGCGTCGCCGATTTCCGCCAGCCCTGCGGCGCCATCATCCTGCCGAACCCGAACGCCCCGACCGGCCTCGCTTTGCCGCTGGACGGAATCGAGGCGCTGCTGCGCGACCACCCCGACCAGCCGGTGGTGATCGACGAGGCCTATGTCGATTTCGGGGCCGAAAGCGCGGTGCCGCTGGTCGCCCGCCACCCGAACCTGCTGGTGGTGCAGACCTTCTCCAAATCGCGCGGCCTGGCCGGGCTGCGGGTCGGCTTCGCCATCGGCCAGCGCCCGCTGATCGAGGCGCTGGAGCGGGTGCGCGACAGCTTCAACTCCTACCCCACCGACCGGCTGGCCCTGGCCGGCGCGGTCGCGGCCTGGGAAGACCGGGCGTGGTTCGAGACGCAGCGCGACCGGGTGGTCGCCAGCCGCGAGCGGCTGGCCGGCGCCCTGCGCAGCCTCGGCTTCGAGGTGCTGCCCTCGGCCGCGAACTTCCTGTTTGCGCGCCACCCGGCGATCCCGGGCGAGGCGCTGGCCGCCGGGCTGCGCGCCCGGGCGATCCTGGTGCGCCGCTTCGCCCGGCCGCGGATCCAGGACCATCTGCGCATCAGCATCGGCACGGATGCGGAGTGCGACCGGCTGGTGGCGGCCCTGCGCGAGCTGACCGGCGCCGCGCCGGCGGCGTGACGATCGCGCCGGCGCGCTGAAGGCCGGGGTTGCGTCCTTCCGGATTCCCAACACCGTCATTGCGAGCGCAGCGAAGCAATCCAGGGGCCGGTGCGCACGGGCCCCTGGATTGCTTCGTCGGCTTCGCCTCCTCGCAATGACGGGGAGTTCTGGACCATGGCGGCCATTTCAACCGCACCGCCTGCTGCCGACGCGCGGGCTGTCAGGCGAGCGTGAGGTAGATCTCGGCCTCGATCACCCAGTCGGCGCCGGTCCGGCGCCATTTGGCGGCGTAGGTGCCGGAGGCCAGGGGCAGGCCGCCGGCGGCGGCGACGCCCTGCCAGCTTCCGTGCTCCAGCGCGATCGGCTCAACCGGGGAGAGCAGGATGGTGTCAGGGGTGCGGGTGTAGATCGTGCGCAGGGAGGCAGCGAACTCCGCCTCCCACGCCGCGAGCTGGGCCTTGCGGCCGGAAAGGACGGCGCTGTCGGTGCCGGTGACCAGGACGACATCCTGGGCCAGGAGCGGGCCGATGGCCTTGAGGTCCGCCTTGGCCAGGGCCCGGTTGAAGGCCTCGCGCCGCTGGCGGATGGCACGGTCGGCGGCTTGGGTCATCTCGAAGTGTCCGGCAAGGGGGATCGATGGCGGCGATATTGCCCGTCCGCGCGACGGGGGTCGACATCCCGCCTTCGTTGCGACGTGGCGACGACCGCGTGTGAAAACGCAACCGACGGCGACTGCAGCGCAATCTCCCACCGGAAGCGGCTGCCACCGCAGCATGAAAGATTCTGGATGGCGGCCCGCACCGCAACGGAATTGCCGGCAAGAACGACGGCGCAGCGTTTTCACACAGCCTCGGCTCGTTGCGGACAATTTCGCGAGGGTCGAACGTCCGGTCTCGGAGGCCGTTGCGGACGATACCAGCGGCGATCGCTGAATCTCTGCAGCCTACTCGACGCTGACGGCGAGAGGCGATCAAGATTTCGGCCTTGCCACTAGCATCATCCCAGGCGGCGAGCGATGTCGTGATGTATCCCCGGGGCGGCAGCGGCTTGACCGATCTTCCTATCTGGATATGCAGAGTCTGTGATAAATCCCACCTATTGCAATCCTGCCTGGGCCAACCGGGCGCATTTGAAGCCGGCCGCCTGCATCGAATCGGCGGTGCCGAGCAGCGAAGCAGGAGGAAGATCCGTGACCCAGACCCTCAACGGCACCGCCGGCGCCGACACCCTGACCGGGACCAATCCGGGCGATGCGGCCAACCCGGACGGCATCGACATCGTCAATGGCGGCGGCGGCAACGACACGCTCAGCGGGCTGGGCGGGAACGACATCATCCAAGGCGGTGCGGGCGCCGATGTGATGAACGGCGGCGCCGGCATCGACACGCTCACCTACGCCAACGCCGGCTCGTTCGTCCAGGTCGCCCTGAACGCCGGCGCCGCCAGCGGCGACGCCCAGGGCGACACGATGAGCGGCTTCGAGAACCTGATCGGCAGTAACTTCAACGACCAGCTCGCCGGCGACAACGGGACCAACGTGATCAGCGGCGGCACCGGCAACGACTACATCCAGCTCAGCGGCGGCGGCGACACGCTGGACGGCGGCGCCGGCAACGCCGACATCTTCGACGCCCGCGTCTGGGGCGCGGCCATCACCGTCAACCTGGTCACCGGAACGCTGAGCGCGGCCGGGAGCGGAGGCGCCACCCTCTCCGGCTTCGAATGGGTTCTGGGCTCGGGCCTCAACGACATCCAGACCGCCAACCAGGCCGTCAACACCATCCTGGCCGGGGGCAACGGCAACGACACGCTCAACGGCCTCGACGGCAACGACCAGCTCTACGGCGACAATTTCGCCGCCATCGGCGGCAGCGGCACCGACACGCTGAACGGCGGCAACGGCGACGATTATCTCGAGGGCGGCAAGCTGGGCGACGTGCTGAACGGCGGCGCCGGCACCGACACCATCGGCTATGCCGATTCCAACGTCGCGGTGACCGTCAACCTGGCCACCTCGACCGCATCCGGCGGTGACGCCACGGGCGATACCTTCACCAGCATCGAGAGCGTCACCGGCTCCAACTTCAATGACGTGCTGACCGGCAACGCCGGGGTCAACAGCCTCACGGGCGGCAACGGCGACGACCTGCTCGACGGCGGCGCCGGAGCCGACACGCTGAATGGCGGTGGCGGCACCGACACGGCGACCTATGCGGCGTCCAACGCGGCGGTGAACATCAACCTGCTGACCAACGTCAACACCGGCGGCTTCGCCGAGGGCGAGTCGCTGGTCGCCGTCGAGAATGTCATCGGCACGGCCTTCAACGATGTGCTGGGGGGCAACGCCGCGGCCAATGTGCTGACCGGCGGCAATGGCGACGACGTACTTCAGGGACGCGGCGGCGCCGATGCGCTGCAGGGCGGCAACGGCAACGACACCATCTCCTATGCTCTCTCCAGCGCGGGCGTCGGTGTCAGCCTCTCCGCCAACGCCGCGACGGGCGGCGATGCCGAGGGCGACAGCTTCAGCAGCATCGAGAACGTCATCGGCTCGGCCTTCGCCGACACGATCAACGGCGAGGCCGGGGCGAATGTGCTGG
>NZ_NHON01000046.1 GCF_002195995.1 Inquilinus limosus
GCGGGCCCCTCCCTCTCCCCGCGGGAGAGGGGAACAAGGTGGCGCCCCTCTTACCTCTCCTTGGGGAGAGGTCGAAATCGCGCAGCGATTTCGGGTGAGGGGGCGGCCGGGCGCTGGAACCTCAGCCCTTGAGCGCCCGCCAGGCCTGGGCGAAGGCGGCGGCGGTGGCGGCGACCTCGGCCGCGGTCATGCCGGGCTTGTAGAGGGCGGAGCCAAGGCCGAAGCCGGTGGTGCCGGCGTCGCGATAGGCCGCCATCCGGTCCGGCGTGATGCCACCGACCGCGATCAGCGGCACAGAGGCCGGCACCACCGCCCGCCAGGCCTTGACCACGGCGGGCGGGACCGCCTCGGCCGGGAAGATCTTCACCGCGTCGGCCCCAGCCTTCAGCGCCGCGAAGGCCTCGGTCGGGGTGGCGGCGCCGGGGGCGCAGACCAGGTTCAGCCGCTTGGCCTCGGCGATGACCTCGACATCGGCATGCGGCATGACGATGAGGTTGCCGCCCGAGGCCTGGACCCGGGCCACGTCCTCACGCTTCAGCACCGTGCCGGCGCCGATCAGCGCCTGCGGCCCGAAGCGGTCGGCCAGGCGGCGGATGCTGTCGAAGGGCTGGGGCGAGTTCAGCGGCACCTCGATGCAGCGGAACCCGGCCTCGACCAGGGCGGCGCCGATGGCCTCGACCTCCTCCGGCTTGACGCCGCGGAGGATGGCGACCAGGGGCAGCCCGGCGAGGGAATCGTGCAGCGACAGGGTCATGTCACACCAGCTCCGCATGCTTGGCCAGGCGCCACAGCGCCCTGACCGTGGTGTCGGCCGGGGCGATGCGGCTCGTCAGCCCGGCCGCCTCGATCGCCTCGGCATAGCGGGCCGACAGCTCGGCGCCGCCGACGATGGTCACTTCGTCCGGGGCCGTACCGGTGGCGGAGGCCACCGTGGCGCGGGCATCGGCCACCTCGGCCCCGATCAGCAGGCCGGAGAGGTAGGAGCCGGCGGCCTTCGGCTCCAGCTCGCCGAACAGGCCGAGCGTGCGGGCGCTGAACAGCCGGCGCAGCAGGCCGCCGCCGGCCCCGGCGCCGACCGAGAGGCCGCGGCGGAACGCCGGCCGGTCATAGGCGCGGCCGTCCATCAGCCGGCCCAGGATGCTGTGCTCGGCCAGCACGGCGAAGGCCTCGCCGGTCATCGAGGTGGCGAACCAGGCGATCCGGCCGTCCTCGGCCAGGGCCCATTTGCTGTGCGTGCCGGGCAGGACGTAGAGGCGGCGGCCGGCGGCCGGCGCGTCGCCGAGGATCTGCACCTCCTCGCCGCGCATCACGTCGGGGATGCCGTCGGCATCGACCCGGCTGACGCCGGGGACGATTCGCAGGGTGATGCCGAGCGAGGTCGGGACCTCGATCAGCCCCTTGACCAGCGCGGCCTCGTCGGCCGGGCAGTCGGCATAGGGCGCCTCGGCCCAGCCCTGGCGGCTGCCGATCATGCCGGAGGCGATGGCGGCGGTGGGGCTCCAGCGTTCCACGATCTGCCGGAACACGGCGTCGAAATCGCCGCCGGGGACCTTGAGGATGCCGAGCGGGGCAGCGGCCTCGTCCCGCACGGCGCCGGAGGCGTCGAGCAGCCAGGCGCGGAGCGAGGAGGTTCCCCAGTCGAGGGCGACGATCATGATGTCGATCCGGAAGAAAATGGTCGGAGCGGCGAGATTCGAACTCGCGACCCCTTGCACCCCATGCAAGTGCGCTACCAGGCTGCGCTACGCTCCGACCGGGGGCCACCGCCGGGCAGGTGCCGGGCGGCGAGCGGGCGGGACTATAGCCACCGCCCCGCCCCTATGCAACGACGATGCAACTCAGCCCACGCTGGCCTCGGCGATGGCCCAGAAATCATCGGCCTTCAGGCTGGCACCGCCGACCAGGGCGCCGTCGACATTCGGCACCGCCAGCAGCTCGGCCGCGTTGCCCGGCTTGACCGAGCCGCCATAGAGGATGCGGATGCCCGCAGCCTCGGACGGGACGCGGGCGCCCAGCGCGGCGCGGATATGGGCGTGCACCTCGGCCACATCGGCCGTGGTCGGGGTGCGGCCCGTGCCGATGGCCCAGACCGGCTCATAGGCGATCACCGTGTTCTCCGCCGTCGCGCCCTGCGGCAGCGAGCCGGCGATCTGGCGACTGCACACCTGCAGGGCCCGGCCGTCATTGCGCTCGGCCTCGGTCTCGCCGACGCAGATGATCGCGACCAGCCCCTCGGCCTGGGCCGCCGCCGCCTTCTCGGCCACCACCAGGTCGATCTCGCCATGGTCCTGGCGGCGCTCGGAATGGCCGACGATGACATGGCTGCAGCCGAGATCGGCCAGCATCCGCGCCGAGATGTCGCCGGTATGGGCGCCGTCCTGCGCGCTGTGGCAGTCCTGGCCGCCGACCAGCAGGCCGCTGCCCTGCACCGCATCGGCGATCGGCGCGATGATCGTGGCCGGCGGGCAGATCAGCAGGTCGAAGGCCGGGTCGACCGTGCGGGCCAGCCGCAGGGCGAGGTCGCGCGCCAGTGCCGTCCCTTCGGGACGCAACAGGTTCATCTTCCAGTTGCCCGCGATCAGCTTGCGCGCCATCGGCCTCTCTCCCGCTGGTTCCCCAATGTCGCCCTTGATGTACCAACCCGGGCGCGGCGACGCCATATGGACTCCAGTGCGACGTCACGGGCACGCCTTGTGCATTGCTGCCCGGGAAGGCCGCACCTATGATGCGCGGCCCTAACCGCCCGGGAGACCGGCGCGGCCTCGTCCTTCCTTTACGGTCGTCATGCTGCAGATCCTCCGCCACAAGGCCGGCTCCATCGTCGTCAAGGTGCTGTTCGTCCTCCTGATCCTCAGCTTCGCGATCTGGGGCGTCGGCGACATCTTCCGCAACCGGGGCCAGTCCGACACCGTGGCCACGATCGGCGACGTGACGATCAGCCTGGGGCAGCTCGACACCCAGTTCCGGTCGATCGCCCAGCGCCAGCGGATCCCGATGTCGGTCGCCCAGCAGCTCGGCCTGCCGCGGCAGGTGCTGGACAGCATGATCTCCAGCGCCCTGTACGACCAGATCGCCGCCGACCTCGGCTACAGCCTGTCGAATGACGCGGTCGCCGACGCGGTGCGCAACGACCCGACGTTCCGGGACCCGGCCACCGGCCAGTTCAGCCGTGACCGCTTCCTGCAGCTGCTGCAGGCCAACGGCACCAACGAGGCCGGCTACATCGCCTCCATGCGCGGCCAGCTGCAGCAGCAGAACGTGATGCAGGCGCTGTTCAGCGGCGCCGAGCCGCCGCAGGCGCTGGTCGACCCGATCACCAAGTACCGCCGCGAGACCCGCATGGCCGACACGGTGACGCTGCGCAACGCCGACCAGACCAGCGTGCCGCAGCCGACCCAGGCGGATCTCGAGGCCTATCACAAGGATCATGGCGACAAGTTCCAGTCGCCCGAATACCGGACTCTGAGCCTCGTGCTGCTGAAGACCGACGAATTCGCCAAGTCGGTGACGGTGTCGGAGGACGAGGCCCGCACCGCCTACGACAAGAATCAGGCGGGCTACCAGAAGCCGGAGATGCGCCGCTTCGACCAGGTGATCGCGCCATCCAAGGCGCTGGCCGACCAGATCGCCGCGGCGGTGCGCGGCGGCAAGCCGGTGCAGCAGGCGGTCGATGAGTCCGGCAACGCCGCGGTCAAGCTGATCCCGGTCGACTTCACCGCCAAATCGGCGATGCCGATCCCGGCCCTGGCCGATCCGGGCTTCGCCCTGGCCCAGGGCCAGGCGACCGACCCGGTGCAGTCGCCCTTCGGCTGGCACGTGCTGGTGCTGACCGGCATCCAGGCCGCCCGGACCGTGCCCTTCGACGAAGCACGCGCCGGCATCGAGGCCCAGCTGAAGCAGAGCAAGGCCGCCGACGCGCTGTACGACGCCGCCAACAAGTTCGAGGACGCGCTGGCCGACAACGTGGCGATCGACAAGGCGGCGCAGGAGTTCGGCTTCACCGTCACCGCGGTGCCGGCCGTGGCCCAGGACGGGACGACCCAGAGCGGCCAGCCGCTGCCGGCCCTGCCCGGCCAGGCGCAGGTGCTGCAGGCCGCCTTCCAGCTGCAGCAGGGCGACGTCAGCCCGATGGGCACGGTCGACGACAACACCTCCTTCATCGTCCGGGTCGACAGCATCATCCCGCCGGCGACCGAGCCGCTGGCCAAGGTGCGCGACGAGGTCGCCGCCGCCTGGACCGAGCAGAAGCAGGCCGATGCGGCCGCGGCGCTGGCCACGGATGTCGCCAAGCGCCTGGCCGCCGGCGAAGCCGCCGCGGACGTTGCCAAGGCGGTCGGCGGGCAGGCTGGCGAGACGCCGGCGTTGTTGCGCGACAGCAGCAATGCCGGCGCCGTTCCGGCGGCGCTGGTGCGCGACCTGTTCGCGGCCCAGGTCGGCGGCACCGCCACCGCCGAGACCCCGGGCGGCCGGATCGTCGCGCGCCTGACCAAGATCGAGCCCGCCAAGCCCGACGCCGCGGCGGAGGCTGCGGTGAAGCAGGACCTGATGCGCGGCCTCGCGGTCGATGTCGGCGGCGGCCTGGACCAGGCGCTGCGCGCCCGGTATGGAGTGACTGTTGACCAAGCGGTCCTCGCCCGGCTGAACTACCAGGAATGAGATCGATGAGCCCCCTCGCGGCGTCGCTGCGCCCCATCGCCGGACCTCATCCGGCGGCCTCGTCCTCCCTGCGCGGAGTGGCGGCGGGCTGGCGCTGGCCGGCGCTCAAGGGGGCTGCGGCGCGGGGTGTCCAGGCGGGCGGCGGGGAGCGATGGCGTGGCGGCGACCGCTCCGCCCCCGCCCATCCCGCTCCCCTCATCGCAGGTCACACCCATGCCGGAATCCACGGCTTTTGACGCCTTCGCCGAGACCTATCGCGCCGGCAAGCCCCAGGTCGTCTGGACCCGCCTCGTCTCCGATCTCGACACACCTGTCTCGGCCATGCTCAAGCTGGCCGGGGACGAGCCCTATTCCTTCCTGCTCGAATCGGTCGAGGGCGGCGCCATCCGCGGCCGCTACAGCGCCATCGGACTGCGCCCCGACCTGATCTGGCGCTGCCGCGGCAACGCAGTCGAGATCAACCGCCGGGCCCTTGCCGACCTCGGCACCTTCACGCCGGTCGCCAAGGCCCCGCTCGACAGCCTGCGCGACCTGATCGCGGAATCGCGCATCGACCTGCCGCGCGGCTTCCCGCCGCTGGCCGCCGGGCTATTCGGCTATCTCGGCTACGACATGGTCCGGCAGATGGAGCAGTTGCCGGACACCAATCCGGACACGCTGGGAGTGCCGGATTCGATCATGATGCGGCCGACCATCGTCTGCGTCTTCGACACCATCGCCGACGTCGTCACCATCGTCACGCCCGTGTTCCACGACCCGGCGGTGACGGCCGAGAAGGCGCATGAGGCGGCGTGCGAGCGGCTGTCGGACGTGGTCGCCCGCTTCGAATCGAGCCTGCCGCACCGCGAGGCGGCGGCCGAGGGCACCCTGCCCGCCCTGCCCGAGCCGAGCTCGAACATGACGCGCGAGGAGTATCACGCGGTGGTCGAGCGGGCGAAGGAGTACATCCGCGCCGGCGACATCTTCCAGGTGGTGCTGTCGCAGCGCTTCTCCCTGCCCTTCACCCTGCCGCCCTTCGCCCTGTACCGGGCGCTGCGGCGGCTGAACCCGTCGCCCTTCCTGGTGTTCCAGAACTTCGGCGACTTCGCCATCGTCGGGTCGAGCCCGGAGATCCTGGTGCGGCTGCGCGAGGGCGAGGTCACCATCCGGCCGATCGCCGGCACCCGCCCGCGCGGCGCCACGCCGGAGGAGGATGTGGCGCTGGAGCAGGACCTGCTGGCCGACCCGAAGGAGCGGGCCGAGCATCTGATGCTGCTGGACCTGGGCCGCAACGATGTCGGCCGGGTGTCGCAGATCGGCACCGTCAAGGTGACCGACCGCTTCATCATCGAGCGCTACTCCCACGTCATGCACATCGTCTCCAACGTCGTCGGCCGGATCACGCCGGATCACGACGCGGTGGCGGCGCTGGCCGCCGGCTTCCCGGCCGGCACCACCAGCGGCGCACCGAAGGTGCGGGCGATGGAGATCATCGAGGAGCTGGAGGTGGCGCGGCGTGGCGTCTATGCCGGGGCGATGGGCTATTTCGGCGCCAATGGCGACATGGACACCTGCATCGCCCTGCGCACCGCGGTGGTGAAGGACGACACCCTGTACATCCAGGCCGGCGGCGGCGTGGTCGCCGACAGCAGCCCGGAGGGGGAGTACCAGGAGACCCGCAACAAGGCGCGGGCGCTGGTGCGCGCCGCCGAAGATGCGGTACGCTTCGCCAACCGGCCGCGCAACGGCAACCGGCCCATGGGTCATGTCTAGAGATCGCATCCTTTCGCAGCAGCATCGCCCGCTGCTGCACCGATGGTGAGGCCGGCCGGATTCCCGCCGTTCCTCCCCATCCTCACGCCTCGAAAGGGCGACTCCCATGCTTCTGCTGATCGATAACTACGACAGCTTCACCTACAACCTGGTGCATTACCTCGGCGAGCTCGGAGCCGACACCGAGGTCCGCCGCAACGACGCGCTGACAGTCGACGAGGCGCTGGCGCTGCGGCCCGACGGCATCGTCATCTCCCCCGGCCCCTGCGACCCGGACAAGGCCGGCATCTGCATGGACCTGATCCAGGCCGCCGCCGGAAAGGTGCCGGTGTTCGGCGTCTGCCTCGGCCACCAGGCAATCGGCCAGGTCTTCGGCGGCAGGATCGTCCGCGCGCCGGAGCCGATGCACGGCAAGATCAGCCCGGTGCACCACCATGGCGGCGGCGTGCTGGCCGGGCTGCCGGACAATTTCGAGGCCACGCGCTACCACTCGCTGACCATCGCGCCCGAGACCATGCCGGACAGCCTGGAGGCCACGGCCTGGACCGCGGACGGGGTGATCATGGCGCTGCGCCACAGGACCCTGCCGATCCACGGCGTGCAGTTCCATCCGGAGAGCATCGCCTCGCAATACGGCCACAAGATCCTGCAGAACTTCCTGGCCATCGCCGAACGACGGAACGCGGCATGACCACCGAGATGCGACCGTTCATCGCCAAGGCCGCGCTCGGCACGCCGCTGGACGCGGCCGACGCCCGCGCCGCCTTCGAGATCATCATGTCCGGCGAGGCGACGCCGGCGCAGATCGGCGGCTTCCTGATGGCGCTGCGTGTCCGCGGCGAGACGCCGGAGGAGATCGCCGCCGCCGCCCGGGTGATGCGCGACAAGGCGGTGACCATCGACGCGCCGGCCGGCGCCATCGATTGCTGCGGCACCGGCGGCGACAATTCCGGCTCGTTCAACGTCTCGACCGCCGTGTCCTTCGTGCTGGCCGGCGCCGGCGTGCCGGTGGCCAAGCACGGCAACCGCGCCGCCTCCAGCCTGACCGGCGCCGCCAATGTGCTGGCCGAGCTCGGCGTCAATGTCGAGGCGCCGCCGGAGGTGATGCGCGATGCGCTGTGGGAGACCCAGATCGGCTTCCTGTTCGCGCCGCTGTATCACAGCGCCATGCGCCATGTCGGCCCGGCGCGGCAGGAGCTGGGCACTCGCACCATCTTCAACCTGCTCGGCCCCCTGGCCAACCCGGCCGGGGTGAAGCGCCAGCTGCTCGGCGTCTTTTCCGAGGCCTGGATCGAGCCGGTGGCGCACGCCCTGGGCCAGCTGGGCAGCGAGGCGGCCTGGGTGGTGAACGGCAGCGACGGGCTGGACGAGATGACAACCACCGGCCCGACCGCCGTGGCCGAGCTGCGCGGCGGCCAGGTCCGGCGCCTGACGGTGACGCCGGAGGATGCCGGGCTGCGCCGCGCGGTCCCGGAAGACCTGAGGGGCGGCGATCCCGCCACCAACGCGGCGGCCCTGCGGGCCGTGCTGGGCGGGACGCACGGGGCCTATCGCGACATCGTGCTGCTTAACGCCGCAGCCTGTTTCATCATCGCCGATCGCGTGGCCACATTGCCGGACGGCGCCGCCCTCGCGGCCCGCACCATTGATGACGGGTCGGCCGCCCGCGTGCTGGAGCGGCTGGCTCGGATCACCAGCCAGGGACCAGCCCGGGACGCATCATGAGCGATACCCTCACCCGCATCGTCGCCGACAAGCGCCGGCATATCGAGGCCCGCAAGGCGGCGGTGCCGCTGGCGGAGATCGGCCGGCTGGCCGACCTCGCTGACCGGGCCGCGCCGCCGCGCGGCTTCGTCGCGGCGCTGCGCCGGGCGCAGGCGGAAGGCCGCTACGGCCTGATCGCCGAGATCAAGAAAGCCTCGCCGTCGAAGGGGCTGATTCGCCCGGACTTCGACCCGCCCGCCCTCGCCCGCGCCTATCGCGACGGCGGCGCCGCCTGCCTGTCGGTGCTGACCGACGTGCCGTATTTCCAGGGCGCCGACGAGTACCTGACCGCCGCCCGCAACGCGGTCGAGCTGCCGGTGCTACGCAAGGACTTCATGGTCGACCGCTACCAGATCCTGGAGGCCCGGGCGCTGGGYGCCGACTGCATCCTCYTGATCATGGCGGCGCTGGACGAYGCCACGGCGCGSGAGCTGGARCARGCGGCGATCGACMASGGCATGGACGTGCTGGTCGAGGTGCATGAYGCGGCCGAGYTGGACCGGGCGCTGACGCTGCGGTCGCCGCTGCTCGGCATCAACAACCGCAACCTCAARACCCTGCAGGTCGACCTCGCCACCACCGAGGCACTGGCGGCGCAGGTGCCGGGCGACCGGCTGCTGGTCTCCGAAAGCGGGCTGTTCACCCCGACCGACCTAGCGCGGATGGCCCGCGTGGGCGCCACCACCTTCCTGATCGGCGAAANTCGACCTCGCCACCACCGAGGCACTGGCGGCGCAGGTGCCGGGCGACCGGCTGCTGGTCTCCGAAAGCGGGCTGTTCACCCCGACCGACCTAGCGCGGATGGCCCGCGTGGGCGCCACCACCTTCCTGATCGGCGAAAGCCTGATGCGGCACGACGACGTCGTCGCCGCCACCCGGGCCTTGCTGGCGCGGGAAGAGAGGTCGAGCGCTGCATGACCGGGCCGCAGCCCTCTCGGGACCGGACGGGCCTGTCCCCTTGCATTGCCTCTCCCGCTTGCGGGAGAGGTCGGAGACGCGAAGCGGCTCCGGGTGAGGGGATTTCGTCGAGGCCGGGACCAGCCCTCACCCGGACGCCCTGGTGGGCGTCCGACCTCTCCCGCCAGGCGGGAGAGGTCACGCGTTGCGCAGGATGGGCTCCATGACCGGCGAGCTGACCCATTTCGATTCGGCCGGCCAGGCGCGCATGGTCGACGTCTCCGACAAGGAGGCGACGGTGCGGGTGGCGCGGGCCGGCTGCCGTGTCGAGATGAAGCCGGAGACGCTGGCGCTCATCGCCTCCGGCGGTCATGCCAAGGGCGACGTGCTGGGCATCGCCCGCATCGCCGGCATCATGGCCGCCAAGCGCACCGCCGATTTGATCCCGCTGTGCCACCCGCTGCCGCTGTCCAGCGTCGAGCTGGCGCTGCGCTGCGATGCCGAGCACAGCCGGGTCGAGATCGAGGCCACGGTCAAGGTCACCCACCGCACCGGAGTGGAGATGGAGGCGCTCACGGCCGCCTCGGTCGCCGCCCTGACCGTCTACGACATGTGCAAGGCGGTCGATCGCGGCATGGTGGTGACCGATCTGCGGCTGCTGCACAAATCCGGCGGCCGGTCGGGAACCTACGAGGCCCAGCCATGATCCCGGTCGCCGAGGCCCGCGCCCGCATCCTCGCCGCCTTCGCCGCCCTGCCGGCCGAGACCGTGCCCCTGCCCGCGGGGCTCGGGCGCATCCTGGCCGGGCCGGTGGCGGCGCGGCTGACCCAGCCGCCGCTCGATGTCTCCGCCATGGATGGCTGGGCGGTGCGCGCCGCCGATGTCGCGACCGTTCCGGCAATGCTGCGCCGGATCGGCGAGGTCCCGGCCGGCGGCCGGTTCGAGGGCACTGTCGGCCCCGGCCAATGCGTCCGCATCTTCACCGGTGCGCCGCTGCCGGACGGTGCCGACGCCGTGGTGCTGCAGGAGGACGCCGATTCCGAGGGCGACCGCGTGACGGTGCGCGAGGGTGTCGCCGCCGGCCGCCATGTGCGCAAGGCCGGTCTCGATTTCCGGGCCGGCGACGTGCTGCTGCAGCCGGGCCGCCGCCTGACCGCGCGCGATATCGGCATCGCCGCCTCGACCAACCATCCCTGGCTTCGGGTGCGGCGCCGGCCGCGCGTGGCCGTCCTGGCCACCGGCGACGAGATCGTGCTGCCCGGCGAGGCGCTGGGGCCGAGCCAGATCGTCAGCTCCAACAGCCATGCCCTGAGCGCCCTGATCCGCAGCTGCGGCGGCGAGCCGGTCGATCTCGGCATCGCCCGCGACAATGCCGAATCGCTGACGACGCTGGCCGCCGGAGCCCATGGCGCCGACCTGATCGTCACCACCGGCGGTGCCTCGGTCGGCGAGCATGACCTGATCCGCTCGGTGCTGGGCGAGCACGGCCTGGCCCTGGATTTCTGGAAGATCGCGATGCGGCCCGGAAAGCCGCTGATCTTCGGCCGGCTCGGCGACACGCCGCTGCTCGGCCTGCCCGGTAATCCGGTCTCGACCATGGTCTGCGGCTGGCTGTTCCTGCGCCCGGCCCTGTGGGCCTTGCAGGGGGCCGAGGCGCCGGAGAATCGCATCGCCGCGACATTGGGCCGCGACCTGCCGGCCAATGACCGGCGCGAGGATTACCTGCGGGCGCGGATCGAGCGTACGGGGTCGGGCTTCGTCGCCACCCCGTTCCCGGCGCAGGACAGCTCGATGCTGTCACTGCTGGCCGCGGCCGACGGGCTGGTGATCCGCCCGCCCCACGCCCCGGCCGCGGCCCGCGGCGACGCCGTGGATGCGGTGCTGTTCGGCGACGGCATCTGACCCCCCGATCGTTACACGGAAGTAAAGAACCGGGCGCGACACAGTTAGGCGCTTGTGTTTTTGTTTTGTTCCTCCTAATGTTCTGTCCAGGGATTCGGCCGCGCCGCGGCCCCTGCGAACGGAGGATGCCTTGCTGACGCGAAAGCAACAGGAGTTGTTGTTGTTCGTCCATCGCCGTCTGGAGGCGGACGGCGTCAGTCCATCCTTCGACGAGATGAAGGATGCGCTCAGCCTGAAGTCGAAATCGGGGATCCATCGACTGATCACCGGCCTTGAGGAGCGCGGTTTTATTCGCCGGCTGCCGCATCGGGCCCGGGCGCTCGAGGTGCTCAAGCTGCCGGACTGCCTGAAGGCCGACGGAGCGGCGCCAACCGAGGACGACAACGTCGTTCCCTTCCGCCCCGTGCGGTCCGATGCCGCCCTGCCAGGCCGCAAGCTGGAGCGCGCCGATCTCAGCAACCCTGAACTGGGCGTCCGCCTGCCGCTCTACGGCCGGATCGCCGCCGGCATGCCGATCGAGGCGCTGCGGGACCATTCCAACTACGCCGAAGTGCCGGCCTCGCTGCTCGGCCCGGGCGAACACTACGCCCTGGAGGTCGCCGGCGACAGCATGGTCGAGGCCGGGATCCTGGATGGCGACACCGTCATCATCAAGCGCTGCGACTCGGCCGATCCCGGCATCATCGTCGTCGCCCTGGTCGACGACAACGAGGTGACGCTGAAGCGGCTGCGCAAGAAGGGCGCCGCGATCGGACTGGAGGCCGCCAACCCGGCCTATGAGACCCGTTACCTGCCCACCGACCGCGTCCGCATCCAGGGCCGTCTGGTCGGGCTGCTGCGGACCTATTCGTAAGACCGGCCGGCGGTCCTCGAAGATCGCCGCCGGCGACCGCCCGGCGCATTCCGGGTGTTGCCGAATGGCGCATTGTCCGGTCCTCTGTACGGCGTCCCGCAACCCACCGGACGACCGTGCATGACTCTGCGTCGATCGCTGCTTCGCCTGCTGGCTCTCGCCCTGCCCTGCATCGGGCTTTTCGCCGGCGCCCCGGCCCAGGCGGCCGGCAGCTACCGCACCTCCGGCGATTGCGACGGCTTCCCGAAGGTCTCGCTCCGCACCCCGGACGGGCTCTGCGTCGGCCTCGTCGCCGCCGGGCTCCGCTTCGCGCGCGGCGTGGCGGTGATCGGGGACGACATTTACGTCGCCGACATGGGCAGCTGGGAGAAGGGGCGCGGCCGGCTGCTGCGCATCCCTGACCGCGGCCACGGAGCACCGCAGGTGCTGCTGACCAAGCTGGACCGGCCGAACGGCCTGGTGGCGGCGCCGGACGGCACGCTGCTGCTGGGCCTGGCCGGCCGGATCGTGTCGGTCGATCCGAAGGCGGATCCGCCGGCCGGCGCGCTGCGCGACGTGGTGACCAACCTGCCGAATGACGGGCGCCACCCGCTCGCCGCCCTGGCCCTGGCGCCGGACGGCACCCTCTACGTCAATGTCGGCACCGCCACCGACCATTGCGAGCGGGCCGACGATTCGGCGCCGGATCCCGCCAAGCCCTGCCCGGAGACGGAAGGAACTCCGCCGCGCGGCAGTGTCCTGCGTATCATGGCCGGCGCGCTGCCGGCCGATGCCCGCGCCCTTTCCCCCTTCGCCCGCGGGCTGCGCAACAGCATGGGGCTGGCGGTGCTGGCGAACGGCACGCCGCTGGCCGCGGTGAATGCGCGCGACGCCATCGACCAGGCCGACCCCCAGTTGTCGGACGAAGCGCTGCCGCACGACTTCTACACCGTGCTGAAGGACGGCGCCGATTACGGCTGGCCATATTGCTATGACGACCGCAAGCCCAGCCCTGAATATCCGCATTTCGACTGCGGCAAGGTCGAGGTGCCGGCCCTGCTGCTGCCGGCTCATGCCGCGCCGCTGGGCATGCTGGTCTATCGCGGGACGGCGCTGCCGGGCCTGGATGGCCGGGTGCTGATGACCTGGCACGGCTATCGCGACACCGGGCACCGGGTCATGGCTCTGGCGATCGACGATCGGGGCGCCCCGCAGGGCCAGCCGCAGCCCCTCGTCTCCGGCTGGGACGCCGCCAAGGGCATCCGGCCGCAAGGCGCGCCGCTCGGCCTGGCCGAGATGGCGGATGGCAGCGTCCTGATCACCGAGGACCACAACGGCACGCTGTTGCGCCTGGCCCGCGCTCAGCCAACCAAGACGCCTTGAGCAGCCGGTCGGGCCACCGGCCGGCGGGCGCGGAGCGGGCCACGGCGCAGCAGGTCGCCGAGGCGGCCGGAGTCTCGATCTCCGCCGTCTCCCGCACCTTCACCAAGGACGCCAGCGTCTCGCCGCGGATGCGCGCCCGCGTGCTGGCCGCGGCCGAGGCGCTGGGCTATCGCCCGAACCGGCTGGCGCGCGGACTGATGACCGGCCGGACCGAGCTGGTCGGGCTGGTCTCGACCCATTTCGCCAACCCGGCCTTCATGGATGTGTTCGACCTGTTCACGCGCGAACTGCAGCGCCGCGGGCTGCGGCCGCTGATCGCCAACCTGTCGGAGGATGGCGGCGCCGACTCCGCCCTCGACATGATGCTGCAATACAGCGTCGATGCGGTGCTGATCGCCACCTCCGCCCCGCCCGAAGGCTTCGCCGAGTCCTGCGCCGATGCCGGGCTGCCGGTGGTGCATGTGTTCGGCCGGCCCGGTCCCCAGGCTGCGGTGCCGGCGGTGACGGTGGACAATGTCGCCGGCGGGCGCCTGGCCGCGGAGGTGATGCTGGCGCGCGGCCTGACACGGCTGGCTTTCCTGGGCGGGGCGGCGACCGATTCGTCCTCGATCGACCGCGCCGCCGGCTTCGCCCAGGGCTTGGCGGCGGCGGGGCTGCAGCCCCTGGCCGTCGAGTTCGCCGGCGACTATTCGCATGAACATGGCCGCCGCGGCCTGCACGCCCTGCTGGACCGGCACCGGCCCCAGGCGGTGTTCTGCGGCGACGACATCCTGGCGCTCGGCGCCGTCGATGCCTGCCGCGAGCGCGGCTTGGCCGTGCCGCGGAACATCGGCATCGTCGGCTTCGACGACATGCCGCTGGCCGCCTGGCCCGGCTATCGCCTGACCACGATCCGCCAGCCGATGGCAGAGATGGTGCGCCACGCCATCGGCGAGATCGCCGCCCGCCTGGCCGATGCCGGCCACACGATCGAGGACCGGCTGTTCGACATCGCTTTGGTGGAGCGGGACAGCCTTTAGACGCCGGTCCGCAGCCCCTCCAGGCAGCGCGTCAACTGCCGGGCGCAGGCTTCCAGCGGGGCCGCATCCTGCTGCGCCTTGGCCTGGGCCATCGCCCCGGAATAGGCGGCGACAATGAAGGCGGCCAGCTCGTCGGCATCCGCTTCCGCCAGCCGGCCGACCGCCTGGTCGGCGCGCAGCCTCGCGGCGATCGCCGACCGCCAGACGCCGAACACCTGATCCATCGCCTCACGGAAGTCCGGATCGGCGAGGGCCAGCTCCAGCACCAGGTTGTTCAGCGGGCAGCCGGAGACGGCGCCACGCCGCCGCAACCCCGCGGCGATCCGGTCGAACACCCCGGCGATGCCGTCCAGCGCGTCCGGCGCGCTGCGGACGGGCTCGATCCAGGTCTCCGCCACCTCCGCCGCCACCCGGTCGCGGATCACGGCGAGGCCCAGCGCCTTCTTGGTCGGGAAATGGTGGTACAGCGCCCCGCCCGTCACCCCGGCCTCGCGCATCAGCTCATGCATTCCCGTGGCCTGATAGCCGCGCGACTGGAACGCCGCCGCCGTGACATCGAGCACGCGCCGGCGCGTGCCCTCGGGGTCATAGCTGCGCTTCCGCCTGCTGTCGCTCGCCGTCTCGCTCATGCCCGGACAGTAGCATGTTGACTCAACCGGACAATCAGTCTGTTTTAAAACAGGACAACCGGTCTGTTTCAAACAGGAGGCAACCATGGCAGACGAGGTCTTCAGCCCGATCGTGGAGCTGCGGCGCTACACGCTGCATCCGGGGCAGCGCGATGTACTGATCGAGCTGTTCGACCGGGAGTTCGTCGAGACGCAGGAGGCGGTCGGGATGGATGTCATCGGCCAGTTCCGCGACCTGGACGCGCCCGACCAGTTCGTCTGGCTGCGCGGCTTCCCGGACCTGGCGGCGCGGACGGTCTCGCTGCGGGCCTTCTATGGCGGGCCCGTGTGGCAGGCGCATCGCGGCGCCGCCAACGCCACCATGATCGATTCGGACGATGTCCTGCTGCTGCGGCCGGCGCATCCGGAAGCGGGCTTCCGGCTCGGCCGCGACCGCCCTGCCCCGGGCAGCGGCGCGGCGCCGGGCGGGATCATCGTCGCCACCACCTGGCACCTACAGCCGGCAAGCGAGGCCGGGTTCCCGGAGGTGTTCGAGACCGTGCTGGCGCCGATGCTGGGCGATGCCGGCGCCCCGGTCCTCGCCAGCTTCGTGTCCGAGCATGGCGGGAACGGCTTCCCGGCCCTGCCGGTGCGGGAGGATGCGCGGGTCTTCGTCTGGTTCTCGCGTGTTCCGGATCGGGCGGCCTATGAGAGCCACGCGGCCGCCCTTGCCCCCGGCTTCGCCGAGGCGTTGCGGCCGCATCTGGCCGAGCCGCCGGAGGTGGCATTCCTGTCGCCGACCACGCGGTCGCGCCTGCGCGGCTGAGGCTCAGATCTCCGCAATCCGCACCCAGGCGCGGTCGCGGGCGGAACGCAGGGCGGCGGCGGTGACGCGGTCGACCTCCCAGCCGTCGCGGAAGGTCGGCCAGATCGGCCGGCCGGTCGCCACCGCCTCGACGAAGTCCCGCGCCTCGATCGCGATCTGCTCATTGTAGCCGGTGCCGTGGCCGACGCCCTGGTTGAAGGCCAGGTAGTCGGGATGGGCCGGCCCGGTCAGCAACCGCTGGAAGCCCTGGCGCGCCGCCGGCCGCGCGGCGTCGTACAGCCACAGCTCGTTCTGGTTCTCCTGGTCGAAGGCCAGGGCGCCTTTGGTGCCGGTGATGCGGTAGGTGTAGCCCATCTTCCGCCCGGCGGCGACGCGGCTGAAGCTGAGCGATCCGGCCGCGCCATTGGCGAAGCGCAGCAGCATCTGCCCCTGGTCGTCATTCTCCACCCGCTCCGCACCCCGCAGCCCGGGGCGCGTCGTCACGACGGTGTTGAGGTCGGCGACCAGCTCCTCGATCGGCCCGACCAACCGCAGGCAGGCATTGACGATATGCGGGGCGACGTCACCCAGCGCCCCGGCCTCGGTGCCCGTGGCGATGCGGGTGCGCCAGGAGGCCGGCGCCAGCGGGTCGTGCAGGTAGTCCTCGACATGCTCGGCGGTGACCTGGATGACGTCGCCGATCTCCCCGGAATCGATGATCTGCTTCGCCAGCTGGCTGGCCGGGGTGCGGATGTAGTTGAAGCCGACCATGGTGGCGACGCCCGCCGCCTCGGCCGCATCGACCAAGGATTTGGATTCGGCCGGGTCGCAGCCCAGCGGCTTCTCGCAGAACACCGGCTTGCCCAGGCCCAGTGCCTCGGTCGCCATCGCCAGATGGGTGCGCGGCGGGGTGGCGATGATCACGGCGTCAACCGCCGGGTCGGCCACCAGCGCCCGCCAATCCGCGGTCGACCGGTTCCAGCCCCAGGCACGGGCATGGGCGGCCGCGCCCTCCTCCGTCGTGCTGCAGATCATCTCGCAGACCGGAGCCAGCGGCGGCTGGAATGCCGTGCGTACCAGCTGCACGCCGATGCTGTGCGCCTTGCCCATGTAGCCGGCACCGATCAGCCCGATCCGCAGCGTCCCGGTCATCGCGATCCTCCCTGTCCGTTCTTACCGACTCTACCGGCCTTCATCTGATTTGCAAGCGCTTGCAAATCAGATACGCTGCGGTCCCGGCAAGGGAGGAACAGCATGAAGATCTTTACCCAGGAGACGCTGGATCCGGAGGCGATCGTCGCGGAGCTGCTGGACGGCCCCGGCGCGGTGCTGCTGCGCGGCCTGTTCACCCCGGGCGAGATCGCCGAGGCGCGGGCCGTGGTGATGCGCGAATCCGAGGATGCGGCCCCGAAGGTCACGCATTTCCAGGGTGCGGCCGAGCAGGAAGGCAGGATCGCCCTGCAGCGGCGGGTGTGGAACCTGCTGGCCAAGGGCGAGGTGTTCTCGCGCATGGCGGCGCATCCGGCGCTGATGGCGGTGATGCGGGCCTTCCTGGGCACCGAGTTCATCATGGGGTCGATCGCCGCCAACCGCATCCTGCCCGGCGGGCCGGGCCAGGAGCCGCATATCGACTATCCCTACTGGGACATGCACAAGCCGGAGTCGCACCCGGTGCGGATCAACGGCGCCTTCCCGCTGAACGCCCAGGCGACGATCCTCCTGGATCCCTTCACCGAGGAGACCGGTGCCACCGCCTATGTCCCCGGCACGCAGAAGGCGCTGCGCTACCCGGCGGAGAGCGACCGTTTCCACGAGCGCTGCAGTCGCATGCTGGGCGAGCCGGGCGACACGGTGGTGTTCTTCGGCGCGGTCTGGCACTGCGCCATGCCGAACCGGTCGCGGCAGGAGCGGTCGGCGATCCTGATCCAGTACCTGCCGAAATTCGTGAAGCCGATGGAGGACATGCCGGCCGCCCTGCCCCGCGCCTTCGTCGAGCAGGCCAGCCCGGAGCTGCGCCAGCTGCTGGGGCTGAACTACCCCTATCCGGAGGTGCTGGACGCCGCCAAGGCCGGCAACGCCGAGGGCCGCAGGATGATGACGGCGCGCTGATCGTCAGTTCGGCGCAGCCGCCCGGAACGGGACCAGGGCCCAGGGGCGGTCGCCGACCGCCTCGGCCACCGTATCCACCGTCGGTTCCGGCCCCGACAGATCGACGGCGATGCCGCCGGCGCGGCGCAGGTCGAAGCGGTCCCACACGCCGAGGCGTGGCCGGCACCAGCGCGGCGCCACCAGTCCGGTGATCACCATGTCGGCCCCGGCACAGTCGTCGTCGAAGCCCTCGCCGCTGCGGGTGAAGGCGACTGTGGTGCCGCCGAAGCGGTACAGGCAGCCGCGCGGGTCGCAGCCCAGCAGGCCGCCGGCGGCCATGCCCTGCTGCGGCCAGGGCGCCCCCTCCGACGCCGTGGCCTCGGCCCGCAGCCAGATCTCGCGGGTGAAGCGCCGGCTGCCGGGAGAGAAGGCCAGGCTGCCATCCGGCGTGCGCACCGCCACCGCCTGGCCCGCGGCGTCGACCAGGATCTGCCGCGGCGACGTCGTCAGCGACGCCAGGACTAGCACCGGCAGGGCCAGCAGCCCGAGCAGGCGGATGCGGCCGGAGGCCAGGCACAGCCAGAGCCCGCCGATCGACCCGGCGATCAACCCCCAGGCGGGCATCGCCGGCACGGTGAAGGCGGCCATCGGCCAGGACGACACCGTGTAGGCGACCCACAGCATCGCCTCATTGCCCCAGCCCAAGAGCGGCAGCACCCAGCCGTCGAGGCCGAGCAGCATGGCCGGATAGGCCAGCAGCACCGCCGGCATGATCAGGATCGAGGTCAGCGGGATCGCCATCAGATTGGCGGCCACCGCCAGCGGGGCGAAACGCTGGAAATGGTAGACGGCGAAGGGCGTGGTCGCGGCGGTGGCCACCACCGTGGTCAGCACGATACCGCCGAGATACAGCAGCACGCGGCGCAGCGGCCCGCCGCCGGCATGCCAGCGCGACAGATGCGGCCGCAGCGCCTCATAGGCCGCGATCAGCGCGATCACCGCGCCGAAGGACATCTGGAAGCTCGGCCCCGGCAGCGCCTCCGGCGCCACCAGCAGGATGCCGGCGGCGGCCAGGGCGACGAGGCGCATCGAGATCGCCACCCGGTCGGCCATCACCGCCAGCAGCACCACGCCGGTCATGACGGTCGATCGCACCGTCGGCACCGAGGCGCCGACCAGGATGGTGTAGACGACGATGCCGAGCAGCGCGATGCCGGCCGCCCATTTCTTGATCGGCCGGCGCAGCGCCACAGGCTCGATCAGCGCCAGGCCGAACCGCACCGTGCCGAGCAGCAGGATCGCCACCAGGCTGATATGGATGCCGGAGATCGACAGCAGATGCGACAGGCCGGAATCGCGCATCGCCTGGTTCGCCGAATCGCTGATCCCGGCCCGCTCGCCGGTCAGGAAGGCGACGGCGATGGCCGCGGCGTCGCCGGAGACCTGCGCCCGCACCCGGGCGGCGATCGCGTCCTGCAGCCGGGCCAGGCTGGACGGGGCGGAATCCACAGTCTCCAGCCGCTCGGCCTTGCCCATGGCGAAGCCGGTGCCGCCGATGCCCTGAAAGAACAGCTGCCGCCGGAAGTCGAAACCGCCGGGATAGGCCGGGCCGGCCACTGGCGCCAGCGCCGCCCGGACACGGATCCGGTCACCGGCGGAGGGCACCGCGTCCGACCGGATCAGGCGCAGCCGGACCGCGGCGGGCGTCGCCTCCGGCGCCAGCCCTTCCATCGTCAGATCGCCCAGGATCACGCGCATGCCGTCCGGCAGCAGGTCGACCGTCTCGACCGTTCCGGTCACGGTGCCCCACCGCTCCCGGTCCAGCAGCGGGGACGCCACCATGCGGGTGCGCAGCTCGGTCGCCAGGAAACCCAGCGCCACGGCCAGCAGGAGCACGGCGAAGCTGACGACCCGGGGCCGCCGGTGCAGCAGCGTCACCAGCAGCCCGGCCAGCCCCGCCGCGATCAGCCCGGCAGCCAAAGGCGGCTCCGACGGCAGCCCGAAATAGACGCCGATCCCGACGCCGAGGCAGCAGGGCACCAGCAGCACCAGCCGGCGCCGGATGCCGCCGGACACGGCCTCGGCCGCCTCGCCCCAGCCCGGCCAGGCAACAGCCCACCCGGCCGTGCCGGCGCGCCGCAGCGACGCCCGCACGGATTTCGGAACCCCGACCGATGCCCCCGCATTAGCCATCGCCCGAAGGCCTATGCTATGGACCTCTCGCATTCATCGTAGCAGCCCCTGTGGAATTTGGCCCATGACGGTCGTGACCCGCTTCGCCCCCTCCCCGACCGGCTACCTGCATATCGGCGGGGCCCGGACGGCGCTGTACAACTGGCTCTATGCCCGCCACCACGGCGGCGTGTTCCGCCTGCGCATCGAGGACACCGACCGCGCCCGCTCCAGCGAGGACGCGGTGCGGAAGATCATCGACGGGCTGGCCTGGTTCGGGCTGGATTGGGACGAGGAGATCGTGTCGCAGTTCGAGCGGCGCGAGCGGCATGCCGAGGTGGCGCGCAGGCTGCTGGCCGAGGGCAAGGCCTATCATTGCTGGCTGCAGCCGGCCGAGTTGGAGGCCCTGCGCGAGAAGGCCAAGGCGGAGGGCAAGCCCTGGGCGTACTATACCAGCTATTGGCGCGACCGCGACCCGGCCGAGGCGCCGAAAGGCCTCGACCCGGTGATCCGGCTGCGCGCGCCGCGGGACGGCGAGACCACGGTCCAGGACAAGGTCCAGGGCACTGTCACGGTGCAGAACGACCAGTTGGACGACATGGTGCTGCTGCGCGCCGACGGCACGCCGGTCTACATGCTGTCGGTGGTGGTCGACGATATCGACATGGGCATCACCCAGATCATCCGCGGCGACGACCACCTGACCAACACCTTCCGCCAGGTGCAGCTGTACAACGCGATCGGCGCGACCCCGCCGGACTTCGCCCATATCCCGCTGATCCACGGGCCGGACGGCGCCAAGCTGTCGAAGCGGCACGGGGCGCTGGGCATCGAGGCCTATCGCGACATGGGCTACCTGCCGGCGGCGCTGCGCAACTACCTGCTGCGGCTCGGCTGGGGCCATGGCGACGAGGAGGTGATCCCGACCGAGAAGGCGATCGAGTGGTTCGACCTCGACGGTGTCGGCCGGTCGCCCTCGCGGCTCGACTTCGCCAAGCTGGAGAACCTGAACGGCATCTACATGCGCGAGACGGCGGATGCCGAGCTCCTGGAGCGGATCACGCCGAATCTGGAGACCGCGCTGGAGAGGTCGCTGGACGATGCCGACCGCGCCATCCTGCTGCTGGCGATGACCGGGTTGAAGCAGCGCGCCAAGACGCTGGTCGAGCTGGCCGACAGCGCCCTGTTCTACCTCCGCTCCGGCCCGCTGCCGATGAACGAGGCGGCGCTGAAGATCCTGACCGGCGACGCCCGCGCCCTGCTCGGCCGGCTGCTGGCAGCCCTGTCCGGCCTGAACGACTGGACCGAGGCGGCGCTGGAGGCGGAGGTCAACCGCATCGCCGAATCCGAGGGGTTGAAGCTGGGCAAGGTGGCGCAACCGCTGCGCGCAGCATTGACCGGATCGAACGTGTCACCAGGTATCTTCGAGGTGGCCGCGATCCTCGGCCGGGACGAGGCGCTGCGCCGGATCCGCGAAGCTGCCGGCGCCTCTTAAGGGGTGCCGACAAGCCATTGATCCAGTTTCGTAATTCAGAAAAAGCCTAAAAAACAGGCGATCGAAAACTGTCGTTGGAAGGGCCCAAGTCGCGTTGATCTTGCTCCGCCGCGCGACTATCCTCGCGGCCGACGGAGCGGACGACCTGCGTTTCCAGTACGAAGCCCCCGCTCAAGGACATCGTCATGCCCGATACGAAGACCCCCGTGGCGCAGAAGACCGTCACGCTGACCGACAACTCGACCGGCAAGTCGGTGGAGTTGCCCGTGATCGACGGGACCATGGGCCCGAGCGTCATCGATATCCGCAAGCTGTATGCGGAGACGGGGATGTTCACCTACGACCCCGGTTTCACCTCGACCGGCTCCTGCGACAGCGAGATCACCTATATCGACGGTGACGAAGGCGTCCTGCTGCACCGCGGCTACGCCATCGACGACCTGGCGGAGAAGAGCAACTTCCTCGAGGTCTGCTACCTGCTGCTCCATGGCGAGCTGCCGAACGCGGCCCAGGAGGCGGAGTTCGAGCACACCATCACCCGCCATACGATGGTGCATGAGCAGATCCACCACTTCTACCGCGGCTTCCGCCGCGACGCCCACCCGATGGCGGTGCTGTGCGGCGTCACCGGCGCGCTGTCGGCCTTCTACCACGACTCCACCGACATCCATGACCCGCGCCAGCGCGAGGTCGCGTCGCACCGGCTGATCGCCAAGCTGCCGACCCTGGCGGCCATGGCCTACAAGTACTCGATCGGCCAGCCCTTCATGTATCCGCGGAACGACCTCAGCTTCGCGGAGAACTTCCTGTACATGACCTTCGCCGTGCCGGCGGAGCAGTACAAGGTGAACCCGGTGCTGTCCCGCGCCATGGACCGCATCCTGATCCTGCATGCCGATCACGAGCAGAACGCGTCGACCTCGACCGTGCGCCTCGCCGGCTCCAGCGGCGCCAACCCCTTCGCCTGTATCGCCGCCGGCATCGCCTCGCTGTGGGGCCCGGCTCATGGCGGCGCCAACGAGGCGGTGCTGAAAATGCTGGGCGAGATCGGCTCCAAGGACCGCGTCGGCGAGTTCGTCAAGCGCGCCAAGGACAAGGACGATCCGTTCCGCCTGATGGGCTTCGGCCACCGCGTCTACAAGAACTACGACCCGCGCGCCAAGGTGATGCGCGCCACCTGCTATGAGGTGCTGGAGGAGCTCGGGATCAAGGATCCGCTGCTCGACCTCGCCATGGCGCTGGAGAAGATCGCGCTCGAGGACGAGTATTTCGTCGAGCGCAAGCTGTACCCGAATGTGGATTTCTATTCGGGCATCATCCTGAAGGCGATGGGCTTCCCGACCAGCATGTTCACCGTGCTGTTCGCCGTGGCCCGCACCGTCGGCTGGATCGCCCAGTGGACCGAGATGATCGGCGACCCGCACCAGAAGATCGGGCGTCCGCGCCAGCTCTTCACCGGGCACACGCCGCGCGACTTCGTGCCGCTGAGCGAGCGTGGCTAAACCGGGCAACACCCGGATCGACCGAACCGGCCCGCGCGCCACGGGGCGCCCGGGCCGGCCGGTCGGCATTTCGACCATACCGCGGGCGGTGCCCCGGGCCGCGAACACGAACCGGGCGCCGCTGCGCGCCAAGCTCCGCGCTGCCGCCGCCATCGTCGCGGTCCTGGCCGGCGCGGCGCTGCTGACCTATCTGTTTTCCTGAAGTCCGGCGTTCCGCGGCCCGGATCGGGAACAAATCCCGGCCTCCGGCCTTGACGGTGCACCGCCATCCGGCACCGCCGCGGAGAGCCTCATGACAAAACTGATCTGCCTTCTGCTGGTCGCGGCAGGCTTGTTGAGCGGCTGCGTCTATGCCGGGGACGGCCATCCGCGCGGCGGCTACGGCAATAATTTCTGCCCGCCCGGACAGGCCAAGAAGGGCAATTGCTGAGCCGGGATCAGGCCCGGCGGCGCCCCTGCCGGATCACGTCGAGCACCACCTGCGCCGCCCGGTCGCCGGGCACGGCGCCGTCCGGCAGCCGCATCATCCGCGCCACCTCGTCATAGGCCGCGCGCTGGGCGGCGACGGCGGCCGGATCGGTCAGCAGCTGGTCCACGGCTGCGGTCAGCTTCTCCGGCGTGCAGTTCTCCTGCAGCAGCTCCGGCACCGCCGGCCGGTCCAGCATGATGTTGACCAGATTGGCGTATTTGGTCGTCAGCATGCGCCGGACGACAAAGGCCGAGAGGGGATTGACGCGATAGGCGATGATGCTCGGCACCCGGGCCAGCCCCAGCTCCAGCGCTACGGTGCCGGAGGCGGCGAGCGCCGCGTCGCTGGCGGCGAAGGCGTCGTATTTCTCGCCGTCGCCCTCGATCACGATCGGGTCGCCCGGCCAGGAGGCCACCGCCGCGCGCACCGGCGCCGCCACCGTCTCCACCGTCGGCACGGCCAGGCGCAGCCCGGGATGACGGGCCGCCAGGGCCCGCACCGTCTCGGCGAAGACCGGCAGCAGCCGCTGGATCTCGCCGCGCCGGCTGCCGGGCAACACGGTCAGCAGCCTGGCGTCCGGCGCGATGCCATGCGCCTGGCGGAAGCGGGCGCCGTCGCCCTGCCCCGCCGCGGTCTCGATGATCGGGTGGCCGACATAGGTGGTGGGCAGGCCGTGCCGCTCGAACCAGGGCGGCTCGAAGGGCAGCTGCACCATCAGGTGGTCGACCAGCCCGGCCAGCTTGCGCGCCCGGCCCGGCCGCCAGGCCCAGACCTTGGGCGCGACGAAATGCACGATCGGGAAGGTCCGGCCCGCCAGCCGGGCCGCGACCCGGGCGTTGAAGGCCAGCCCGTCGATCGACACCATCGCGTCCGGCTTCGCCGCCAGCGCCGCGTCGGCGGTGCGGCGGATCCGGTCGAACAGGCGCGGCAGCTGCGGCAGCAGCTCGACCGCGCCCATCACCGCGATATCGGCCAGCGGGAACAGGCTCTGCAGCCCCTCCGCCGCCATGCGGGCGCCGCCGACGCCGCTGAAGCGCACCCCGTCGCCGCAGCGCCGCTTCAGCGCCGCCATCAGGCTGGCGCCCATCAGGTCGCCCGAGGGTTCGGTCGCCACCAGGAAGATGTGCGGCGCGGTCGTGTCCTCCGACACCATCATTCGCCCTCCGCCAGGCAGAGCACGAACAGGCCGTGCCGGTCGGCCGCCTGCCGCACCGCCTCGGAATCGATGATCATGGCCCCGCCGGCTTCGACCACGATGCCGCGCAGCCCGGCGGCGGCGGCCAACTCGACCGTGGTGACGCCGATCGTCGGCGGGTCCAGCCGGACGTCCTGCTGCGGCTTCTTGGCCTTGACCAGCACGCCGCCCGGACCGGGCCGGGCCAGCGGGCCGCAACGGCGCAGCATCGCATCGGTGCCCTCCGCCGCCTCGACCGCCAGGACATAGCCATGCTGCACCACCGAGCCCTGGCCGATGTCGAGCCGGCCGATCTCGCGGGCGATCTCGCGCGCCTTGGCGATGTCGGCCTGGGCCAGCTCGTCCGGCGCGGTCCGGGTCAGCAGGCCGGGCTTGGCCAGGAAGTCGTCGATCACCTCATGCAGGGCGACGAGGTGGAACCCCTCCTCCTGCAGCACCCGACGCAGCGCGGTCAGCAGCGCGTCGTCGCCGAGCGAGGAGAAGCCGATGCGGGTCAGGATCCGCACCGCCTTGAAGTCGGGCATCAGCTCGAACAGGCTCGGCCGGCGGATGTTGCCGACCGGGCACAGCGTGTGGGCGCCCTGGCGCTTCAGCTCGTCGATCCAGCGGCCGGCGGCGCCCAGCCGGGTCCAGAAATGCGGCACGGCCGCGCCCTCGACCAGGGCCGGGTCGGTCATGCCGCGAAAGGCGACGACGACGAAGTCCCGCCCGGCCTGGCGGCACGCCTCGACCAGCCGCCCGGGCAACGGGCCGGCGGCGGCCAGAATGCCGAGCTTATCCGGCATGCCGGCGGCGGGCAGGCTGCATCACGTTGCGGCCGGAATCGGCGTCGATGAAGGCGAGGATGCGCTGCACCACCTCGTTGTCGCCGAAGTTCTGGCGCGTCTCCTCGATGCGCTCGGCGAACTGCGCCTCGCCGTCGAACAGGGTGCGGTAGGCGGCCAGCAGCGACTGGATCTGCGGCTTGGTGAAGCCGCGGCGCTTCAGCCCGACCAGGTTCAGCCCGTTCAGCGTCGCGGTCTCGCCGATCGCCAGGCCGAAGGGGATGATGTCGTTGCGCACCGGCGTCATGCCGCCGACGAAGCTGTGGGCGCCGAGGCGGAGATGCTGGTGGATGGCGCTGTTGCCGCCGATGATGACATGGTCCTCGATCGTCACATGGCCGGCCAGGACGGCGTTGTTGGCCATGATGATGTGACTGCCGAGGATGCAGTCATGGGCGACATGCGTGTTCACCATGAACATGCAGTTGTCGCCGACCACGGTCTTCATCTTGTCGCCGCGCGTGCCCGGATTCATGGTCACGTGCTCGCGGATGACGTTGTTGGCGCCGATGATCAGCTGCGATTTCTCGCCGGAGAACTTCAGGTCCTGCGGCGGCAGGCCGAGCGAGACGAAGGGAAACACCTTCGTCTTCGGGCCGATGCTGGTGCGGCCAGCGACGACGACATGCGAGATCAGCTCGACCCCGTCGCCCAGCTCGACCTCCGGGCCGACGGTGCAGAACGGGCCGATCGTGACGCCGGCCCCGAGCTTCGCCGCGGGGTCGACCAGGGCCATCGGATGGATGGTGGCGGCAGCGCTCATAGATCGTCCATGATCATGGCGGCGAACTCGGCCTCCGCCACCAGCGTGCCGTCGACCTTCACCTCGCCCGCGAACTTCCAGACGTTGCGGCGCTGGTGCAGCTTCTTGACATGGACGCGCAGGCTGTCGCCCGGCGTCACCGGCCGGCGGAACCGGGCGTTGTCGACGGTCATGAAGTAGACCAGCTTGCCGTTGGCGTCCTCGCCCAGCGTCGCCACCACCAGCACCGCCGCGGTCTGGGCCATGGATTCGACGATCATCACGCCCGGCATCACCGGGTAGCGCGGGAAGTGCCCCTGGAAGAAGCCCTCGTTGATCGTGACGTTCTTGATCCCGGTGCAACTGACGTCCGGCACCACGTCGATCACCCGATCCACCAGGATCATCGGATAACGGTGCGGGATCATCTCCATGATCTTGAGGATGTCCAGCTGCGACATGTTCTTCTTGTCGCTGGCGGCTCCGTCCATCTCAGTCGCCCTTCCCTTCGGCTAGACGCGCTAGCATGACCTGCTGCCGGAAAAACTGCCGTTTCGGGATCGCGGGTGAACCCACCACCTCCGCACCGGGGTCGACGTCGCGCATCACCCCCGCATTCGCGGCGATCCTCGCCCCTGCACCGATGGTGAGATGGCCCGCGACACCAGCCTTGGCAGCCAGAACGGCGAAATCGCCCAACTTGGTGCTCCCCGCCACGCCTGCCTGCGCGACGATGACGGCGCCTCGTCCGACCTGCACGTTGTGCCCGATCTGGACCAGATTATCAATCATCGCCCCCCGGCCGATCACCGTGTCCGGGCCGGCCCCGCGGTCGATGGTGGAGTTGGCGCCGACCTCGACATCATCCTCGATGATGACGCGGCCGAGCTGCGGCAGCCGGACATGGCCTTCGGCGTCCATGGCGAAGCCGAACCCGTCCTGGCCGATGCGGGCGCCGGGATAGATCGTGACCCGCGCCCCCACCAGGCAATGGGTCAGCGAAGCCCCGGGCCCGACCACGCTGCGCTCACCCAGCACCACGCCGGCCCCGATCACCGCGTTCGGACCGATCCGGCAGCCCGCGCCGATCTCCGCCCCGGCCTCGATCACCGCGCCGGGCCCGACCTCCACCCCCTCGCCGATCACCGCCGTCGGGTCGATCGCGGCGGTGGCGGCGATGCCGGGGCGCGCCACCGGCGCCGGAAAAAAGGCCTGGGCGATCAGCGCGTAGCCCTTGTAGGGCTTCGGCGTCAGCAGCAGCGCCATGCCGGCCGGCGCCCTGTCGGCCAGGGCCGGGGCGATCACGCAGGCGCCCGCCTTGCTGGCGGCGAAGGCGTCGACATATTTGCGGTTGTCGAGGAAGCTGATGTCGTCGGGCCCCGCCGCGTCGAGCGGCGCGACGCTGGCGATCGGCCGCTCCGGGTCAGCCCCGGGCGACAGGGTCGCGCCGGCGATCTCGGCGAGGCGGCCGAGCGGGAACGGACCGGCGCTGCGAAAGAACCGCGGATCGGGCATGGGCGTTCTCTCTGCTCACGACTGGCGAAGGACGGTCCCCCGCCCGTCCGTCCAGAGTTGCGCCCCGGCCATGACGTCGAGGCACTGACCAACGAAAGCGGCGCCGGCTGGAACCGGCGCCGCGAAGGGACGCGCGACCGCGGAGGCGGACCGCTGCCGCGCCAATCAGAACCGCGTGCCGAAGCTGATGTGGATCTGCTCCTGCTTGTCGTAGCTCTCCTTGGCGAACGGATAGGCATAGTCGAGCCGGATCGGCCCGAAGGGCGAGGCCCAGGACACGCCGACGCCGGCCGAGGCGCGCAGCGCAGCGTCGTCGACGACGCCGGGGCCGTTGTCGTCCGTTCCCCACAGCGTGCCGAAATCGGTGAAGGCATGCCCCTGCAGGGCGAACTCGCTGGGCAGGCCGAGCGGGAAGCTGAGCTCGACCGAGCCGAGGGCGAAGTTGTTGCCGCCCAGCGCATCCTTGTCGTCGGAGCCGAGATCGCGCGGGCCGAGGCCGCCGGTCTGGAAGCCGCGGAAGGAGTTGCCGCCGAGGAAGAAGCGGTCGTTGATACGGACGTCCTCGCCCAGGCCGATGATATGGCCGAGCTGGCCGCCGATGTTCAGCACCATGGAATCGGTGACCGGGTAGTACCAGTCGGCGCTGAGCTGGGACTTGAGGTAGTGCACGTCGCCGCCGAGACCCGCGATTTCGTTCGACAGCGTGATCCGGTAGCCGTCGGTCGGGTTGATGCGGCTGTCCAGCCGGTCATAGGTCAGGGACTGCTGCACCGCGGAGGACAGGGTGTTGCCCTCCTGCTCCTTGATGAAGCGCGAGGCGTCGTCGCTGACGTCCGAGACCTGCCGGTAGTTCAGGCGGTAGCGCAGCGTCTGCCGCAGGTTCTCGCTCAGCGGATAGCCCATGCGCAGCGCGAAACCGGTGTTGGTCTCGTTGTAGGAGCTGAAGCTCTGATTGTCGCGCGTGGTGCGGAACAGGTCGAAGCCGGCCGCGAGGTTGCGGCCCATGAAGTACGGCTCGGTGAAGCTCAGGTCGATTTCGGACGACACGCCGCTGAGCGAGGTCGACAGCCGCAGGTCCTGGCCCCGGCCGAGCAGGTTGCGCTCGCGGACCGTGACGTTGCCGAGCGGACCGTCGCTGGTCGAGTAACCGACACCAAGCTGCAGTTCACCGGTCGACTGCTCGCTCACCGCCGCCTGGATCACCGTCTGGTCCGGCGCCGTGCCCGGGGTCGGCTTGATGTCGACCTTGCTGAAGAAGCCGAGGTTGCGGATGTTGGTCTCGGACTTCTTCAGGCGCGAGGCGTTGAACGGGTCGCCTTCGGCCAGCTCGAACTCGCGGCGGATCACCTCGTCGGCGGTGCGGACATTGCCGCTGATGTCGATACGCTCGACGAAGACGCGCGGGCCTTCCGAGATTTCGTAGGTGATCGCGATCAGCTGCTCGTCGCGGTTGCGCTGCACCGAGGGCTGAATGTCGACGAAGGCGTATTGCCGGTCGCCCAGATAGGTGGTCAGGGCCTGGATCGTGTCCTCGACCGACTTGCTGGAGTACCAGTCGCCCTCATTGGTGACGATGACGGTCTTCAGCTCCTCCGGCGTCACGCCCGGCAGGGCGCTGTTGACGTCGATCTTGCCGAACTTGTAGCGCTCGCCCTCGTCGACCGTGAAGGTGATGAAGAAGCCCTCGCCGTCCGGCGCCAGCTCCGACACCGCCGAGACCACGCGGAAATCGGCATAGCCGCGGTTCAGGTAGAAACGGCGCAGCATCTCCTGGTCGACGGCCAGGCGGTCCGGGTCATAGGTGTCGTTGGAGGCGAGGATGTTCCACCACTCGGTCTCCTTGGTCAGGATCTCGTCGCGCAGGTCGCCGTTGGAGAAGGCGCGGTTGCCGACGAAGTTGATCCGCTCGATCTTGGCGAGGTCGCCCTCGCGGATCTCGAACACCAGGTTCACGCGGTTCTGGTCGAGCTTGATGATCTTCGGCTCGACCGCGACGGCGAAGCGGCCGCTGCGGCGATACAGCTGCTGGATGCGGTCGGCGTCGCTCTGGGCCTTGGTCCGGGTGTAGACCTGCCGCGGGCGCTCCTCGATCTCGGCCGTCAGCTTGGTGTCGTCGAAGCGGTCGTTACCCTCGAACGCGATCTGGTTGATGATCGGATTCTCTTCGACCGTCACCACAAGGCTGGAGCCCTGGCGCCGGATCTGCACATTGGCGAACAGGCCGGTGGCGAACAGGCTCTTGACGGATTCGTCCACGGCGCGGTCGCTGTACTCGTCGCCCGGCTTCAGCGCCATGTACGAGATCACCGTGGCGGGCTCGATCCGCTGCGAACCCTCGACCTTGACGTCGGCGACGGTTCCACCGCCACCGCGGGTCTGTGCCGGCGCCGCCATGGGCGCGGTCCCAAGGGCAACAGCCGCCACGGCCGCGAGCCAGAGTCGGGAGGTCACGGTCGACATCGGTTTCTGCTTTCCCCTCAAACTCACACCCATCCCTCTCGCCCCCGACCGATCGGGCACAAGAGGTTTGACGAACGACCGCCGCCCCCACTGCCAGCGGCTGCGGATCGCGGCGAGTCACAGCCGCCGTGATCCGGTAACACGTCCCGGCTCAGGACACCAAGCCTTTGAAAAAGGCCACTACCTTGAGTTGGACCAGGTCGTTCCAGGTCGCGAAGAGCATCAGGGTTAATACCAAAGCAAGCCCTAGGCGGAAACCGTATTCTTGGGCACGGGCGCCCAGCGGACGGCCGCGGACCGCCTCGATCGCGCAGAACAGCAGGTGGCCGCCGTCGAGCATCGGGATCGGCACCAGGTTGATCAGGCCGAGATTGATCGACAGGATCGCCATGAACCAGAGCAGCGCCACGATGCCGACCTGATAGACCTCACCCGACATCTGGGCGATGCGGATCGGGCCGCCGAGATCCTCGGTGCCGCGCTGGCCGGACACCATCTGCCCGAGGGCCTGGGCGGTCATCGACACGATCGCCCAGCTCTCGGTGACCGACATCCGTGCCGCTTCGACGACGCCATAGGGCCCGGTGTCGGCGGCGATGCCGAGGCGCCAGATGGTCGCGCTGCCGCCATCGGTCGTCGGCACCGTCTCCTGCCGCGGTGTCAAGGCGAAGCTCAAGGCCTCGCCGCTGCGGTCGATGCCGAGCGTCACGCTCTTGCCGCCGCTGTTGCGGACCGCCTCGCCGAGCTCGGCGAAACGGTCGACCGCGGTGCCGTCGATGCTGGCGATCCGGTCCCCCGGCCGGATCCCGGCCTCGGCGGCGGCGCCGCCCGCCGAAACGTCGCCCACCACCGCCGGCGGGAACGGGTGGCCGCCGATCAGGAACAGGAAGAACAGGGCGACGATCGAGAACAGGAAGTTGGCGACCGGTCCGGCCGCGGCGATGGCCGCGCGCTGCCCCACCCGCTTGTGGTGGAACGACACCGCCCGCTGATCCTCGGACATCCCGTCGAGCGCCGCGCTGGACGGGGTCGAAGCCGCATCGGCATCGCCGAACATCTTCACATAGCCGCCGAGCGGGACGACGCTGAACTTCCAGCGGGTGCCGTGCCGGTCGTTGAAGCCGAACAGCTCCGGCCCGAAGCCGATCGAGAAAGTCTCGACCCGGACCCCGTTGCGGCGCGCGACCCAGTAGTGGCCGAACTCGTGCACGAAGACGAGGACGGTCAGCACGACCAGGAACGGGATCAGATAGGTGAACAGCGTCATAGGGTCCTCTCGGCCAGAGGGCCTATGTAGGCCCGCTCGCCCGCGATTTCAAAGCGCAGCGGCGTGCCGTCGCGCCTCGGCGTCGATGGCGAACACCTCGTCCAGAGTCGCCACAGCTTGTGCCGGAATCATGGCAAGGGTGGCCTCGACGATCCGCTCGATGTCGAGGAAGCCGATCCGGCCCTCGAGGAAGGCCGCCACGGCCACCTCATTGGCGGCGTTCAGCACGGTGGCGGCCGAGCCGCCTTGCCGCAGGCATTCCCGGGTCAGCCGCAGCGCCGGGAACCGTTCCGGGTCCGGCTGCCGGAAATCGAGCCGGGCGATCTTCGCCAGGTCGAGCGCGGCGCAGGGCGTCTCCATCCGCTCCGGCCAGGCCAGGGTGTAGGCGATCGGCACCCGCATGTCGGGGACGCCGAGCTGCGCCAGCACCGAGCCGTCGGCATAGTCGACCAGGCTGTGGATCACCGATTGCGGGTGGACCACGATCTCGATCTGGTCCTCCGGCATGGCGAAGAGGTGCGACGCCTCGATCAGCTCCAGCCCCTTGTTCATCAGGGTGGCGCTGTCGACCGAGATCTTCGCGCCCATGCTCCAGTTCGGATGGGCGACGGCCTGGGCGGGCGTCGCCGCCGCCATCTGCTCGCGGCTCCACTCCCGGAACGGCCCGCCCGAGGCGGTCAGGATCAGCCGGCGGACCTTGGCGCCCGGCTGGAACACCTGGAAGATGGCGTTGTGCTCGCTGTCGACCGGCAGCAGCGTGGCGCCGTGCTGCCGCACCTCGGCCATCATCAGCTCGCCGGCGCAGACCAGGCACTCCTTGTTGGCGAAGGCGACCATGGCGCCGCGCCGGATCGCGGTCAGGATCGGCCGCAGGCCGGCGGCGCCGACGATGGCGCCCATCACCCATTCCGCCGGCCGGGCCGCCGCTTCCACCACCGCCTCAGCGCCGCCCGCCGCCTCGATGCCGCTGCCGGACAGCGCCGCCTTCAGCGCCGGATAGGCGGCCTCATCCGCCACCGCGGCGGTGCGGGCGCCGAGCTGCCGGGCGATCGCCGCCAGCCGTTCCGCATCCTTGTTGGCGGTCACCGCCTCGACCGTGAAGCGCTCCGGCGACCGGGTGATCAGGTCGACGGTGCTGGCGCCGACCGAGCCGGTGGCGCCGAGAATGGTGACGGAGCGCGGAGCGTCCGCGGACGGGGCCGAGGTCATGTGAAGGATGCATCCAAAAGGGCGGTGAACAGGGCAAAGACGGGCGCCGCGGCCAGCAGCCCGTCGATCCGGTCGAGCACGCCGCCATGGCCGGGGATCAGGTCGCCGCTGTCCTTGACGCCGTAATGGCGCTTGACCGCGGATTCGGCAAGGTCGCCGGCCTGAGCCACCAGGGCCAGCAGGGCGGCCCCCGGCACGGCGACAAGGGCCGAGCCGGCGCGGTGCAGCACCGCGATGGCGACGGCGCCGGCCACGGCGGCCAGGCCGGCGCCGCCGATCAGCCCGGCCCAGGTCTTCTTCGGGCTCAGCCGCGGCGCCAGCCTCGGCCCGCCGATCCAGCGGCCGAAGATGTAGCCGCCGATATCCGTACCCCAGACCGCCACCAGCAGCCAGATCACCGGCTGCCAGCCATCCTGGCGGAGATGCAGCAGCGCGACGACGGTCAGGCCGAGATAGGGCAGCCCCAGCGCCGGCATGCGGCCGGGCGTGCCGAGGCGGAGATTGACGGCGATGTCGAACAGCACGGTCGCGGCGGCCAGCACCAGCAGGCCGGCGACGGCGCCGGCGCAGCCGGTGGCGATGGTCACGGCGACGACGGCGATCGCGGCGGAGACCCGGGCCCAGCCGGGCGGCGGCCGGCGCAGCACCAGCCGCAGCCACTCGTCGACGCCGAGCACGCCGAGCAGCCCGACGATGACCGCGAACTCCCACTGCCCGACATAGACGGCGGCAAGGATCAGCGGTCCGAGAACGAGGCTGGAGAGGATCCGCAGCGTCAGGTTGCTGCGCTTCGCCCCGGGGCTATTGGCCACCGACGGCGCCATAGCGACGTTCCCGCCGCCGGAACTCGGCGAGGGCGGCCTCCAGGTCGGCATGGCCGAAATCCGGCCACAGCGTGTCGACGAAGATCAGCTCGGCATAGGCGGCCTGCCACAGCAGGAAGTTGCTGATCCGCTGCTCGCCGCTGGTGCGGATGATCAGGTCGGGGTCCGGCAGGTCGGCGGTGAACAGGCGGCCGGCGAACAGCCCTTCATCGATCGCCTCCGGCAGCAAGGCCCCCGAGGCGACCTCGCGCGCCACCCGGCGCGCCGCCTCGGCGATCTCCTGCCGGGCGCCGTAGCTCAGCGCCACGGTCAGGTTCAGCCGGGTGTTGGCCGCGGTCAGCGTCTCGCTCTCGACCAGCAGGTCGACGATGTCGGGGGCCAGGCGCTCGCGGTCGCCGATGAAACGCAGCCGCACGCCCTTGCGGTGCAGGGCCTTGAGCTCGCCGCGCAGGAAGAAGCGCAGCAGCTTCATCAGCTCGCCGATCTCGAGGATCGGCCGGCGCCAGTTCTCGGTCGAGAAGCCGAACAGCGTCAGATAGCCGACATCCAGCGCGATCGCGGCATCGATCGTCCGCTGCACGGCATGGACGCCCTGGCGATGGCCGATGGCGCGCGGCAGGCCCTGGGCGGTCGCCCAACGGCCGTTGCCGTCCATGATGATCGCGACATGGAGCGCGGGCTGATCCTCGGCCTTGGGGGCGAAACGGTGCATCCCGGTGCTCAGACCTGGAGGATCTCTTTTTCCTTCTGCGCCGCCGCTTCGTCGATCTCGCGGATGCGGCCGTCGGTCAGGCCCTGGATCTTGTCGGCGAGGCGCTTGTGCTCGTCCTCGGAGATCTCATGGTCCTTCTCGGCGCGCTTCAGCGCGTCCATGCCGTCGCGGCGGACGTTTCGCACCGCGACGCGGGCGGCCTCGGCGTATTTGCCGGCGACCTTGGTCAGCTCGCGCCGGCGCTCCTCGCTCAGCTCCGGCAGCGGCACGCGGACGGTCTGGCCCTCGGTCTGCGGATTCAGGCCGAGGCCGGAATCGCGGATCGCCTTCTCCACCGACTTGACCGCGCTGCGGTCCCAGACCGTCACGGTCAGCATGCGCGGCTCCGGCACGCCGATGGTGCCGACCTGGTTCAGCGGCATCTGGGCGCCGTAGACGTCGACCGTGATCGGCTCGAGCAGGCTGATGCTGGCGCGGCCGGTGCGCAGACCGGCAAGATCCTTGCGCAGGGACTCCAGAGCACCCGCCATGCGGCGGGAGATGTCGTCGAGATCGGCTTTGGCCACGCTCAGCCCTCCTCGGTCACGATGGTGTAGCGTCCCTGCCCTGCGACCACCTCCGCGAACGCGCCATGCTCGTTGATGGAGAAGACCAGGATCGGGATCTTGTTTTCACGGGCCAGCGAGATCGCCGCATGATCCATGACGCGGAGATCTTTTGCCAGCACATCCATGTAGGTCAAGCGGTCGAAGCGCTTGGCCCCTTCGACCCGCAGCGGGTCGGCGTCGTAGACGCCGTCGACCTGCTTGCCCATGAGCAGGGCGTCGCAGCCCATCTCGGAGGCGCGCAGGGCGGCGCCGGTGTCGGTGGTGAAGAACGGGTTGCCGGTGCCGGACACGAAGATGACGACGCGGCCCTTCTCCATGTGCCGGATCGCCCGGCGCCGGATATAGGGCTCGCACACCGTCTGCATCGGGATGGCCGAGACCACGCGGGTGTGCAGGCCCTTGTGTTCGCAGGCGCTCTGCAGCGCCAGGCCGTTCATCACCGTGGCCAGCATGCCCATGTAGTCGGCGGTCGCCCGCTCGATGCCGGAGGCGGCGCCGCTCATGCCGCGGAAGATGTTGCCGCCGCCGACCACCATGCAGATCTCGACGCCGAGGGCGTGGACCTGGGCGACATCATCGGCGATGCGCTCCACCATCTTCGGGTCGATGCCGTAATCCTGGTCGCCCATCAGGGCTTCCCCGGAAATCTTCAACAGCACCCGTCGATACTGGGCCGCCTTCGCCATGTCGCTCCACTCCCTCAGCGCCGCCAATCTGGTCTTGCGTTCGGCTCAGCGGCCGAGCGTGGCCGCCACTTCGGCCGCGAAGTCGCCCTGCTCCTTCTCGATGCCCTCGCCGAGCACGAAGCGGACGAAGCCGGTCACGGTGACCGGGGCGCCGGCGTCCTTGGCCGCAGCCTCGATCGCCGCGCGGACCTTGGTCTCGCCGTCCAGCACCCAGACCTGCTCGTGCAGCACCACTTCCTCGTAGTACTTGCGGATCCGGCCCTCGACCATCTTCTCGATGATCGCCTCGGGCTTGCCGCTGGCGCGGGCCTGCTCGACCAGCACGGCGCGCTCGCGCTCCAGGTTGCTGGCGTCGACATCGGCGATGTGCAGCGCATCCGGCCGGGCCGCCGCGATATGCATCGCGACCTGCTTGCCGAACGCCTCGAGCTTGGCCTTGTCGCCGGTCGACTCCACGGCCACCAGCACGCCGATCTTGCCCAGGCCGGCGGCGACCGGGCTGTGCACATAGGCGGCGACGACGCCGTTCGACACCGACAGGGCGGCGCTGCGGCGCAGGCTGATGTTCTCGCCGATGGTGGCGACCAGCTGGGTCACCTCCTCGCCGGCGGTGCGGCCCGTGCCCGGGAAGGCGCTGGCGGCCAGCGCCGCGACATCGCCATTCGCCTGCAGGGCGAGGCCGGCCAGGGTCGAGACGAGGCCCTGGAACTTGTCGTTGCGCGACACGAAGTCGGTCTCGGAGTTGACCTCGACCAGCGCGCCCCGATTGCCCTCGACGGCCGCGCCGACCAGGCCCTCGGCGGCGACGCGGCCGGCCTTCTTGGCGGCGGCGGCCAGGCCCTTCTTGCGCAGCCAGTCGACCGCGGCCTCCAGGTCGCCGGCGGCCTCGTTCAGCGCCTTCTTGCAATCCATCATGCCGGCGCCGGTCTTCTCACGAAGCTCCTTCACCAGCGCTGCCGTGATCTCCGCCATATCGTCCTCGCATCCGGTTCGTTCGGCGCCGCGCCCCAGCATGGTCGCAGGCACCCTCATCGACAGAAAGGGGCGGCTTTCTGGGCCGCCCCTGGTTCGCTCTCGGCTCAGGCGGCCGGCTGTTCCGCCTCGCCGCCGGTCTCGGCCGGCGGCGGCAGCTCCTCCTCGACCGGCGCCTCCTCCAGCCCGCCGACATCGGCGCCGCTGGCGCTCATCTCGGCCTGGATGCCGGCGATGACCGAGCCGGAGAACAGCTCGCAATAGAGCTCGATCGCGCGCAGCGCGTCGTCGTTGCCCGGCACCGGGAAGGTGATGCCGTCCGGGCTGGAGTTGCTGTCCAGCACGGCCACGACCGGGATGCCGAGCTTGGCGGCTTCCAGGACCGCGATCGATTCCTTGTTGGTGTCGATGATCACCAGGATGTCGGGCAGGCCGCCCATGTCCCGGATGCCGCCCAGCGCCTTCTCGAGCTTGTCGCGCTCGCGGGTCAGGGTCAGCTGCTCCTTCTTGGTCAGGCCGACCGCGCCCTGGTTCAGCTGCTCGTCCATCTCCTTCAGGCGCTTGATCGACTGCGACACCGTCTTCCAGTTGGTCAGCATGCCGCCGAGCCAGCGATGGTTGACGAAGTACTGGCCGCAGCGCTTGGCCGCGTCGGCGATCTGGTCCTGCGCCTGGCGCTTGGTGCCGACGAACAGGACGCGGCCGCCATTGGCGACGACCTCACGGACGGCATCGAGCGCGCGGTGCAGCAGCGGCACGGTCTGCTCGAGGTCGATGATGTGCACGCCGTTGCGCACGCCGAAGATGTACGGAGCCATCTTCGGGTTCCAGCGGCGGGTGTGGTGGCCGAAATGCGCGCCCGCTTCGAGGAGCTGGCGCATGGTGAAGGTCGGCGTAGCCATGGTCGGAAGGTCCTTTTTCCGGTTGTTCCGCCGCGGGCTTTGCCCCTCGCCGCACCGCGGATTGCGGATATGGCGAAAAGCACCGGAGCGACCGAGCCACTGCCGTGGCAGGCCGCGATGCCCGCGTGTGGGATTGACGACGGCGCGGTTGATACGCCCTGCGCCCGGGAAATGCAAGCCGGGCGATCGGTTGCCCGGTCGGTACGGTTCAGAGACCGTTTGGAAATTCGCTGGCGTGAGTCGGCTGGCGGTGGTTTCGAGAACCGGAGCGCAGCGGACGTTATAGTCCGTGAGCACCGGAAGCACAGAAACCGCCGTCAGACGGCCGCGCCAGCGAATTTACAGGCGGTCTCTAAGCGCTGCGGCGGTCGGTCCAGACGAAGCGCGAGCGGTAGCGCTGCGCCCGGCGGGCGCGGTGCTCGGCCAGATCGTCGACCGGCGCGGCGGGCTGGGTCGGCTCGGCGGCCGGCTCGTCCCAGCGGGCGACGAGCTTGCCGGTCTCCGCATCGCGGGTCCAGCGCAGCAGGACCTTGTCCCCGTCCCGGATCGGGTCGTGGCGCAAGTCGCGGTTGCGGAAGCGCGGGAGGGCGGCAAGCGCCTCGGCCCGCGGGGAAATGACGGCGCCCAGCGCCAGGCGCAGGCGGCGATCGAAGCAGGAGAGAAAAGCGAGGTTCATCGTTCGCTCCGTATCCCGCACGCGGCGGAAGCGGGGCGAACGGCGCTCCGACCCTAGGTCCGGCTCACGCCATCCACCCGGCCGAGGCCGAGTGCGATCCAGTGATGTTCGGGCGACGTCACCGCGGCCGGATCGGCCTTGGCGACGCCACGACTAGGGTGGTCGTCCATCTGTCTCTCGTTGTGAGATTGGCGTCGGGCGGGCCTGGGCTCGCTCGGCGTCACCGGCGATGTATGCCCGCGCCCCCTCGGAGTCAAGGCCAAAGCATATGCCGCGGAGCGCCTGGGCCGCAGCGGCTTTCCGCGCTGGCCGGGCCGACCGCTCCGGACCTCCGGCCGCGGCTGGAGTCGCGGGTTCCCGGCGCCATGGCCCTTGGTTCAAGGGAACGAAGATGCGGGTCGGTTCCGTTGTTCCTTCTGCAGGCCTGTTGCAGACGGCCGCACTGGGCCGGCCGGTCGGGCGGGATGCCCGGTCGCCCGCAATCCTGGCCAGGAGGGCGCTGATGCGCATCCTCTTTCCCATCGCGACCGTGCTCGCACTCGCCGCCGGCACCGCGGCCGCCCATGGACCGGCGGCGTGGATCCAGAACGGTCAGTACCGGAACCTGTCCGGCACGCATGAGCAATGCTGCGGCCCGCATGACTGCGCCGCCTTCGCGTCCCGCGATGTCCAAGTGCGCCCCGACGGGTATATGATCCGCCCCCTGTCGATGCTGATACCGACCGACCAGGCCCAGTTCAGCGAAGACCAGAACTACTGGCTGTGCCGCAAGCCGGACGGCTCGATGCGCTGCTTCTTCATCCCGAACGTCGGCGCCTGAGGCGGGACCGCCGAGGAGAAGGCCCGATGACGCTGTTTCCTGCAGGCCCTCGCCGCATCGCCGCCGCCTGCGTGACGGCGCTGCTGCTCCTCATGGCCGCGGCCGGGGCCCGAGCGGCGCTGCCGCCCTATTGGCAGCGCCTGGAGGAGATCAAGGCGATCCTGGACAGCAACGAGCTGTCCGAGAGGCTTCAGGGGCATCCGATCGACCGGATCGAGCGGCCGGGCGACGACCTCTACCGGGTCCAGGCAGGCCCCTGCTCGCTCGACATCCGCATCGTCGACGACCCCGCCAGCAGCACCAAGCCGGCGATGCCGGGCCCGCGCAGCTTCCATATCGAGGCCGGCAAGGCCGCCTGCCGCTGATCCCTGGAACCGGCGCCGCGCCCGCCGCGTTGGCCAGGTTTGGCAAGGAGGCCCCATGCACGCCTACTCCGTCCGGATCGTGCCCGCCGGCCGCCAGGCCCCGCTGTGGCGCGCCGTCGACCCCGACAACGGCGCCGACTTCATGAGCGACATGATCGTCTTCGCCGAGGACCCGGAGGATGCGCGCCGCTATCTCGATGCGACCCTCCTGGCCACCGGCTTCGCGCCGGACCGGCCGCCGCTGCGCGGGATCGGATCGCCCTGGCAGGAGCCCGGCCTGGTTCGGATCGAGGCCGCGCCCGAATTCGATCCCGTCGCCCGCCTGGCCGGCCGCAACCACGTGGCGCGGCACCAGGGCTTCCTGAGCAATCCGACGACCGACCCGCTGCGAGACTAGGCCGGGGTCTTGAAGGTCGTCCCGTACTGCTCGCGCAGGGCGGCTTTCTGCACCTTGCCCATGGCGTTGCGCGGGATCTCCGCCACCACGAACACCGCCTTGGGCTGCTTGAACCGGGCCAGCTGGTCCTGCAGCGCCGCCTGGATCGCGGCGGGGTCGAGCGGCGCCGCCCCCGCCCGCATCTTCACCACCGCCGCCACCGCCTCGCCGAAATCCGGATGCGGCAGGCCGATCACCGCCGATTCCTCGACGCCCGGTATGGCGTCGATCAGGCTCTCGACTTCCTTCGGATAGACGTTGAAGCCGCCGGTGATGATCAGGTCCTTGGCCCGGCCGACGATCGAGACATAGCCGCGGTCATCCACCACCCCGACATCGCCGGTGATGAAGAAGCCGTCGGCGCGGAACTCGGCCGCGGTCTTCTCCGGCATCCGCCAATACCCCTTGAACACATTCGGGCCCTTGACCTCGATCACGCCGATCTCGCCCTGCGGCAGGGGCCTGGCGTCCTCGCCCACCACCCGCAGCGACACGCCGGGCAGCGGGAAGCCGACCGTCCCCGCCCGCCGCTCGCCGTCCAGGGGGTTCGAGGTGTTCATGTTGGTTTCGGTCATGCCGTAGCGCTCGAGGATGGTGTGCCCCGTGCGCTGCCGGAACTGCTCGAAGGTGTCGGCCAGCAGCGGCGCCGAGCCGGAGATGAACAGCCGCATATGAGCGCAGGCCTCGGCGGTGAGGCCGGCCTGCTCCAGCAAGCGGGTGTAGAAGGTGGGGACGCCCATCATCACGCTGGCCCGGGGCAGCAGGCGCAGCACCTCGGCGGCGTCGAACTTCGGCAGAAACAGCATCGTCGCCCCGGCCAGCAGGGCACAGTTGGTGGCGACGAACAGGCCGTGGGTGTGGAAGATCGGCAAGGCGTGCAGCAGCACGTCGTCCGGCCGGAAGCCCCAATAATCGTGCAGGGTCAGGGCGTTCGACAGCAGGTTGTCGTGGCTGAGCATCGCCCCCTTGGACCGCCCGGTGGTGCCGGAGGTGTAGAGGATCGCGGCCAGGTCGTCCGGCTCGCGCGGTAGCGTCTCAAACCCGTCCGGCTCCCGCGCCGCGGCCTCGGCCAGGGTCCCCTCCCCGGCCGCGCCGAGGGTGAGCACCGCCTTGGCGCCGGCAGGCCCGGCCACCGCCTCGATCTCGGCCAGCCGGGCCGGCTGGCACACCGCCAGTGCGGGCTCGGCATCGCCGGCGAAATAGGCGACCTCGCCCTTGGTGTAGGCGGTGTTGAGCGGCAGGTAGACCGCCCCGGCGCGCAGGCAGCCGAGATAGAGCGCCACCACATCCTGCGACTTGTCGACCTGCACCATCACCCGGTCGCCCGGCGCCACGCCCAGCCGCCGCAGCAGGTTGGCATAGCGGGCGCTGGCGGCGTCGAGCTCCGCATAGGAGATGGCGCGGCCGTCGGCGAGCGCCAGCGCCGGCTTGGACCGGTCGGCGGGGAAACGGGCGGACAGGGCGTCGTAGAGATTGGTCATGCGGCTCGGCGGGTCAGAGATAGGGCTTCAGCTGGCGCGCCACCGCGCGGCTCGTCGCCACCTTGCCGGCATTGACGAAGGCTTCGTGGTTGCGCTCCAGCTCCGCCGGATCATAGAGGTAGTTGACTAGAAGTCCCCAGCCCTGCTCCAGCCCCTTTGGCGCGATATCGCCGGCCCAGTTCAGCCGCTCGAGTCGGGCGCCGTTGCCGAGATGGAAGCGCGCCACCGGGTCGACCAGCCGCCCGTTCGGCCGCAGCTCGGCGGCGAGATAACGGGCGCAAAGGCCGGTCAGCGCCGCCTTCCGCGCCTTGTCCGCCGCCACGGCCTCGATCCCGCCCGCCGCCAGGGCCGGCAGGAGATCATCGGCCGCGTCCCGCACCGCCGCGACCTCGTGCTGCGGCGCCGCCGTCTCCAGCCAGCGCCGGAAGCCGGGGATCGGCGACAGGGTCGAGAAGGTGGCGAGGTTGGGCAGGGTCTGCTGCAGGTCGGCCACCACCTGCTTCAGCAGGAAGCTGCCGAAGGAGATGCCGCGCAGCCCCTTCTGGGTGTTGGTGATCGAGTAGAAGATCGCCGTGTCGGCGGCGGCCGGATCTCCGATGGGGGCCTTGGGGTCCAGCAGCGGCGCCACCTCCCCCGCCAGGCCGCGCACCAGCGCCACCTGGACGAAGATCACCGGCTCGTTCGGCAGGGCCGGATGGAAGAAGGCGTAGCAGCGCCGGTCCTCGGCCAGGCGCCGGCGCAGGAACTCCCAGCCCGGGATGGCGTGCACCGCCTCGTACTGGATCAGCTTCTCCAGGATGATCGCCGGCGTCTCCCAGGTGATCCGCCGCAGCTCCAGGAAGCCGCCGGAGAACCAGTCGGTCAGCACATGCTTCAAGTCGGCATCCACGATCCGCAGCTCCGGATTCCCGTCGGCGAGGTCGAGCGCGTCGGCACGCAGCCCGATCACGAACTCGGTGCCCTCGGGCAGCATGTTGATGCGGCGCAGCAGCTCCCGCCGCGGCGGCTCGGCCGCCTCGGCCAGGGCCAGGGCGCCGGATGCGCTGGGCTCGGCCATGAACGCGCGCGCGGCGGCGGCGATCGCCGCATGGTCGGGCCCGAACTCCCGCGCCAGCAGGGTGAAGAAGGCCTCGCGCTCGGCGGCGTCCAGGCCGCGATAGAGGGCGACCAGCTCGCGCGCCAGGGCGATGCCGGACGCCTCGCCACGCTCCGACAGCAGCGCGCGGCAGAGACCGGCGGGCCCCTGCGGCCAGGGCCGGCCGCGGCCGAAAGCGAACAGCTCGAGGCCGCGATCGGCGATCGAGTTGATGAGGTCGGTGATCTGCATGAGGCGCTCGTTCCGCTTCCGCCAGACCCGGTCAGGCTAGTGTGCTTCGCGCCCGCGGGACAATGGCGCCTGGCGCATGCCCGCGATCCGGATGGCACGGCCGCAAACAAAAAGGGCGGCGCCGGCGGCACCGCCCTTCCTGCCGATCGATCCGGCGTCAGTTGCGCCGGCTGATCACCACCAGCGAGGCGGCGGACACCGCCAGGCTCTGCACGATCGAGCCCACATCCTTGACCAGGCGGTACAGGTCGAACGGATTCAGGTCGCGCGGCACGATGATGACGGACCCGGGCGGCACCCGGACCGAGCTGTAGCTCCACGACGACAGGTCGAGCGGCTGCGCCTGGCCGTTCGGCATGACGACGAAGGTGCGGCCGGTATCGGCGGCCTCCGTCGTGCCGCCGGCGAACTCGACATAGTCGTCGGCGGTCAGCTTGCCGTCGTACTGCACCGTGCCCGGGTTGAGCACCTCGCCCGACACCGTGACGAAGAGCGGCCGCTTCGGCACGAAGAGCTGGTCGCCCGCGTCGAGGGCGAAGTCGAGCTCGGGCTTGGCGGCCAGCACTGTGGGATCGGCCTCGATTACCACTCGGCCGGCGGCCGGGATGGTCTTCAGCTCCGAAATCAGGCTCTGGATCGCCGGCAGGGCCGCGGTCGCGCTCCTGCCGCTGTCGTCACCGCTCTGCTGGACCAGCTGGGGCAGCCCCGCCTGAATCTCGCGGGCGGTGCGCTCATAGCCCTGCTGCTGCTGCTGCCGCACGGCCTCGCGGGTGAAGACCGCGCCATACGGGAAGGCCTGGTTGGTGTAGCCGCCGGCGCGCTGGATCAGCTGCAGCAGGGTTTCGCCGCGACGGATCACGTAGCGTCCGGGATGGGTGAACTCGCCAGCCAAGGTGACCGACCCGTCCTCGCGCAGCTGCGGGTTCTGCGGGATGCGGATGCTGTCGCCGGGGTTCAGCTTGATGGAGGCGGTGCTGGCGCCGAGGCTCTGCACCGACCGCCAGGAGCCGCTGAGATTCGAAGGTGACAGGGTCGAGAAATAACCGACCTCGATGGCGCGGCGATCGGCCTCGATCGTGGTGCCGCCGGCGATGTCGAGCACGGTCGACAGCGACGTGCCCGGGATGATCGGATAGCTGCCCGGCACCCGCACCTGGCCGTTGAGCGAGACCACATGCTCGATCACGAAGGGCAGCAGGTCCGGAATGTCGTCGAAGATCTGCGGGCAGGCCCGGTTCACCTGCAGCGAGCCGCCCGCCTCGGTGTTCTGGAAGGTCTGCCGGGCGTTGCGGAAGCGGCCGGTGGAGTCGGCGCGCACCGCTTCCGCCAGCGACCGCAGGCCGAGGCAGCTGCCGCTGACGTTGTTGGCCGGGGGCAGGCTCGAGGTCAGCGTCTGGTTCTGGGCCTGAACGTTCTGCGACTGGTCCGCCGCCGCCGAGCGGGCCTGGGCCGGCTGGATCCCGGCGAGCATGGTCTGGACGTCGTCCGAGCCGAGATAGCGGATGTCCTCACGCGACAGCACGATCAGCTTGTCGCGGTCGTGCAGCCGCAAGTTGCCGCCGCCGCGCAGCGCCACGCCCAGGTTGACCGGCACGAATTTGCGGATCCGCGTGGTCGGGTCGGTCGTCTGGATCACGCCGAACGGCAGATAGGCGTCGTCCGCCAGGATCGGCGGATCCGCCAGCAGGGCGCGCAGGGTCGGCGCGCTGGTCAGCGGCCGGACACCGGCGACCGTGACATTGCCGGTGATCGAGACGCTGCCGACGCGCAGGTCCTGCGACAGCGTCACCTGGATGATGTCGTTGGTCTGCACCGGCACCGCGGTCTGGCCCGACAGGTTCTGCACCTGGTCCTGGCCGTTGCGGTCGAGCCGCAGCAGGTTGAACCGGTTGCCGGCCGGGCGGATCGGACCGCCGGCATAATCCAGCATTTCGGCGACGCTGAGCGGGCCGGCGGCATCCGGCGGCATTTCGAAGATGCCGGGCCGGACCACATCGCCAGCGACCGCGACCGTGCGCCCGATGGTGGGGATGGAGATGCGGTCGCCGTCCTGCAGCAGCAGGTCGGCTTCATTGCTGTATCCCATCAGGAAGCCGTAGAGGTCGACCACCTTGGTCTGCCCCTGCCGGATCAGCGAGACCGTGCGCAGCGAGCCCGTCTTCTTGATGCCGCCGCCCGCGGTCAGCGCGTCGACCAGGGTCGAGAAGCTGGTCAGGGTCTGGGTGCCGGGCTTGACGACCTCGCCGGTCAGGGTCACCGAGATCGCCCGGACATCGCCGAGCGAGACGAAGGCCTCGGTCGAAACGTAGTTCTCTTTGACGCGAGTCTCGATCTCGCGGCGCAGATCGCCGAAAGAGCGGCCGGCGGCCGGGATCGGCGGCAGATCTTGCAGGATCAGGCGTCCCTCGCGGTCGACCGTGGCGCTGATGCCCTGGTTCACCTGGCCGCGCAGCGTGACCACGACTTGGTCACCGATGCCGATGACGTAGTTCTCGCTGACGGCACCACTGACCACCTGGCTCGCCGGCGCGCCGCCGCCGAAGACGTCATAGCCGAACTGGTTGATGTCACTGCTCAGGCGCCGCGCGTAATCGGCCTCGATGCGCGAGACAGGCGCGGCCGAGACGGTGGAGGACGGCAGCCCCGGCGAGACCACGGCCGGCTCGGTGATCTGGCCCGGCGTCGTCGACGGCACGCGCGGCCCGCTCGGGATCGTCACGCCATCGGACTGGGTGCCCTGCGGCTGCAGCTGCGACGGGTTGATGCCCAGCTGCTGCAGCTGGTCGACCAGCGCGTTCAGCTGAGCATGACCCGACACCGGGGTCAGCACCAGAATGCCGCAGGCCAGGAGGGCCGGGCCGATTCCGTAGCGAAGGGTCCATCGGAGTCGACGCGCCTCGCCCTGCCGGTCGCGGCGACGGTCACTGTGCACAGGCTTCATGGTCCCCCGCTTCTGACTTCTAAATGCCCGATCACGGCGCAGATCGAGCCAACGCCCCCAATGGCCCAACTTCTGAACGATCTGGCCGGTAAAGAAAACCCGAATCAATCCCCTGTCCCCTCAACCTGACGCGCAGACTTCGATCGGCTCGGCCCCCTGGCCGCGGATTTTCTTCAGCCGCTCCAGCACCCGGCAGGCATAGGCGAACTGCCGGTCCGGGTCGCTGGAATGATAATGCGCGATCGCCTGCAGCCAGTTCCCGTATTTGTTGAACAACCGCCGCAGGAAATAGGCGCCGTAGATCACATTGTATTGTGGCTGAAAGATGAGCGTGTAATCCGGCAGCGTCTGCTTGTGATAACGCAGAGAAATCTGCATGCAGCCGACGTCGATGTTGGGGCTTTCCCCGCCGCCGTTGTCCTCGATCGCCGCCTTCATGGCGGCCAGGCTGCTCGGGAACATCGGCGTCCCGCCGACATTGAGGGCCCAGGGATAGGGATCGCCCTTCCCGCCCGATTCGGTCTGCGCGATCGCCAGCAGCATGCCGCGGGGGATGCCGAACGCCCCCTCCATCGCCAGGATATAAGGCGTGCAACTCTCCTGCGCCCGCGCCGGCGCGGATGCCGCGGCCAGGCCGAACAGGACCATCGCGAGCGCCGCGATCCGACCGAATCCCCTCACCAACGCAACCGGCTTCCCCCGCCAATCGATCAGACGCTTCTAGCACAAAGCTCCGATTCGGCAGAATACCGCCGTATTAAACCGACCGACCGGCCCGGATCACGGCACGACAGGGGTTGTAGGCGATGCGGTAGGACAGCTCCGCCGGGTCGTCCACGTCCCAGAACACCAGATCGGCCGCCAATCCCGGGGCCAGCCGGCCGCACTCATCGGCCAGGCCCAGCGCCCGCGCGGCGTTGCGGGTAACGCCGGCCAGCGCCTCCTCCGGCGTCAGCCGGAACAAGGTGCAGCCCATGTTCAGCATTAGCAGCAGCGACGTTGCCGGCGAGGTACCGGGATTGTTGTCGGTGGCCAGGGCCATCGGCACGCCGTGCCGGCGGAACGCCCCGACGGGCGGCAGCTGGGTCTCGCGCAGGAAGTAGAAGGCGCCCGGCAGCAGCACCGCCACGGTGCCGGCCCGGCCCATCTCCTTGGCGCCCGATTCGCTGGTGTATTCGAGATGATCCGCCGACAGCGCGCCGAACCGGGCGGCCAGCGCCGCGCCGTCCTGGTCGGAGAGCTGATCCGCGTGCAGCTTCACCGGCAGCCCGAGCGCCTTGGCGGCGCGGAACACCCGCTCGACCTGGACCGGCGAGAAGGCGATCTTCTCGCCAAAGGCGTCGACCGCATCGGCGAGGCCGTCCCGGGCGATCGCCGGCAGCATCTCGTCGATCACGCGGTCGAGATAGCGCTCGGGCTGGTCGCGATCCTCCGGCGGCACGGCATGGGCGCCGAGGAAGCTGCGCCGCACCCGCAGGCGGCTCTCCTGCCCCAGCCGGCCGGCGACGCGCAGCATCTTGGCCTCGGTCGACAGGTCGAGCCCATAGCCGGACTTGATCTCGACGGTGGTCACGCCCTCCACCGCCAGCGCGTCGAGGCGCTTCCGGGCCGAAGCCAGCAGCTCCTCCTCGGCGGCGGCACGGGTGGCGGCGACGGTCGAGACGATGCCGCCGCCGGCCCGCGCGATCTCCTCATAGCTGGCGCCGTGCAGCCGCATCGCGAATTCGCGGGCCCGGTCGCCGCCATGGACCAGATGGGTGTGGCAGTCGATCAGCCCGGGCGTGACCCAGGCGCCGCCGGCATCCTCGACGGAAGCGGCCAGGCGGTCGAGGGCGCCGGGCAGGTCCACCTGCCGCCCGACCCAGGCGATGCGGTCGCCCGCGATCGCGATCGCGCCCTCGGGAATAGCGCCGTAGCCGTCGCTCACCATGGTCGCCAGCCGCGCATTGATCCACAGCCGATCCCACATCCCTCTTTCCCTTCGGCAATCCGGGTCTATTCTGCCGCACCGCGCTTCATCTCACGGGATGCCGCCTCTTGACCACGCGCTATTTCGCCGATGCCGCCCTGCTGGCCGATGGCTGGGCCGAGAATGTCCTGATCGAGATCGATGACCGGGGCGACATCGCCCGCGTCTCGGCCGGCGCGGCGCGGGGCGACGCGGAACCCATTGCCGGCGTCGTCCTGCCGGGCATGGCGAACCTGCACAGCCACGCCTTCCAGCGCGCCATGGCCGGGCTGGCCGAGACCACGGCCGGCCCCGGCGACGATTTCTGGAGCTGGCGCGAGCAGATGTACCGCTTCGTCCGCGTGCTCGACCCCGCCCAGGTCGAGGCGGTGGCCGCGCAGCTCTATGTCGAGATGCTGAAGGCCGGCTACACCTGCGTGGCCGAGTTCCACTACCTGCACCACCAGCCGGACGGCACGCCCTATGCCGACCGGGCGGAACTGTCGCGCCGGGTGATCGCGGCGGCCAAGGCCACCGGCCTCGGCATCGCGCATCTGCCGGTGCTGTACAACACCGGCGGCTTCGGCGGGCAGAAGGCCGGCGACGGCCAGCGCCGCTTCCTGAACGATGTCGACGGCATCCTCGACATCATCGGCCGGCTGCGCGCCGACCATGACGGCGACCCGGATGTCCGCATCGGCGTCGCGCCGCATTCGCTGCGGGCCGTGCCGCCCGAGATGCTGGCCGGGGTGGTGGCGGGTATCAATGCGGCCGATCCGACGGCGCCGATCCACATCCACATCGCCGAGCAGGTGAAGGAGGTCGAGCAGTGCCTGGCCTGGAGCGGCGCCCGCCCGGTCGAATGGCTGCTGGGCCACGCCGCGGTCGATGACCGCTGGTGCCTGATCCATGCCACCCATCTGAACGAGGCCGAGACCGCCGGCATGGCGGCCAGCGGCGCGGTCGCCGGGCTGTGCCCGACCACCGAGGCCAATCTCGGCGACGGGCTGTTCCCCCTCGCCCCCTATCTCGCCGCCGGCGGCGCGCTCGGCATCGGCTCGGACAGCCACATCTCGGTCGGGGTGATCGAGGAGCTGCGCTGGCTGGAATACGGCCAGCGCCTGACGCAGCGGAAGCGCGGTGTCGCCGGTGGCCCGGCCCGGCCCTCGGTCGGCGCGACCCTGTTCCAGGCCGCGATCGACGGCGGCGCCCGCGCGGTCGGCCGTCCCACCGGCCGGATCGAGGCCGGCGCCCGCGCCGATCTGATCGTGCTGGATCCGGACCATCCGGCGCTGATCGGCCGGCGCGGCGACACGCTGCTCGACAGCTTCGTCTTCGCCGGCAATGACTCGCCGATCCGCCATGTCATGGCCGGGGGCCGCTGGCGCGTGCGCGACGGCCGGCATGCGGACGAGGCCGCGGTGGCGGCGCGCTACCGGTCGGTGATGGCGGCGCTGCTGGCCTGAGGCAAAGAAAACGGGCCCTGGAGGACCAGGGCCCGAGAGGTGAACAGGGAGGCTGCTCGAGCGGGAGACGCTTACGAGCTACCCCTAACCTAACCCGGCGCCTGCCCTGTCGCTGTGACGGGCGTCACCACGGTCGATTTCCGCGTCAGCCGGGAACGGCGGCCGTGGCGCCCGCCGCCGGCACCGTGAAGATCTGCCCCGGATAGATCAGGTCGGGGTCGCGGATCTGCTCCTGGTTGGCCTGGTAGATCACGGTGTAGCGGGGCCCCTCGCCATAGACCCGGCGGGCGATCCGCCACAGGCTGTTGCCGGGCTGGACCACGACCCGCCCCTCGGCCACCGCGACCTCGGCCGGTGCGGCGCGTTGGAACGGCGTCTCGGCCCGCGCCGTCACCTTGCCGGCGGCGTCGATCTGGTCGGCGCGCAGGCGATAGATGCCGGGCGCGATCGCCCCCGCCGCCTGAATGCGGAAGCGGCCGTGCGGATCCATACCGCCCCCGCCGATCGGGCGGTTGTCGAGATAGAGCCGCACGGTGGCGCCGGCCTGGCCGCGGCCGCTGACGAAGACGGCGCCGCCGTCGCCATAGTCGATGACGTCGATCGACAACGTCCCATCCGGCGCGGCCGGGCCCGGCGAACCGGCCGAGGGCGCCTGCAGCACGGTCGAGGAGCCCTGCTGCGGCGTCACCATCACCAGGGCGCTGCCGCCGCTGCCGGTCGCCGGGCGTCCGGCGATGTCATGGCCCCGCTCCGGCACCACCACCGTGGCGACCTCGCCCGCGGCGCTGCCGCCATCGGCAAGGCGCAGCGAGATCTGGTGGTCACCGGCCGGGATCGGCGCGTCGGAGAGGAACACCCAGCCGCCGGAGCTGTCGGCCTGGACCGAACCGATCTGCCGGTCGCCATCCATCAGCAGGATGCGGGCCCCGGCGGGGCCGCGCCCGGCGATGGTGACGCCGCCATCCGAGTTCACCCGGATGGCGTCGAAGCCGAGTGCCGCCGGCTCCTTCGCATCGGCAGCAGGCGGGGCCGGAGTCTGCGGCGGCTGGGCTGAAGCCTGGGGCATGGGCGGCGCCTGCGGCGGCTGGGCCGCAGCCTGAGGCTGGGCCGGCGACGGCGGCGGTTCGGCCGAAGCCGGGGGCTGAGGCGACGGCTGCGGCGGTTCGGCCGAGGCTTCCGGCTTCGGCGTGTCGTTCCGGCGTGGGGCCAGGGCGGTGACGGCCGGGGCGCCGGCGATCTGGGGAGGCTCGTCGAACCCGCCCCCCAGCACCCGCGGCGAGGGCGGTGCGACCGGCGCCGAAGCCTGCGGGGCGGGCTTCGGCGC
>NZ_NHON01000047.1 GCF_002195995.1 Inquilinus limosus
ATCTCGACCGGCAGCCGCGCCACGGTCTCGAACCAGTATTTCGCCACCATGCCGGAATAGAAGGCGGTGCCGCAGGCGACGATGGTGGCGCGCGGCACATCGGCGAAGTCGAAGGGCAACGGCGGCGGCACGATGGCGCGCGTCGCCGGGTCCAGCATGGTGCGCAGCGTGTCGCCCACCACCGCCGGCTGCTCGTAGATCTCCTTCAGCATGTAGTGGCGGAAATCGCCCTTGCCGATCAGCGCCCCGGTCTGGGCGATCGGCTTCACCGGCCGCTCCACCGACTGGTCCCCGGCATCGTAGATCTCGACGCCCGAGCGGGCGATCACCGCCCAATCGCCCTCGTCGAGATAGCAGATCCGGTCGGTCCAGGACCCGATCGCCATGGCGTCGGAGCCGACATACATCTCGCCGTCGCCGAAGCCGATGGCCAGCGGCGAGCCGCGGCGGGCCACCACCAGCAGGTCCTCCTCGCCGGTGAACAGGAAGGCCAGGGCGAAGGCTCCCTCCAGCCGCTTCAGCGCGGCGGCGCTGGCCTCGCGCGGCGCCAGCTGCTGGTCGAGATAGTGGCTGACCAGATGGGCGACGATCTCGGAATCGGTCTCGGTGGCGAAGACATGGCCCAGGCCCTCGAGCTCGCGGCGCAGCTCGCGGAAATTCTCGATGATGCCGTTGTGGACGATGGCGACCCGGTCGGTCGCGTGCGGATGGGCGTTGGTCTCGCTCGGCCGGCCATGCGTCGCCCAGCGGGTGTGGCCGATGCCGANCTCGCGGCGCAGCTCGCGGAAATTCTCGATGATGCCGTTGTGGACGATGGCGACCCGGTCGGTCGCGTGCGGATGGGCGTTGGTCTCGCTCGGCCGGCCATGCGTCGCCCAGCGGGTGTGGCCGATGCCGATGGTGCCGTCGACCGGGTCCTCGCCCAGGCGCCGCTCCAGATTGGCCAGCTTGCCCTCGGCCCGGCGGCGCTCGATCCGGCCGCCGACCAGCGTGGCGATGCCGGCGGAATCATAGCCGCGATATTCCAGGCGTTTCAGCGCCTCGACCAGGCGGGACGCCACCGGCCGGGTCCCGACGATGCCGACGATGCCGCACATTCAGCTCTTCTCCTGCGCCCGCCCAGCTTTTCGCTCACGTTCAGCCTTCTCGGCCTTCTTCTTCTCGCGATAGCCTGGCGCCCAGCCGGGCTTGTCCTCCTGCCGCGCCCGGCCGATCGCCAGCGCGTCGGGCGCCACGTCGCGGGTGATGACGCTGCCGGCGGCGATGTTGGAGCGGTCGCCGACCGTCACCGGCGCCACCAGCACGGTGTCGGAGCCGACGAAGACCTCGGCGCCGATGCTGGTGCGGAACTTGTTGTAGCCGTCGTAGTTCGAGACGATGGTGCCGGCGCCGATATTGGTCTTCTCGCCGACCGAGACGTCGCCGAGATAGGTCAGGTGGTTGGCCTTGGCGCCGGCGGCGAGGTCCGCCGCCTTCAGCTCGACGAAATTGCCGATATGCGCCCCCTCGCCCACCACCGTGACCGGGCGCAGCCGGGCGAAGGGCCCGATGCGGGCGCCGCTGCGGATCGTCGCCCCCTCGATATGGCTGAAGCCCAGGATCTCGACCCCGCCCTCGACCGTGACGCCGGGGCCGAAGAAAGTCGACGGGCCGACCACCACGTCGCGGCCAAGCTTGGTGTCGACCGACAGCCAAGTGGTCTTCGGGTCGATCAGCGTCGCGCCGCCGAGCATAGCGCTGCGGCGCAGCCGGTCCTGCAGGATCGCCTCGGCATCGGCCAGCTCGACCCGGGAGTTGATGCCGAGCACCTCGTCCGGGTCGCCCTCGACCACGCTGCAGGCCCAGCCGCGGGCGCGGGCGGCCTCGACCGTGTCGGTCAGGAAGAACTCGCCCTTGGCGTTGTTCGCCTGCAGCGCAGCGACCAGCTCCGGCAGGCGGCGGCCGTCGAAGGTCATGATGCCGGCGTTGCACAGCCCGATGTGGCGCTCATCCGCGCTGGCCTCGGAATACTCGACGATGCGGTCGAGGCCGCCATCGGGGGTCTGCACCAGCCGGCCATATTGCAGCGGGTCGACCGGGCGCATGCCCAGCACCACCACCGCCGGATCCGCCGCAGCACGGCGGGCATCGACCAGCCGCTCCAGCGTCGCCGTGGTCAGGAGCGGCGTGTCGCCGAACAGCACGATGACGTCGCCCTCGAAGCCGTCGATCGCCGGCAGCGCGGCGCGCACAGCGTCGCCGGTGCCGCGCTGATCGGGCTGGATGAAGGTCGGGACCGGGGCGACGCTCTTCGCCACCGCCTCCATCCCCGGGCCGACCACCACGGCGATCCGCTCGGGCGCCAGGGCCTGGGCGGCAGCGACGACATGGCCGAGCATCGACCGGCCGGCGAGCTCATGCATCACCTTGGGACGGTCGGATTTCATCCGCGTGCCCTTGCCGGCGGCGAGGATGAGACAGGCGACAGCACTCACGGGGCGATGGCTCCACAATCACGGAACAGCGTCCCGCGTGGTCTGCCACGGCCGGGCCGAAAGGCAAATTCAATTATTGTTTCGACGGGTTACGCGGCCCGGCTGAGATCAGGAGGCACCGGCCTGCGCCGCGCGCAGATGCACCACCACAAGGCCCCAGGGCGACTCGCTCTGAATCCGCACCGGCACCGCCGGCAAGCCGCCGCCGGGCGAGGCCAGCCAGGTCTCGATCACCCGCTCGTCCGACACGCGGGAGCTGCGCTGGAAATACTCGGTCGGCTTGGTGGTCCGCCGCTCGTCGCCGAAGTTGAAGTCGCCCACCATCGGCGTCAGCGTCAGGGTGCAGCGCTGGGTCTCGCCGCCATACATCCCCTGATCGGCCTTCTGCAGCATCACCGTGCCGCCATCGGCCAGGTCGGCGCGGTACAGGCGGCGCCCGTCGAACACCGGCACCTGGCCCTTGCAGGCCGCGGCGCCGACATGCAGGGCCTGCAGGATCGAGACCACGCCGCTCAGCGGGTCGACGGCATGCACCAGCTGCTCCGGCGGGATGGTCTGCGCCCGCTTCGGCTTCTTGCTCGGCACGATCTCGACATCCATCCGGCCGCCGCCGAGGAAGGTGATGGTCGTGGTCCGGGCGTCGTCGCCGTTGATCCGCTCCACCACATTGCGCGCCGGGCGCACCTGCGGGCCCTGCAGGGCGCCGCTCGACTGCACGTTCGAGCGCCAGTCGCTGAAGGTGGCGGCGATGCCGACGACATGGGCCGACAGGTCGACGTCGTAGCGGTCGCTGCCCAGCGACACGCCCGACGTCACCTCCAGCATGCGCAGGCCGCCGACATAGACGTCATAGGTCATGCGGGCGCTGGCATCGGCGGCCATGGCGGGGCCGGCGGCCAGAGCCATGGCGGAGGCGGCGATCGGAATGAGGCGGTGCATGCGCGTCAGGAACCTCGCGGCGACGGGGACGGCAGACTGCGAAGAAACTGGGGCGCGATTGCGGCGATATCCAGGGGCTGACGCGTCGCCTACAGGCGGCAGCGGGCCGTCACGCCGGGCCGCACGACATAGAGGTCGGTCCGCGGGTCATAGCTGCGATAGCGCTGGGCGCAGGCGCGCTGGTGCTGCGACAGGCTGGCCGGGGCCTGCTGCCCGGCACGCCGCTGCTGCTGGATCCGCTGCTGGTGGCGCCGGAGATTGTCGTATCTCTGCGAGTCCAGATAGGGGGTCAGGAAATCCTGCGCGAGGGATGGCGCCGGGATCGCGACCATCGCCGCCAGCGCCAGCGACGCCAGGACTGTCCGCAGCCCCGGACCCGCCGTGTCACGTGCTTTCGCAGCCATGGATCCTCCGCTCGAATGGCCGATGGATATCGGCCTCGCTAGCGGAAGACTGTGTCGACAATGGGGAAGGCTATCGGGGGGATAGGATGGTGGGCGCGACAGGGATTGAACCTGTGACCCCTCCCGTGTGAAGGGAGTGCTCTCCCGCTGAGCTACGCGCCCCCGCGTCGTCGGGGCCGCTTAAGTACGAGGCGGCACCCCGGCTGTCAAGGCCGCAATGCGGCGGCCCCGACGTCTTTTCGTCAGGCCGCCCGGCGCTGTTCGATCGCGGCCTCGACCAGGTCGACGGCGGCGCGCAGCACCTCCGGCCCCGCCCCCGGGCGATGGGCGTTCTCGGCGAGGTGACGGCGGAAGGCGCGGGCGCCCGGCACGGCCTGGTACAGGCCCAGGATGTGGCGGGTCATGGATCCCAGCGGCACGCCCCTGGAGCGGTTCGCCTCGACATAGGGCAGGAAGCCGTCGATCGCGTCGCGGCGGCTGCGGACCGGTCCGTCCTCGCCGAAGATCCGGCGGTCGGCCTCGGCCAGGACCCAGGGGTTCTGGTAGGCCTCGCGGCCGATCATCACCCCGTCGAGATGCGCGAGCTGCGCCTCGGCGGCGTCGAGAGAGGTGATGCCGCCATTGATGGCGATGGTGAGATGCGGGAAGTCGCGCTTCAGCCGGTGCACCACGTCGTAGCGCAGCGGCGGGATCTCGCGATTCTCCTTCGGGCTCAGCCCGCTCAGCCACGCCTTGCGGGCATGGACGATGAAGGTGTCGCAGCCGGCCTCGGCGACGGTGTCGATGAAGGCCACCAGCTCCTCATAGCTGTCGCGGTCGTCGATGCCGATGCGCGACTTGACCGTGACCGGCACGTCGCAGGCGGCGCGCATCGCCGCGACGCAGGCGGCGACGGTCGCAGGCTCCGCCATCAGGCAGGCGCCGAAGCGGCCGGACTGCACCCGGTCGCTGGGGCAGCCGACATTCATGTTGATCTCGGCATAGCCCCAGTCGGCACCGATGGCGGCGGCGCGGGCCATCGCCTCGGGGTCGCTGCCGCCGAGTTGCAGCGCCACCGGCTGCTCCGCCTCGGAGAAGCCGAGGATGCGGTCGCGGTCGCCATGCAGCACCGCCCCGGTGGTCACCATCTCGGTGTACAGCCGGACGCGGCGCGAGACCTGGCGCAGGAAGAACCGGCAGTGCCGGTCTGTCCAGTCCATCATCGGCGCCACGGAGAGGCGGTGCTTGTCGGCGGTCGGAGTCATGGCCGCAGTCTATCCAGAAGGACGCCGGGACCGAAGCCCCGGCATTCTGTCGGTTACCGGCCGACCGGGCGGCGGCGCATCGGCGCCGAGCCGCCGTCATTGGCCGGCGCCTGGCGGCGGTCGCCGCCCTGCTGCGCCGGGCGCTGGCCCTGGTGCCCGTGGCCATGCGGACGCTGGCCGTTCTGGCCCTGGGGCCGCTGCCCCTGGCCGTGATGGCCGCCATGGCCATGCGGGCGCTGGCCCTGACCGCCCTGCGGGCGGCCGCTGCGCTGCTGCGGACGGCCCTGGCCGCGCGGGGCCGGGCCGGCGCTGCCCTGCCGGAACGGGATGGTGGAGCGGTAGGCATGCTCCTCCACCACCGGCACGGGCTGGCGGATCAGCTTCTCGATGTCGCGCAGATAGGCGCGCTCCTCGACGTCGCAGAACGAGATCGCCATGCCGTCGGCGCCGGCGCGCGCGGTGCGGCCGATGCGGTGGACATAGCTCTCCGGCACGTTCGGCAGCTCGAAGTTGATCACATGGGTGACGCCGTCGACATCGATGCCGCGGGCGGCGATGTCGGTCGCCACCAGCACCCGGACCTTGCCGTTGCGGAAGCCCAGCAGGGCGCGCTCGCGCTGGCTCTGCGACTTGTTGCCGTGGATCGCGTCGGCGACGATGCCGGCCTGGGTCAGCTGCTTGGCCACCCGGTCGGCGCCGTGCTTGGTGCGGGTGAACACCAGGACGCGGCGGATGCTCTCGTCGTCGCGCAGGATCTCGGTCAGCAGGGACCGCTTGTCGTCCTTCTCGACGAACATGACGCGCTGGTCGATGCGCTCGGCCGTGGTCGCGACCGGCGCGACCTCGACCCGCACCGGGTCGGTCAGCAGGCGGCCGGCCAGGTCGGAGATGTCGGTCGGCATGGTGGCCGAGAAGAACAGGCTCTGCCGCTTGGCCGGCAGGGTCGCGACGATCTTCCGGATGGCGTGGATGAAGCCCATGTCGAGCATCTGGTCGGCCTCGTCCAGGACGAAGACGTCGAGCTCGTTGAGGCGGATGGCGCCCTGGGACATCAGGTCGATCAGCCGGCCCGGGGTGGCGACCAGCACGTCGACGCCCTGCGCCATGGTGCGGATCTGCGGACCCATGCCGACGCCGCCGAACACGGTGGTGCGGGTCAGCGGCAGGTGGCGGCCGTAGACGCGGAAGCTCTCGGCGATCTGGCTGGCCAGCTCGCGCGTCGGGCTCAGCACCAAAGCGCGGCAGCCGCGGCGCGGCGCGGTGCGCCGGTCGGCCATCAGCCGGTGCAGGATCGGCAGGGCGAAGGCGGCGGTCTTGCCGGTGCCGGTCTGGGCGACGCCCAGCAGGTCACGGCCCTGCAGCAGATGGGGGATGGACTGCGCCTGGATCGGCGTCGGGGTCTCGTAGCCCTCGGCCGCCAGCGCCTTGAGGAGGAGCGGGTTCAGGCCGAGATCGGTAAAACTGGTCAAAGGGGAACTTTCGGTAACAACGACGCCGGGCCGCCGACCGGTGCGTCCGGGTCGGGGCGATAAGCGCGGGTTGACGGTGACGCCCCGCGCGATCTGGGCAGTCGGATGGGTTCGATCGGGACCGACAGGACGCATCCCGGAGGGAGCGCTCACGCGATCGGTGGCCGACGGCTGTCCTGTGGACCAAACCACTGCAGCGCCCGGAATGTCGTTGCGCAGTGCACAAAAGTCAAGGCTGTCGCGGCTTTGCATTCCTGCCCTGCATGGCGCCTCAGAAAGTTTCGTTCGGTTTCACCGATCGTCTCTCACCGTCCATCGATTTTCCTTGCGGCCGAGATCGGGCCGCGGGACCGTGAAGCGCATGAACGTGACGCTGCGTCAGATCGCGTATTTCACTGCGGTGGCCGAGGCCGGCTCGGTCTCCGGCGGCGCCGCGGCGGTCGGCATCTCGCAATCGGCGATCACCGACGCGCTGAAGGCGCTGGAGGAGCAGACCGGCGCGAAGCTGTTCGAGCGGCACGCCCGCGGGGTGATCCTGACCTATCCCGGCCACCAGTTCCTGCGCCATGCCCGCACCATCCTGGCGGCGGTGGCTGATGCCCAGAACGCGCTGAAGACCCTGCCGGAGGCGGTGCAGGGCACCCTGCCTCTCGGCGTCACCACCATGGTCTCCGGCTATTTCCTGGCCGACCTGCTGGCCCGGTTCCGCCGGGTGTTCCCGAATGTCACGGTCGAGGTGATCGAGGAGGAGCGGAGCTATATCGAGCACCTGATGATCAATGGCGAGATCGCGGTCGCGGTGATGATCGTCTCGACCCTCGACAACCGCGACGCGCTGGAGAGCGAGATCCTGGTCCGCTCCGAGAGCCGGCTGTGGCTGCCGCCGGACCACCGCTTCATGGGGCGCGAGGCGATCCCGCTGGCCGAGATCGTCGACGAGCCGCTGATCGCGCTGGCGGTGGACGAGATCGTCGAGGCCAGCGACCTGCTCTGGCGCGCCGCCGGGCTGATCCCGAAGCGGGTGCTGCGAACGGCGTCGGTGGAGGCCGTGCGCAGCCTGGTGGCGACCGGCGCCGGCGTCGCCATCCTGCCCGACATGGCCTACCGCCCCTGGTCGCTGGAAGGCGACCGGATCGAGGCCCGGCCGCTGGCCGACCCGCTGCCGACGCTGGATGTCGGCGTGGTCTGGCGCCGCGGCTCGCCGCTCTCGACCCAGGCCGAGACCTTTATCCAGGTCGCCCGCACCCACCCGGCCCCTCGCCTGCGGTCACTGCAGGCTTAGCCGGCCGGACGGTGCCAGCCCGGATCAGTTGAAGATCGTGAGGCCCATGAAGCCGCGCCCGCGGATCCCTTCGAGGATCACGGACAGGCCCAGGAAGGTGAGGACGAAGCCGGCTGCACCGACGATCTGGCCCAGCCGCGAGGGTTCAAGGCGCAGAAAGTCCTCGACCTTGGCCGTCCCCGAGATGTCGTAGCCCAGGCGCCGTCCCAGCCACGCCTGCCAGGGCCGGTACAGGCGAAACCCGCGCAGAGCCACGCCGACATATGTCCCGATGAAGCGCCTCTGCAGATCGAGCAGGAAGCGGCCGAAGGTGAACCACCATGCAATCCACCCTCCTGCCAGCATCGCACCGCCGGCCAGGATCAGCCAGATGTCCATTCCTCTCCCCCCGACTATTCACCGGACCGAGCCTCATCGACCAATAGGGCCGTTTCCGGGCGGTGCGGTGAACGGAACGCGGCGATCGGCATGCAAAGCCATCGGTTTTCCCGATAGTAAAACCGGATATTTCATATTTCTCGGTGTTCCGGCAACGGACCTACCATTCTCTCCAACAACACGATCAACGGGGAGATCGAGATGGGATCGCAGCTTCGCCGGATGCTCGCTCTGGGCAGCGCCCTGGTGTTCGGCACCACCACCCTGGCCGGCGCCGCGCCGCTGGCGAAGATCGGGGACGGCGAGGGCCAGGTCGATATCGTCGCCTGGGCCGGCTACATCGAACGCGGCGAGACCGACAAGGCCTATGACTGGGTGACCGGCTTCGAGAAGGAGACCGGCTGCAAGGTCAACGTCAAGATCGCCGGCACCTCGGACGAGATGGTGGCGCTGATGAACGAGGGCGGCTTCGACCTCGTCACCGCCTCCGGTGACGCCAGCCTGCGCCTGATCTACGGAAAGCGGGTGCAGGAGATCAACACCGACCTGGTGCCGAGCTGGAAGACGATCGACCAGCGGCTGCAGAACGCGGCCTGGTTCACCGTCGACAGCAAGCATTACGGCGTGCCCTACCAGTGGGGCCCGAATGTGCTGGCCTACAACACCGACGTGTTCAAGACCCCGCCGAAGAGCTGGAGCGTGGTGTTCGAGCCGCAGAACCTGCCCGACGGCAAGCCGAACAAGGGCCGGATCGAGGCCTATGACGGGCCGATCTACATCGCCGATGCGGCGCTGTACCTGATGAAGGCGAAGCCCGAGCTGGGGATCAAGGACCCCTATCAGCTGAACGAGGAGCAGTACAAGGCGGCGACCGACCTGCTGCGCGGCCAGCGCCAGCTGGTGATGCGCTACTGGCACGACGCGTCGGTCCAGGTCGACGACTTCATCAATGAGGGCGTCGTCGCCTCCTCGACCTGGCCGTTCCAGGTCAACCTGCTGAAGTCGCAGAACAAGCCGATCGCGAGCGTGATCCCCGAGGAAGGGGCGACGGGCTGGGCCGACACCACCATGCTGCATGCGGACGCGGCGCATCCGAACTGTGCCTACAAATGGATCGAGCATTCGCTGAGCAAGAAGGTCCAGGGCGACCTGGCGGCCTGGTTCGGGTCCGTGCCGGTGGTGCCGGCCGCCTGCGAGGGCAACGAGCTGCTGGGCGCCGAGGGCTGCAAGGCCAACGGCTTCGAGAATTTCGACAAGATCCACTTCTGGACCACGCCGCGACAGCAGTGCGCGGACCATCCGGAAGGCTGCGTCCCCTATCTGCGCTGGACCACGGACTACATCGCGATCCTGGGCGGAAGATAGACCGCTCTCGCCCCCTCACCCTCCCGGCCCAAGCGGGCCGGGCCCCTCCCTCTCCCCGAGGAGAGGGACCGGATTGCAGCTCCTTCACCTCTCCTTGGGGAGAGGTCGAAATCGCGCAGCGATTTCGGGTGAGGGGGAGCCGGCCGCGCCGCATCGCATTCGCATACCCACAGGCCATCCCCCATGACCGATCGCAGCCTTGCCGTCCGCTTCGACCATGTCAGCCGCCATTTCGGGGCGGTGCGGGCGGTCAACGACGTCAGCTTCGAGATCCGCGACGGTGAGTTCTTCTCGATGCTCGGCCCCTCCGGCTCAGGCAAGACCACCTGCCTGCGCCTGATCGCCGGCTTCGAGCAGCCGACATCCGGGCATCTGCTGCTGCACGGAAGCGACGTCTCGACCACCCCGCCCTATGACCGGGACGTCAACACGGTGTTCCAGGACTACGCCCTGTTCCCGCATATGAGCGTGTGGGAGAACGTGGCCTATGGCCTGATGATCCGGCGCGTGCCGAAGGCCGAGCGCCGCCGGCAGGCGGAGGAGATGCTGGGCATGGTCAAGCTCGGCGACTTCGCCGGCCGCCGGCCGGCCCAGCTGTCGGGCGGCCAGCGCCAGCGCGTCGCCCTGGCCCGCGCCCTGGTCAACCGCCCCTCAGTCCTGCTGCTGGACGAACCGCTCGGCGCGCTCGACCTCAAGCTGCGCGAGGCGATGCAGGAGGAGCTGAAGGCGCTGCAGCGCCAGGTGGGCATCACCTTCATCTATGTCACCCACGACCAGGGCGAGGCCCTGGCGATGAGCGATCGGGTGGCGGTGTTCAACCTGGGCCGGGTCGAGCAGATCGACACGCCGGGCGCGATCTACGACCGGCCGGCCACCGCCTTCGTCGCCGGCTTCGTCGGCGCCTCCAACATGGTGGATGCCGCCACCGCCGGGAAGCTGATGGGCCAGGCCCGACCCTTCGCCCTGCGGCCGGAGCGCATCCGCATCCTGACCAACGGCCAGGCGGTGCCGGCGGATGCGGTGGAGGTGGCGGGCACGGTCGACGGGGTCAGCTTCCTCGGCGCCACCACCCGCTATCGCGTGGCGTTGGCCCCAGGCGGCGCCATCGACGTGGTCGAATCCAATCTCGACGCGGTGCCGAAATCCCCGGGCCAGGCCGTGCGCCTCGCCTGGCGGCGCGACCATGCCCACCCGCTGACCGAGGCCGCGGCATGAGCGTCGCCGCCGCCCTCCCCGCCCCGGCCGCGGACGGCGTCGGCCGGCGGGCCGCCCGCCTGCTGTACCGCAACGGCTGGCTGGTGCTGCTCCTGCTGCTGGTGCCGCCGGTCCTGTGGCTGGGCGTGATCTATCTCGGCTCGCTGTTCGCGCTGCTGCTGCAGAGCTTCTATTCGGTCGACGGCTTCACCGGGATGATCGTCCCGGAATTCACCCTGTCGACCTATGCCGACCTGTTCACCGCCGCCAACATGGACATCGTGCTGCGCACGGGCGTGATGGCGGCGACCGTCACCATCATGTGCGCGCTGATCGCCTTCCCGATCGCCTATTACGCCGCCCGCTATGCCCGCGGCCGGGCCAAGGCGGCCTTCTACATCGCGATCATGCTGCCGCTGTGGTCCAGCTACCTGGTCAAGGTCTATGCCTGGAAGCTGATCCTGGCGCGCGAGGGCGTGGTCACCTGGCTGGCCGGCCAGTTGCACCTGACCTGGCTGCTCGACGGCATCCTGGCCCTGCCGGTGGTCGGCGGCCCGTCGCTGTCCAGCGCCTATCTCGGCACCGCCACGGTCTTCGTCTACATCTGGCTGCCCTACATGATCCTGCCGGTGCAGGCCTCTCTGGAGCGGGTGCCGCGGTCGCTGACCGAGGCCTCGGCCGATCTCGGCGCCAGGCCGGGGCAGACCTTCCGCACCGTGGTCCTGCCGCTGGCCTTCCCGGGCGTGGTCGCCGGATCGATCTTCACCTTCTCGCTGACCCTCGGCGACTACATCATCCCCGGCATCATCGGCTCCTCCCGCCCCTTCATCGGCCAAGTGGTGCTGCAGCTGCAGGGCACCGCCGGCAATGTGCCGCTGGCCGCCGCCTTCACCGTGGTGCCGATCGCGATCATGGCCGTGTACCTGACGGCGGCGAAGCGACTGGGGGCCTTCGATGCGCTCTGACGCCACCGCTACGCGCGGCAAGCTCACCGCCGGCACCCGCGCCCCCTGGGGCCTGCGCCTGTCGGCCCTGGCCGGCATCCTGTTCCTGCATGTGCCGCTGCTGTTCATCCTGCTCTACGCCTTCTCCAGCGACGAGAAGACCTTCCAGTTCCCGCCGCCGGACCTGACCCTGCACTGGTTCAGCGTGGCCTGGCTGGAGCGGCCGGACATCTGGGCCGCGCTCGGCCTGTCGGTGAAGGTCGCGGCGATGGCGACGCTGCTGGCCATCGTGCTGGGCACCTGCGCCGCCGCCGCGGTCTGGCGCAGCAGGTTCTTCGGGCGCGAGACGCTGTCGCTGCTGATCATCCTGCCGATTGCGCTCCCCGGCATCATCACCGGCATCGCCCTGCGGTCGGCCTATTCGCTGCTGGACATCCCGTTCAGCTTCTGGACCATCGTCATCGGCCACGCCACCTTCTGCATCGTCGTCGTCTACAACAACGTGCTGGCCCGGTTCCGGCGCACCTCCGGCTCGCTGATCGAGGCGTCGATGGATCTCGGCGCCGACGGGTTCCAGACCTTCCGCCACGTGGTGCTGCCGAACATCGCCACCGCGCTGCTGGCCGGCGGCATGCTGGCCTTCGCCCTCAGCTTCGACGAGGTCATCGTCACCACCTTCACCGCCGGGCAGCAGCAGACCCTGCCGATCTGGATGCTGACCGAACTGATCAAGCCGCGGCAGCGGCCGGTGACCAATGTCGTCGCCATCATCGTCATCGTGGTGACGTTCCTGCCGATCCTCGGCGCCTACTACCTCACCCGTGACACCCACGACTTTTCCGGCTCCGGTAAGTAAGGGAGACATTTCATGGACATCGAGCTTCTGATCGACGGCGCTCTGGTGAAGGGCGAAGGCCAGGCCGAGAAGGTGCTGAACCCGGCGACCGGCAAGCTGATCGTCGAGGTGCCGGAGGCGTCGCAGGCCCAGCTCAACGCCGCCGTGGCCGCCGCCGCCCGCGCCTTCGAGAGCTGGTCGCTGACCACCCCGGCCCAGCGCGCCGGGCATCTGCTGAAGCTGGCCGACGCCATCGAGCGCGAGGCCGAGGCCTTCGCCCGGCTGGAGTCGCAGAATTGCGGCAAGCCCTATGCCCGGGTGCTGGAAGACGAGATGCCGGCGATCATCGACACCTTCCGCTTCTTCGCCGGGGCGACGCGCTGCCTGATCGGCTCGGCCGCCGGCGAATACGTCACCAACCACACCAGCATGATCCGGCGCGACCCGATCGGCGTGGTCGGGTCGATCGCGCCGTGGAACTACCCGCTGATGATGCTGGCCTGGAAGATCGCCCCGGCCCTGGCCGCCGGCAACACGGTGGTGCTGAAGCCGTCGGAGCAGACACCACTGACCGCGCTGAAGCTGGGCCGCACCCTGGCCGAGATCTTCCCCAAGGGCGTGATCAACGTCGTCGCCGGCCGCGGCGAGACGGTCGGCTCGGCCCTGACCGCCCATCCCCAGGTGCGCATGGTGTCGCTGACCGGCGACATCGCCACCGGCCAGAAGGTGCTGCAGGCGGCGGTGAAGAACCTGAAGCGCACGCATCTCGAGCTCGGCGGCAAGGCGCCGGTGCTGGTGTTCGACGACGCCGATGTCGAGGCGGCGGTGGCGGGTGTGCGCGCCGGGGGCTTCTACAATGCCGGGCAGGACTGCACCGCCGCCTGCCGGGTCTATGCCGGCCCGAAGATCTATGACCGGCTGGTGGCCGACCTGGCCGGCGCCGTCGCCAGCCTGAAATACGGCGCGCCCGACGACGCGGCCAGCGAGCTCGGCCCCCTGATCAGCGAGCGCCAGCGCGACCGGGTGGCCAGCTTCGTCGAGCGCGCGGCGGCGCAGAAGCACACCGAGATCCTGGCCGGCGGCGGCAAGGCCGAGGGCGACGGCTTCTTCTTCAGGCCGACCCTGGTGGCCGGCGCGCTGCAGACCGACGAGATCGTGCGCAAGGAGGTGTTCGGCCCGGTGGTCTCGGTCACCCGCTTCGACGACCCGGACGCCGCCATCGCCTGGGCCAATGACAGCGATTACGGTCTCGCCTCCTCGGTCTGGACGTCGAATGTGAAGACGGCGCTGAAGACAGCGGCCCGGCTGCAATATGGCTGCGTCTGGGTGAACGCCCATTTCACCCTGACCAGCGAGATGCCGCATGGCGGGCTGAAGATGTCCGGCTATGGCAAGGACATGTCGATGTACGGGCTGGAGGACTACACCGTCGTCCGCCATGTGATGATGAACTTCAGCTGAAACCTCTCACCTTCCCGTCATTGCGAGCGAAACGAAGCAATCCAGGCGAAGCAGCCGCTAGACTGGATTGCCACGCCCCTTCGGGGCTCGCAATGACGGGTATGGGGCTTGGCCTGATAAGCCGGAAGCGCTAGGGTCCGCGCCCCGCAACCGACCGCCCGTCCCGTGCCCGAAACAATCGCCATCATCGGCGGCGGCCCCGCCGGGCTGATCGCCGCGCAGCGCCTGGCCGAGGCCGGGCGCTGCGTGACCGTCTACGACCGGATGCCGAATGTCGGGCGGAAGTTCCTGATGGCCGGGCGCGGCGGGCTGAACCTGACCCATTCCGAGCCGCTGGACCGCTTCGTCACCCGCTACGGCGCGGCGCAGGGCTGGATCGAGCCGCTGGTCCACGCCTTCACGCCGGACGACCTGCGGGCCTGGAGCCACGACCTCGGCGTCCCGACCTTCGTCGGCTCCAGCGGCCGGGTGTTCCCGGAGAGCCTGAAGGCCTCGCCCCTGTTGCGCGCCTGGCTGGGCCGGCTGGCGCAGCTTGGCGTCGAGATCCGCACCCGGCATGACTGGATCGGCCTCGGCGCCGGGCACCGGCTGCTGCTGCGCGGGCCGCAAGGTGAGTTTGAGGCCGCGGCCGACGCCACCATCCTGGCTCTCGGCGGCGCCAGCTGGCCGAGGCTGGGCAGCGACGGCGGCTGGGCACCGGTCCTCGCCGCGCGCGGCGTCGCCATCGCGCCGCTGCTTCCGGCCAATGCCGGGGTCGAGATCGCCTGGTCGCCGCATCTGCGCGACCGCTTCGCCGGCACGCCGCTGAAGCGCATCGCGCTGACGCTCGGCGGGCGCACCGTGCGCGGCGAGGCGGTGATCGCCGCCACCGGGCTGGAGGGCGGCGCGGTCTACGCGCTCGGGGCTCCGCTGCGCGAGGCGATCGCGCGGGACGGCGGCGCCACGCTGACGCTGGACCTGCGGCCGGACATGACTACGGCGGAGATCGCCGACCGGCTGGCGCGCGCCGGCAGCAGCGACAGCGCCCCGAACCGGCTGCGCCGCGCCCTGTCGCTGACCGGCCCGGCCTGGCCGCTGCTGCGCGAGGGCTTCGCCGCCGCGGCGCTGGCGACGCCGGAGGCCTTGGCCGCCGCGATCAAGACGATCCCGCTGCGCTCGACCGGCCTGCGGCCGCTGGTTCGCGCCATCTCCACTGCCGGCGGCATCCGCCGCGACGCTCTCTCCCCGGCGCTGGAACTGCAGGCGCTGCCGGGCGTCTTCGCCTGCGGCGAGATGCTGGACTGGGAGGCGCCGACCGGCGGCTATCTGCTGCAAGGCTGCTTCGCCACCGGCATCGCCGCCGCCCGCGGGCTGCTGGGCGGTCTTTGAGCACTCGACATGGCCGCGGCCACCTCTCTACCGTGACGTCCCGGAGATCCAGGGAGAGACCGCCATGACCGATCCCGTCCTGACCGAGACCAAGGGGCCGGTCGCGACCCTCCGGCTGAACCGGCCGGAGAAGAAGAACGCCATCAGCTTGGCCATGTACCAGGGCATGACCGCGGCGCTGAAGGCGGCGGCCGAGGACCCGGCGGTGCGAGTGGCGGTGATCCGCGGCGGCGACGATTTCTCGGCCGGCAACGACATCGCCGATTTCCTGGCGGCGGGCGGCGACGCCGGGCTGAAGCCGATCCTCGACTTCCTCGATGCCCTGTCCGGCTTCCCGAAGCCGGTGGTGGCCGGGGTACGTGGCGCCGCGATCGGCATCGGCACCACCCTGCTGCTGCATTGCGATGTCGTCCTGGCCACGCCCTCGGCGCGCTTCGCCCTGCCCTTCGTCCAGCTCGGCCTGGTGCCCGAAGCCGCGTCCTCCCTCCTCCTCCCCGCCGTGGCCGGCCGGCTGAAGGCCTCCTGGTGGCTGCTGACCGGCGAGGGCTTCGATGCCGAGGCTGCCCTGCAGGCCGGGCTGATCACCCGGCTGATCGGCGAGACCACGCTGGACGCCGAGATCGACGCCGCGGCGGCGCGCCTCGCCGCCCTGCCCCCGGCCGCGATCCGCCAGACCAAGGCGCTGCTGCGGGCACCCCAGGAGGCGGCGGTGCGCGAGGCCATGACCCGCGAGGTCCAGGCCTTCGCCGTGCAGCTGAAATCCGCCGAGGCCAAGGAAGCCTTCACCGCCTTCCTGGAGAAGCGGAAGCCGGATTTCAGTCGGTTCGAGTAAGCCGTTGCCGCAAGAATTCCTTCAACCGAGACAATTTTAGGTTCTTTTAGACGTCATCCGGCCATATTGACGAAGCATCGTTTCGACTGTCCTGATCGACAAGAAGGGGGAGTCAGTCGAAATGCATTCACCTGTCCTGAAGCACGGCATCGCCGTCGCCGCCGCGGCGCTGGTCCTGTCCGGCTGCGTGGCGTCCAAACCCAACCCGGTGCAGCAGATGGCCAACGGCATGGTCGGCAAGCCGGTCGCCGTGGCGATCAAGGCCTTCGGCCCGCCGACGCTGAACCTGCCGCCCTGCTCCTATTGTACCGATGGCGGCACCTATGCCTGGGACAACACCCGGATCTCGAAGCAGTGGCAGAACCAATGGGTGCAGACCGGCACGACCACCGAGCAGCGCATCGTCGGCCAGACGCAAGGCGGCAACGGCATCGCGCCGATGCTGATCACCCAGGATGTCGAGACCCCGGTCGGCGAGAACCGGATGGTCCTCGCCGACAATGTCGACTATCTCTGCAACATCCAGGCCTTCACCGACATGAAGGACAACATCAAATCGATCGACGTCGTGGGGTGCACCGCCGACAGCCGGTACTGACGCCTTAGGACGGCAGCAGCCCGCGCTTCGCCAGGCTGGCCATCAGCGCCCTGGCCCCGAAGGTCCAGGGGGCGATCTTGTCGCTGTGGTTCACCCGGTTCACCAGCATCCCCAGGCTCGGGGTCGAGATGGTGACGATGTCGCCGATCTTGTGGGTGAAGCCCATGCCCGGCGCCTCGCGGTCGTCGGTCGGCGCGAACATGGTGCCGAGGAACAGCACCGCCCCGTCCGGATACTGGTGGTTCGGGCCCAGCATCTGGCCGGCGAGGTCCAGCGGGTCGCGGCTGATCTTCGAGATCGAGCTATGGCCCTGCAGCGTATAGCCCTCCGGCCCGTGCACCGCCATCGACAGGTCCGCCTTGCGGATGTCGTCGATGCCGAAGCCGCCGTCGAACAGCCGGATGAACGGGCCGATGGCGCTGGAGGCGTTGTTGTCCTTGGCCTTGCCGAGCAGCAGCGCGCTGCGGCCTTCGAGGTCGCGCAGGTTGACGTCGTTGCCCAGCGTCGCGCCGACGACCTTGCCGCTCGACGCCACCACCAGCACGATCTCGGGCTCGGGGTTGTTCCAGGTAGAGATCGGCAGGATGCCGATCTCGGCGCCGAGGCCGACCGAGGACATCGGCTGGCTCTTGGTGAAGATCTCGGCATCCGGGCCGATGCCGACCTCGAGATATTGCGACCAGGCGTTCTGCGACAGCAGCACGTCCTTGATCCGCTGCGCGTCGGCCGAGCCGGGCTTAATGGCCGCGAGGTCATCGCCGATGATCGAGACGATGCGCTGGCGGATGGCGTCGGCCTTGGTGGCGTCGCCGCGCGCCTGCTCTTCGATCACCCGCTCCAGCATCGAGGCGACGAAGGTCACGCCGGCCGCCTTCACCGCCTGCAGGTCGATCGGCGCCAGCGGCCAGGGCTTGGCGGCGTCGCGCGTGGTCTCGTCGGCATTGGCCAGCAGCTCGGCGACGCTGCCGATCACCGGGCCGTCGGCCCTGGCCAGCGCGGCCGGGTCGGCAGCGGAGATCAGGTCGGCAACGGTCGGCGCGGCCCGGGTGATGTCGATCACCTGGCCGCCGCGCAGCGCCACCACCGCCGGCCCCTGGATCTGCGGCAGCCAGACCCGGCCGACCAGTGTGGCGCGGTCGGCATCCGCCGGCAGGCAGGCCGCGACCGAGATGTAGTCCTTCATGGGTGTCCCTTCCCGCTTCTCTTCTGGTCCGGCGTCGCCGCCGTCACATCACCGCGCCGATCTGCCAGGGCACGAACTCGTTGTCGCCGAAGCCCTGGGCCTCGCTCTTGGTCTGGGCGCCCGAGGCCACGGCCAGGAACATCTCGAAGATGCGGCGGCCGGCCTGCTCGATCGACTCGTCGCCGTCGATGATGGTGCCGCAATTGATGTCCATGTCCTCCTCCATGTGCCGGTACATGGTGGAGTTGGTGGCGACCTTGATGCAGGGCGCCGGCTTGAAGCCGGAGACCGAGCCGCGGCCGGTGGTGAAGCAGACGATCTGCGCCCCGCCCGCCACTTGGCCGGTGGCCGAGGCCGGGTCGTAGCCCGGCGTGTCCATGAAGACGAAGCCCTTGGCCGTCATCTGCTCGGCGTATTTGTAGACCTCGACCAGGTTGGTGGTGCCGCCCTTGGCTGCGGCGCCCAGCGACTTCTCCAGGATCGTGGTCAGGCCGCCGCGCTTGTTGCCGGGCGACGGGTTGTTGTTCATCTCGCCGCCGTTGCGGGCGGTGTAGCCTTCCCACCACTTGATCCGGGCGATCAGCTTCTCGCCGACCTGGCGGTTGACCGCGCGCCGGGTCAGGAGGTGCTCGGCGCCATAGATCTCCGGCGTCTCCGACAGCACGGCGCTGCCGCCGTGGCGGACCAGCAGGTCGACCGCAGCGCCCAGCGCCGGGTTGGCCGAGATGCCGGAATAGCCGTCCGACCCGCCGCATTGCAGCGCCACCATCAGCTCGCTGGCCGGCACGGTCTCGCGACGCGCCTTGTCGGCCTCAGGCAGCATCTCCATCACCCGGGCGATGCAGTGGTCGACCGTCTTGCGGGTGCCGCCCAGATTCTGGATGTTCATGGTCTGGAACAGCGGCCCGCGCTCGATCTGGTAGGCGTCGAGCAGGAAGTCGATCTGGTTGACCTCGCAGCCCAGCCCGATCATCAGCACGCCGGCGAAGTTCGGGTTGCGGGCATAGCCCCACAGCGTGCGCTGCAGGTTGTCGTAGCCTTCGCCTGAATCCGCCATGCCGCAGCCGGTGGAATGGGTGATCGCGACCACGCCGTCGACATTCGGGAACTGCTCCAGCACGCCGGAGCGCTCGAAATGCGCGGCGATCATCCGGCTGGTGGTGGCCGAGCAGTTCACCGAAGACAGGATGCCGATGTAGTTGCGGGTGCCGACCCGGCCGTTGGCACGGCGGAACCCCTGGAAGGTCGCACGCTCGGCCTCCGGCAGCATCGCGGTCGGCTTGGCGTCGGCGCAGAAGGCGTAGTCGCGCTCGAAATCGCCCATGGCGCAGTTCTGGACATGGACATGCTCGCCGGTGCCGATCGCCTCGGTGGCGAAGCCGATGATCTGGTTGTAGCGGCGGATCGGCTCGCCCTGCGCGATCGGCCGGGTCGCCATCTTGTGGCCGGCCGGGATGTGGCCGGCCGTGGTCACCCCCTCCTCCGGGATCGGCGTGCCCGGCGTGATGTCGGCGCGGGCGAGGACGACGTTGTCGTCGCGGTTCAGGCGGATGAAGAGGCTGGGGCTGGGCATCGGTTTTGCACGCGTTCTTGGGCTTGCCTGGCGGATCTTGGGCGGCGGTCACTTTACGTCGGACTTTTGGCCGGCGCCATCCTCCAGAAGCGACCGTCCCGAGGCTCGCGGCATTCTGTCTGATGAATTGACGGCCGCAACGGATAAGCGCAACATTCCGGCTGCCAATTATGTCGGACGAGTTTCAATCGTTCGCGTCCAAAGGCTTCTCAGGGAGGAACCCGAATGCTGCTTCGCCGTCTTGCCGCGGTCGCCGCGGCGGCCCTTCTGTCGACCGCCCTCACCGTCCCCGCCTCCGCCGCGCCGAAGACCGTCCCCGGCCCCGGCGCCCTGCCGCAGTGTTTCGCGCCCTGGAACCAGGACACGAAGTTCTTCAAATGGGACGCGCATCAGGGGCCGTTCCGCATCGCCCTGGTCAACGGCTTCGTCGGCAACATCTGGCGCATCCAGATGATCCAGACCGCCAAGGCCTTCGCCGCCCTGCCGGATGTGGCCAAGGACATCAAGGAGTTCAAGGTCATCTCGACCGGCACCGACGCCGCGGCGCAGCTGGGCGCGATCGAGGATTTCATCAACCAGGGCTTCGACGCCATCGTCGTCAATGCGGTCAGCCCGACCGGCTTCGACCGGGTGATCAAGCTGGCCAACCGCAAGAACGTCGTGCTGGTGCCCTTCGACAACGTCCTCGACACCACCGAGGTGATGCAGGTCAACGAGGACCAGACCGCGATGGGCGTGAACTCGGCCAAGTTTCTGATCGAGAACGTGCCGAACGGCGGCAAGATCCTCGAGGTCCGCGGCCTGCCCGGCAACTCGGTCGACCGCGACCGGCATGACGGCTTCCAGAAGACGATGAAGGACTCCGGCAAGCCCTACGACATCGTCGAGGTCGTGGGCAACTGGGCGCCGGGCGACTCGCAGAAGGCCACCGCCGACGCCCTGGCCGTGCACGGGCATTTCGACGGCATCTTCACCCAGGGCGGGTCGAACGGCACGGTGCAGGCGCTGCTCGACGCCAAGCAGCCGCTGGTGCCGATGGCCGGCGAGGGCGAGAACCTGTTCCGCCAGCAGATCGCCCAGTACAAGGACCAGGGGCTGAAGGGCTATTCCTACGGCCAGTCCCCGGCGCTGGTCGCCATCGCCATGAAGGCGGCGATCGCCGCGCTGAAGGGCGAGACGATGCCGCAGATGGTGTCGATCCCGATCCCGGTCGCCGACTACAAGACCCTGAAGGACGGCGAGAACTACTGGTCGAACCTGACGGTCGACTTCTTCGCGCCGAACGCCTTCGAGCCCTGCGGCATCACCTTCACCGCGCCGCAGATCATGGCGCAGAACGCCGAGAACAAGTAAGCGCGGTGGCGTCGTCGGGCATGACGGCAGCCGCCGGCACGCCGCCGCTGGTGCGGCTGACCGGGGTCAGCAAGCATTACGGCGGCGTGCACGCGCTGCGCGAGGTGGATTTCGCGGCCCGTTCCGGCTCGATCCACGGCGTCCTCGGCGAGAACGGGGCCGGCAAGAGCACGCTGATCAAGATCGTCGCCGGGGTGGTGCAGCCCAGCGCCGGCGAGCTGGCGATCGACGGGCGGCCGGCCAGCTTCACCTCGCCGCAGGCGGCGAACGCGGCCGGCGTCGTCTGCGTGTTCCAGGAGCTGTCGCTGCTGCCGGACCTGTCGGTCGCCGATAACATCTGCATCACCCGGCCGCCCCGCCGCTTCGGCCTGATCGACCGCCGGGCCCAAAGGCGGCGGGCGGAGGAACTGCTGGCACGGATCGGCTGCTCCGACATCGACCCGCGGCTGCCGGTCAAGGCCCTGCCGCTGTCGCGCCGGCAGATGGTCGAGATCGCCAAGGCGCTGGGGCGCGACCCGCGCCTGCTGATCCTGGATGAGGCGACCTCGGCCCTCACCGCCGCGGATGTAGAGAAGGTCTACGCCCTGCTGCACCAGCTGCGCCGGGACGGGATGGGCGTGCTCTACATCTCCCACCGCATGCCGGAGATCAAGGCGCTGTGCGACACCTGCTCGGTGTTCCGCAATGGCCGGCACATCGACACCTTCCCGGCCGGCGAGCGCGGCGATGACGAGGTGGTGCGGATGCTGATCGGCCGCGAGATCCACAACGCCTATCCGCCGAAGCCGGCCCGGACCGAAGCGCCGGCGCCGGTGCTGGAGACGCGCAGCCTGCGCTGGGGCCAGCGCCTGGCCGATGTGTCGCTGACCGTCGGCCGCGGCGAGATCGTCGGCCTGGGCGGGCTGGACGGCCAGGGCCAGCGCGAGCTGCTGCTGGCCCTGTTCGGCGTGCTGCGCGGGGTCGAGGGCAGCGTGCTGGTCGACGGGAAGCCGGTGCGGGTCGGCAGCCCGTCCCGGGCCAAGCGCGCCGGCATCCGCATGGCGCTGATCCCGGAGGACCGCAAGACCGAGGGGCTGCTGCTGCCGATGTCGGTCGGCGAGAACATCACCCTGGCGGCGCTGGGCGGCATGGCCAAGGGCGGCGTGATCGACCGCAAGCGGGAGGCTGACAGCATCGCCCGCATGGTCGAGGCGCTGCGGATCAAGATCGGCTCGGCCGACGCCGCGGTCGGCACCCTCTCCGGCGGCAATCAGCAGAAGGTGGCGATCGCCAAATGGCTGCTGACCGACGCCCGCATCATCCTGCTGAACGACCCGACCCGCGGCATCGATGTCGGCACCAAGCAGGAGATCTACCAGCTGCTGCACGATTTGGCGGCGGCCGGCACCTCGATCCTGTTCTACTCGACCGACTATGACGAGCTGATCGGCTGCTGCGACCGGGTGCTGATCCTGTATGGCGGGCGGGTGGTGCGGACGCTGGAGGGCGACGCGATCACCGAGACCAACATCGTCGCCAGCGCCCTGAACCTGGCTGCAGGCGACGCGATGCCGGAGGTGGTGCCCGCATGATCAGACCCCGGCAAGATACCAAAGATCGTCATTGCGAGCGCAGCGAAGCAATCCACAAGGCCGCTCACACGGCTCCATGGATTGCTTCGTCGGCTTCGCCTCCTCGCAATGACGGTGAGGTGGGCGGCTTGCGCGGAGGTCCGATATGACCGCCCTGCTCCACCGCCTGTCGCGCCAGGGCGGGCTGCTGCTCGCCATCGGCCTGTTCGTGCTGTTCTACGGCCTCTACTCCTACCAGCACCCGCGCGGCGGCAGCGCCGACCTGATCGTCCAGAACGCCAACGAGACCTTCACCCTGGCCCTGGTGGCGATGGCCCAGACCGTGCCGGTGCTGCTGGGCGGGCTCGACCTCTCGGTCGGGCCGCTGATGACCATGGTGAACTGCCTGGCGTCGCATCTGCTGACCGGCAGCGGCTGGGAGCTGGCGCTGGGCATCCTGCTGTGCCTCGCCGCCGGGCTGTTGGCTGGCTTCATCAACGGCGCGCTGGTGGTGTACGGCCGGATCCAGCCGATCATCGCGACGCTGGCCACCGGCGCGGTGCTGATCGGCATCGCGCTGTTCCTGCGGCCAACGCCGGGCGGCGCGGTCGACAGCGACCTGTCCTGGGCCGCCACCAACACGCTGTTCGACGTCGCCGACACCTATGGCTGGTGGGGCGGCGACCTGCCGGGCTGGTTCCAGGCGATCCAGTCGATCCCCGTGCCGATCATCCTGATCGTGCTGGTGGTGCTGCTGGTCTGGCTGCCGTTCAAGAACTCGGTCACCGGCCGCGGCTGCTACGCCATCGGCTCCTCCGAGCAGGCGGCCTTCATGTCCGGCGTCGCCATCGACCGGTCGAAGCTGGCGGCCTTCACCCTGGCCGGATTCTTCGCCGCGGTCGCCGGCGTCTACCTGGCGCTGCAGACCGGCAGCGGCAATGCCGACACGCCGATGGCCGGCGCCTACACCCTCAACTCGATCGCCGCGGTGGTGATCGGCGGCACCTCTCTGTTCGGCGGCTCGGGCGGCGCGGTGGCCTCGATCGTCGGCGTCATGGTGCTGCGCGCCATCTCCTTCTGCTTCCGCGTGGTGCCGGAGGACAGCGTGCTGGGCTTCCTGGCCAACCCGCTGCTGCAGCCGCTGTTCGAGGGGGTGATCCTGCTGGCCGCGGTCTCGCTGGGCGCCGCCCGGGTGTTCACGGTCAAGAACCGCCTGCAGCTGTTCGGGTAGCGGAGGACCGATGCAAGCCTATCTCCGCTCCATCGACCGGCCGATCCTGGTGGCCTGCGGCTTCGTCATCCTGATCCTGGCGGCGGGCACCGCCTACACCGCCATCACCCAGGGCACGGCCACCTTCCTGTCGCCGGTCTATCTGCTGCAGCAGCTCAAGGTCGCCGCCTTCCTCGGCGTCGTCGCCGCCGGGATGATGCTGGTGATCCTGATGGGCCATATCGACCTGTCGGTGCCCTGGACCGTGGCCGCCTCGGCCATGCTGGCCACCGCCGCGGGCGGGCCGGAGGCGATCCCGGTCGGCCTCGCGGTCGGCGCCCTGGTCGGGCTGGTCAACGGCCTCGGCGTCGCCGTGCTGCGCGTGCCGTCGATGATCTTCACCCTCGGCGTCAACACCGTGCTGCGCGGGCTGATGGTGATGCTGACCGGCGGCTTCTCGCCGACCAGCATGGCGACGCCGCCGATGGCCTTCCTGGCCAAGACCGAGCTGCTGGGCATCCCGATGGCGGTGTTCGTCTGGGCCCTGCTGTCCCTCGGCATCGTCTTCCTGCTGACCCGCACGCCGATGGGCCGCTACATCTACGCCATCGGCAACAAGGAGGCTGCGGCCTATCTGTCCGGCGTCAACACCCGGCTGGTCATCCTCGGCGCCTTCACCCTGTGCGGGCTGTGCGCGGCTCTGGCCGGCATCCTCCTCGCCGGCTATTCCAGCAAGGCCTACCAGGCGATGGGCGACCCCTATCTGCTGCCGGCCATCGCCGCCGTGGTGATCGGCGGCACCAACATCCTGGGCGGCCAGGGCCGCTATGCCGGCACGGTGGTCGGCACCATCCTGATCGTGCTGCTGCAGAGCGTGCTGTCGGTGATGCAGATGCCGGAGGCCGGGCGGCAGATCATCTACGGGCTGGTCATCATCCTGATGCTGCTGCTGTACGGGCGCGGCGGCCGGTCGGCGGCCTGACGTTATCGTTTTGTAAGGTCGCGACAATCCGGCCCCGGCGAAACAAATCCGTCACGCGCCGGTGAAATCATCCCCGCCTCTCACTCCCTGCCAGAGGTCCGGGGTCATGAAGAAGCTCAGTCGGCTGCTGACGGCGACCGTTGTCGCCGGCGCCGGGTTCATCGGGTCGGGCCAGGCCCAGGCCGGCCCGGTCCGCCATGTCGTGCTGATCAGCGTCGACGGCCTGCACGCCGTCGACCTGGAGAACCTGATCGCCGCCCACCCCGACACGCCGCTGGCCGGCCTGGCGGTCAAGGGCACCCGCTACGTCAACGCGGCCACCCCGATCCCGTCCGACTCCTTCCCGGGCCTGCTGGCGCAGGTGACCGGCGGCACGCCGCGCTCGACCGGGGTCTATTACGACGATTCCTACGACCGCACCCTGTCGGCGCCGGGATCGGACTGCTCCGCGGTCGGGACCGAATCCGAGTTCGCGGAGAACATCGACTATGACGACTCGGCGCTCGACGGCGGCGCCGGCCGGCACGGCGGCGCGGCGATCGACCCGGCGAAGCTGCCGCGCGACCCGAAGCAGGGCTGCCAGCCCGTCTATCCGCACAGCTTCCTGCGGGTGAACACCGTGTTCGAGGTGATCCGCAGCCATGGCGGCCACACCGCCTGGGCCGACAAGCACCCGGCCTACGACCTGGTCAACGGCCCGTCCGGCCAGGGCGTCGAGGACCTGTATACGCCGGAGATCCAGGCGGTGAAGAACGCGGTCCCGGACACCGAGGCGAATGACGACCTGAAGGTCGCCGCGGTGATCAACGAGATCGGCGGCAAGAGCAGCGACGGGGCGCGGACCGCCGAGGTGCCGGCGATCCTGGGCCTGAACTTCCAGGCGGTCAGCGTCGGCCAGAAGCTGGCCGGCGTCGGCTATCTCGACGTCCAGGCGACGCCGAGCCCGGGGCTGGAGGACGCCCTGCTGCACACCAGCCAATCGATCGGCCGGATCCTGCAGGCCCTGGCCGACCGCAAGCTGCTCGACTCAACTCTCGTCATTGTCAGCGCCAAGCACGGCCAGTCGCCGATCCAGCCCGGCCGGACGGTCGGCATCAACGATGCGGCCTATGGCAGGATCCTCGGCGACAACCTGGCCTTCGAGATCGCCGACGACGCGACCTATATCTGGCTGAAGGACCAGGGCAGGACGGCGGAGGCGGTGGCGGCCCTGGCGGCGCACCAGGACGAGCTGGGCATCGGCGAGATCTTCGCCGGCAAGGCCCTGGCGGCCCGGTTCGACGATCCGGCGACGGATCCGCGGACGCCCGACATCGCCATCCAGCCGCGGATCGGCGTCGTCTACAAGGGTGCGAAGAGCACCAAGATCGCCGAGCATGGCGGCGCCAACCCGGACGACGTCAATGTCGCCCTGCTGCTCTCCGGGCCGGGCATCGGCGCCGGCATGGTGACGCAGCCGGTGCAGACGGCGCAGATCGCGCCGACGATCCTGACGGCGCTCGGGATCGACCCGAAGGAGCTCGCGGCGGTCCGCCAGGAGGGCACGACGGCCCTGCCGGGGCTCGGCCGGTAGCCGCATCGTTCTATCCGGCAGGGCGCCCCGTCCGCGGCGCCCTGCCGTCCCGTCGAATCATTGACGAGCCTCGCGGGCGGGCGCCACACTCCGGCCAGTTATGTCCGATCAATGGGCTGCCCGGCCAGGCCCGGGCCAAGGGAGGAAACCGGGATGCTCGACCCCTGCTTCGAGGTGCTGGACAAGCGCTTCGCCGGCTATGTCATGGGCAATGTCCATATCGACGTGCTGGCCAGCGATGTCGGGCTGCGCTGGTCGGAAGGGCCGGTCTGGTTCGGCGACGGCCGCTACCTGCTGTGGAGCGACATCCCGAACAACCGGATCATGCGCTGGGACGAGACCGACGGCAGCGTCAGCGTCTACCGCAACCCGTCGAACTACACCAACGGCCACACCCGCGACCGGCAGGGCCGGCTGGTGTCCTGCGAGCATGGCGGCCGCCGGGTCAGCCGCACCGAATATGACGGCCGCGTCACCGTGCTGGCCGACAGCTATAACGGCAGGCGCCTGAACTCGCCGAACGACGTGGTGGTGAAGTCGGACGACACGGTGTGGTTCACCGATCCCTCCTACGGCATCCTGTCGGAATACGAAGGCCACCAGTCCGAGCCGGAGCAGGATGGCTGCCATGTCTACCGCTTCGACCCGAAATCGGGGGCGCTGAAGGCGATCGCCACCGATTTCGTCAAGCCGAACGGCCTGGCCTTCTCGCCGGACGAAAAGCTGCTCTATGTCGCCGACACCGGCGCCAGCCACGACCCGGACGGGCCGAAGCACATCCGCCGCTTCCAGGTGCGCGACGACGGCACGCTGGCCGGCGGAGAGGTCTTCGCCGACTGCACCTTCGGCCTGTTCGACGGCTTCCGCGTCGACCATCACGGCAACATCTGGAGCAGCGCCGGCGACGGCGTACATTGCTACACCCCGGACGGCACGCTGATCGGCAAGATCAAGGTGCCGGAGGTGGTGGCCAATGTCTGCTTCGGCGGCGTGAAGAAGAACCGTCTGTTCATCTGCGCCACCACCTCGCTGCGGTCGGTCTACCTGAACACGCGCGGCGTGCAGACGCCCTGAGGATCCGACTGGCCATGCCGCCCGCCCTGCCGCGGACCGTGGCCGCCCCCGCCGCCGGCATGCTGCTCATGCTGGCGGCGATGGGCAGCTTCACCACCATGGACACGGTGTCGAAGCTGCTGACGGACCGCTACGACCCGGTCCAGGTGACCTGGGCGCGCTACACCTTCCACGCGCTGCCGATGCTGCTGATCGCGGGGCCGGCGTGCTTCCGGCGGATGGCCGCGACAACCCGGCCGGGGGTGCAGCTGGTGCGGGCCCTGGCGCTGCTGGCCTCCGCCGTGCTCGCCATCCTCGGCTTCAGCCTGATGCCGCTGGCCGATTTGTTCGCGATCAACTTCATCGCGCCGCTGCTGGTGATCGTGCTGTCGGTGCTGTTCCTGGGCGAGCATGTCGGCCCGCATCGCTGGGCGGCGGTGGCCGCCGGCTTCGCCGGGATGCTGATCATCGTCTGGCCCAGCGGCGACGGCGTCGGGCTGCTCGGCGGCCTGGTCGCCTTCGGCTCGGCGCTGTTCTGGGCGATCGGCCTGGTCGCGACAAGGCGGCTGGAGGGCGAGGATCCCCGCACCACCCTGTTCATCACCGCGCTGACCGGCACCGTGCTGCTGAGCCTGGCGCAGCCCTTCGTCTGGACACCACCCGACGCGGCCGGCTGGGGCCTGATGGTGGCGATGGGGCTGCTGGGCCTGCTGTCGCACACCCTGCTGATCGCCGCCTTCGCCCAGGCCCCCGCCTCGTCGCTGGCGCCGTTCCAGTACAGCCAGCTGCTCTACGGCCTGGCCTATGGCTGGCTGGTCTTCGGCGACATGATCGGCGCGCGGCCGCTGCTGGGCTGTGCCGTCATCGTCGCTGCCGGCGCCTATGTCTGGTGGCGGGAGCAGCGGGTTCCGGGCTGAGCCGCTGCATTGGGACGATCCCTCGATCCCTTCACCGTCATGGCGAGCCCCGCAGGGGCGTGGCCAAACACGGGCCCGTTCGCCCAGGCCCCAGGGACTGCTGCAATCAGCCGGACTGTTTATCCCCTGACGTAGTCCGGGAACTTGGCGCGGATCTCGTCGACCTGCGACAGCGTGCCGGACAGATGTCCGCGCAGCGCCTCCTGCGCCGCATCGGCGTCGCCGGCGGCGATGGCATCGAGGATCCGGGCATGGTCGTCCAGGATCGACTGGGCCTTGCCCGGCACCGGCAAATGCAGCCGGCGCAGCCGGTCGAGATGGCCGCTGCGGCTGCGAATCAGCGCCCACAGGCCCGGCACCTCCGCCGCCTCGCACAGCTGGCGGTGCAGCGACTGGTCGGTCTCGACGAAGCCCTCGAGATCCTGGGCGTCGACCAGGGCCCGCTGGCGGGCGATCAGCGCCTGCAGCCGCGGCATGAAGGACCGGTCCGGCTGCAGCGCCAGGGTCCGCACCACCTCCAGCTCCACCGACCGGCGCAGGAAATGCGCCTGCCGCGCCGTCGCCAGGTCGATCGGGCTGACCACCGTGGCGTGCTGCGGGAAGATGTCGACCAGCCCCTCCTCCGCCAGCCGCAGCAGGGCGTCGCGGATCGGCGTCTGGCTGACCCCGAACTGGGCCATCAGCTCGTTGCGCGCCAGCACCGACCCCGGCGCCAGGGTCAGCGCGATGATCTGCTCGCGCAGCCGCTCATAGACCTGCGGCGCCGCCTGCCGGGCGCGGTCGAGCTGGATCGCCGTGACGGTCATGCTGGTGGAGTCCTCGTCCCCTTTGTCCCCGCGATTTGAGCGGGGCCGGGCCGCGCCCGCAATGGCGATGATAATCGCGCTTGGCCATAGATGCACTAATGCATTAGTGTCTCAGTGACTCGCAACCGGGCGCCCCAGCGGCCCGAAGCCGGATCGAACCGGCCGCAGCCCAACGCCCTATCGTGGAGGAAACACGGATGAAGTGGATGCGACTCTGCGCGGCCGCCCTGGCGCTGGCCGGCACCCTGGCCGCCGCGGCGCCGGGCATGGCCCAGGACAAGGCCGAGATCACCATCTCGCGCCAGCCGGGCATCCTGTACATGGCCGCCCATGTCATGGAGAAGCAGAAGCTGGTCGAGAAGCACGCCGCCACGCTGGGCGTGCCCGACCTGAAGGTCAGCTGGACCACCTTCTCCGGCGGCGGCGCCCAGACCGACGCGCTGCTGGCCGGCGGCGTCGACATCGTCAACACCGGTGTCGGCAACCTGCTGCTGCTGTGGGACCGCACCCGCGGCGGGGTGAAGGGCATCGTCGCCTCCTCCGCCCTGCCGCTGAACCTGCTCAGCCGCAACCCGAACATCAAGTCGCTGCAGGATTTCGGGCCGACCGACAAGATCGCGGTGCCGACCGTCCGCGTCTCGACCCAGGCGATCCTGCTGCAGATGGCCGCCGCCCAGGCCTTCGGCGCCGACCAATGGGCCAAGCTGGACGGCAACACCGTGCAGCTCGGCCATCCCGACGCGGCCGCGGCCCTGGCCAACACGCAGCATGAGGTGACCAGCCATTTCTCGGCCCCGCCCTTCGACTATTTCGAGCTGAAGAACATTCCCGGAACGCATGTGGTGCTGCGGTCGCCCGATGTCATCGGCGGCCCGCTGACCCAGGCGCAGTTTTTCACCACCACCCGATTCGCCGACGCCAACCCGAAGGTGGTCGAGGCGGTGAAGGCGGCCACCCTCGAGGCGGTCGACTTCATCCACAAGGACACCCGCGCCGCGGTCGAGATCTATCGCGAGGTCACCGGCGACAAGACCAGCGTCGACGACCTGATGGAGATGCTGAAGCAGCCGGGGATGATGGACTTCATCGCCGCCCCCCAGGGCACGATGAAGTTCGCCCAGCACCTGTACAAGATCGGCACGCTGAAGACCGAGCCGAAGGCCTGGACCGACTACTACCTGCCGATCGCCGCCGACCTGAACGGCAACTGAGATGGCGCTGCTCGAGGTCAGCGGCGTCACGCTGCGCTACAAGACGCCGTCGGTCCAGGTCACGGCGACCGAACGGGTCAGCTTTCAGGTCGACCAGTCGGACCGCTTCGTGCTGCTGGGCCCGTCCGGCTGCGGCAAGTCCACCCTCTTGAAGGCCGTCGGCGGCTACATGAAGCCGAGCGAGGGCGCGATCCGGATCAAGGACCGCGAGGTGGCGGAGCCGGGCGCCGACCGGATGATGGTGTTCCAGGAGTTCGACCAGCTGCTGCCCTGGAAGACGGTGCTGGAGAACGTGATGTTCCCGCTGCGCACGGCGCGGAAGCTGCCGCGGCGGGAGGCGGAGGAGCGGGCCCGGGCCTATATCGAGAAGGTCCACCTGACCCGGGCGGTCGACAGCTATCCGCACACCTTGTCGGGCGGCATGAAGCAGCGCGTCGCCATCGCCCGCGGCATGGCGATGGAGCCCGACATCCTGCTGATGGACGAGCCCTTCGCCGCGCTGGACGCCCTGACCCGCCGGCAGATGCAGGACGAGCTGCTGCAGCTGTGGCAGGACACGCGCTTCACCGTGCTGTTCGTCACCCATTCCATCGCCGAGGCGATCCGCATCGGCAACCGCATCCTGCTGCTGTCGCCGCATCCCGGCCGGGTCAAGGCCGAGGTGCGCGACGTCGACCAGGTCTCGGCCGAGGACGGCAGCGCCGGCCAGCTGGAGCAGCAGATCCACGACCTGCTCTTCACCGGGCCGGGGCACAGGGAGTGACCATGATGGGACAGGCCCGCATCCTGATGGCGGATACCGAGGCGGCGGCCGCCCCGCAGATCGGCGCGGTCGAGCGGAAGCTCGGCCTGGCCGAGCTGCTGTGGGGCAGCGCCTTCATCCGCAAGACCTTGCTGATCCTGGTGCTGGCCGCGATCTGGCAGGTCTATGCCTCGATCCTCGACAACCCGCTCCTGTTCCCGACGCTGGGCGACACCTTGTCCGCCATGGCCGACGGCTTCCTGCACGGCCCGCTGGCGCTGCGGGCCTGGACCTCGATCAAGGTGCTGCTGATGGGCTATGCCGCCGGCATCGCCCTGGCCGCCACCCTGACCGTGCTGGCGATCAACACCCGCATCGGCACCGATTTCCTCGAGACCATGACGGCGATGTTCAACCCGCTGCCGGCGATCGCGCTCCTGCCGCTGGCGCTGATCTGGTTCGGCCTCGGCATCGGCAGCCTCGTCTTCGTGCTGATCCATTCGGTGCTGTGGGCGGTGGCGCTGAACACCCATTCCGGCTTCCTCGCCGTGTCGAACACGCTGCGCATGGTCGGCCGCAACTACGGGCTGAAGGGCTTCGGCTATGTCGCCCGCATCCTGGTGCCGGCCGCCTTCCCCTCGATCCTCACCGGGCTGAAGATCGGCTGGGCCTTCGCCTGGCGCACCCTGATCGCGGCCGAGCTGGTGTTCGGCGTCTCCTCCGGCCAGGGCGGGCTGGGCTGGTTCATCTTCGAGAACCGCAACCTCCTGGATATCCCCTCGGTGTTCGCCGGCCTGCTCACCGTCATCATCATCGGCCTGGTGGTCGAGAACGTGATTTTCCGGACCATCGAACGCCGGACGGTGCGACGATGGGGGCTGCAGAACTGAGTCTCTGCCTCCCCAGCCACCGATCCTCTCCCGACGACGGCAGCGAGCCATGACCGACAATCGCCGCAAGACCCCCGACACCCTCCGCAGCGCCCGCTGGTTCGCGCCCGACGACCTGCGCTCCTTCGGCCACCGCTCCCGCGCCATGCAGATGGGCTTCGCGCCGGAGGAATGGGCCGGCAAGCCGGTGATCGCGATCCTCAACACCTGGTCCGACGCCAACCCCTGCCACGCCCATTTCAAGACCCGGGTCGAGGATGTGAAGCGCGGCGTGCTGCAGGCCGGCGGCTTCCCGATGGAGCTGCCGGCGCTGTCGCTGTCGGAGAGCTTCGTCAAGCCGACCACCATGCTGTACCGCAACATGCTGGCGATGGAGGCGGAGGAGCTGCTGCGCTCCCACCCCGTCGACGGCGCGGTGCTGATGGGCGGCTGCGACAAGACCACCCCCGGCCTGCTGATGGGCGCCACCAATGCCGGCCTGCCGATGATCTTCATGCCGGCCGGCCCGATGCTGCGCGGCAACTGGAAGGGCAAGGTGCTCGGCTCCGGCTCCGACGCCTGGAAGTTCTGGGACGAGCGCCGGGCTGGCAACATCAGCGACCAGGACTGGGTCGATATCGAGGGCGGCATCGCCCGCAGCTACGGCCATTGCATGACCATGGGCACGGCCAGCACCATGACCGCGATCACCGAGGCGCTGGGGCTGACCATGCCCGGCGCCTCCTCGATCCCGGCCGCCGATGCCGGCCATATCCGCATGGCCTCGACCTGCGGCCGCCGCATCGTCGAGATGGTGTGGGAGGATCTGGTCCCGGCGAAGATCCAGACCCGCGCCGCCTTCGAGAACGCGATCGTGGTGGCGATGGCGATGGGCTGCTCCACCAACGCCATCATCCATCTGGTCGCCATGGCGCGCCGCGCCGGCCATGACATCGGTCTGGACGATTTCGACGCCGCCAGCCGGGTGGTGCCGGTGATCGCCAATGTCCGCCCCAGCGGCGACCAGTATTTGATGGAGGATTTCTTCTACGCCGGCGGCCTGCCGGGGCTGATGACCCGGCTGCGCAACCACCTGAAACTGGACGCGCTGACCGTCAGCGGCCGGACGGTGGGCGAGAACATCGCCGGCGCCGAGATCTACAACGAGGACGTGATCCGGCCGATCGACAACCCGCTCTATGCCGAGGGCGCGCTGGCGGTGCTGCGCGGCAACCTGTCGCCCGATGGCTGCGTCATCAAGCCCAGCGCCTGCGAGCCGCGCTTCCTCAAGCACAGCGGCCCGGCCATCGTGTTCGACGACTACCCGGCGATGAAGGCGGCGATCGACAGCGATGATTTGGACGTCACCGCCGACCATGTGCTGGTGCTGCGCAATGCCGGGCCGCAGGGCGGGCCGGGCATGCCGGAATGGGGCATGCTGCCGATCCCGAAGAAGCTGGTGAAGCAGGGCGTGCGCGACATGGTCCGCATCTCCGACGCGCGGATGAGCGGCACCAGCTACGGCGCCTGCATCCTGCATGTCTCGCCCGAATCCTATGTCGGCGGCCCGCTGGCGCTGCTGCGCACCGGCGACATCGTCACCCTCGACGTCGCCGCCCGCCGCCTCGACATGGAGGTGTCGGAGGCGGAGCTGGCGCGCCGCCGGGTCGAGCTGCAGCCGCCGCAGCCCCGCTACGAGCGCGGCTATGGCTGGATGTTCAACCGCCATATCCGACAGGCGCATGAGGGCTGCGACTTCGACTTCCTCGAGACCGGCTTCGGCGCCCCGGTGGCCGAACCGGACATCTTCTGAGGGAATAGCGATGAGCGATCGGAACGACGTCCGGGACGGTTGGGCGCCCTCGACCCGCTATCCCGACCCGGCGGTGCAGGTGCTGGACCCCAGCTTCGCGCCCTACCGGATCTTCAGCGCGGCGGTCGAGCGCATCGCCACCGGCTGCCGCTGGGCCGAGGGGCCGGTCTGGTTCGGCGACCGCCGCGCTTTGCTGTGGAGCGACATCCCGAACAACCGGATCCTGAAATGGGATGAGGAGACCGGGGCGGTCAGCGCCTTCCGGAAGCCGTCCAACAACGCCAACGGCAACACCCGGGACCGTCAGGGGCGGCTGGTCACCTGCGAGCATCTCGGCCGCCGCGTCACCCGCACCGAATATGACGGCAGCATCACCGTGCTGGCCGACGGCTTCGACGGCAAAAGGCTGAACTCGCCGAACGATTTGGTGGTGAAGTCCGACGGGTCGGTCTGGTTCACCGACCCGCCCTTCGGCATCGCCGGCAACTACGAGGGCCGACAGGCGGCGCAGGAGCTGCCGGGCAATGTCTATCGGATCGACGGGGAGACCGGCGCCCTCACCGTCGTGGCCGAGGACATCCGGGGGCCGAACGGCCTGTGCTTCTCGCCCGATGAGAGCCTGCTGTACCTCGTCGAATCCCGCGCCGTGCCGCACCGGCTGATCTCCGCCTTCGACCTGACCGATGGCGGCCGCCGCATCGCCAACCGGCGGGTGCTGATCGACGCCGGCCCCGGCACGCCGGACGGCATGCGCGTCGATGTCGACGGCAATCTCTGGTGCGGCTGGGGCATGGGCAGCGCCGAGCTGGACGGGGTGATGGTGTTCAACCCCGACGGCAAGCCGATCGGCCGGATCGCCCTGCCCGAGCGCTGCGCCAACCTGTGCTTCGGCGGCGAGATGCGCAACCGCCTGTTCATGGCCGCCAGTCAGTCCGTCTACGCGCTCTATGTCGGCACCCAGGGTGCCGTCGGCGGCTGACCTTTCCGAATGAGGACGAAGGAATGACCGGATTGAAGCCCGAGACCCGGGACAAGCTGAAGACCGTCAGCACCGCCACCCTGACCACGGCGCTGTTCAAGCGCGGCCTGCGCAACCAGTTCATCCAGGATGTGCACCCGCTGAACCCCGCGGGTGCGCCGATGGTCGGCGAGGCCTTCACCCTGCGCTACATCCCGGCGCGCGAGGACCTGAACCCGATCAGCGTGTTCCAGGACCGCGCCCACCCGCAGCGCAAGGCGGTCGAGGACTGCCCGCCCGGCGCCGTCTTCGTCATCGACAGCCGCAAGGATCCGCGCGCCGCCTCGGCCGGGTCGATCCTGGTGGCGCGGCTGATGAAGCGCGGCGTCGCCGGCGTGGTCACCGATGGCGGCTTCCGCGATTCGCCGGAGATCGCGAAGCTGGACATCCCCGCCTATCACAATCGCCCGGCGGCCCCGACCAACCTGACCCGCCACCAGGCGCTGGACATCAACGTGCCGATCGGCTGCGGCGACGTGCCGGTGTTCCCGGGCGACATCGTGGTCGGCGACGGCGAGGGCGTGGTGGTGATCCCGGCGGACATCGCCGACGAGATCGCCGACGAGGCGGTCGAGATGACCGCCTTCGAGGATTTCGTCACCGAGGAGGTGATGAAGGGCCGCTCGATCCTCGGCCTCTACCCGGCGACCGAGGAGCAGACGAAGTCCGACTTCACCGCCTGGCGCAAGGCCAACGGGCGGTAGAGCGGAATGAGGTGAGGCCGGATCGGCGCATCCGTGCGAGATGTTCGATTGCCTCTCCCGCCGGACGCGGGAGAGGTCGACAGCGCGCAGCGCTGGCGGGTGAGGGCTGGTCCCGGCCTCGACGCCCGCCCCTCACCCGGAGGCGCAAGCGCCTCCGGCCTCTCCCGTGAACAGGAGAGGCAAAACACTTCGACCCTATTGCTCTGTGTCAAGCCCGGCAATGACAGTCAGGGGGGCGGACGCCGGCGTCACCCCGTATCCGCCGGCTCCGGCCGGTCGACCGGCGGCAGGTCCAGCCGCGCCAGGTGCTGGTCCGATGTCTCGACCCAGCGCTCCGCCTCCTCCGGCGGCAGGCCGAAGACCGGGCACAGCCGGGCCACCGCCTCCGCCGCCGGGAAGCCGTCGGCGATCTCGACCAGATCCGGCCGGTCCATCTGTTCCGCCATGGCGAAGAAGCGGCGGTCGCATTCCGCCTCGTCCTCCGTCCCCGCCTGGATCGCGGCGCCCAGCGCCATGATCACCCGCAGCCGCCGCCGGATCACGTCCGGCGGCGCGGCCGGGACCGGGGCAGCCTCCMCATCGTCGGCCGGCGCGTAGCCCAGCTGCTCCAGCGCCGCATCCGCGGTGGCGAGCCATTGCCCGGTGTCCGCCGGCAGCCCGAACTCCCGGCACAGCCGGGCCACCGCCGCCGGCGCCGGGGTGGTCTCGACCATCTCCGCCACCTCNCATCGTCGGCCGGCGCGTAGCCCAGCTGCTCCAGCGCCGCATCCGCGGTGGCGAGCCATTGCCCGGTGTCCGCCGGCAGCCCGAACTCCCGGCACAGCCGGGCCACCGCCGCCGGCGCCGGGGTGGTCTCGACCATCTCCGCCACCTCAGGCCGCTCCAGCCGCTCGGCGATCTCGCCGAAACGTTCGCTGGCCTCGGCATCCTCCGCCTCGGTCCTGGCGCCGTCAAAGGAAGCGGCCGCCATCGCCAGCATCGCCCGCATCCCGGCCGGCGCCCTGTCGCTCGCCTCGACCGGCCGGACCTTCTGCGGCGGCGGCACCTCGGGCGGGCGGGACAGCCTGTCCTCCAGCAACAGGGTCAGCCGCAGCGAGCGGGCGGCGACGGCGATACGCTGGCAATAGTCGACACCCGGCTGCGGCGCCTCCACCGCCTCGGTGCGGGCGGCCTCCATCACCTCCATCTGGATCTCGGCCGCCCGGGCCAGCAGGCGCAGATGCCGCGCCGCCCGCTCCTCCTGGGGAGCGGCCGGGGCCTCCGATNCTGGCAATAGTCGACACCCGGCTGCGGCGCCTCCACCGCCTCGGTGCGGGCGGCCTCCATCACCTCCATCTGGATCTCGGCCGCCCGGGCCAGCAGGCGCAGATGCCGCGCCGCCCGCTCCTCCTGGGGAGCGGCCGGGGCCTCCGATGCCGGGTCGGTCTGCACCTTGTCCATGGAACGTATCATGAACAAGAATCGGAGTTAATGCAACGGCACACTGTGTTCACGACGGAGCGAGTCGAGCTGCGGTCATGTCGGAGCCGGCCGGCTGGCGGGCGATCGGGATGTTCAAATCAGCTCGGTTGCGCGGGCCTCGCCCATCGCATCGATCAAATGCCTTCACAGCAGCGCTGTCGGAATTTACAGTCGGACCGCGAGTGGATGCACAACTTTATTGAACAATTTCCGGAAATCCGGAGTCATCCGGCTCGATCTTGCAATTGTGCTAAATTTTATTGACGGAGGATACTATGGCGACTTCATACAAGACATCGGGTTCGGCAGGCGACAGCGGCTCCCAGGCAGCGGGACCCGGCACCAGCGCCCGGCTGTCTTCCAGCGTCGACCTGTACGGCATCCTGCAGGACGCCGCCCGGGACGCCGTGGGTGCAGGCTCCTCGGACGACATCGTGAACCGCATGTCGTCCTACATCGACGGCCGCCTGTCGTCGTTGCTGAGCAACTACGACTTCTTCCTGTCCATCACCACGGGCAATCAGGGTGGCGCCGGCGGCTGGGGCCGGAACGGACAGATCTTCCAGGGACAGCAGATGTGGGGCGGCGGCGCCGGCATCCTGCCGGGGATCGGCGCGCAATACGGGGTGGTCTGCGTGGTGGTCTGGCTCTGACCGCGCGGGGCGTGGTGCGCCACGCCCCTTTTCTCCTCGGCCCGGAGCGGGGCGGCACGGCCGCCCCATCCCCCTTCACACCACCGGCGTCAGCAGCGGCCGGCCGGCGAAATGGGCCAGCAGGTTGCGGACCACGAGGTCGGCCATGGCGTTGCGGGTCTCGACCGTGGCGCTGCCCACATGCGGCTGCAGCACCACGTTGTCGAGGCCGTACAGCGCCTCCGGCACCTTCGGCTCGAACTCGAACACGTCGAGCCCGGCGGCGCCAAGGCGGCCATCGACCAGGGCCGCGACCAGCTCCGGCTCGTCCACCACCGTGCCGCGGGCGATGTTGACCAGGATGCCCTCGGGGCCTAGCGCCTCGATCACCGCGCGGTTGACGATGTGGTGGGTGGCGGCGCCGCCCGGACAGCACAGCACCAGCACGTCGCTGTCCTTCGCCAGCGCGACCAGGTCCGGATAGTAGGGATGGTCGATCTCCGGCTTCGCCCGCGGGCCGTGCCAAGCGATCGACAGGCCGAACACCTGCGCCCGATCCGCCACCGCCTGGCCGATCCGGCCCATGCCGACCACGCCCAGGCGCTTGCCGCGCAGGCTGCGGGCCAGCGGCAGGCCGCCCTGGGTCCATTTGCCGGCGCGCACGAAGCGGTCGCCGACGCACAGCCGCCGCGCCGTCGCCAGCATCAGCAGCAGGCCGAGATCCGCCACCTCGTCATCCAGCACGCCCGGCGTGTTGGTGACACGGACGCCGCGGCTCTTGGCATGGCCGGTGTCGACCTTGTCGTAGCCGACGCCGAAATTGCCGATGATCTCCAGCGCCGGGAACCGGTCCATGAATTCCGCCGAGACGCCGGGGCCGGTGACGATGCCGCGCACCTCCGGCGCCACGCGCCGGATCAGCGCCTCGCGGTCCTCGGCCTCCCACAGCCGGTGCACGGTGCAGTTCGCCTCCAGCTCGGCGAAGGGGCCCGGCATCAGACCGGCGAGAGCGAGGACGACGGGTTTGGTCATGGTGGCTTCCTCCATGGCCCCGGAGCGGCGGGCCGCCGGCCAGCCTATCGTACAAGTCCGACGATTCAAGCCATTCCGGCCGCCATGTTCATGGGGCCGGCCGATGCCTGCCATGCTGGCGCCACGTTCCGCTGCGTTTGATGTCAGCACGGTACCGATACGGTACACTGACGGAACAACGACATGAGTCGGCTGTTGTGAGTTCTGAATATACGCAAGAAAAGGCCGGGCCATCTTGACCCCCTTGGATATCGTCGAATTCGGCGTCTACGGTCTACTGGCCATCGCGCTGACGCTATTGTGCCTCCTGTCCTGCAATCTGCTCTGGCTCGCGATCACCTTCTGGCGGCATCAGTCGCAGGGGCAGAGCCTGGCGACTCAGCGGACGGCACCGACCCCGGATGACGCCCTGCCCAGGGTGCTGATCCAGATCCCGGTGTTCAACGAACGGCATGTGGTGCGCCGCATCCTCGGCGCCGCCGCCGCGCTCGACTGGCCGCAGCACAAGCTGACGATCCAGCTGCTCGACGACAGCATCGACGAGACCCGCGAGATCGCCGAGGCGGCGGTGCAGGAGCTGCGCGCCGCCGGCGTCGACGCCCACCGCCTGCACCGGGTCGACCGCACCGGCTTCAAGGCCGGGGCGCTGCATGCCGGCCTGGCCGTCACCGACCACCCCTATGTCGCGATCTTCGACGCCGACTTCATCCCGCGGCCGGACTTCCTGCGCCGCACTGTGGGCGTGCTGGAGAACGACAAGAAGCTGGCCTTCGTGCAGGGCCGCTGGGAGCATCTGAACGGCGACGAGAACCGCCTGACCCGCGCCCAGACGCTGATGCTGGACGCGCATTTCGGCATCGAGCAGCCGGCCCGCAGCATGACCGGCCTGCCCCTGCCCTTCAACGGCACCTGCGGCATCTGGCGCCGCGCCGCGATCGACGACGCCGGCGGCTGGAAGGCCGACACGCTGACCGAGGATCTGGACCTCAGCCTGCGCGCCCATCTCAAGGGCTGGCGCGCCCGCTACCTGTCCGACATCACCGTGCCGGGCGAGCTGCCGTCGAGCGTCGCCGCCTGGCGGGTGCAGCAGTTCCGCTGGACCAAGGGCTTCACCCAGGTCGCCTGCAAGCTGCTGCCCACGATCTGGCGGTCGGCCCTGCCGCGCAGGGCCAAGGTCGCGGTCAGCCTGCAGCTGCTGCAGTGCCTGTTCTATCCGCTCGGCGCGCTGGCGATGGTGAACACGCTGATGTTCCTCATCGTCGGCTTCGACCAGCCGGTGGCGCTGACCGTGCTGGGCGTGGTCTCGACCGTGCTCGGCATCGCCGGCACCTCCGCCTTCCTGATCTCCGGCCGTTGCGCCGTGCGGCGCGAGCGGCTGGGCCAGGCGGTGATGGACATGCTGGCCACCATGGCGCTGAACGCCGGCCTGTCGATCTCGAACTCGCGCGGCGTGATCGAGGCCTTCCTCGGCCGGCGCAGCGGCTTCGTGCGCACGCCGAAGAAGGGCAGCTCTCGCCGCTCCGGCTACCGCAGCGGCGCCGGCAGCGGCATCCCGGAGACGGCGGCCGGCGTGGTGCTGCTGGGCATGGTGCTGACCGACCTGGCCTGGTACCTGCCGTTCCTGGTGGTATCCGGCACAGGCCTGCTGATCATGGGCACCGCGCTGCTGGCCGAACGCTACGACCTGCGGCTCGACCCGAAGGCCCTGCCCCGCACCATGCCGGGCGTGAAGCTGGCGCCGCCGGCGGCCCGGGCCTCGCAGCCCAACACGCGGAGCTGAAGCGGCAGGCTGGCTCCTCGCCGTCATTGCGAAGAGGCGAAGCCGACGAAGCAATCCAGGGGCCGGTGCGCACCGGCCCCTGGATTGCTTCGCTGCGCTCGCAATGACGTGTTGGGAATTCTGAAAGGGTCTCGCCCGTCCTACAGCCGTTTCTCCAGCACCATCTCGTAGGGCTCGAAGCCGTGCTTGCGATAGGCACGGACGGCGCTGTCGTTGCCGGCCAGCACGCCGATCCGCATGCGCGCCACGCCGGTGCGGTGAAGACGTCGGAGACATAGCCGAAGCGGTTCGAATCCGCGGTCTCCGAGATCAGGTCGTCCTGCTGCACCCAGCAGGCGGAGAAGCCGGCGAGATCGCCCTCGGCCGACACCGCCACCAGGATCACGCCGCCGCGCTCCGGCGCATGGCCTTCGAGCCAGTCGAGATAGGGCCCCGCCGTCTCCCGGCCCGGCAGGCGGGTGTCGTGCAGCGCCCGCTCGTAGTCCTGCATGTCGACCAGCGCGGCCCGCAGCGCCGCGCGATCACCCGGCCCCGCCGGCCGCACAGTCACCTCGAACATCCCATCCCCCGCTGCCTCTTTTTGGTCCCAAGCTGATACTATCTTCGTTGCGAGTTCGGCCCGTGGGGGCCGGCGACGGAGAGCGGCCATGTCCCTGTGGAGCAAGATCGGCGGCGAGTTCATCGACATCATCGAATGGACCGATGATACGCAGGACACCATCGTCTACCGCTTCGAGCGGCACAACAACGAGATCAAGTACAACGCGCAGCTGACCGTGCGCGAGAGCCAGGTCGCCGTCTTCGTCAACGAGGGCAAGGTCGCCGACGTCTTCCAGCCCGGCATGTACACGCTGGAGACCAAGAACCTGCCGATCCTGTCGACGCTGCAGGGCTGGAAATACGGCTTCGCGAGCCCGTTCAAGGCCGAGGTCTACTTCCTCAACACCAAGCGGTTCACCGACCTGAAATGGGGCACGATGAACCCGGTGATGCTGCGCGACCCGGAATTCGGGCCGGTGCGGCTGCGCGCCTTCGGCACCTATGCCATCCGGGTCAAGGACCCCACCGCCTTCATCCGCGAGATCGCCGGCACCGACGGCCGCTTCACCACCGACGAGATCACCGACCAGCTGCGCAACCTGATCGTCACCAGCTTCGCCGGCGCGGTGGCGAAGTCGAACATCCCGGTGCTGGACCTGTCGGCCAATTACGACAAGGTCGGGCAGGTGATCCGCGATGCGATCCAGCCGGAGTTCGACGCCTACGGCCTGGAGGTGGCGACGCTGCTGGTCGAGAACGTCTCGCTGCCCGAGGAGGTGGAGAAGGCGCTGGACCGGCGCAGCAGCATGGGCGTGGTCGGCGATCTCGGCCGCTACACCCAGTACCAGACCGCCGAGGCGATCAAGGCCGCGGCCGAGAATCCCGGCGGGGCCGCCGGCATCGGCATCGGCATGGCCACCGCCGGCGGGCTCGCCTCCGCCATGGGCGGCGCGGTGCAGCAGGCCGGCCAGGCCCCGGCCGCCGGTTCGGCGCCGCCGCCGCTGCCGGGCGGCGAGGCTTACCACGTCGCCATCGACGGCAAGCAGTCCGGCCCCTTCCCGGCCGCCCAGCTGCAGGGCCTGGTGCGCGACGGGCGCCTGACCCGCGACAGCCTGGTCTGGTCCCAGGGCATGGCCGCCTGGACCAAGGCGGGCGAGGTCACCGCACTGGCCACCCTGTTCACCGACCAGCCGCCGCCCCTGCCCCAGGCCTGATCCCGGATCATGGCGGACATGGCCTTCACCTGCGCGTCCTGCGGCGCGCAGCTGGAATACGCGCCCGGCACCCGGGCGATGAAATGCCCCTATTGCGGGCATGAGAACCCGATCGCCGCCTCGCCCTGGTCGACCGTCGCCGAGATCGACTACGGCGCCGGGCTGGCCGAGGCCGAGCAGTCGGCCCCGACCGAGACGGTGCCGGTCATCTCCTGCAAGCGCTGCGCCGCGGCGTTCCAGCTGGACCCCGCGATCCAGGCGTCGCGCTGCCCGTTCTGCGGCACGCCGATCGTGCTCGAATCGCGGGCCGTCACCCATCTGCGGCCGGGCGCGGTGTTGCCCTTCGGCTTCGACGCCAAGGCGGCGCGGGCGAAATACGAGGCATGGCTGTCGGGCCTGTGGTTCGCGCCGAACGACGTGAAGCGCCTGGCCAAGACCGATAACGGCTTCATCGGCATGTATGTGCCGTACTGGACCTACGACGCCGCCACCACCAGCGACTACACCGGCCAGCGCGGCGTCACCTACACCCGGACGGTCCAGGACGGCGACAAGACCCGCACCGAGATCGAGACCCGCTGGACCCCGTGCAGCGGCACCGTCTCCCGCGACTTCGACGACGTGCTGGTGGTGGCCAGCCAGTCCCTGCCCCAGGCCTATCTCGACCGGCTGGAGCCCTGGGACCTGACCGAGCTGGCCGGCTACGACCCGAGCTATCTGCGCGGCTTCGGCGCCCAGACCTACCAGCTCGGCCTCGCCGACGGCTTCGAGGCGGCGAAGCAGAAAATGGACCGGGTGATCCGCCGCGACGTCTGCGACGATATCGGCGGCGACAAGCAGACCATCGGCAGCCTGCAGACGGCCTATGGCGCCGTGACCTTCAAGCATGTGCTGCTGCCGGTCTGGCTGAACAGCTTCCGCTACGGCGGCAAGGGCTACAGCTTCGTGATCAACGGCCGCACCGGCAAGGTGCAGGGCCAGCGGCCGTGGAGCTGGGTGAAGATCGGCCTCGCGGTGCTGGCCGCGCTCGTCGCCGTGCTGGTGTTCGTGAGCTTGTACGGCGGGCGCTGAGGCCATCTGACGGATCGGAATCCCCCTTTCTGTCATGCCCGGGCTTGACCCGGGCATCCAGGGCGGCCAGAGCAGTTCCCGATGGCCCCTGGATCCCCGGGTCAAGCCCGGGCATGACAAAGGGAACATGGGTCTGACCGTTACCTGCGTGTGGTTCCGTGCCGTTCTATCCGAATCATCTCTGGATCCTGGCCGCGGCCCTGCTGCTCGACGCGGTGATCGGCGACCCACCCTGGCTGTGGCGGCGGTTGCCGCATCCGGTCGCCCTGGCCGGCCAACTGATCGCCTGGCTGGACCGCCGGCTGAACCATGACGGCGATCCTACGGCGCGGCGCCGCGCCATGGGCGTTGCGACGACGCTGCTGCTGGTGCTGCTGGCCGGCGGCATCGGCTGGGGCCTCTCCGCCCTGCTGCGCGCCCTGCCCTTCGGCTGGGTGCTGGAGATCGCCGTCGCCGCCGTGTTCCTGGCCCAGCGCAGTCTGCACGAACATGTCACTGCCGTGGCCGCCGCCTGCGAGCTGGAGGGGCTGGAGGGCGGCCGCCGCGCCGTGTCGATGATCGTCGGCCGCGACCCGCAGAGCCTGGACATGGCCGGCGTGTGCCGCGCCGCGATCGAGAGCGACGCCGAGAACTATTCCGACGGCGTGTTCGCTCCGGCTTTCTGGTTCGCCCTGCTCGGCCTGCCCGGGATCCTGGTCTACAAGGCGGTGAACACCGCCGACAGCATGATCGGCCACCGTACCGCCCGGCACGAGGCCTTCGGCTGGGCCTCGGCGCGGCTGGACGATGCCCTGAACCTGGTGCCGGCGCGGCTGTGCGGTGCCCTGCTGGCCCTGGCGGCGCCCTTCGGCGGCGGCCGCATCGGCGCGGCGTGGCGGGCGATGCTGCGGGACGCGCCGAAGCACCGTTCGCCCAATGCCGGCTGGCCGGAGGCGGCGATGGCCGGCGGCCTCGGCCTCGCCCTGGCGGGCCCGCGCCAGTATCACGGCACGGTGGTGCCCGATGCCTGGATGGGCGACGGCGGAAGGGCCGAGGCGACGCCCCGCGACATCCGCCGGGCGCTGGAGGTCACCAAGGGCGCCGGAACGGTGCTGGTCCTGGGGACGATGGCGGCGGCGCTGGTGCTCTCGTAGCAGCGGCCGGCTCTCACCCCCTCACCCTCCCATTCGCCAACGCGAATGGGCCCCTCCCTCTCCCCGAGGAGAGGGAAATGAAGCGCCGGCTCCCACACCTCTCCTTGGGGAGAGGTCGAAATCGCGTCAGCGATTTCGGGTGAGGGGGTGGCTCCGGCGCATCCTCCTGTCCGGACACCTAAGGCTGGAGCCCCGCGATCTTCGCCAGCGCCGCCATGTCGAGATGCCGCTCCAGATGGTCGGCCAGCCCGTCCAGCGTGGCGTCGACCGTGGCGTCATAGGCCAGGCCGGCCTCGGCGCGGGGCTTGAGCGCGGAGAGGAAGGCGGCCCGAAACTCATCCGCGGCGAACAGGCCGTGGACATAGCAGCCGGCGACGCGGCCATCCGGAGAGACGGCGCCATCCGGCCGGCCCTCCAGGTCGAGCAACGGCCGGGCCAGAGCCGGGCCCTCGGTGCGGCCGACATGCATCTCGTAGCCGCGGATCGCCGTGCCGGTCGGCAGATGCGTGCCGGCGACGGCGACCAGGCTCTTCTCCGGCGTCATCACCGTCTCGAGGTCGAGCAGCCCGAGCCCGTCGGCCGAGCCCGGCGGGCCGTCGATGCCGTCCGGGTCGTGCAGCCGGCGGCCCAGCATCTGGAAGCCGGCGCACAGGCCCAGCACCCGACCGCCGCGGCGGACATGGGCGGCGATGTCGATGTCCCAGCCCTGCGCGCGCAGGAAGGCGAGGTCGCCGATGGTCGATTTCGATCCCGGCAGCAGCACCAAATCGGCATCGCCCGGCAGCGCCTCGCCCGGCGGCACCATCCGCACCGCCACATCCGGCTCCAGCCGCAGCGGGTCGAGGTCGTCGAAATTGGCGATGCGCGACAGCACCGGCACCGCGACCGTGATCGCCCGGCCGCGCGGCGTCTCGATCTCGGCCAGGGCGTTGGCGTCCTCGGCCGGCAGCCGGGCGGCCTGGGGCCAGTGCGGGATGATGCCGAGGCCGCGCCAGCCGGTGCGCTCCGCGACGATCCGCATGCCGTCGGCGAACAGCGCCGCGTCGCCGCGGAAGCGGTTGATGATGAAGCCCTGGATCCGCGCCGCCTCTTCCGGCGCGATCACCGCATGGGTGCCGACCAGGCTGGCGATGACGCCGCCGCGATGGATGTCGGCCACCAGTACCACCGGCAGGTCCGCCGCCTCGGCGAAGCCCATATTGGCGATGTCGCCGGCGCGGAGATTGACCTCGGCCGGGCTGCCGGCCCCCTCCACCAGCACCAGGTCGGCCTCCGCCGACAGCCAGCCGAAGCTGTCCAGCACCGCCGCCAGAAGCTGCGGCTTGCGGCCGGCATAGTCGCGGGCCTTCAGCGTGGCGATGCGGCGGCCCTGGACGATCACCTGGGCGCCGGTCTCGCTCTCCGGCTTCAGCAGCACCGGGTTCATGTGCACGGTCGGGTCGATGCCGCAGGCCCGCGCCTGCAGCGCCTGGGCCCGGCCGATCTCGCCGCCATCCGCCGTCACCGCGGCGTTGTTCGACATGTTCTGCGGCTTGAACGGCCGCACCCGCAGGCCGCGCCGGGCGAACACCCGGCACAGCCCGGCGACGACCAGCGACTTGCCGACATCGGAACCGGTACCCTGGATCATCAGGGCGGGGACTTTCATGCCCCGTTCCCCTTCCTGTCATTGCCGGGCTTGACCCGGCAATCCAGGGGCCACGGGCACAGACGGCTCCCGGCCCCCCTGGATGCCCGGGTCAAGCCCGGGCATGACAAGAAAGGGGAAGCAGCCTTCGGCCCCATCAGAACTCGATCCCCGCCTGCGCCTTCACGCCGTCGCGGAACGGGTGCTTGATCAGGGTCATCTCGGTGACCAGGTCGGCGATCTCGATCAGCTCGTCCTTGGCGTTGCGGCCGGTGACAATGACATGGGTGTCCGCCGGCTTCTCGTCGCGCAGGAAGGCCACGACCTCCTCGATCGGCAGATAATCGTAGCGCAGCACGATGTTCAGCTCGTCCAGCAGCACCAGGCGATAGGACGGGTCGCGGATCATCGCCTTGGCGGCGTCCCAGGCGGCGCGGGCGGCGGCGATGTCGCGCTCGCGGTCCTGCGTCTCCCAGGTGAAGCCCTCGCCCATCGCGGCGATGGTGACCAACTCCGGGAACCGCTCCAGCACATGGCGCTCGCCGGTGTCCCAGCTGCCCTTGACGAACTGCACCACCCCGGTGCGGAAGCCGTGGCCGATCGAGCGCAGCACCATGCCGAAGGCCGCCGTCGACTTGCCCTTGCCCTTGCCGGTGTGGACGATCAGCAGCCCCTTCTCGATGGTCTTGCCGGCCAGCATCCGGTCGCGCACCGCCTTCTTCTTCGCCATCTTCTCGGCGTGGCGGGCGTTGATCTCGTCCTCGGTCATGCCGTCGGTGTTCACGGGCGGGGCTCCTTCGTCAGCACATCGAGATCATGGTAGACGGCATTGGCGCGCGGCTGCCACAGGCCGCGGTCCAGCGCCTCCTGCAGCCGCTCCGCGATCTCGCGCGCCGCCGCCGGGTTGGCCTGCTCCAGGAACGCCCGCACCTCGGGGTCGCCGAGCATCGCGTCATAGACCAGGTCGAACTGGTGGTCGGCCACGGCGTCGGTGGTGGCGGCGAAGGCGAACAGATAGTCCACCGTCGCCGCCATCTCGAAGGCGCCCTTGTAGCCGTGGCGCATGACGCCGCGGATCCATTTCGGGTTCACGACGCGGGCGCGGACGACGCGCGCGATCTCCTCGCGCAGGGTGCGGATCACTGGCCGCTCGGGGCGCGAATGGTCGTTGTGCCAGACCGCCGGCCGGGCACCGGACAAATGGTGGATCGCCGCCGCCAGCCCGCCTTCGAACTGGTAGTAGTCGTCGGAATCGAGCAGGTCGTGCTCGCGGTTGTCCTGGTTGTGGATCACCGCCTCGACCTTCTGAAGCCGGCGGGCGAACAGATCGTGCGCCGCGGCGCCCTCGGCGCCGTCGCCATAGGCCCAGCCGCCCCATTCCAGATAGGCCCGGCCGAGATCGGCCTCGTCGCGCCACAGCCTCTCGTCGATCAGCGCCTGCAGACCCGCCCCGTAAGCACCTGGCTTGGAGCCGAACACCCGGAAGCCGGCGCGGCGGCGGGCCTCGGCCTCGGGCATGCCGCCGTCGACGAGCGCCGCGGTCTCGGTGCGGACCCGGGCGGCGAGCGGGTTCGCCTCCTCCGGCTCATCCAGGGCGGCGACGGCGCGGACGGCGCTGTCGAACAGGTCGATCTGGCTGGGGAAGGCGTCGCGGAAGAAGCCGGAGACGCGCAGGGTGACGTCGACCCGCGGCCGGCCCAGCACGCCTTCCGGCATCACCTCGAAGCCGGTGACGCGGCGGGAGGCCGGGTCCCAGCGCGGCTGCACGCCCAAGAGAGCCAGGGCCTGGGCGATGTCGTCGCCGCCGGTGCGCATGTTGCTGGTGCCCCAGGCGCTGAGCGCCATCGACCGCGGCCAGTCGCCATGCTCCTGCCGGTGCCGCTCGACCAGCAGCGAGGCGGATTTCCAGCCGAGATGCCAGGCGGCTGGGGTCGGCACCGTGCGGCTGTCGACCGAATAGAAATTGCGGCCGGTGGGCAGCACGTCCAGCCGCCCGCGGGTCGGCGCGCCGGAGGAGCCGGGCGGCACGAAGCGCCCATCCAGCCCGCGCAGCAGCCCGTCGATCTCGGCAGCGCCGGAGCCGTCGACCGACGGCGCGACCGCGGCCGCGATCTCCGCCAGCACCGCGGCGGTGGCGGTCCAGCCGAGGGCCGGCGTCCGGGTGCCGGCGACCAGATCCCGCGCCAGCCCTTCCAGCCGCTCCACCGTGTCGCCGAAGGTCCGCCAACCCTTTTCGGCTCCCAGCACCGCCGGGCGCGGCCCGGCCCAGGCGTCGCCGAAGCGGCAATCCAGCGGGTCGAAGCCGAGGCCGAGATCGCCAGCCAAAGCGCGGATCAGCGAGGCGTCGCCGCCCTGCCCGGCCCCGCGCGGCACCCGGGTCAGCGCCACCAGCAGATCGGTGCGCTGGTTGCCCTCGGGCGAGCGGCCGAAGATGTGCAGCCCGTCGCGGATCTGCATCTCCTTCAGCTCGCACAGATGGTTGTCGATCTGCGCCAGGGCCGAGTCGGAATCGGCATCCGCCGCCACGCCGCAATCGCGGTCCAGCCCGGTCGACCGGGCGAGGTCGAGGATGCGGTCGCGCAGATGCGCCAGCCGGCGCGGGTCCATGCCGGCGGCCTCGTAATACTCGTCGACCAGCGCCTCCAGATCCTTCAGCGGGCCGTAGCTCTCGGCCCGGGTCAGCGGCGGCGTCAGATGGTCGATGATCACGGCGGCGGCACGACGCTTGGCCTGGGTGCCCTCGCCCGGATCGTTGACGATGAAGGGATAGAGATGCGGCACCGGGCCCAAGGCGGCCTCCGGGAGGCAATCCTGCGACAGCGCCAGCGCCTTGCCCGGCAGCCATTCCAGGTTGCCGTGCTTGCCCATATGGACGATGGCCTGGGCGCCGAAGCCCTGCCGCAGCCAGGCGTAGAAGGCCAGGTAGCCATGCGGCGGCACCAGGTCCGGGTCGTGATAGGTGGCCTGCGGGTCGATGTTGTAGCCGCGCGCCGGCTGCACGCCGATCACGACATGGCCGAAGCGGTGGACCGCCAGGCGGAAAGTGTCGGCCTCGACGAAGGGATCGGCCTCGGGCGCGCCCCAGCGGGCGGTGACGGCGGTGCGGACGGCCTCGGGCAGGCTGTCGAAATAGGCACGGTACTCGGCCAGGGGATAGGCCTCACCGCCGGTACGATCGGCCCGGTTGTCCAGGGCGTTGGTCGGGCCGGCGGAGACCCGCGCCATCAGCGCGGCGGCATCCTCGGGCACATCCGCGACGGCATAGCCGGCTTCGGCCAGCGCGCGCAGCACCTCGACCGTCCCGGCCGGGGTGTCCAGGCCGACGCCGTTGCCGAGCCGGCCGTCGCGGTTCGGGTAGTTGGCCAGGACCAGCGCGACGCGGCGCCCGGCCTCCGGCGTGCGGCGCAGCCCGGCCCAGGCGGCGGCGAGATCGGCCACGAAATCGATCCGGTCGGACACCGGGCGGTAGGACACCACGGTGCATTCGGTCAGCGGGTCCCAGCGCGCCTCCGACTTGAAGGACACGGCGCGGGTCAGCACCCTTCCGTCGATCTCGGTCAAAGCGACGTTCATCGCCAAGTCCTGGGCCGACAGGCCGCGCGTGCCGTCGCGCCAGGCCGCCTCGGCGCCGCCGGCGAACACCACCTGCAGCACCGGGCAGTCCGCCGCGTCGAACGGCGTCGGCTGGGCCGGGCCGCCGGGGCTGGAGACGGCGAAGCTGGTGGCGTTCAGGATCACCGCCGGCTTGTGGCGGGCGAAGGCGTCGGTCACCAGCTCGGCCGAGACCGCGTCCTTGAGGCTGGAGACGAAGATCGGCAGCGGGTTCAGCCCGCGTGCCTGCAGCGCCGCGATCAGAGCATCGACCGGCGCCAGGTTCCCGGCCTGCACCAGGGCGCGGTAGAAGACCAGGCCGATGACGGGGGCTGCGCCTCCCTCCCGCTCTCTTTCCCCACCGCTTTCCTTTTGAGTCCCCCCTCCCCTCGCGGGAGGGGGTAGGGGGNGGACTCTGTCGGGGACTCGGTCGGTTCGCTCCACCGCCGCTCGATCTCCCCGAAGGAAGGGTGCCGCAGATCCGGCCAGTACAGGCCGGCGCGCAGCAGCGGCCGGGGCTCGGCCCAGGGCAGGTCGTGGCCGATCAGCGTCCCGGCATATGCCAGGAAGCCGCGGGCGTTCTCGATGCCGCCCTCGACCAGATAGCGCCACAGCCGCCCCCTCGCCTCCTGAGGCAGGGTCGAGAGGCCGTCGAGATCGGCATCCGGCTTGTCGTCGCCCGGCAGCACCGCCAGGGCGATGCCCTCGCGCCGGCAGGCGGCATGCACCTGCTCGATGCCGTAGCGCCAGTAGCCGGCCCCGCCGAGCAGGCGCACCACCACCAGCCTCGCCCGGCTGACCACGTCGTCGACATAGGTGTCGACCGACAGGTTGTGGCCGAGCTGCAGCAGGTTGGCCAAGCGCAGCCGGGGAAACTCCTCGCCGAATCCCGCCCGCGCGGCCGACAGGCAGGCCAGCTCGGTGTCCGCCGCGGTCAGGACGACGATGTCGCCCGGGCTCTGGCCCAGATCGACCGCCTCCGACCCGTCGGCGATGCTGCCCGGCTTGGCGGCGAGGAGATGCATCAGGGGTGGCTCCCCGCTGGAGAGGCCGACTCCCCCTCACCCTCCCGTCGCCAACGCGACGGGCCCCTCCCTCTCCCCAAGGAGAGGGGAACAAGCGGCGCGCGCTCATACACCTCTCCTTGGGGAGAGGTCGAAATCGCGCAGCGATTTCGGGTGAGGGGGAGAGCCGGCGCCACCATTGGTCTCAGGCCGTCAGCGCCTTGGTGATCGCATCGCGGTCCAGGCCGCGCTCGCCGATCACCACCAGGGTGGTGCCGCGCGGCTCCTCGGTGCGCCAGGCGCGGTCGTAGTAGTGCTGGATGCGGCCGCCGACCGCCTGCACCACCAGCCGCATCGGCTTGCCCGCGACCTCGGCGAAGCCCTTCAGCCGCAGGATGTCATGCGCCTCGATCACCGGCTTCAGCTTGCGCGCCAGGGCGTCCGGGTCGGCCACGGTGCCGAGATCGACATGGAAGCTCTCGAAATCGTCATGGTCGTGCTCCTCCCCCGCATCGTGATGCGAGGGGCGCGCCGCCAGGTCGTCCTCGGCCGCGGCGCCGAGGCCCAGCAGCACCGCGGCGTCGATGGCGCCGTGCCGGGCCTTGACCACCTTCACCCCCGGCCGCAGCTGGGTGGCGAGGTCGGTCGAGACCGCGGACAGGGACTCGTCGTCCAAGAGGTCGGTCTTGTTCAGGATCACCATGTCGGCGCAGGCCAGCTGGTCCTCGAACAGCTCCTCCAGCGGGCTGTCATGGTCCAGCGCCTCGTCGGCCGCACGCTGGGCCGCCAGCGCCTCTTCATCCGGAACAAACCGCCCTTCGGAGACGGCCGCACCGTCGATCACGGTGATGACGCCGTCGACCGTCACCCGGGTGCGGATCTCCGGCCAGCCGAAGGCCTTGACCAGCGGCTTCGGCAGGGCCAGGCCGCTGGTCTCGATCACGATGTGCTCCGGCGGCTCGTCTCGGGCCAGCAGCTTCTCGATGGTCGGGATGAAGTCGTCGGCCACGGTGCAGCAGATGCAGCCATTGGCCAGCTCGACCACATCCTCCTCGCGGCAGGTGGCGTCGCCGCAGCTGCGCAGCAGGTCGCCGTCGACGCCGACATCGCCGAACTCGTTGATGATCAGCGCCAGCCGGCGGCCATTGGCAGTCTGCAGCAGGTGGCGGATCAGCGTGGTCTTGCCGGCGCCGAGGAAGCCGGTGACGACGGTGGCGGGGATCTTGGCGGGCATTCGGGGTCCTCAGGCGGATTTCAGGGTCAGGGGAAGGCCGGCGGCGACAAAGACGACGGCGGGCACGACGGCCGCCACGGCCTGGTGCAGGCGCCCGGCATGGTCGCGGAAGGCGCGGGCCAGGGCGTTGTCGGGGACGATGCCGAGCCCGACCTCGTTCGACACCAGCACCACCGGGCCGGGCGGCGCGGCGAGCCAGCACACCAGCCGCTCGGTCTCGGCGGCGATGTCGCGGTCGGCATGCATCAGATTGGACAGCCAGAGGGTCAGGCAGTCGACCAGCACGGCACGGCCGGGGCCAGCCGCCTGGCCGAGGGTCTCGACCAGCTCCAGCGGCGCCTCGACCGTGCGCCAGCGCGAGCCGCGCTGTTCCTGGTGGCGGGAGATGCGCTCCACCATCTCGGCGTCCCAGGCCTCGGCGGTGGCGAGATAGACGCAGTCGCCGGGCTGGCTCTCGACCAGCGCCTCGGCATGGCGGCTCTTGCCCGACCGGGCGCCGCCCAGCACCAGCGTCGCCGCCGGCAGCTCAGCCATGGTGGACAACCGGATGCAGCACGCCCTCGCCCTTCGCTCGGCCTGACAGGGCTTGGACGCCGGAGACGGAGCGCGGAGGCGCCGTACATCCCGCGCCACCGGTTCACCCCGCCCGGCGGTTCGCACGCATCGCCTCGCCGGCAGGTCTCCTGGCTCGCGGGTCGTCGCCCGCCTCCGCCTTCCCGGCCATCGGCCAGTGGCTGTCGGAGGTGGGCTCGCCGCCTACAGTTGCGGGGGCAGCCGCGGATCAGGTCTCTCGGAGGAACAGACCGTCCCGCGTTCCCTTTTCACCCCTCTGGCCTTCGCCTTCGGGGAACCGGCTGCGCGATGGCGGCACAGTAGGAGGCGCGTGATCGGGGGTCAATCGCCGCCGCATCCGGCGGTGGGGTCTCAAGCCGCCGCGAGGCGCTTGCCGACGGCTTCCAGGACCAGGCGATGCGCCCGCTCGACGATGTCGTCCATCGACCGGGACTTCGCGAACATCGCCGTCGCCCGCAGCCGGACCTCCTCCCGCGTCGGGAAGCTCGGCAGATGCGCCTTGGCCAGCAGGTCGACGGTCTTGTGCTGCGCGGTCGCCAGGGCATCGCGCAGGTCGGCCAGGGTCGGCGCATGGGCATGGGCCAGCGCCTCATGCAGCGCCGCCGCGATCCGCTCGGCCGGGAAGCTGGCGGCCAGATCGGCCGCGGCGCGCTCGATGACCTTGCTGCCGAGGCGCTGCTCGTTGCGCAGCACGGCCTCCGGCGGAGTCTTCAGGTTCCAGATCACGCCGCACCAGGACAGGGCCTTGAGGATGTAGAAGGTCGGGTCGACCTCCCACCATTTGAAGCCCTGGCGCACGCTGCTCTGATAGGCGTGGTGGTTGTTGTGCCAGCCCTCGCCCATGGTGATGAGCGCGAGCAGCCAGTTGTTGCGGGAATCATCGCCGGTGACATAGCGCTTGCGGCCATGCACATGGGCCAGCGAGTTGATGCTGAAGGTGCCGTGATAGACCAGCACCGTGCTCCAGACGAAACCGACCACCAGACCGGGCCAGCCGCCGATCAGGAAGGTGATCGCGGCCAGGATCACGGCCGGGGTCAGCTCCCATTTGTGCAGCAGCATCAGCTCGGGATAGCGCGCGAAATCGGCGATCTTGCTGAGATCCGTCGTGCGGTGCCGGGTCGAGAAGATCCAGCCGAGATGGGCGTAGACGAAACCCCGGTGCCGCGGCGAATGCACATCCTGCTCGGTGTCGGAATGCTGGTGGTGGTGCCGGTGCTTGGCGGCCCACCACAGCGTGCTCTTCTGCGCCGTGGTCTGCGACAGGAAGGCCAGGATGAACTGGAACACCCGGCTGGTCGAATAGGCGCGATGGGCGAAATAGCGGTGGTAGCCGGCGCCGATCGCGAAGATGCGCAGGAAGTACAGCACCACGCAGATCGCCACCGCCTGCCAGGTGACGCCGGTCCAGATCGCCGCGAAGCTGGCGAGATGCAGCAGGACGAACGGGCCGGCCTCCGGATACAGGATGTCCTCGTGGTCGTCCGAGGCGTCGTCCGGAACGGTCAGCGGGGTGGTCATGGGCTCCATCATACACTGGTGCATCGACCACGACGAAGGGGCGTCGGGCGCCCCCTAGATAAGGATCGACACGGCGCCGTCAAGCGGACGTGGCGCCGCGGGCCGTCGTCCGCAGCCGCTGGGCGTAGACATTGATCACCAGCGCCGCCAGCAGGATCAGGCCGCGGATCAGGATCTTCAGGAAGCTGTCGATGTCGACATGGTCCAGGCCGTTGTTCAGCACGCCCAGGATCAGCACGCCGACGATGGTGTTGCCGATGCCGCCGCGGCCGCCGAACAGGCTGGTGCCGCCGACCACCACCGCGGCGATGGCGTCCAGCAGGAAGGTGTCGAACTCGTTCTGCTGGGCGCTGCCGAAATAGGCGACGCCGAGCATGCCGGCGAGGCCGGAGCAGACGGCCGAGATCACGAGCACCGCGCCGATGATGACCCGGACATTGACGCCGGAGAACTCCGCCGCCTCGCGGTTGCCGCCGACCATGTAGACGTAGCGGCCGAAGCGCGTATAGGTCAGCACCAGATGGGCGATCAGCAGCGTCAGCCCGGCCACGATCACGATCCATGGCACCCCGCCGATCGAGCCGGAGCCGAGGGTGACGACCAGCGGCGGCACGGCGTAGGCGATCTGGCCGCGCACCAGCATGGCGCAGATGCCGGCGCCGATCTGCATCATCGCCAGCGTCATGATGAAGGACGGGATGCCGATCCGGGTCACGCCGAAGGCGTTGATCAGCCCCAGCGCCACGCAGGCCGCCAGCGCCACCAGGATCGCGGCCCAGCCCGGCAGCGGCACGTTGGGGATGTTGACGTAGGATTCCTGCACCGTGAAGAAGGCGACGACGATGCCGGCGGCGTTGGCGATGGCCGCGACCGACAGGTCGATCTCGGCGCACAGGATGACGAAGGTCAGCCCGACGGCGATGATCGCCGTGACCGACACCTGGTTCAGCACGTTGCTGAAATTGTCGAGCGTCAGGAAGGACGGGCTGGCGATGGCGAAGAACACCACCAGCGCGATCAGCGTGATGAAGGGCGCGATGTTGCGCAGCTGGCTGCTCAGCAGCGCGCCGAGCCTGGAGCCGGAGCCGCCGGCGGTCTGTGTGGTCTGCGCGCCCATCAGGTTTCCGCCCCTATCATACCAACCATCGAAAAGATGAACCCGTCATGGCGAGCCCCGCAGGGGCGTGGCCATCCAGGGCGGCTCGCACCGGCCCCTGGATGGCCACGTCGCTTCGCTCCTCGCCATGACGGTCCAACATGCGAAGACTTGCCCGCCATGCCCGTCACGCCGCCTCGAGCAGGCGGTCCTTGCTGACCGTTCCGTCCGCGAATTCGCGGGTGATCTGGCCCTTGCGCATCACCAGGATGCGGTCGGCCAGCGACAGCACCGTCTCCGGCTCCGCCGAGACCACGATGACGCCCATGCCCTGGTCGCGCAGGCCGCGGACGATGCCGACCACATCCTCCTTGGCGCCGACATCCATGCCGCGGGTCGGCTCGCTCAGGATCAGCACCCGCGGCGCATGGGTCAGCCACTTGGCCAGCGCCACCTTCTGCTGGTTGCCGCCCGACAGGGCGCCGAGCTCGGCATCGACATGCGGCGTGCGGATTCGCAGCGCCTCGACATGCCTGCGGGCGATGGCCCGCTCCGCCTCCGGCCGCAGCAGGAAGCGCGAGATCCGGTCGAGGATGCTGATCGAGACGTTCTTGTAGATCGGCTCGTGGTGGAACAGCATCGCCCGCCGGCTCTCCGGCACGAAGGCGATGCCGGCGCGGCGGGCCTTGGCGGTGGTCGACAGCCGCGCCAGGCGTCCGGCGATCGAGATCCGGCCGTCATCCGCGGGCAGCTTGCCGAACAGCGTCCGCGCCAGCTCCAGCTGGCCGCAGCCCATGAAGCCGTAGATGCCCAGCACCTCGCCGGCCCGGACCTGGAGCGAGATGTCCTGGTAGCGGCCGGCCAGCGACAGCCCGTCGACCGACAGCACCACCGGATGGCCGGGCTTCGGGTCCAGCCGGACCTCGCCGGTGTAGCTCTCGCCCAGCTCGTCATGGCCGGCGCCGATCATGCGGTCGATCAGCATGGTCTTGCTGGTCTCCGCCGCCGGCGCGCTCATCACCCGCTGGCCGTTGCGGAACACCGTCACCGAATCGGAGATGCGCAGGATGTCGTCGAGGAAATGGGAGATGAAGACGAAGCTGCGCCCCTCGTCGCGCAGCCGCCGCAGCACGCCGAACAGCCGCTCGATCTCCGGCGGCGACAGGGCCGAGGTCGGCTCGTCCAGGATGATGATGCGGGCGCCGGAGAACAGCACCCGGGCGATCTCGATCATCTGCTGCAGCCCGATCGGCAGCGCGCCGGCGGGGGTGCGCGGGTCGATGTCGATGCCCAGGCGGCGCAGCTGCTCCCCCGCCGCGCGGCGCATGCCGGCCCAGTCGACGATGCCAAGCGTCGTCAGCGGTTGCGACCCGAGGAACACGTTCTCGGCGACGCTGAGGTCCGGCACGATGCTCAGCTCCTGATGCACCATGCCGACCCCGGCCGCCAGCGCGTCGCGGGCCGAGCGGAAGCGGACCTCGCGGCCGTCGATCCGCATCGTGCCGTCATAGCCGGAATGCACGCCGGCGATGATCTTCATCATCGTCGACTTGCCGGCGCCGTTCTCGCCGACCAGGCCGTGGATCTCGCCGGCCTTGAGCGCGAAGTCGACATCCCGAAGGGCCCGGACGCCGCCGAACGCCTTCGAGATGCCGCTGAGCTCGAGCACAGGGGTTTCGGTCATCGCCTCATTCAGCCTGTCCGCCGCGAGCCGTCATTGCGAGGAGGCGAAGCCGACGAAGCAATCCAGGGGCCACGCCAAACGGCCCTGGATTGCTTCGCTGCGCTCGCAATGACGTACAGGGGCTGCTCCGATCAGATCAGGAAGTGATCCTGCATCCACTGCATCCCGGCCGCATTCGACTTGGTCACCACCGGACCGTCGGTGACCACCGACTTGGGGATGCCCTCGCCGCTCTTCTCGCCCGCCGTCACGGCCGCGACGCCGGCGATCACCGCGCCGCCATGGATGCGGCAGGACGGATTGCGCACGGTCGCGAACATCCGCCCGTCCGCCACCGCCTGGATCGCCGGCGGCATGGCGTCGACGCCGCCGATCAGGATGTCGGTGCGGTTGCGGGCCTTCATCACGTTGTAGGCGGCCAGCGCCATGTCGTCATTGTGGAAGAAGGCGGCGCTGATCTTCGGATACTTGGTCAGGTGGGTTTCCCACAGCCGGGCGGTCTTGGACACGTCCCAGTCGGCCGGGTCGGTGTTCAGCACCTCGATCTTCGGGAACTGCTTCACCACCGATTCGAAGCCGCGGGCCCGGCCCTGGGCGCCGGTGTGGCCCAGCGCGCCCTGGGTCATGATGATGGTGCCCTCGCCTTTGATGGCGGTGCACAGCGCCTGGGTCACGGCGCTGCCCATGAACTCGTTGTCCGGCGCCAGGAAGGAGTGGATGTTGATCTGGTCCAGCGGCGCGATCAGCGTGTCCATGTCGATCACCGGGATGCCGGCGTCGATCATCTTCTGCACCGGCTGGGTCAGCGTGCCGATGCCGAAGGCCTGGATCGCCACGAAGTCCCATTTCTGGGAGGCCATGTTGTCGATCGCGGTGCGCTGCTTCGGCGCCGCCAGCTCGCCGTCGAACCAGGTGATCTCGACGTTGAACAGCTTGCCCCAGTATTCCGCCGCCTGCTTGCCCTGGGCGCACCAGGTGGCCTGAAGCCCGGCGTTGGAGAAGGCTGCCTTCAATGGTTTTTCGGACCGGCCGACGGCTTCCGCCGCCTGCGCCGCCATCCTGAGATCCAGACCGCCGAATGCGGCCGCCGCACCGGCCGTCGCCGCCGCAGCCCGGATGAAATCACGACGGCTGCGATGCTCACGCTCGCCCATAGACGTCCTCCCGATATCGTGCTGTCGAAAAACAGTCACCCGAGGCTTCTTGCGAGCCCCGGGGAAACTCTGGCAGCGCTCGGAAGGCGGCGCAACGGCTATTTGTCAGACAGTTGGAACGCGCACCTTGCTCTGCCCGACCCGGGCGGCGAGGACCGAGAAGGACGGCGCGGGATCCTCCGCCGCCGCCTTGTTCGCCATGCGCAGATAGCGCAGCGGGAAGCAGATCGCCTCGACATTGGCGGCGCTGATCCCGACCGGCCGCCGGGCGTCGGCGGCAAGGCCGGCCTCGGCCTTCGCCAGCGCCTGGTCGATCTCCTCCTGGTCGAGCAGCCCCTTGTCGCGCAACGCGGTCATCAGCGCGGTGAGCGCGGCGTAGACACCCTCAAGCTGCAGGTTGGCGGTGTTCATCTGGCTCTCCCAGGCTGGACGACACTGTCCCGACTATAGCGCCAAATACCGCTCCCGTGTTCCCTCGGCTGCGGCGAGGTCGGCGCTGCTCCCGCTCCACACCACCCGCCCCTTCTCGATCACCGCGTGGCGCTGGGCCAGGCGCAGCAGGGCGTCGAGCGTCTTGTCGACGATCAGGATCGACTGGCCCTCTCCCTTCAACCGGTCCAGGCAGTCCCAGATCTCGGCCCGGATCAAAGGCGCCAGCCCCTCGGTCGCCTCGTCCAGCACCAAGAGCTTCGGGTTGGTCATCAGCGCCCGGCCGATCGCCAGCATCTGCTGTTCGCCGCCCGACAGCTGGCGGCCGCCATGCCGCCGCCGCTCCGCCAGCCGCGGGAAGGCGGCGTAGACCCGGTCGAGGGTCCAGGGCGCCGCCCGGCCGAAGCGGTCCGCGGCGGTGGCGACCAGGTTCTCCTCGACCGTCAGGGTCGGGAAGATCTGCCGCCCCTCCGGCACCAGCCCGATGCCGGCCTGGGCGATGCGGTAGGGCGGCAGGCCGGTGACGTCCGTCCCGTCGAAGCGGATGCGGCCGGCGCCCGGGCGCAGCAGGCCCAAGAGGCTGCGGATCGTCGTGGTCTTGCCCATGCCGTTGCGGCCGAGCAGGGTCGCGATCTCCCCCGCCGCGACGCTGAAGGAGATGCCGAACAGCACCTGGGCGCCGCCATAGCCGGCCTCCAGCCCCTCGATCTCCAAGAGCGCGCTCACGCCGCCTCCTCGCCCAGATAGGCGGCACGGACCTCGGCGCTGGCACGGATCGCCTCCGGGCTGCCGGTGGCGATGACGCGGCCATAGACCAGGACCGAAATGCGGTCGGCCAGGGCGAAGACGGCGCTCATATCGTGCTCGACCAGGATCATCGGCAGGCTGCCGGACAGGCCGCGCAGCAGTTCGACCAGCCGCGCCGTCTCCTCCCGCCCGGTGCCGGCCATCGGCTCGTCCAGCACCAGCAGCTTCGGCTCCAGCGCCAGGGCCATGGCGAGCTCGAGCTGGCGCTTCTCGCCATGGCTCAGCGCCGAAGCCGGCACATCGGCCCGGCCGCCGAGGCCGGTGCGCTGCAGCAGCGCCCGCGCCACCTCGTCGATCCCGCGATCATGGCCGGCCGGCCGGAAGAAGCGGAAGCTGGATCCACGGCGGCGCTGCACCGCCGTCGCCACGTTCTGCAGCGTGGTGAAGCCGGGCAGCAGCCGGGTGATCTGGAAGGTGCGGGCCAGGCCGCGCTGGGCCCGGCGATGCGCCGGCAGCCGGGTGATGTCCTCGCCCAGGAAGCGGATGGTGCCGGCATCGGGCGCGTGCCGGCCGCAGATCTGCTGGATCAGCGTGGTCTTGCCGGCGCCGTTCGGGCCGATCAGGGCATGGATCTCGCCGGGCCGGACGTCGAAGCCGACGCCGTCGGTGACGGTCAACGCGCCGAAGCGCTTGCACAGGCCCTCGACCTGCAGGACGGGCGTAGAGGTCGACCTCTCAGTCATGGCGCACCTTGCCCAGCAGGCCGCCAAGGCCGCCGCGCAGGAACAGCACCACCAGGATCAGGAGCGGCCCGAAGATCAGACGCCAATGCTCGGTGACGCCGGACAGCAGCTCCTCCGCCAGCAGGAAGGCGGCGGCGCCGACGATGGCGCCGTGCAGGCTGCCGATGCCGCCCAGCACCACCATCACGATCAGCTCGCCCGAGCGCTGCCAGGACATGTAGGCCGGGCTGACGAACTCGGTCTGCACCGCCAGCAGCGCCCCGGCCAGCCCGGCGATCGCGCCGGCGATCACGGTCGCGGCCAGGCGATAGGCGAAGGGGTCGTAGCCGAGGGCGCGCATCCGCTCCTCATCCTCGCGGCAGCCGCGCAGCACCCGGCCGAAGCGCGACCGGGTGACGGCGCGGCACAGCGCCCAGGCGCCGACCAGCAGGACCAGCACGACGTAGTAGAACACCGACCGGTCGTTCAGCGCCTTGAAGCCGGCCAGCAGCGGCCGCGACCACAGCGTCAGCCCGTCATCGCCGCCATAGGCGGACAGGCTGGTCATGGTGAAATAGGCCATCTGGCCGAAGGCCAGGGTGATCATGATGTAGTGCACGCCGCGGGTCTTCAGCGACACCGCGCCGGTCAGGGCGGCGAACACGGCCGCGGCCAGCATCGCCGCCGGCAGCAGGACCAGCCCCTCCTCCACCCCGGCATCGGCCAGGATGCCGACGGCATAGGCGCCGAGGCCGATGAAGGCGGCGTGACCGAAGGACACCAGCCCGCCATAGCCGAGGATCAGGTCGAGGCTGACCGCGGCGATGGCGAAGATCATGATCCGGCCGGCCACGGTCAGCGGATAGGTGCCGCCGAGCAGCGGCGCCGCCACCGGCACCAGCGCCAGCACAACGAAGATCAGCAGCACCGGCCACACCGAGCGCAGGGCGGAGGGGGCCGGGGTCCCTGCCCCGGTCATGGCGTCAGAGACCGTCTGCAAATGTGTCGGTGTGAGTCGGCTGGTGGTGGTTTCGAGAACCGGAGTGCAGCGCACGTCTGGTGCGTGAGCACCGGAAGCGGAGAAACCGCCATCAGACGGCCGCACCGGCGCATTTGCGGACGGTCTCTCACTGGCCATGGGCGGGGAACAGCCCGGCCGGGCGCCAGAACAGGATCGCGGCCATCAGAAGGTAGATCAGCATCGAGGCCAGGGCCGGCCCGACCTGGTTGGCCGAGGCCGGCGCCAGCACCAGGCGGAACAGGTCGGTGGCGAAGGACCGGCCCAGCGTGTCGACCAGCCCGACCAGCAGCGAGGCCATGAAGGCGCCCTTGATCGAGCCGATGCCGCCGATGACGATCACCACGAAGGCCAGGATCAGGAAGTTGTCGCCCATGCTGGGCTCGACCGCGAAGATCGGCCCGGCCAGGGCGCCGGCGAAGCCCGCCAGCATGGTGCCGACACCGAACACGATCATGAACAGCCGGCGGATGTTGACGCCCAGCGCCGAGACCATGTCGGCATTGCTGGCCCCGGCCCGCACCCGCATGCCGACCCGGGTGCGCGCGATCAGGATCCACAGCAGCAGGGCGACGCCGAGCCCCGCCGCCAGCACCACCAGCCGGTAGACCGGGTACAGCAGCCCCGGCATCAGCGCGATCGACCCCGACAGCGCCTCCGGCATCGGGTAGCTCAGCGGCGACGAGCCCCAGAGCGCCCGCACCGCTTCGTTGAAGAACAGGATCAGGCCGAAGGTCGCCAGCACCTGGTCGAGATGGCTGCGGCCGTAGAGGTGCCGGAACACCAGCACCTCCAGCACCAGGCCCAGCAACAGCGCGGCGCCGAGTGCCAGCAGCAGCGCCAGCAGGAAATGCCCGGTCAGGCCATAGAAGGCGACGGCGAAATAGGCGCCCAGCATGTACTGCACGCCATGCGCCAGGTTGATGAAGTCCATCACCCCGAACACCAGCGTCAGCCCGGCCGCGATCAGGAACAAGAGCACGCCGAGCTGCAGCCCGTTCAGGGCCTGGACGACCAGGAGGGTGGTGCTCATGACAGAGCGGCTCCGCCCAACGGAACCGTCATTGCGAGCGCAGCGAAGCAATCCAGGGCGGCGCGCACCGGCCCCTGGATTGCTTCGTCGGCTTCGCCTCCTCGCAATGACGGCGGGGGAAACAGCAGGGTCATGGAAGGTGCGCCGACCCGATCAATCCATCGAGCACTGGTCGGCGTAGGCGTCGCCGTAATGCGGGAACACGGTCGACACCCGGCTGGTGACGATCTTGCCGTCGTCGCGCTTCACCACCTCGGTCAGGTAGAAGTCCTGGACCGGGAAGTTGTTCTTGTTCCAGGCGAAGTCGCCGCGGACGCTGGCCCATTTCGCGTCGCGGATCGCGGTCTTCAGCGTCTCGGCGTCGGTCTTGCCGCCGGCCTGGCGGATGGCGGCGTCGATCAGCTTCGCCGCGTCATAGCCATTGGCGGCGTACAGCGCCGGCTCGTAGCCGTACTCCTTCTCGAAGGCGGCGACGAAGGCCTTGTTGGCGGCGTTGTCCAGGTTCGGCGCCCATTGCGCCCCGGCGAACAGGCCCAGAGCCGCGTCCTTGGTGGCCGGCAGCGTGGTCTCGTCGACGGTGAAGGCCGACAGGAACGGGATCCGCTCGGCCAGGCCGGCCTGGCGGTACTGCCGCACCAGGTTGACGCCGGAGCCGCCGGGCATGAACACGAACACCGCCTGCGGCTCGGCCGCCGCGATCTTCGCCAGCTCGGCCGAGAAATCCTGCTGGTTGACCTGGGTGTAGATCTCCTCCGCCACCTCGCCCTTGTAGAAGCGCTTGAAGCCGGCCAGCGCGTCCTTGCCGGCCTGGTAGTTCGGGGCGATCAGGGCGACCTTGGCCCAGCCCTTGTCCTGGGCGTATTTGCCCATGACCTCGTGGTTCTGGTCGTTCTGGTAGGAGACCGAGAAGAAATACGGGCTGCAGCCCTTGCCGGCCAGCGGCGACGGCCCGGCATTCGGGCTGATCAGGATCTTCTCGGCGTCGGTCACCGGCTTGGCGATCGCCATCATGACGTTGGAGAAGACGACGCCGACGACGATGTCGACCTGGTCGCTCTCGAGCAGCTTGCGCACCTTGTTGACGGCGACGTCGGGCTTCAGCTCGTCATCCTCGACCACCACCTCGGTGGGCAAGCCGCCGAGCTTGCCGCCCAGCTCCTTGACCCCGAGCTGGAAGCCGTCGCGCATATGCTGGCCCAGCGCCGCCGGCGGGCCGGAGAGCGTGGCCATGAAGCCGATCTTGAGCTTGCCCTCCTCGGCCTGCGCACCGGCCGGCAGGGCCATCAGCCCGGTCGTCATCAGCACAGCCGCCAGCAGGGCCGGAACGCGTCTCGCCATGATGCTCTCCCCCGTTTCTTGTCGGGCGCCGGCGATGGCCGCCGGTCGCGCCGCCAGTCTTTCATGCGCCTCCGTCGGGCGGAAGCGATTGCATCCATCTAATCACGAAATACTTTAAGTTTAAAACAGATTTGGACCGGCTTGCGGCGGCGGCCGGCAGGATTATGGTCGCAGCATGCCGAAGCGAATCCCCTCCCGCATGCCGAACGCGATGCTCGTGGTCGGCGGCATGTTCACCGCCTTCGCGGTCGGTCTGGCCCTGATCGCCCGCCAGCTGTACTGGCACGAGCATCGTCCCGCGACCGGCCTGACCATCGTCATCGCCTTCGCCTGGGCGGTCGCGGCGATGGTGGTGTCGATGATCCTGGTCTCGCTCACCTCCGGCCGCGGCCGCCGCGCCGGCCAGGTCCGGCGGGGCCGGGTGACGGTCGAGCTGCAGCAGCAGGATTCGCCGCGGCGGACGACGCGCCTGACCGGGCCGGGCGTCGAGATGACCGGCTCGGCCGACATCAGGGTCGGCAGCCGCCTGCCGGCCCTGTTCCTGTTCGCTGCCGCGGCCGGCCTCGCCGCCTTCGTCATCTGGTTCCACCTGCAGGGCCAGTCCAGTTGGATCGGCACCGGCGTCTCGCTGGTCCTGGCCTCCTATGTCGCCAACTGGGCCCGCAACGCCTGGCCCCGGCCCGACGCGCCGGAACCGAAGGATCCGTCCCCATGATCGACTTCACCCTCCGGGCGCTGCAGGTCGCGGACTGGCCCGATGTCGCCGAGATGCAGGTCCAGCCGCGCTACCGCTGGGGCACCCTGCGGCTGCCCTTCCAGTCCGGGGAGGAGGTGCGCAGGCGCCTCGAATCGGCGCCGGCCGACGACATCCACATCGCCGCGGTGGTCGCCGGCCGGGTGGTCGGCCGGGCGCTGCTGCAGCCGGGCAAGGGCCGGCGCGCCCACACCGGCGCCGTGACCTGCGGCGTGCATGACGATTTCCACCGCCAGGGCATCGGCACCGGGCTGATGGCGGCACTGCTGGATGCCGCCGACAACTGGCTGAATCTGAAGCGGCTGGAGCTCGGGGTGTGGACCGACAATGTCCCGGCGATCGCCCTGTATGAGAAATTCGGCTTCGTCATCGAGGGCTGCGAGCGCGCCTATGCCTATCGCGACGGCGCCTATGTCGACAGCTACCTGATGGCGCGGCTGCGCGGCCTCTAGCCCAGCGCGGCGGCGAGCCGGGCGAATCCCGCATCGTCGCCCGGCAGGCCGAAGCGCAGCAGCCTGGGCCGGTCCGGGAACGGCCGGACCAGGATGCCGGCGCGGCCGAGCCGATCCCAGATCCGCGCCGCCTCCGGATGCTCGACCAGCCGGAACAGGTCGGTCCCGCCGCGATCGGTGAAGCCATGGGCGAGCAGCAGCGCCGTCAGCCGCGCGGCATCGTCCGACAGGCGTGTCCGGGCCTGGTCCTGCCAGTCCTGGTCCGATAGCGCCGCGATCCCGGTCTCGATCGCCGGCCCCGGCACGGCCCAGGGGCCGAGCCACCGCGCCAGCCGTTCGATCTCCGTCGCCGCGCCGATGGCGAAACCCAGGCGGATGCCGGCCAGGCCGAAGAACTTGCCGAAGGACCGCAGGATCAGCAGGCCGGGACGCCCGGCCTCGGATGCGACGCTGGCCCAGGGCTTCACCTCGGCGAAGGCCTCGTCCACCACCAGCAGGCCGCCGCGCGCCGCCAGCCTGTCGGCCAGGGCCGGCAGGCGCCCGGCACCGACGACGCACCCGTCCGGGTTGTTCGGATTGACCAGCACGACGACGTCGGCCTCCGCGGCCTGCTCGAGCAAGCCGACGGTCGCCACCGTCGCGCCCTCCGCGGCCCAGCAGGCGGCGTGTTCGCCATAGGTCGGGCCCAGGATCGCCACCCGGGCGCCGGGGCGCAGCCGCGGCAGCAGCTGGATCAGGATCTGGGTGCCCGGCGCGGCGACGACCGGCGCGTCCGCCGGGGTGCCGTAACAGGCGCGGGCGGTCTTCAGCAGCGCTTGCAGCCGGTCGTGCTGCGGCAGCCGGTGCCATGCGGCGGGGCCGATCGGCGGAACCGGATACGGCACCGGGTTGATGCCGGTGGAGAGGTCGAGCCAGCCCTCGGCGGGGCGGCCCCAGCGGGCCTCGGCCGCGGCCAGATCGCCGCCATGCGGAACCATGCTCATGCCCGGTCGATCAGATGGAAGAAGGAGCCGAAGACGGAGCCGGCGCGCCGGCCGAGGGCACCGAGCGGCGTGCCCTCCGCATCCCAGGCCTCGAACAGCGCCTCGCCCGGCCCTTCGGACAGGATCGAGGCGTAGTGGAACTCATGGCCGCGCCAGACGGTGCCGGCGCGACCGAGCGGCGTCGCGGCGGCCAGGGCGGCGCGGCGGTAGCCGAGATGCAGCCGGCGCTCGGCGAAGGAGGTCTCGACCGGCAGCAGCCCGGCCATGGCGTGGCGATGCCCTTCGGCGTCAGTAAGGCCGGTGCCCACTACCATGTAGCCGCCGCATTCGCCATAGATCGCCCGGCCCTGCCCCGCCGCCGCGCGCAGCCCGTCGAGGAAGCGGCGGTTCCCCGCCAGTCGGCCGGCCTGCAGCTCGGGATAGCCGCCCGGCAGGTAGATCGCGTCGGCGGAGGGGGCCGGCGCCTCGTCGGCCAGCGGCGAGAACGGCAGGATCTCCGCCCCCGCCTCGCGCCAAGCAGCGAGCAGATGCGGATAGGCGAAGGCGAAAGCGGTGTCGCTGGCGACCGCGATGCGCTGGCCGAGGGGAGGGATAAAAACTTCCGAGTCCCCCCTCCCCTTGCGGGAGGGGGTTAGGGGGAGGG